>CAZNFM010000022.1:0-80979 GCA_964572385.1 uncultured Planctomycetaceae bacterium | reverse complement strand
CCCTCGACAAGGCGAAGACGAAATAGCACATCAACACCGTGCCGAAGGTGTAGAAACCGGCTTCGTCGCCGGGGTCGGTGCTCATGAAGGACGGGGCGGCGAACGTGAGGATGCCGCTCCCCAGCAGCAAGGCGGCCGCCAGCAGCCACAGCGAACGCACCGCCGGACTCCGCAGGGCCCGCCCTTTCTCCGCGCCGCGGGTCGCGGCCGGTGGCGGCAACGGTGGGGGAATCCCTTGAGTCCGCGAGCGGGCCTCGTCCACCCTTGGCGGCGTTCCCGCTGGGTCTTCGATCGGCGGCGGCGTGACCACCACCGGCGGTGGCGGCGGGCCGGCCCGTCCACCGACGACGGGTGCGGCGACCGGCCGAGCCGTCTCCGGCTTCCAGTTCACGCCGCCGACGGCGTTCGGCCAGAGCACGGCCAGCGTCTGCACGCTGAGCGATGCCGCCGCGGCGACCGCCGCCATCAACAGAGCGTTTCCATCGCTCCACATCAGTCCGAGCACGCCGGCCAACAACCCGGCCGAGAACGCCTCGCCCAGCCGCACCTGTCCGCTGCGGCCCTTGTGGAACCGCCGGGGCCAATCGGCCAGGAGCGCCGTGACCAGCAGCACCGCGGTACCGCCACTGAGCTCGGATCGACTCCAGCCCCACTGGTTGCGGAGGCCTTCCGCCAGTATGGCTCCCCCTATTCCCGTTGCGGCCGCGATCAGCAGCCGCGGCATCCACTTGCCGCGTAGATGCAGCCGCTGGAACCCCAACCAGCACCCCAGCAAGCTCGAGGTGGTCAACACGCCGCTGAAGAGGAACGTGCCCACGGCGTTGCCGAACTCGTCCCCGCCGCGCAACAGCCCCGCACCGAACGCGATGCCCGCCGTCACCAGCAGGGCCACCAACACCCGTTCCACCCGGCCGGTGGCCCGCACCGCGGAGGCCGCGACCTCCCGGCCGATCGCGGTGTTGTCGATTCGCTCCGCCAGCCGCTCGATCCGTACGCCGATCCGGTTCGGGATGCCGCCGAAGCGATCCGGCTTGCCGACCGGCGTCGGATTGATGATCGGCGGCGGGATGCTCTGCCCGACATTGCTGCTTCCGGATCCGACGGCCGCGGCCCCGCCCGCCGCGACGGTGGCGGCGCCGACGGCATCCGCGTGCCGCACCGCCCGCGCCGCGACGGTCGACAGACTGGCCGGCTCGAAACCGGCGACCGACCGGTCAAGGGCGTCCACGGAGAACAGCTCCGCCATCATCTCGGCCACCGTCTGATAGCGGTCGGCGGGATCCTTGGCCAGCGCCTTGCGAATGACCTTCGGGAACGGATCGGGCAGCTCGTCCACTTCCGGCTGGGCGGTCAGGTGCTTCATCAGCACCTCGCCCATGGTCTGCCCGGTGAACGGCACGCGACCGAGCAGCATCTCGTAAAGAATGACGCCCAGGGCGTAGATGTCGATGGTGCGGTCGTAGTTGCCGCTGCCGACCTCCGGGGCCATGTAATGCACCGTGCCGACGGAGACGGTCTGCCCGGAGTGCTGGCTGGCGGTCATGATCTTGGCCAGGCCGTAGTCGCCGATCTTCACGTAGCCGTCTTCATAGAAGATGTTGCCGGGCTTCAGGTCGCGATGGACGATCCCGCAGTCGTGCAGGTAGGCCAGTCCCTTGCCGATCTCGCGGATGAGGTACGCCGCCTTCTGCACCCCGAGTCCGTTGGTCTCGGCATTGAGCAGATCGCGGAGCGAAGGGCCGTTGACGTATTCCATGATGACGAAGAATTCGCCATCCTGGTTCTGCTTGATGTCGTGGAGCGAAACCAGATACGGGCTTTTGAGGTTCAGGCAGTGCGAGACGCCGCGCAGCTCGACCTGCGGGTTCTCGCGGAGGTACTTGACCGCCACCTCCTTCCCCCCGTCGCTGGTCGCGTAGTACACCTCGCCGAAGCCGCCGCGACCCACCCCGCGCTGGATCGTGTAGCCCGGTATCGGACGATCGCCCTGGTTGAATCGGAAGCCCATCGTTCTGCTCTCTGCTTTCGCGCTCCGCCGGAACGGCCCGCGCCGCCCGCCGCCGGCCCAGCCCGCGCGGGCGATGCTGTCTCGTCTCGACTCCTACCCTACTACCCGACCGACGCCGCCGCTGCCCGGCCACTCCTGGATCGTGAGCCGCAGTTCGCCATACTCCGTCGGGGCGCCCACTCGCACCGGCATGGCCGCCGCCGTCGGGGCCATCGGCTTGAGCAGGATCTGTCCGCCGCGCTCGATCAGAATCACGCCGGCCAGCCCGTAGCCCAGGCGGATGTGACATTCAGCCTGGCTCCCCATCAGTAACGGGCCGCTCCACAGGATCACACGCCGACAGTCGCCCGTCGTGCGGACGCCGTCGCCGAGGTCCAGCGCCGCGGCCAGGCTTTTTCGGCTGGGCCGAAGGAACGTCATCCGCACGCGGCGGCCGAGTCGCAGCCGGTCGCCGCTTTGCAGCAGGGCGTGGGTCACCCGCTGATCGGCCAGTTCCACGCCGCTGGCGGCAACGACGAAGTAGTCCTCGCCCGCCCGCACGATCTCCGCCTGACGCTCGGCCAGGTCGCTGACCAGTTGCAAGTCGGCCGTCGCGCCCGGCCCCGCCCGCCCGATGGTCACGCGATCGCCCCGCAGCAGCAGGAAGCTGCCGACCCCGTCGATGCGCAGCAACAGACGAGTAGGCAGCCTCCCTCCCTCGTCCGGCCCTCCGGCCACGGCAATTACCGGCGGAGAAAGCGGCGCAACACCGGCATGCCGGGCCACAGGGTATCGGTGAGCTGGTTCCGCATTCTCCTTCGCGATCCTCCCGAGCGGCCGGGTCTCATCCGGCCCATAAACGCTCAAGTCACCGGGCGTTTCGTGCCCTAGCAGCAGCCCCAGCGGGCCTTCCAGCAGCACGCGGCGATGGTTCTCCAGGATCCGCAAGTGTTCCCGAACTTCGCTGACCCACTGGGCGCCCGGCCCGATCTGCGTCAGCCGCCCCAGCAGCACACCCGCCTTGGCGTAGCGATCGTCCGCCAGGGCCTTCGCCGCTTCGCGGGCCAGACGCAACGCCTCCTCAATCTCATGCCGGTCCCCACGGCCCCGCCCGATCTCGCCGAGCAGCGCGAGAGTCCGCTGCGCATGCGCAAGCCGTCCGCCGGTGTATTCCTCCGTCGCCCGCCGCACCGCCAGGGTGATTAGTCGTCCCTCCAGGTCGGCGAGTTCCGGCCGTCGGGCATCCATCGCGGAACTGGTCTTCAATTGTCTTGCGGCCTCGGCCAGATCGCCCTTCTGCAAGGCTGCTTCCGCCGCGGCCAGGGCCTCCGTGGCCTTCGATTGTCGGCGGGCGATCTCCTCGTCCAGGCGACGCCGATCGGCATCATCCGGCACCAGGGCCAGCGCCTCGGCCGCCGCAGTCAGGCTGCCCGCCTCCAGCCGCTGTCGGGCCACGTCGAGGGCAGTGCGGCGGTCCAGCTCGGCTCGCTGGTGATCCTGCAAGGCGGCGAGGGCGCGGTTCCGCCACTCGGCGGCCTTCTCTGCCGGACGCCCGCAGCGGGCCGCCCGCTCGAAATCCGCCAAGGCCTCTTGAAAGCGGCGTTCGAGCAGGTGGTCCTGACCACGTTCGAGGAGGGCTTCGCCGATCCGCGCCAGCAGTTCCCGTGCGGGCCGCTGGTCGGCGAGGTCCGGTGCCCCGGCGAGGTCCAATGCTTCCTCCAGCCGACCCCGGCCAAGAGCTTCTTCGGCGGCTTTGATGCGTACGGCTGCCAGTCGGCCGAACATCGATTCTTCTCCCTGAAATCAACCCTCGGGATGTCCGAGAGCAGCCGGACTGCTGACTCGGCTGGGCCGTCTGGGTATTGGCCGGCACGGCAAGGATATTCGCAAGGCCCGCTGCGGCGACGGTGGTGATTATACAAGATGAACGTCCTCTGTAATCTGGAGATGCATCTTTCACGCCCGCCGACGCCGGTGCACCGCGCCAGACGGCCTGCTAACCACGGGCCGCGGCTGCTGTCTTATTCGTTGGGAACGACGGCGACGCGGCTAAGGCCGACGCAGACGCCTGCCGCCGACGACGCCCACCACCAGAGGGATGCGAAGGAGATCGCCATGAACCGCACACTGATGAAAACCGTGCTCAGCCTGTTTGTGATCGCGCTGCTCATCTCCGCCACCGGCTGTGACAAGCTGGAGCGCCGCTACCGCGACGGCGGCTGCGGCGACTCGTCCTGGACCGACTTCTTCTTCGACTTCAGCTTCGATTCCGGCTGCGGCGGATATTACGTGGACGACTACTACGACGGCGGCGGCTACTACGAGGAGGGCTATTACTACGACGGCGGCTACAGCGAGGATTATTACTACGGCGGCGGTGGCTACTACGACGACGGCGGTTACTACGACGACTGGGATTGGAAAGGCAAGAAGCCCGGCTAGACCCCGCGGGCGTGACACCCGATCTCCCCCCCGGCCTACGAATCGAACACCCCCCACGAACAGGCGGCCTCGGCCGCCTGTTTCCTTGCGCCGCTGGTCGCCGCGACTCCGGGCCTTCAGGACGCGGCCGGGGTCACCCGCCGGATCCGCCTGATCCGGCCCCAGCGGCAGGATCCCCGCCTCAATGCACCGCAGAGGAATCCGGCGATCCGGCGTCCGCGATGGCAACCCCGCACGAGCCGGATTCCGGAATCGGCTGCACCGCTCGCCATCCTTGCCACCGACACTGGTGCGACGCTGGTGCGAGAATCCTTTCTCGCACCCCCCATGGCGGGAATACGCTGGTGCGAGAATCCTTTCTCGCACCCCCCATGGCGGAAACCTCTCTACGCTGGTGCGAGAATCCTTTCTCGCACCCACCATGGCGGGAATCCTCTCCCGCGCAGGACCCCATTCGCGCCTCATGGAGCGGGAAAGGAATCCCGCTCGCCATCCTTGCCACCGACACTGGTGCGACGCTGGTGCGAGAATCCTTTCTCGCACCCCCCATGGCGGGAATACGCTGGTGCGAGAATCCTTTCTCGCACCCCCCATGACGGGAATACGCTGGTGCGAGAATCCTTTCGACACTGGTGCGAGAATCCTTTCTCGCACCCATTATGCCGACGCTGGTGCGAGAATCCTTTCTCGCACCCCCCATGGCGGGAATCGACGCTGGTGCGAGAATCCTTTCTCGCACCCACCATGGCGGGAATCCTCTCCCGCGCAGGACCCCATTCGCGCCTCATGGAGCGGGAAAGGAATCCCGCGGTCGTGCGTGCGAGATGGGAATCTCGCCCGAGCCGCCATTCTGGACCGGCTTGGGCCTTATCGGACGGGTTGTGGTCGGCGCTCATCGGCCAGGTCTCGGGATGCCCAGTCCCCCGGCTCACAGTGAACGAGTCAGCAGCATACCGAGCCCGCCGGCGCCGAGGATAAGCCAGATCGGGTTCACCTGAAGAAACAACAGCAGCGCGGCGGCCGCCACTCCGAGCACCACCGTGCTCGGGTCCACAAAAGCCGCGCCGAGCAATTGCAGAGTCACGGCGGCCATGAGCGCCAATGAGGCGGCGTTGACTCCGTCGAGGAACGCGCTCGCGACCCTGGACTGTCGCAATCGCGGTAGCAGCGGCGCGCTGAGGGCCACGAATACGAACGCCGGCAGGAACATGCCCGTCGTCGCCAGGCACGCGCCGGTGGGACCCGCGAGGACATAGCCGATGAATGTCGCGGTCGTGAAGAGCGGCCCTGGCGTCACCTGGCCGACCGCGATCGCGTCGAGCAGTTGTGATTCCGTCAGCCAGCCCCAACGCTCCACGAGGTCGCCGCGCAGGAATGCCAGCAGCACGTAGCCGCTGCCGTAGAGCACGGCACCCACCTTGAGGAAGAACAGGAACAGTGGCCCCAGACCGACCGAGCCTGCCGCGGCAACCGTGGTCGGGGCCGCCAGCCCCAGGGGCAAGAGCGGCGGCAGCATTGCCATGGGCGTCGTCCGCGGCCGGCGGGGCCGGCGGGTTGCGGCACCGCGGACCAGCGGTGCGATGACCCCTGCACCCAGCAGCACGATCAGTTCGTGTACACCCAGCAGGCTGGCCGCGAGCGCGGCCACGGCGATGCCGATCGCCAGCGGGGCTTTGAGTGCCGACCGCCCCAGCCGCCACAGCGCCTGCACGACGATCGCGAGCACGACCGGTTTGACGCCGTAGAGGATGCCTTGGAGCTGCGGGAGCCGCGTGTAGCGTGCGTAGAACCAGGCGCACGCCAGAGTGATGACGAAAGCCGGGATGATGAAGCAGCTCCCGGCGACAAGCAGGCCCATCCAACCGGCTCGCCGCAGACCGATGTGAATGGCCATCTCCGTCGAGTTCGGGCCTGGGATGAGGTTCGTCGCCCCGAGGAGGTCGAGGAACTCCTCGCGCGTGAGCCACTGCCGCCGGCGCACGACCTCATTCTCCAGCAGCGCGATATGCACGGCCGGGCCGCCGAACGCGGTCGCGCCGAGCTTCAGGAATACCGCTGCCAGTTCACGCAGGGCCACGGCCGGGTTTCCAACTCTCGCTGGTCCTTCGCACCGGCGATTGACATCATCGCCTCAGGAGGATAATATCGGCTTCCGCTATTGGCAAGCGATATCGCAATGCGAGGGCGATGGCGATGTCCACAGCTCCCGACCAGGACTTGTACTCCGGGCTCATTCGCCTGCACATCCTGCACCACGCCAGCGAGAAGCCCGTCTACGGCTTGTGGATCATCGAAGAGCTGGGCCGACACGGATACAAGCTCAGTGCCGGCACGCTTTACCCGTTGCTTCACCGCCTCGAGAAGCGCGGGCTGCTGCGTTCCGCTCCCGAGCGGGTCGGGCGCCGCATTCGCCGGATCTATGCCATCACCCCGACCGGCCGCCGCGCCCTCGCGGCCGCAAGGCAGAAAGTCAAAGAGCTGTTCGGTGAACTGTTCGAATCGGAATTGCACCACGTGTTCGGGCATCGCGAGCACGGCACGCGGCAGCCGCCGCGCCTGGCCACGGCATCCGACAGAAACGTCGGACAGGCCGGGGGTGGGACCCAGCGTCGAAGATCGACGTGAACGGATGCGGATTTTGCGAGTGGAGGCAAGTCATGGCGCGCAATTGCAGCGGTCTCTGGTGGGTCCTGGTCTTGGGGACAGTTGGTTCGGTTGTTCAGCCGGTGTCGGCCCAGGCCCCGCCGGCGAGCCGTGGCGGCGACGGTCCGCTCGGGGTGCCGCGGCTCGACCTGACCTATTCGGCGGATGCGGAAGGCGGACCACCCACGCAGTCTTCGGCGGCGGCCGCGATCGGCGAGCCGCCCAAGCCGACCTTCGACTTCGCTTACCGCGGCGCGAGCGGGTTCTTCAACATCCGCGAGGCGAACGCGAATGTCGGCCGCGGCGAGTGGGAGTTTGAGGCCAACTTCGGGTGGTCCACCAAGTCCGGCACGAGTGATGAGTTCGGGATGGCCCAGTCGCTCAAGTACGGCATCTCCGACAGGTTCTTCATCGAGCTTGAGGCAGAGGAACCCCGTCTGGGCGAGGGCGGCGACTCCGGCGCCGGCGACCTGAATCTCGAGCTTTTCTACCAGTTCGTGAAAGAAACCGATACGCTGCCGGCCATCGCGGCTTTTGCCAAGGGGCGCTTTCCGACCGGCGACGGCTCATCCGGCGTCGACGGGAAGCTGAGCGCGATTGTCACCAAGTCGATCACCGATCGGTTTCGTTTCCACTTCCAAGGCTTCGCGATGACCGCGAACGGTTCCAGCGGCGCCGGCGGCGACGACCGCGAGCCGTTTCAGTGGGGACTCGGTCCGGGGTTCGATTACCTGATCAACGACGACACGCTCGTCGCCGTGAACTACCTGCACCGCAACAACCCGACCGAGGGCCTCCGCAATCAGAACATCCTTGAATTCGGCGTCGTCCGCGAGTTGGGCCGCATCGGCGGCGCCAAGCACGAACTCAAGCTGGGCCTTGACGTGGGACTCAACGGCGACCGCGACACGCCGAACATGGGCGCGAAGATTCAGTGGGGTATCGAGTGGTAGGTGGCGCCGGCCGACCACATCAGTCGACAGAGGACCTGACCCGTGGACGATTACCGACTTCTGGACGCGGCGGCGTTCAAGGTGCGCGGTTTGGCGATGGTGCCCGTGGCGGTGTTGCTAGGTCTGTGCCGCTGGAACGAGATCGAGCACCCGGCGGCGGTGTGGGGGCTCGGGTTGCCCGTCTTCATGGCCGGATGCGCGGTGCGCGTGTGGGCCCAGCGGCATCTGTGCTACCGCCTGAAGACCGCGCCGCGGCTCGCGGTCACCGGGCCCTACGCACACGTCCGCAATCCCGTGTACCTCGGCAACATCCTGATCCTCGCCGGTCTCGCGGTAACGTGCGAGCTGCTGTGGGCCGTGCCGCTCGTCATGGTGTGGGCCGCATTGATCTACACCCGCGCCGTCCGCTTCGAGGAGAGCCGGCTCCTCAAACGCTACGGCGACGAGTATCGGCGGTACCTCGCGGCCGTGCCGCGCTGGATGCCGCGCCTCCCGGCGGTGCATGACGCGTGGTCCGACTGTGCCCGCGCAGTGGGCTGGGCGGCCGCCAGCCGAGCCGAATGGCACTGCCCTCTTCTGCTGCTCCTGCCCACGGTGAAGGAGTTGGTCGGCCATGGCGCGGCTTGAACCGTGCGATGTCGTGCCGCCGCCGATCGGGTTGCCGGTGACGACGCCAGAGTTGGAATCGCGCCCCGCGGGGTTCAACCTGCTGCGGCTGAAGCCGGTTCGTCGCCTCGTGCGGTGGGCTGGCTTCCCCTACGTTCTTCAGGCGGCGATGCTCCTCGTCTTCGTAACGCTCGCCGTTGCCGGCTGGGCAACGGCTGCGCCGGCCGGCGTGCCCGCCAAGCTCTACGCCAAGAGCAACCTCGTCACGCTGCTCATCTGGGGCCTGTGGTGGCCCGCGATGGTCTGGGCGGCCGTGCTGCTCGGCCGGGCCTGGTGCATGGTCTGCCCGCTCGAACTCGTCAGCAACGTCAGCGAACACGCGGCGCGCCGCCTCCGCGTGCCCCGGCGGCCCCTGCCGCGCTGGGTCGCCGCCGGTTGGCTCATCGTCGGCTTCTACGCCTTGATTCAGATGTGCGTGGCCGGCGCGTCACTGCACCGCAACCCGCACTACACCGCCATCTTCCTCGGGGCACTGCTTGGCACGGCGGCCCTCGCCGGCTTGCTTCTCAGAGACCGCGCCTTCTGTCGCGGCTTCTGCCCCGTTGGCCTCCTGCTCGGCACCTACGGCCGCGGCGGCATGCTGGCGGTGCGCCCCGGCGGGCGCGAGAAGTGCGCCGCCTGCGATGAACGGCATTGCCTGCGGAACTGCAACCGCACCAAGCTGGACGCTCGCAGTTGCCCGAGCCTGCTGAATCCACCCAGACTCAACAGCAATCGCGACTGCCTGGTGTGCGGCCAGTGCATCAAGGCCTGCGAGCCAGATAACATGCAACTCGTGCTTCGCCCGCCGTTTTCGAGGCACGACGCCCGTGAGCCGCGGGCGAGTTGGCCGGTCACGCTGTTCGTCATGCTGGTGTCGGGCTTTGTGACGAGTGAGCTGTGCAGCGAATGGCCCGCTGCGCAGAAATGGTTCCTGGCCGCTCCGGAGTGGCTGTCTCATCACCTCGCGCCGGCATCCGCAGCCGGCTGGATCGAGGGTATTTGGACACTCGTGATCGTACCCTTCGTTCTGTGGAGCATCCTCGTCGGCGCCGCGCGGATGAGCGGCCGAGGCGGGGGCCTGTTCGAGACTTGGCGGCGGCTGGCGCTGCCGCTCGCGGTGATCGTCGCCGCGGGGCACATGGCGAAAGGACTGGCGAAATTCTCGACGTGGGCCGGGTTCCTGCCGCACGCGCTCAGGTCGCCGGACGGTGTGGCGACCGCCGTCGCGATTCACGCGAAGTCGCTCGCCACGCCCGCCCCGCTGCTGCCCATGACCGCGGCCGCGGTCGCGGGATGCGTCCTGATCGTCGCCAGCTTCATCCTCGCCGTCCGCGAGATGCGTCTGGCGGGCAACGCCCGCACGGTTGCATCGGCTGCACCACTCGTGATCCTGGCACTGCTGTTTGCGTCAATCGTCGTGGGATGGGCTGGCTGGTACTGAGACCTATCCCCAGAACTCGCATTCTGCATATCCATCATTTGGCCTGTGCCATCTTGCTCATTCGACAGGTTTAGGGATAGATTCCCGTACCCCGCACATGGAACACTCCCAGGCAATGCCGGAGCGACGAAACGCCGCGGAATTGCCCTCTCATTGAACGGCCTGCCGAACTGAAGGCCGGCTTCCGCGGATGCCTGGCCACCGGCGACCACCACCGTCGCGAAGACGACCGGCTTTTGGCAGCCGCCTGGATACGGCTATAATGAGTTGGCCGACGTATATAGATATGTGGCGTCTTATAATCGATGGGTCGGCGGTCTGCACGACCGCGAACCGGGATCAGGGTGAATGGCCAAAGTTGAAGTGCCCGAAGGACTGTGGCTGCGGTGCAAGGACTGCGGCAAGATGATCTTCAGAAAGGTGCTGGAGGAGCGTCTGCACGTCTGTCCGGAGTGCGGAACGCACTACCGCATCGACGCCCGCACTCGCGTCCAACAGCTATCCGACGAAGGCACCTTTGAGGAATTCAACGCGGACCTGGTTTCCACGGACCCTTTGTCCTGGAAGGACTCCATCTCCTACCGAGACCGGCTGACCTCCGCCCAACAGAAGACCGGCCTGACCGAAGCCGTGCTCACCGGCAAGGCCTACATCAAGGGCCGGCCCGTCGTGCTGGCCGCGATGGACCCGTTCTTTGTCATGGGTTCCATGGGCACCGTGGTCGGCGAGAAGATCACCGCCGCCATCGAACTGGCGACCGACCAATCCCTTCCCGTGGTGATCGTCACCTGCTCCGGAGGGGCCAGAATGCAGGAGGGGCTGGTCAGCCTGATGCAGATGGCCAAGACCTCCTCGGCCGTCGCCCGCCACGACAGCGCCGGCGGGCTGTACATCACGGTCATGGCGGACCCCACGACCGCCGGCGTCGCGGCGAGCTTCGCCTTCCTGGGCGACGTCATTCTGGCGGAACCGAAAGCCATGATCGGCTTCGCCGGCCCGCGGGTCATCTGGAATACGGTCAAGACCGAACTGCCGGAGGGCTTTCAGACCGCGGAGTTCATGCTGGAACACGGTTACATCGATCGGATCGTCGAACGGGCCAATCTGCGCAACGAGATCGCCCGGATCATCGACTACTGCGGCAAGTGAGGCTGTCCCCCTATCGTCCCCCGGAGAGCAATGAACATACTAGGCATATCCGCCTTCTATCATGACAGCGCTGCCTGCCTGGTGCAGGACGGGCGGATCGTCGCGGCCGCCCAGGAGGAGCGCTTTACCCGGAAGAAGCACGATCATCGCTTCCCGCAGCACGCCATCGACTACTGCCTCCGCGAGGCGGCGATCGGCGCGGAACAGCTCGATCACGTCGTGTTCTATGATAAGCCGTTGCTGAAATTCGAGCGGCTGCTGGAGACTTACCTGGCATTCGCGCCGGCGGGATTTCTCAGCTTTCTCGAGGCCATGCCGCTCTGGATTCGACAGAAGCTGCACCTTCCGCGGGAAATGGACAAGGGCCTGGCTCATCGTTATCGCGGCCGCTACGTCTTTGTCGAGCATCATGAGTCCCATGCCGCCAGCGCCTTCTTCCCGTCGCCCTTCGAGGAAGCCGCCATCCTCACGCTGGACGGGGTCGGCGAGTGGGCTACCGCGAGCTACGGAATGGGGCGCGGCCACCGCCTGGAACTCACCCACGAGATGCATTTCCCTCATTCGCTGGGCTTGCTGTACACCGCCTTCACCACTTATTGTGGCTTCAAGGCCAACAGCGGTGAGTACAAGCTGATGGGGCTGGCCCCCTACGGCGAACCGGCCTATCGCGACGTGATTCTGCGCCGGCTCATCGACCTCAAGGAAGACGGCTCCTTCCGCATGGACATGGCCTATTTCAACTACTGTCAAGGCCTGACCATGACCAACCGGCGGTTCCACGACCTGTTCGGCGGGCCGCCGCGGTCCCCAGAGAGCGAACTCACCCAGCGCCACATGGACCTCGCTGCGTCCATTCAGGCCGTCACCGAAGAGATCATGCTGCGGGCCGCCCGCCACCTCCACCGCCAGACCAACGCCAGGAACCTCTGCCTGGCCGGCGGCGTCGCCCTGAACTGCGTCGGCAACGGCCGCCTGCTCCGTGACGGCCCCTTCGAACGGCTCTGGATACAACCCGCGGCCGGCGACGCGGGCGGCGCCCTGGGCGCGGCGCTGTTCGTGTGGCATCAGCTCCTCGGCCACCCGCGGACCGTTCAGGCCGATCTGGACTCCCAGCACGCCTCCCTGCTGGGGCCGGGCTTCTCCGATGCCGAAATCCGCCGCCACCTGGACGAGGCCGGCGCGAAGTACCACTACTTCGAGGACGAGGCCGAGCTGATCGAACGCATCGTGGACGCGCTGGAGAGCGAGAAAGTCATCGGGCACGTGGACGGGCGGATGGAATTCGGCCCGCGGGCCTTGGGCAATCGGTCGATCATCGGGGATGCCCGCTCGCCATCGATGCAGTCGGTGATGAATCTGAAGACCAAGTTCCGCGAGTCCTTCCGACCGTTCGCGCCCTGCGTCCTCCGCGAGCACGTGCACGAGTTCTTCGAAATGCGGCCGGAAGAGGACAGCCCGTACATGCTGCTGGTCGCGCCGGTGCGGGCGGAGAAGCGGCTGCCTTTGGACGGGGAGCCGGGCCGGGGCCTGAACAAGCTGAAACAGCGGCGGTCCGTCGTGCCGGCGATCACCCATGTGGACTACTCCGCCCGGGTGCAGACCGTGGATCGGGTTCGGCATCCCCGGATGCACCGGATCATGACGCGTTTCAAGGAACGGACCGGCTGCCCGGTGATCATCAACACGAGCTTCAATGTCCGCGGGGAACCGATCGTCTGTTCACCGGATCATGCCTACCGCTGTTTCATGGCCTGCAACATGGACGTGTTGGTAGTAGGTCGTTTTCTCATGTACAAAGACGAGCAGCCGCACGCGACGCAGCACGCGGTAGACGAGTACCTGGCCCAGTTCGCGTTGGATTGAGATCGCATGGCCGCCATTCCCCTGCAATGGAACCCTTCTGCCCGTCATCTCCGGTGGTTCGGGGTGATCGGCCTGGCACTCCTGCCCATCCTGGCCGCCATGGCGTGGCATCGCTCCGGCGTGTTCGCGGCCCTGCCGCAGGGCGCGGCCCGCCCGGCGGCGTGGGGTTTGCTGGGCATGGCGGCCTGGTGCGCCGTGGGGGCCGCGACCTGGCCTCCGCTGCTGCGTCCGCTGTATGTGGTGTTGACCGTCGCGTTCTATCCCATCGGGCTGATCGCCTTCCATGCCGTCATGGCGATCGTGTTCTACGGCGTCATCACGCCGGTAGCCCTGGTTTTCAAGCTGATCGGTCGCGACGCCTTGCACCGACGCTTCGACCGATCGGCAGCCAGCTATTGGATCCGCCGCCATCCCCCCGCCGACGTCAAGCGGTACTTTCGACAGTTCTGACCGCGTCGGCTTTGCCTCGTTCGTCGGTTCCCGTGGTGAAATCGAGTCCGCGAGGGCGCTCTCCCGCCGCCCCGAAATTCGTGCTTGCGTCGCACCGGCCGCGGCCCCACAATCAGTCTGGATGGGCCGGCAGAGGAAGGCGTGAGCCGACCGGGAGAATCCCACGATGGCAACTCCGCACGACCGCTCTCCGACCACGGTCGACACTGAACCCGATCGCCACGAGTTCGCCCGCGAGTCCCAGGCCCCGCGGGTCGGCCTGGCCGCGGAATTCTGGGATTTCCTCAAGCACAACAAGAAGTGGTGGCTGCTGCCGATGTTGCTGGTGATCGCGGCCTTGGCGGCATTGATGCTGCTGGCCTCCAACCCGGCTGCGGCCCCGTGGATCTACCCGATGTTCTGAACCGCCGGATCCGCCGGTGAATTCGGGCCGGCGGCATCAAGGCCGATCTGCCGGGCAACCGCCGTCGATCGGCTCCGGTCCCGCCGGCGTAAGCAGAAAGCACCGCAGACCCTGTCGGTGCGTGCATCCTTCCGTTTTGTCGCGCAGATCACTAACCAGGAAGAGGAGCTATCCATGGGCGCCCCACTGTGCCATTTCGAGCTGATGTCCAACGATCCGGCCCGCTGCCGGAAATTCTACGGCGACCTGTTCGGATGGGAGTTCGACAACACCCTCATGCCCGAGTACACCATGATCAACACCGGCAGCGAGCCGGGGGGTGGCTTGATGCAACGGCCGGAGCAGGCCCCGCATCCGTCACTCAACGTCTACTTCATGGTCGAGAGCATCGACGCCACGCTGGCCAAGGCCGTCGCGGCCGGGGCGCGGGTCTGCGTGCCGAAAACACCGATCCCGGGAACCGGCTGGTTCGCCATGATCCTGGATCCGGAAAACATCCCCGTCGGGCTGTTTCAGCCGTCATGATTCCGGTCGGCGGTTCATCGGCAACGGCCGAGCGGCATCCGTGACGGCGTTGATTTTGGCGGCGAACGGCGTCTGTTTGGCGACATCTTCGTCCGTCACCAAGTGAACATCCAGCAGCCCGTCCGTGCGGTAGCCGGTCCGCAGGTAGTTCATCTCACTGAGGCAGAGGCTCCAGCCTTCGAGCCATTGCTCCAGTTCCCGCCGCTGCGCCGGCGTGCCGCGAAAGTGAACCAGCAGGTCGATGTCGCTGGCCGGCCCGGCGGTCGCGTTCTTCGTGCTCCCGAAGATGTACAGGCCCGCCACCCCGAAGCGGTCCGGGTCCAGGCGGGCGGCGATGTGCTCGGCCATCCGCTGCCGCCAACGCCAGCACTGCTCCCGCTGCGGCTCCGTCGCCGTCGTGACCTGGTCAACGGAATCCACGATCGTCGCGGGCGGAACCAGCAGACCCACGGCCTCGTCCAGGTCCGCGTTCATCAGCACTTGCAGCACCTGCCCTTCGGCGACGCTGGGCACGTCGATCACCCGCACGACCTGGGCGAGACGGGCATATTCGGGAGCCAGGTCCGCCAGGACATTCCGGGTCTGCCGGAGAAAGCGCTCGTTGAAGACCACTCCCTCATCGTCGGGATACAGCGGCAGATAGCGGATGGAAGCCTCCACCAAGTCCTGGAAGAAGTGCGTCCCGAAGGACAAATCCGGCGTGTAATCGCCTTTCTTGCGGGCGATTTCGACGAGCATGGCGGTGTTGTTGATGTCGGAGTAGGTGACGCGGACGCCGAGTTTGATGTCTCCGCGGCTTCCCCAGCGGCCCGGCCCCATGAGGATGAACTGGCGTTTGGGGAGCAGCTTGTTGAGGTTGCCCACGGCACGTCCCACCGCCGCGAGGTCTTCGAGGCTGGCCAGCTTGGCGTACTCATCGGGATCGACGTAGACCACGTGGGTGATGTTCGGCACGCTCCCGTCGGAGATGTAGCGATTGGCGGAGAAGATCAAACGCTCGCGCGGCAGATCGCGCGGGATGGGCGCCGGCGTGGAGAGCTTGCTGGGGTTCTGGGCGCGGCATTGCAGCAGGTAGAGATCCTTGCCGTCGTGGGCGAACTCGATATCCACCGGCGTCCGCAGCCGATCCTGCAACAACGCCAGGACCGACCGGATCTGCTTCAAAAACGGCGTTCGCGTCAGCAGGCCCTCGAAGGTGACCACCAGGTCGTCCCGCGCGAAATCGATCTGGCCCAACATCGGCGTCCGCAGATGGCCGTGCTCCAGCACGGAGACGATCTGCTCGAGAGCGGGCACGTCCTGCCCCCACTCGCGCAGAAACTCGGTCACCTGCACGGTCTCGAACTGCTGGGTTTCGAGATTGATCACGTCCAGGTACTTCGGTGAGTAGCGAATCATCTCGTCAGTGGTGGCGTTGGCCCGGAGACCCGGCTGGCCGGGAGAAACCAGGGTGGGGTAGTCGTCGCTCAGCCGATCGACGGCCCGCGTGCCCAGACCCGGCACCAGTCGCACCAGGCCGTCCTCGCGCTTGATCCGCGGCGACCAGCGAAACTCGTTGTTGCTGAAGGCGACGCCGGCAAGGGCCGGGAGGAAGTAGTGGCCGACGCGGGTGCCGACGACCTCCTGGATCATGATGCCCATGCCCTCCTGGAAGTCGAGCAGGTTGCGCTCGGCTCGATACTCGATGGGGTCCGGCCCGAAGGTGGAGGCATACACCTCGGCAATGGCGTCGAGCAAGGCCCGCAACCGGGTCTGCTTGCTGCCCTGGTTGGAGATGAACAGGCTCTTGTACTTGCCGGAGAAGGCCGCGCCGAACCGGTCTTCCAGGAGGCTGCTGCTGCGGACGATCAACGGCCGCTCGCCGAACTCGTCCAGGGCCATGGACAGGCCCTTGATGATGTCGTTGGAGAAATGGGAGTGCTTGAAGACCTGGATGATGTCCGGGTACTCCTGGCGAA
Source organism: uncultured Planctomycetaceae bacterium (assembly GCA_964572385.1). Lineage (GTDB taxonomy): Bacteria > Planctomycetota > Phycisphaerae > UBA1845 > UTPLA1 > CAZNFM01. The sequence continues at coordinate 64,517 of CAZNFM010000022.1, read as the reverse complement.
TCTCGTTGATCTCCTTGTACTTGTGCATGAAGACGTCTTCGAGGTGATTGCAGTAGATGAAGTCGTGCAGACCATCGGAGGTGATGTACCAGGTTCGCGGCGTGCGCACCGCGGCCAGATCCGGGTCTTCGGGGCTGTGACGCCGAAGAATCTGGTTCGCCAGGAAGAGCCCCGCCCCTTTGCCGCCGATCTTGCCGTGGCCGCGCGCGGGAAAGATCATCCGGTGGAACAGGTCGTGGAAATCCTTGATGTTGACGTAGTCCTTGGCGACGGTGATGAACTCCATCTGATCGCTGAGGAACCGCCGGACCATGGACACTCGCAGGCCCTTGCGGACCGGGGAACTTAGCTCCATGTCCCCGTGCGTGGCGTGCTGGTAGCGGTTGATGGCGTCGCCGACCTCGCTGAGCGAGGTGTTGTGGTTTTCCAGGGCGTTGACCAGGAAACCGGCCCGGTCCTGTTTGATCCACTTGTGGATGCAGGCCACGATTTCGTCGTGGTTCAGCCGCTCGGCGGCGATGCGAAAGACCTCCTCGACCAGCTCGTTGTCCGACGGCATCTCCGAGGCGCCGCGCGGCTGGTTGGCCTCCTGGAACAGGTCCTGCCGCTCCGCGGAACTGTTGATGCCGAAATACCGCAGGAGCTGGTCGGCCTCCTTGATCCCGCTCCAGCACATGTGGTTGATCATCTTGCGGGTTATCCGCATCAGCAGGCTCTGGTCGGTCCGCCGCAACAGCTCCAGGATGACCAGCCACTCGTTCGGCCGCGGCTTCGACAACACCTTCTGAACCTGTCGCCATTCCTGCCGCGCTTCAACCAGCTTGCGGTGCAGGATGGCGTGGCCCAATCGGTCCGCAATCGTGTTGATCAGCTTCTGCTCCTCGTGCAAGAACGGCCCGACATCCGCGAGCGGCATCTCCTCCGCGTAGCAGACATCGACCCGACCGACCACCTCGCCCATCACGCGGATCGGCGCGGTCTGGGTCCACGGGCTGTCGCAGTAGTTCGGGGTCTCCACGGTGCGGCCGTCGTAGACGATCCGGGCGTGGCAGGTGCCGGGATACTGCCAGCCCATGGGAATCACCTCCAGAACCTTCTGGAAAACCTGCTCCAGCGGCCGTTTGTCGTCGCTGGTCAGGCTGTCGATGGCGTACAGACAGTTCAGCTCCTTGGCCCGCTCCGCCAGGTCGCGAATGATGCTCTCAATGGTGTCCGTCCGCTGGGACATCGTGCTGCTCCCGTGAGCATCGGCCCGTCGCCGCAAAGGCCGATCACTCCAACAAGATCACGCCTCGGCCGCTTCTTCCGTCCACGCGAACCCGCAGGGGTGCGGGCGTCCGGACATGCCGGACGAGGTCCGTCTCCGCCTCCGCCGGCAGGGCCGACAGCCGCGGCCAGGCGATCCGGTACGGCCCGGCGTGGCTGACCGTCAGGTAGTGAACGTGAAACGCCGAGATATTGTGGAAGAAGTGCGATCCCTGGCTCGGCTCGACGTTCATCTCCGGCAGGGTCGCTTCCACGATGACCCGAGCGCCGGAGATCTGCGGCCAGGTGACCGGAATGCCCAACCAGGGGTCGCTGCTGCCCCACCGGCCGAAGCCGATCAGCACATACGGCCGACCGGCTTCCACCAGTCGACGATTGAGCTGCTCCACCTCGGCCGCCACACTGGGCGTGAGGCGGGCCTCGAAGACCTCCGGCTTGACATACACCACGTCGGTCAAACCCTCGATCACCCCGTTGCCAAGCACCGCGTCCGTCGCCACCAAAGCCTGCTGGGACATCAGCGCCTCCTCGGTCAGATCAACCGCCTCGTCGGAAATCATCATGGGCCGCAATTGCAGGAAACCGAAGCGGGCCGGCAGGGCCGTGCGGCGATCCAGCGTCACGGCGAATTCCATCTCGACATCGCCGCCGACGGCCGCCTTGCAGGCCTCGATCAGGCGGCGGATGACCTTGTTGAGCGGCATGTCCTCGAGATCAAGGATCGGCGCGAAGGTCAGCACCCGCGGGCCGTCGTGCCCCGTCCCGATCACCAGCCGATCGGCCTCGGCGACATAAGTGGAGGCCAGGAACCGAAGCACGTCGTCCTGCTCGGCCTCCGCCAACGAGGCGTGCAGCAGGTACTCGGCCTCGTTGATGGGGTCGTAGGGCGGCGGCTGGCCCATGTTGACCGCCCAGAACGTCGTCTGGCTGTTCCGCATCAGGTCGCGGACCGACCCGTACGGCGGCTGGTGCCGCGGAAAAGTCGGCGCGTAGGTCCAGGAGATGCCCCCGTCCACGATCGTCTTGCCCAGGCCCAGGGCGAGACTGACCACCCCATGCTCCGCCTTGGCCGGCTTCCGCGGATAGAAATTGAACGTGCGGACGACGCCGGAGATCGTCGGATAGAACCGATCGTTGCACCGCTGGCCGACCACCTCCTGAATGATGACGGCCATCCGTTCGTCCGCCGACGATCCGCCGATGGCCTTCATGTAAGCCTTCGCGTCGCGGAAGAACGTCGAGGCCCACACGAATTTGATCGCCTCCGCCAGCCGCTGGAATCGAAGATCCACCTGCGGCTGATTGTTCGGGATCATCTTGGTGGCGTAGGTGCCCGCGAAGGGGTGGTGCAGGGCGTCCTCCAGCAGGCTGCTGGACCGAACCGCCAGCGGCGTCTGCATCTCCGCGATCAAGGCCCGCAGGTCGCCCAGGATCAGCGGCGGCAATTCCGCCTTCTGGAAGGCGTGGGCGATTCGCTCGTCCGGCACGTCGGCCAGGGCCACGTCGTACAGGTCGTTCTGCCGCATGAACTGCTCGAACACGTCCGTAGCGACCACGGTCAGCCGCGGGATGCCGATCTCCACGCCGGGGAACGTCCCCGAAGGGCAATGCTCGGCCAGCACACGTTTGATGAAGGCCAGTCCCTTGGCCTTCCCGCCGATCGCGCCGCTGCCGATCAGGGTGAAGTCCTGGTCGGAAGTCAGGAAATTCCGATCGAATGTCGGATACAAACTGTCTCCGCGGGGCGTGGGCATGTTCTCGGCCTTTCCGGTGAGGCGATCTTGCAAGTCGAGTGCCGCCGACGGCCGAAATGGACTGCCGTCGCCGGCACATCCGGCCGCTGTCCGGCCAGAAAGCCGCTCCAGACCGCAATATGAGCGGCAACGCTCCGAGCGGGCAAGAGCCCCGCCGAGGCGGCCCGACCAGCAGGAACCGGCAGCGGCTTGCGGCCCCACTCGCTCGTAGCTCCCACTTCTCAAACATCCGGTTCGGGGAGGATGGGCGGCACCGCTGGTCGGGAGGCGTCCCAATCCTTCCCTTGCTATTATTGGCCCCACGCCGGCGGATCATCCGCGGTCGAAAACACCGGCCCATGCTGGAGTGCCTCCGCGGCCTGTCCGATATTGGCCCTGATCGGCCTGGCCGGCGGAACTCGCGGGGAGCGGTCGCAACTCGCTGCGATGCCCGCAGTTGCAGGTCTAACCGGGAACGGAACGCGATTGCGGCAATCCTCTCATGGAGGCCACATGCCTGCCGCTACTTCATATAATTCGGGTGAGTTGCCGTCGGCGACACCGGGAATACAGATGTACCTGCGGATCGACAAGGACCACCAGCGGTTTCGGCAGATCGTCAAGGGCAAGATCCGCGACGACTTGCGGAGGTTCCTCACCCGCGGCGAGCTGATCGGCAAGGAGGGCAAGCACCTGGTCAGCATCCCGGTCCGCGGGATTGAGTTGCCGAGTTTCCGGTATGGCGACAACAACGACGGCGGGGTCGGATCGGGCGACGCCCAGCCCGGCGACCCGGTGGACGGCAGCGGAGGAGAGGCCGGTCCGGGCGGCACGCAGCCGGGCGCCCACATTCTGGAAGTGGAGGTTTCGCTGGAGGAATTGGCGGACATACTGGGTGAGGAACTGAAACTACCGCGGATCAAGCCCAAGGGCCGTCACCAGATCACCTCCCAGAAGGATCGCTACAGCGGCATCCGCCAGACGGGGCCGGAGTCGCTGCGGCATTTCAAGCGCACCTTCAAGGCCGCTCTGCGACGGCAGATCATGGCCGGCCTCTACGACCGGCACCGGCCCATCATCGTGCCGATCCGCAGCGACCGCCGCTATCGAAGCTGGAAGACGGTCCTGAAGCCGCAGTCCAACGCCCTGATCGTCTACATGATGGACGTGTCCGGCTCGATGGGCGACGAGCAGAAGGAGCTGGTCCGCCTGGAGGCCTTCTGGATCGACGCCTGGCTACGGCGCAACTACGAGGGGATCGAGAGCCGGTACATCGTTCACGACGTGCGGGCCGCCGAGGTCAACCGCGAGACCTTCTTCCGCATCCGCGAGGACGGCGGCACCAAGATCTCCAGCGCGTTCAAGCTCTGTCGGCAGATGCTGGAGTCCAGCTACGCGCCGGACGAGTGGAACGTCTATCTGTTCCATTTCTCCGACGGCGACAACTCCAGCGAGAGCGACTCCCGCGAGTGCTGCCAGCTCCTCCACGACCACCTGCTGCCGTCCGTCAACATGTTCGGCTACTGCCAGGTGGCCAGCGCCTACGGAAGCGGCAATTTCATCAACGTGATCCACGACCAGTTGGAAAAGGAAGAGAAGGTCATCACCAGCCGCGTCAACACCAAGGACGACATCTACGATTCGCTCAAGACCTTCTTCTCGCCCGGAAAGTAGAAAGGTGCCGCGTGACCAGCGTGACCACCCTGCGACCCGACCTCGCCCGGCACGCCCGGGAGATCGCCGACATCGCCCGGGCGGCGGGTCTGGACTTCTTCGAGACCCGCTTCGAAATGGTCGACTTCGACACCATGCAGCAGATCGCCGCCTACGGCGGCTTTCCGCAGCGCTACCCGCATTGGCGATTCGGGATGGAATACGAGCGGTTGCGCAAGCAGCACGTCTACGGCCTGGGCAAGATCTATGAGATGGTGATCAACAACGACCCCTGCTACGCCTATCTGCTGGCGGACAACTCGCTCGTGGACCAGAAGCTGGTCATGGCCCACGTCTACGCCCACTGCGACTTCTTCAAGAACAACTACTGGTTCAGCAAGACGAATCGCAAGATGATGGATGAGATGGCCAACCATGCCACCCGCATCCGGCGGCACGCGGACCGGTTCGGCTTCGAGAAGGTGGAGCAATTCGTCGACACCTGCACCTCGCTGGACAACCTGATCGACCCGCACGCCGCCTTCATGCAGCGGGTCGGCCGGCCCCTGCCGCCGTCCAGCCTCTCCGCCGAACGGGAGGTCGAAAGCGAGATCGTCCGCTACCAGAGCAAGCCCTACCTGGAACGATGGATCAACCCTCCCGAGCGGACCCGCCGACAGCGCGAGGCCCTCGTGGCCGAGCGGGAGAAAAAGCGCAAACTGCTTCCGGACCGCCCGCTGCGCGACGTGCTCCAATTCCTGCTGAATCACGCCCCGCTGGAGGACTGGGAGGCCGACGTGCTCTCCATCATCCGCGAGGAAGCCTACTACTACGCTCCCCAGGGCATGACCAAGATCATGAACGAAGGCTGGGCGACGTTCTGGCACAGCCGCCTGATGACCACCAAGATCCTCCGCGACGACGAGCTGATCACCTACGCCGACCACCACAGCGGCACCGTCGCGATGCCGCCCGGCAGCGTCAACCCCTACAAGATCGGGTTGGAGATCTTCCGCGACATCGAAGACCGCTGGAACCGAGGCCGCTTCGGCAAGGACTACGACGAGTGCGAATCGATGGACGAGAAGCGGCACTGGGACCGCAAGCTCGGCCTCGGCTTGCAGAAGATCTTTGAAGTCCGGCGGATCTACAACGACGTGACCTTCATCGACGAATTCCTCACCCCCGAGTTCGCCGAGCGGCTGAACCTCTATCAATACCGCCGCGATCCCGGCAGCGGCAAGATGGCCGTCGTCAACCGCGACTTCGAAAAGATCAAGGCCCAGTTCCTCTTCATGCTGACCAACCACGCCCAGCCGTACATCTACGTCGTGGACGGCAACTACGCCAACCGCGGCGAACTGTACCTCGCCCACCAGCACAACGGCGCGGATCTGGACATCAAGTACGCGGTGGAGACTCTCAAGCGGGTCCAGCAGATCTGGCGGCGGCCGGTCCACTTGCAAGCCCGCATCAACGAAGAGATGGTGCTGTTCAGTTGTGACGGGCAGAATTCGCAGCAGCAGAAGATCAACGAGGATCTTCCCAAGCCCGCCCACACGCTCTAACCCCTCCGCCGGCGGCCGCGGCGGACCGGCCCCGGCGAGCTACCCACCGCCGCCTCAACCGGCCTGAAAAACCGGCCTGTCGCAAAACGCCGGCCCAAACCGTGGCGCTAGCTGAGGGCCGCGTTTCACGACAGGCCGAAAGAAAAGTGGCGGAGCCTGCGTCCTTCGCAACTCATCCCTGATTGGCTCCGCCGTGGCGCTCCTTCGGGTCTCGGCCCGACACCGCCAGAGGGACCAACCGAGTTCTCCTCGATCAGCCCCCGCCTCCATCCCTGGAGCGGCCGGAGGGTGTCTCCCGCCGGCCCGGGGTTCGAGCCTACTTGTCCGAGATTCTCCGTTCGCGATCGGTCTGCCGGGTCTTCTTGACCAGCAAGGCCGAGGGCAGCAGGCCCCAGGCCAGCAACTCGCTCTTGATTAATTCGTATACCAGCCCGCCGGTCACCACCCGCAACCCGCAGGAGAACACCAACTGCTCGACTCGCCCGGCGATGAAGCGGGCGACACTCGGCTCGATGCCGTGCTGCCTCCGCAGATGCTGCACGACCAGCGACTTGTCCCAACGGCGCTGCACGTACCGCCCATCGGCGGGCCGCGGGCTGGCCACCATCAGCCGCCGCCGCTGCTGGTCCCGCGCGGACTGGTACTGATGAAACGCCGCCGCCGCCCCCTGATGACCCGTCTGAAGCAGAACCAACTCCACCAGCTCTGAAAGATAGCGGGTCTCGATCGGCTCCTCGCGGGCGGTTTGGCGGAGGTGATCGAAAATGGCCTCGGCCAGTCCGGCGGCCGTCACGGCCTCGGCGCCGACCGCCTCGCCGGACGTCTCCAGCGCCCGCCGCATCCCGCCGGTCAGTTTGCAGAAGATCAGCGGCTCCGAGCCGCCGTCGCGCTTGCGCACGCGGATGCTTTCGTCCTGCCTCGAGCCGTCACTCATGGAACAGTTCCTGTTGGCCCGCGATGTCGGTACGGTCGCGTTCCAGAATGTCCTGGGCTTCGTGGATGAAGTCGTCAACGAGTTGAAACTCGTAGTACATGCTGGCGAAGCGGAGATAGGCGATCCGGTCGAGCTTGCGGAGTCGCCGGGCGACGGCGTTGCCGATCTCCAGGCTGGGAACTTCGCGATCAAAGCGGCGGAAGAGATCCTCCTCAACCTCGTCCACCATCGCGGAGATCGCCGCGGCGCTGACAGGGCGTTTCCAGCAGGACCGTTGCACGCTGCTCTGCACCTTGTCCCGCTCGTATGGCTCCCGCCGACCATCCTTCTTGATGACCATGAGCCGGCTGGTTTCCTCGATCCGCTCATACGTCGTGAAACGCCTCTTGCAAGTCAGGCACTCGCGTCGGCGGCGAATGACGGCGCCGCCTTCGGTGGCCCGCGAGTCAATCACCTTGTTGCAATGCTGCTCTTTGCAATACGGGCACTGCATGATCCGCCGCAGCTTCCTGGCCTCTCGCCGCAACGCAATATGTTGTATGGCCGCGAACTTACGACCCCAGCAGATGGGTGTCAAGAAAAAAAGTCGTCGCTCGATTCTGCTTTTCGATCTCCTGCCGTAAACTGCCCGGACGCGCGGCGGCACGACCCGCGGCCGCACCGCAAGACACGCGACAGGTTCCATGATCCTCCCCGAGGTGTGAATTGAACGGACGGCTGGTCGAGCACGAACTGGGCGGTCTCCGAATCATCGGGTACAGCGTCGCCGGAGAAGAGACCGTCGTGGCCGCGCCGGAACTGAACGTCTGCTTCGACGTCGGACGCGCACCCGGCGAGATCCTGGCCATCGACCATGTCCTCCTCTCGCACGGCCACATGGACCACGCCGCCGGATTGGCCTACTACTTCAGCCAGCGGAACTTCATCGGCATCGCTCCCGGCACCGTACTCCTGCCCAAAGCACTCGCCGGGCCGGTCAAGGAACTGATGCGCGTGTGGGGGGCCATCGAAGGGCACGTCTCTCCGGCGAAGATCGTCCCGATGGCGGCGGGAGAGACCTACGACCTCCGCCGCGGGCTTCAAGTGCGGGCCTTCGAGCCGAACCACGCCGTCGCCGCGCTGGGCTACAGCGTCGTCGAAGTGCGGCACAAGCTGAAACCAGAATTCCACGACCGCACCGGCCCGGAACTGGTCGCCCTCAAGAAGCAGGGCGTGGAGATCGAGTACCCGCTCGAGATACCGCTGATTGCCTACGCCGGAGACACGGCGGAAGGACAATGGCTGGAACTGGACATGGTCCGCAAGGCCAAGGTCCTGCTACTGGAATGCACTTTCTTCGACCCGGACCACGTCCGCCGGGCCAGGGCCGGCTATCACCTGCACGTCCGCGACGTGGCCCGCCTGCTCCGCCGCCTGGAGAACGAGCACATCGTCCTGGTACACGTCACCCGCCGAACCGGCCCCCGTGACGCCAAACAGGCCCTGGCCCGCCTCGTCGATGAGGCGACCCTGGCTCGGGTCAGGTTTCTGATGGACGGCCGCCGCTACCGCCCCCGGCGCGACGACCGCCCCATCCCCGAGGAGACGCCGATGCGCGGCGGCCGAGCTACTTGATGAAGATCAGGTTCACCAGCGCAAAGGCCGGGATCAGGATCAGCAGGCTGTAGACCATGTAGCCGAAGAAGCTGGGCATCTTCACGCCGGCGCCCTCGGCGATCGACTTGACCATGAAATTCGGTCCGTTGCCGATGTAGGTATTCGCCCCCATGAACACCGCGCCCAGCGAAATCGCCACCAGCAGATCCATCCGGATGTAGTGCCCGCTCAGCAGCGTCAGAATGCCCGGGCCTGATTCCGTAGTGAGGGCGTTGGCCGTCTCGAAGAAGACGACGTAGGTCGGAGCGTTATCGAGGAAGCTGCTGAGCGCCCCCGTGGCCCAGAAGAATTTGGTCGGGGTGTCGATCCCCAGGGAGGCCCCCTTGATGTTCAGGATTTCGATCGGCACCTGCATACAGAGGAAGATGCCGATGAAAAGGCAGCCGACCTCGGCGATGGCCGTGTAGTTGAAGTCGTTGTCCTTGCGAATCGCCTTGGACGTGACCAGCAGCGAGATGGCCACCATGGCCAACTGCACGATCTCGCGCAGGAACATGAACGGCTTCCAGCCCGTGCCGAAAAACTCCTTGCTGGGGTCCAGCGTGCCGGTGGCGAACACCACGCCGAGCAACAGCAGGAAGTTGATCTTGCCCGCGACGCTGATCTTCTCGACCTGTGTCTCGTCGCGCTGGAGGTCCGTCTTCATCTCGTGGCGGTAGGCCCAGGTGTCCCAGAGGTAATAGACCACCAGCAGAACCCCGATGGTGAAGAGCCACTCCTTCCAGAGCATCAGCGTCCAGAGGAACGGAACCCCCTTCAGGTAGCCCAGGAAGAGCGGCGGGTCGCCGACCGGCAGCAGGCAGCCGCCGATGTTGCTGACCACAAAGATGAAGAAAATGACCGTGTGGGCCACTCGCCGCCGCTCGCTGTTCGTCTTCAGCAGCGGCCGGATCAGCAGCATCGACGCTCCGGTCGTGCCGATGAAGCTGGCTAGGATGCCGCCGACGGCCAGAAACGCGACATTGGTCAGCGGATGGGCCGGAATGTCGCCCTTCACGCAGATGCCGCCGGAAATCACATACAGGGCGAACAACAGCGACATGAAGGGGATGTACTCATGCAGCACCGCGTGCTCCAAGACCTTGACCACGGTCGGAAAGCCCGCCGCCGCGGCGTGCTCGCCGTGCCCGAAGCCCTCGCCGCGCAAAAAGTAGTAAAGCAGCGTGATCGCCCCCAGGGCCAGGGCCACGATGAGTTTCGTACGGTTCTTGTGCCACACATGCTCCGTCGCCTTGATCAGCGGGAGAATCGCGATACAGAGAAGCAGAATAACGAAGGGGGCAACCCAGAACAGGCTCGGAACGTAATGGGTCACATCCGTGTGAGCAGCTTCAGCGAGCATCGTCGGGGCCTTTCATATGAAGCTCGCCAGGTCCGCCGACCTCCGTCAGACGGCCCTGCCACGAGCCGGACGCACAGGTGCGCGGGAGGATACCAGAGGCCCGCGAACAGGGCAAAGGTATACGAAGCCGCCATGTGGGGAATTGCCGGAACGGTCGGAACCGGACCGTGAGGACCAGCTTGTGGACAAAGGGGCCGCCATCCGGGCCGAGCCGGGCAGGGATCCCCGCCGGATGGCCCGGCCGAATCGGGCCGCCGCGGGGCCTCGCCTACCGCTCCATCTTGATGAGTCGCACCGCGTTACCGCACCGGTTGAACTCCACCTGGTCCAAATAGGCCCGCATCAGCATGATCCCGCGGCCGTGGGGGCGGTCGATAAACTCCGGCTGGGTGGGATCGGGCACCTGGGTGGGGTTGAAACCGGAACCCTGGTCTTCCACCTCGATCACGATCCGTTCGGGGGTGACCTCATAGCGAATCACGATCTGTTTGCGGGGGTCGCAGCGGTTGCCGTGGCGGTAGGCGTTGGTCAGCGCTTCTTCGAGCGCCAACTTGATGGCGAAGGCTGTGTTCTCACAGTAGCCGGCCTCGGCCGCCTCCGCCAGGATCATCTCCTCCGGCTCCTTGGTCGCCGCGAGGTCGTTTGGAATGGTGATTTCCTTCAACGCCGCCGCCCTTGCGATCCGGTGTGATCGATGCAGGCCGCGCCGCCGTCCGGCAGGATGCGACGGCGGGCACACGTCCGGCGAGGCGCCCGGCGAGGCCGGGCCGAAGCGTCAGAAAGACTGCCGGGCCTTCTCCGCCGTCGGGTGAATATCGAACAGCTTGTTCAACCGAGTGATCTTGAACACCTCGAATATCTGCGGGTTGATGTCGCTCAGCCGGAGCTGACCCTGGGCTTCCTCCACCTTCTTCTTGAGGGTGATCAACATGCCCAGGGCCGCACTGGACAGATGTTCGACGTTCTTGAAGCTCAACAGGAGCTTGGCCGGGCCGCCGTCGGCCAGGAGCTTGGTCAACTCCTCCTGAATCTCGTGGATGCACATCTCGTCCAGGATCTTCCGGTCGGCGAATTCGACCATGGCGATATCGCCGTCGAACCGGCTGACTTTCAATCGGGTGGATGGCTCGACCATGTCTCTGGCTCCAACTGGGGTCCTGTCTCGGGATCGTCGCGCGATGTCAATAAGGATTCTAGTCGCCTGCCCGCCGATCGCCAAGCGACCGGCTGGTGACCAAAGCGACGCCCCCGGCCGAGCATTCGACCGGGGGCGCCACCACGTTCGACCCTTCAGAATGGTCCGGCAGGCTGCCGGACAGCCTTCCTCATGGGTAGTTGTCGAAAATCAGCCCGCCGGGGCAGCTCACGTAGCACGGCGTGAGCGGCTGATACACCCGGGCTTTGAAGTAGCAGTGGACGCCGGGGCCGATGCGATCGACCCACTTGAAGGTCTCCACTGTATCCTGCGGCGGGCACTGCCCGTCGCAGGGCACGCAGAACAGGACGCCTTCATCCAGGCCGTAGCCGATGCAGGAGATGAACCCCGGCACGGCCTCGGCAATAACCTCGTAATGGCAGTAGCCGACGCCGATCTGGTCGCCCTGGCACGGCGGCACCGTGCACTGCACGATGGCCCGCGACGGCGGCTCGACCGGCCCGCACGGAGTGAGGGCCAGCGCCCGCTCGACGAAAAGCTGAATGTCGCGACCGTCCACGACCTCGTCGCCGTTGACGTCGGCGCACTCGTGCGGGGTGATCTCCAGCAGGGCCTGGATGAACGTCGGGATGTCGTTCTCATCCACGCGGTTGTTGGCGTCGTCGGTGGTGTTGCCGGGGCAGGTGCAGCCCACCTCGGCGGGAGTGATATCCGCCAGACTCCGCGGAAGGAGCTGATACCCCGCATCGTACGGAGCGGTCGTGTCGTACTGGGTCACGATGCCGACGATATCGACCGGTCCGGTCGGAATCGGGGTTCCCACCAGGTCGAGCGACTCGGTGGCGATGCGGACCACGGCGACGTTCAGGCCGTCCGTCACGTTGTAGTTGGTCAGGCCGGTGAAGTTGCCGGTATCGACGAACGTGACGCCGAGCAGCTTGACGAGTTTGCTCTCGATCAACTCGGCCGTCGGGTTGCCGGCTTGCAGATCAGCGGCCAGGACCGGCTCCGGCGTCACCGGGGTGATCGCCCCGCTCTTGGCCAGAACCTTCAGCGGCAGCGGCGGGCCTTGCGACAGCTCGAACAGGCCGTTGTACTCGTCCGTCGTGCCCGAGATGGTGATGGTGTGGCCTTCCTGGATGGGATCGCCATCATTCAGCAACAAGGCGTCGATGATGCTGGTGCTGGCGAAGACGGTCATGCCGCCGGTGGCATCCTGCACCTGGAAGCTCTTGACGGTCGCGCTGTTGATCAGGTTGGTCAGGTTGGAAACCACCACATCGCACACGATCACGCCCGACGCGTCTTGAATGCCCTGCTGCGCCTTCGCGCCGGCCGCCGTCTGGCAGCCGCAGACCACATTCGTGCAGGTCGAGCCGTCGCCCAGGTAGGTTCCGCCCGCCGTAGCGCAGTCGGCCGGCGTGATGATCGTGCAGGCAGCCTCCACACAGCAAGCGCCGGTCAGCGGCGGGGCACAGAAGTTCGGCGCCTTCGGCGTCGCCGCCCACAACTGATAGGTGTCGGTGTTGCGGGCTCCGCCGCTACCGTTCGGGCACCGCTGGTTGGACTTCTGTCCATCCGTGCCTTCATCGACCTGAGGCTGACCCGGATTGAGCAGGACGAGCAGTTCGGGGTCATCCGCGTCGTTTGTGTCATACACGATCGCGTCGATGAGGTAAGACGTCTTGACCACCGTGCCATTCGGGAAGTTGGCGGCGGAATCGTAGTAGAGGGCTACGCCGTCTTGTCCATTCTGGAGCCAGCCGGACGAACCGGGGTCGATCGAGATGTCCGAACCCGGCAGCGCCGGTGAGCCGATCAGGAAGTAACCGGCGGCGTTGGTGCTGTAGCCGGTCAAGTCGATGGTGAGATAGGACACATCGGTCGAGCCGTTGTAGAGCACCACGATGTAGCCATCAAGCGAGGTATTGCCCACGCCGCCGTCATACAGCTCGATGAACTCGAGCGTATCCACGCCGGGCTGGTCGCAATCCAACTCGTTGATGATCAAGCCCTGCGGAAGCGTCGGGCAAGTGAAAGTCGCGCAATCCTGGTCGGCGTACCAGCGGCCGCCGAGGGCATTGCAGCCGGAGAACGTCGCCATCTGGCAGGTGGTCTCAACGCAGCAGGCCGCCGACGGGCCGAGGCAGGGGTTCGGATCACAGGATGTGTCATCGCCCTGATACGAGCCGCCGCCGGCAACGCACACCGTCTGCGTCACCACGGTGCAATCCAATCCGTTGCAGCAAGCCCCGGTGGGAGGCGGAACGCAGGGATTGACCGGCGAGCAGGTGGTGCCGTCACCCTGATACACGCCGCCGCCGGCGGAACACTGGGCCGGGGTAACCACGGTGCAGTTCGTGCCGTTGCAGCAGGCCCCGGTCGTCGGCGCTGTGCAGGTCAGGGCCTCAACAAAGGTCGTGGCGACACAGAGGTTGTCGATCGTTTCCGTCGTCGTGCCGCTGCCGGAGGCCTCCCGCAAAGCAAAAGCCTTGATGGCCTGGCTCGTTGTGCCCACGGCTTGGATACTGGGGTCCGACTCCTGGGTCGGATTCACCCACAACTTCGAAGTCTTGGTGTCGAAGTTGTAGGAGATCACTATGCGATACGTAGTGTTGAAGGTCAGCCCAGTGGCCCAGGTCGCCCCCATGGTGGAGGTATCGCTGATCCCAAGCGTGTAGTCGCCACCCGTGAACGTGGTCAGGAAGACCCGCGTCGTGAAAGTGGAATTGTTGACATTGAAGTGGGCGAAGTAGTGGGTGACCACGCTCGTCGCGGTGACCGTGAGGTCAAAGCCGGCATAGAAAGTCTCACCTGCACCGGCTACTTCGCCGTTGGCGAATAGTACGTTTACATCCTCAGACTGGGTCGTCTGGACCACCTTGGCGGCTCCGCCGACCACCTGCAACTGGTCCGCCGTGCCGCTATGGGTCGCCCACGGCCCGCCCAATTCCGGGGTCTCGCCGGTCAACGAGGTGTTGTCGGGATACGTGAACGTCTCCCGCACCACGAAATCCGCGGCGGCCGGCGCCGCCCACATCGCCATGACGGCGCTACACACCACCGCCAGGCTCAATACTGCTGTTCTCTTCGTCATCCTGTTCCTCCTGTACTAAGGTTGAAGTCTGTTCGATATGGCCAACGATTGCTAAAACGTTTCGATGGATGATTCGGTGTGCCGGCGCGGATTGCGTTCGTCCCATCCTCTCCCTGCCCCTGCGGTGGCCGGCATTCTAGCGGGGCACTGTTAACCACGTACGAGGGCCGCGCTAAGCCCGCGCTAAGAATCTCCGCCAGGCCCGATCGTGCCAAGTTTGGAACGAGCGAACCATCACCGCTGCGGCACCAAGCGGGGATACCTTCTCCACCCTCCCTGACTCCGTTTCGCCTTCCCTGCGCCGAATTGCCGCCCCCGCTCCATTGACGACGCTATTCTACCACGCCGCCCCCGGAATGGGAAGACTTGTCATTGTTATCGGACTACGTTCGTCCGATGCAGTGCTTGTCCGCGGCAGCGGCCTTCAGTTCGCAGGTAGCCGAAGTCCTCCGGGCTGCGGCACTCGTGGCCGACGGTGACCGCGAGGAATAGACCCGCCGATCGAGAAGAGCGAAAATAAGCGGCGCGAAGATCATGCCGCCGCGAATCGGCAGTCTCTACTTCTTCTCGTTGATCCACTCTTCCAGTATTTCGCGGGCTTCCGAGTCTCGATATTGCTTCGGCGGGTGCTTCATGCAGACCGCCGAGATCTCCTCCAGCGGCCCGCCGATCCCCCGGTCCAAGGCCAGCTTCGCGCAGCGAATCGCATCGATCGCCATCCCGGCGCTGTTGGGCGAGTCCTCCACACTGAGTCGCAGCTCCAGGTTCATGGGGACATCACCGAAGCCCCGCCACTCCATCCGCAGGAAACACACCTTGTTGTCCTTCTGCCACGAGATGTAGTCCGACGGGCCGATGTGAATGTTCTCCGGTTCGAGCGGAGCGTCCAACTGCGACTGCACCGCTTCCGTCTTCGAGATCCGTTTCGTCTTCAGCCGCCCCTGCTCCAGCATGTTGAGAAAATCGGTGTTACCGCCGGTGTTGAGCTGATAGGTGCGATCCAGCCGCACCCCGCGATCGCCCATCAGCCGCGTCAGCGCCCGATGCACGATCGTGGCCCCAAGCTGGCTCTTGATGTCGTCCCCCACCACCGGCAGCTTCCGCCGGCGAAACTCCGCCGCCCACTCCGGGTGCGACGCGATGAACACCGGCTCACAGTTCACCATCGCCACCCCGGCATCCAGACAAGCCCGGGCGTAATGATGCACCGCGTCCTCCGACCCGACAGGCATGTAACAAACCAGCACCTCGGCGCCCGCCTCCTTCAGCACTCGGGCCACGTCGCACGGCTTCTCGTCGGCCACCCGAAACGCCCGGTCTTCCGGGTAGTCGGCCATGTGCCGAGCGACGCCGTCCAGCACCGGACCCATCCGCACCGTCACGCCGGAACGAGGCAACTCGGCCTGGAAAACCTTGGTGCAGTTCGGTGGAGCGAAGATAGCCTCCTCCAGCGGACGCCCGACCTTGCGGCGGTCCACGTCGAACGCCGCCACGACCTGAATGTGCTCCAGCCGATATCCGCCGATTTCGGGATGAATCAAACCTGCTGTAACCTGAGATGTGCGAGTGCGATAGTATTCCAAACCCTGCACCAGCGAACTGGCACAGTTGCCGACTCCGGCAATCGCTAATTTGATGCTCCTCATCTGGATGGCTCCTCCGCGCACCGCCCGGAGCAAGCTGACCGCAAGGGCAGCGCCGGCTGGCCCGACCCCCAGTGCTCCCCTTGTCCGCAGCCGGGGAACGGGGCGTCGGGAGAATCCGCCGCGCACTATAGCGAGCACGCCCGAGATGGAAAAGGGCATGACGCAACGGCGTGGCGGCGTCGCCCCGAGAGCCGGCTCGCCTCAGTAGTTCGAATAACGGGCCGCGAGAGTAACCCGGCCGATCAGTCGGAGATAGACAAACGAGCAGGAGAGATTCGCCACAACGAATACCGCGGGGGCCAACACCCACCGATTCCCGACGCTCCCGGCCGAGACACCGAGCATCAATCCGATGACCAGCACGATGAAAAGACCGGCCCACACCACCAGCCACGGCGAGGCGTAGCACGCCGCCTGCATCGCCACCGGCAGCAGGTTTCGCCCGGTCTGCCAGCGGGCGTACAGCCCGACGATGGTGCCCGATCCAACAACGATCGCCAGCGACGCGATGACGGCAGACCAGCCGACGATGGGGCCGACCAGCCAAACCAGCTCAGGCTCTTCGTCCAGCGGATTCTTGCCGGTGTCGGCCGCATAGACCAACGGGATCAGCAGCCACCCGAGCAGGAAGATGACCGCGAGCGGCAAAGCGGGATAGCGGCGATGGTCCGTCCGCGGCTCACGCACACGGAGCAGTCGGCCCAGCCGCAGCGGCGCGTACATGGCCGATTCTCCGGTCTGCCGCCACGCCGCCCACCAGCCGAGCGACCGGCGCTGCCACCACGGCGGCCCCGGGCGGGCCTCCGGCCTCAGCGAAAGCACGACGGACTGTCCGCACTCCGGACAGCGGCCCTCCATCGCGATCCCGGTCAGATCGTAGCCGCACGCGTCGCACAGCGGGTTAAGCTCCGTCGGCCGATGCAGCCGTTCCGCTCCCACAGCAGCCAGCAGGCCGCCGAACCACCACAATCCGCAGAGAAAGCCCCACTGCACGGCCAGTTGCTCCCAGTACCGGAGCCAGAAGGGCATAGAAGACGGATACGACCAGTGCCCGAGCGGATCGAAGTAACCGTCGTGGTACGCATCCTCCGCCGCCTCCAGAAGCACCGATGGTATCCCCACCAGCAGGATGGCCATGGCCAGCGACGGGGCGTACACCCAGCAGCGTTGCAACGACCACCGCAGGCTGTCGCGGAGCGGTTCATCGCGGGCGCCCCACGCGCTGAGCAGGATCGCCAGCAGCACCGTGCCGCCCTCCACGCCGAGCACGACGCCGAGGAGGGCCAGGCTACTCTCCAACGGCTGCTGCTCCAACGCCGATTCCAGCCCCAATATGGCATCGCCGATCTCGAGGGGCAGTCTGCCGATCTCGCCGCCCGCCGCGAGGAAAAACACCGCCAGCACCGCCAGCAGCAAGCCCAGCCAATGAATCGAGTAGGCCGCTCGCAGCGAGAGGTGCGTGGTCGTGCGGGCGGTGCGGGCGGGCCAGAAAGCCGCCGTGAGGAGCGGGGCGAAAAACGACGCTCGACGCTCGACGGACGGGGAGTATTCGGCCCGCGGCAGGCCAGGACGAGCCGGCTCGCCCGACGGCGGCGGAGATGATTCCACCGCGGGCGGCAAAATCGGCGTGGGGTCTGTCATGGGTTGACCTCGTCCGGGAAGCATAACGGGCCAACGGATCGAATCACACGGCGATGAGGGCCGACCCTCGGTGAGCCTGGCGGCCGACCCTGCGGCACTGCGGAACCGAAAGCCGGCCCGTGCTTAGCTCGGCGGCTGGCCGGGTGGTTCGGGCGGTTCCGGCGGCGGCGTGCGGTCCCACGCAATGTCGATGCGAGCGTCGAATCGCGCCGGCTCCGTGGCGTAACGGCAGACCGTCACGGTCTCGGCCCGTTGCGAAAGAGCGATCAGTTGCTCCATGGCTCGGATCGGGTCGAAATCGGCCGCACTGAACTCCATCGCCGGGGTCACGGGAATTCGCACCGTCCGCCTCTCGCCGTCGCGCAGCACCTCCAACTCGAAATGCGTGGCCCGGCCGCGTCCCCGATAGCGCTCGGCCACGTCAGCGGCCGGCCGACTGGTGGCCAACGGACGACCGCCGGCGGCCACGATGACATCGCCGACGCGGAGATGGGATTGGGCCGGCGAATCGTCGAGGATCTCCCGTACCACGGCCGCCGGCTGACCCTCACCCTGATCGGCCAGGGCCAGCCCCAGGCGAGTTCGACGTTCGATTCGCTGCGCCACCCAGGTGTTCCACCACGCCGGCTCCATCGCCTGCGGATGCTGGGTCCGGACATACCGCAACCAACTGGCACACATCTGGCTGGCCGCGGACCCGCGAAGCATGAACCACTCCGCAATCGGCGGCTCGGAAACGTCTCGGCCCGGCAGGCCCGCGAAACGGCCGGCGTCGTCCAGCCGCGGAATCTTGCGGCGCGCCGCCCGAACGATCTCGGCCACGTGCTGCCGCGAAGTGGACAGGACCAGTCTCTCATCGAACACGGCCCAGCAGGGCGTCAGGGCCGACAAAAACGACAAGCCGGTGCGTTTGGCCAGGGCTGGACCGATCGCGATGGAATGCAGCTCGACGCCTTCGGCCTTCGATCGGGTAATCGCCAGATCGGTGGTCGCTTGCCCCTCGGCGGTCGTGATCATGACCAGAATCTGGCCCAGCAGTTCGATGACCGGGTCGAGTCGCTCCACATAGGGGCCTTCCCGCCGAGTCTGTACCAGCACGCTGAACGCCGGCACCACCAATCGGCTCGAAGAGACCGTCTTATCCGTGCTGCCGACCAACGTCACGGCCGGACCGAGGCCGGTCAGCAGGTTCTCTCCCCCTTCTTCCTCGCCTCCGGCCAGGGCCCCAAAGAACCATGGCGCGATCGAAGCGGGACGGGCGGATTCCCTGCTCTCGACCCGCCGGGCCAGGGCCGTGAAGTCCAGGCCGGTCGACCATACCCACATCGAATCCGCCGGCAGCGAACCGATGGCGGCCGCGGGCACCACAATCTGCTCCGTGGCCGGCTCGTCCCGATGTCCCCGAAGCTCGCAGCGAATGCCCTCCGGCTCCACGGCCACGCCGACCACCAGGCGAGTGCAACCCCCCACCGCGTGCGGATCGCCGGGCGGCCAGACAACGTACAGAAGGCCGGGGTACTCCCGGGACAGGCGGGCGCGGAGACCGGCGAACTCCGAGCGAGCCGCCAGACTCGGCCCGCGGCGACCGGCCATCAGCAGCACGGTCCGACCCCACAATCCGTCCGGATCGCCGGCCGGGCTGAACGCGACGGTGCGGTCCAGCACGGCCAGCATGATGCCGCCGCGAAGCACGTATCGCTGCACGGGCCCTTCGTTGCTCTGCGGGCGGGCGCCCCAGCGCCGCAGGAGCGGAGCCAGATCCGAAGGCTGGTTCATCTCCGCCAGGACCACCCCTTCCTGCCATTTGCCGGAATGCGTGGCGATGAGCGCGGCCCGGCGGCCCAACACCAGGCTGATCATGGCTTCCGGGCTTAGGCCCAGCACCTCGGCAGTCCGTTGCTGCCACGGCCGACTCGTGGCCCGCGCGGGATCCCGCTCGCTCAAGTCCCGAACCGCCTGCCAGATGCCCAGCTCGAAGAACTGCCGGCGGATACCGTTCAGGTCCCGAATTTCGGCATAGAAGCCCGCGTCGCCGGGCACCAGTCGCAACCAGTCCGTCGACACGCCGCTCGCCGCGGCGGCCGGCTGTTCATCCTCGGTTGCCGCGTAAACCGGGACCGCCAGCCAGAGCCAACCCGCGGCCACCGTGAGCATGATCCGATCAGCGTTAGTCATGGCCGATTCCTGAGTGGGGTTCGAGGGGTCCAGACATGAAAACAGCCGCGGAGAGGGAAATCAACCCATCGCCGCGGCTGAGTGTGACATCCTGGGTCAGAAGCGGATCAACTCTTCGCCCTGATCGGGCGTCGTCGCCCGCGGAGGATCGGGCATCTCCAGCAGGCCGCTGAAAGGCTCCTCGAAGAAGAACTTCCAGACCGATTCCGTGGACGGCCGGACCCGCTGCATCGTGCGCTCGACGTTCCGCGCCGCGTCGTCCCCGGCGATGGACAGGATCTGGTTCAGGCTCTCGGCCGCCTGGCGGGTATCGGCCACGGCGGATAGCGTCGGCTTGACCATCTCGGCCAGCCCGGCGGCCTCGACCGCCTTGCCGGCGACGAGCCGCGGCGTGCCCGACGGGGCGGACGACGGCCAGATGAGCACGCAGAAGAACAGTACGGCCGCAGCCGCGGGCAGCCCCGCGCCGGCGGCAATCCGCCACAACCTTTGGCGGCGGCTCCGCCGCGTTTCCAATGCCGGCGGCCTCACTGGGGTCTTCTGCTGCAAGGCGGCCACGACCCGAGCCGCGAACCCGGCATCCAGCGTCGGCTCGTCGTCGTCGCGCGCAATCACGCTGCCGCAAGCCCGCGTCAACTCCACCTGTTGCTGACAGACAGGGCATTGCAGCAGGTGAGCGTGCATCTCGGCCATGAGGCTCGGCGACAGCTCGCCATCGATGTAGGCATCGTGAAGCTGCTGTACGTGGCGACAGGTCATCAACACGGCAATCACTCCCGGTCCGCCCACGCGAGTCCGGCGGACCATCGACGCCGGCCACCGGGCCGCGTCGAGAAATCATCTGGCGTCACTGGCCGTTACCGGCCTCGCCGAAGCGGATCGACGTCCAATCTTCCTGTATCTGCGAGCCGAGCATCTCCCGCAGGCGGCTCCTGGCCCGGTGCAGATGGCTCTTCACGGTGGCGGCGGGCATCTCCAGCACCTCGCCGATCTCCTGGCAGTTCAGCGACTCGCGGTAGAAGAGCAACACCGTGGCTCGCTGGGGCGGCGTCAGACGATCCACCGCTTCCCAGATCGCCGTCTTCAGCCGGCGGGCCTCATCGCTGTTGGCCACCTCATCGGCGAGGGTCGGCGATTTCCGGCCCCGCGGTCCGGCCGGTACGTCGCTGAAATCCACGTCGCCGGAGTAGTCCCTGCGCCGCCGCAACGCGTTCAGGCAAAGCCGATAGGCGATCGTGAACAGCCAGGTGCTGAAGCGGTAGGAGAAATTGAAACTATCCATCGCCTGGAACGCCCGCAAAAAAGCGTCCTGGCAGATCTCCTCCGCCTCATGGCGGTCCCGCACCATCCGCCACACGAAGGCGTGGAGCCGGTCCTGGTGGGTCGCAACCAGCGCATGCGCGCTCCGACTACACCCACGCTGGGCCTGCTCGATCAGTTGCCGCTCCCGCAAGGGCGTCAACCGCTCTTCTGTGGCCTCGCGGCTGTCCATGGGCCTCTCGTCTCTTCCGATCCATTATACCGGCGCCCGGCGGGGCCGTTGCATCTTCCATCGGTCAATTGCGGCTTTTCCACCAATACCCTAACATGCCCACATGGCCCGCGACACGCCGAAACGTCCGCAAACCGCACGCCTCGCCAACAAGCGGGCTCGGTTCGACTTCGAGATCCTGGAGCGGATTGAGGCGGGCATCGCCCTCCGCGGAACGGAGGTTAAGAGTCTTCGACTCGGCAACGCGAGCCTGAACGAAGCCTACGCCCGCATAGAAGGTGGCCAGGTCACGCTCATCAACTTCCAGATCCAACCCTACGACAAAGGCAGCGTGTTCAATCACGACCCCAAGCGGCCCAAGCAGTTGCTGTTGCATCGGCGGGAAATCAAAAAGCTTACTTCTAAAGTCCAGATTCGCGGCCAAACCTTGGTTCCGCTGGCTGTCTACTTCAATAACCAAGGCAAAGCGAAGGTGGAACTGGCCCTGGCCCGCGGAAAGACCCATGCCGACAAGCGACACAAGGAGAAAGAGCGCCAAGACCAACGCGAAATGAATCGAGCCCAGCGGAGAGGCGGGCTGTAGGGCATGGTGCCTTCCTGGCGGGATCCTGTCCAAGGCGGCTGGATTGGGCTATCGTAGCCCGACGATGGCGTTCCTGAACCTCACACCCAGAATCCGGAGACTGGCCAAGGCAGGATTGATCGTCCTCGCGGCCGGGCTGGTCACCGCCGCCGTGGTGGTCATGCTGACCGACGATCCGGTCCTCGACCCCGATGAGGTCTTCCCCGATGTCGTCGTGCTCGACCTCACCAAGCGGCCCGGCTTCGATTTTCCGGATTCCGTACGGACCGTGGATCTGTCGCTGAACCGTTTCATCGACCGGTTCGTTCGCGTCTGCATGGACGGCAAGTACGCCGACTTCCGACTGATGCTCAGCCACCGGGCCGGCGATCCGATCGTCGCCCGCCGCTTCGAGTCCATGTTCAACGCCCTGAAGCAGGTGCGGATCATCTCCGTGCAGGAGGTCCCGCTGCCCAAAGGCTTCGAAGCAGGCCCGGTCTATGTGATGCTCGTGGAGTACGACCTGAAGGAACATGCCGTGGTGCGAGGGGTCTCCACCGAGCGCCGCCGACTGGCGATCATGCGCGAGAACGGGGAGTGGCGGATCGGCCCCGTTCCGCGAGAGTTGGCCGAGCGACTCGAAGCCGAAGAGCCCGAAGCCGAGCCGGCAATGCTGCCCGGCACCCCGGCCTCCCGCCCATCGGCCAACACTGCCGAACCGACCACGACCCCCGGTGCTGCCGCGAATCGTCCGCTTCGGCTGGAGCCGTAGCCTGGGAATCGGCCGGATCAGGCCTGCGAAGCGGAAAAGCGGACCTATTTCCGATCTCGGACCTACATTTCTAATCTATTATAAATCATAAGCTTGCGGCTGGTTCCGCGAATCGCCCCCGAGTTTCGGCCAGCGGACAGTTATATCTTATCGTTCGGTTGCCAATTGGCGAAACATGGACCGCAGCACTGGAAACACCGTCGGGACCTGCCGGGGGGCGACGGACAGTGCTGGGAAAGGGGAATCTGAACTCGCCGCCAGAGAAAAAGGGGAAAGACGTCATGGGACTCACCATCAACAACGCACAGACATTGACATTGCTGAACATTCTGAACCGCACCAGCGCCGCCCAATCGGCCAACATGACACGGCTGTCCACCGGTCACAAGATCAACGCCGGCAAGGACGATCCCGCCGGCCTGATCGCGGTGAGCAGCCTGAACGCCGAATTGGTGGGCGTCGAGGCCGCCGTCAACAACGGCCAGCGCGCCAACTCGATGTTGAGCGTGGCCGACAAGGCCCTCGTGGAAGTGGAAAGCCTGCTCTCCGAAATTGAGTCGCTTGCCGCCCAAAGCACCAGCTCCGGCGGATTGAGCGCCGCCGAGATCGCCGCCAACCAGGCGCAGATCGACAACGCGATCAACTCCATCAACCGGATCATCCAGACCACCTCCTTCAACGGTAAGAAGCTGCTGGACGGCCAGCAGTCGATCCGGGCGACCGCCAGCGCCCCGACGAAGATCTCGGACCTGCGGGTTTTCTCGCGGCCGACCTCGAACTCCAATCAGACGATGTCGGTCTCGGTGGTCTCCGCCGGCGCCGTGGCTTCGGCCACGCTGGGTTCCTTCAGCGCCGCGGACTCGACGGACGTCAGCGCCGCCACCTTCAGCATCGCGGGCCGGCTGGGCACGGCCACCATCACGGTCGATGAGACCGACACGCTGGCCGACGTGGCCGCCAAGATCGTTGCCGCCGCCTCCGACACCGGCGTCTCCGCGACGGTCAACGGCACCACGCTCCGCATCCAGAGCCGCGAATACGGCAGCAAGGCCTTCGTTTCCGCCCAGTACATCAGCGGCGACGCCGACTTCTCGACCGTCTCCTATACGGCCGGAACGGATGCCGTGGTGAACGTCAACGGCCAGCAGGCCTTCGTCGACGGGCTCCGCGTGTCGTTCAACTCCAACGGCACCAGCGGCGAGTTCTATCTCACCGCCGCGGGCAATGTCGCCGGCAGCGCCGGGAACATCACCATCAGCGGCGGCGGCATGACCTTCCAGCTCGGCACCAGCAGCAGCACGCAGGCCACGCTGGGCATCGAAAGCCTCTTCGCCCACCAGTTGGGCAACAACAGCGACGGATATCTGGACTCGCTCCGCAGCGGTGGTTCCAACGACCTGGCCACGGATGCCAACAACGCGGTCATCATCGCCAAGGCCGCCCTGCAACAGGTGGCCACGCAGCGGGGCCGCATCGGCGGCTTCCAGAAGTTCCAGGTCGAAACCTCGATCAACAGCTTGAACGCAACCAAGGAGGCGTTGGAGAGCGCCCGCGGCGTCATCGACGACGTGGACTACGCCCTCGAGACAGCCGAACTGAGCCGGCAGAACGTCCTGCTCCAGTCCGCAATCTCGCTCCTGGGCGTGGCGTCGCAGCAGTCCGCGGCGATCCTCTCGCTCCTGCGGTAATACACTGGGCCAGGAGCCCAGGTCTGGTGGGTGGGTTCAGATGGACGGCGGGGCCGGGGTCACTCCCGGTTCCGCCGTCGCTGTTGTCCGCCGGCCGAACCGCCTCACCACCGGCGGCGACGAAGCTCCGCGATGCGGCGATTCAGGTCCGCCGCGGCCTGCTCCAGTTCGGCCAGCTCCCTCTCCCAGGC
The DNA here is from genome assembly GCA_964572385.1 of uncultured Planctomycetaceae bacterium. Lineage (GTDB taxonomy): Bacteria > Planctomycetota > Phycisphaerae > UBA1845 > UTPLA1 > CAZNFM01. The sequence continues at coordinate 39,945 of CAZNFM010000022.1, read as the reverse complement.
GGCCTCGCCGGACTGCTCGGCCTGCTCCTTGGTCCGCTCCTCGCGGGTCTCTTCCATGCTGTTCACGATCACCCCGATGAACAGGTTCAGCATCACCATGGTGCCCAGCAGAACGAACGACACGAAGTAGATCGCCCCCAGCACCGGCTGGGCCGACGGCCGCATCGGCAGGGCCGTCGTGTTGACCAGCCCCATCGCCTCGGAACCATGCATCTGCGTGTACATCAAGTCGACCCAGCCCTCCAACGTCACCACGCTGAACAGGGTCAGCATCGCCGACGGCAGGTCGCCGAAGTGGACCGGGTCATTGTCGCGCCAGAGAAAGACCCCCAACACGGCGTAGACGTAAAACAGCAGGAGAAGCAGAAAAACGATGTAGGCGATCGCGGGAATGCTCCGGATCAGCGTCCCGACAATGAGCTGCAACCGCGGCAAGGCCGTAATCAGCCGCAACGTCCGCAGCACGCGGGCCAACCGCAGCACCGCCGCGTATTGGGCGTGCAGCGGCAGCACGCACACCACGACGATCACGAAATCAAAAACATTCCACAAGTCGTGAAAGTAACGGTGAAATCGCCGACCGTGGCGAGCCATCTTCAAAAGGGCCTCCGCCACGAATAGTCCGACCACGACGCGGTCCAGGTTCCGCAGTACGGCGCCGTGCCGCTCCACCGCTGCCGGATAGGTCTCCACCCCAACCAGAACCGAGGCCAGAATGATCACGGCCAGCACGCCGCCGCGAAACGGCCGCGAATCCACCAGACGGCCGATACGCTCGGCCAGCATCCCCTGCTCCCGCGGCACGGTGCGAGCCCTCATCGGCTTTCGGCCCCGTTTTCGGCGCGCCCGGCCTCGGCGGACGACCGTCGTTGCCGGGCGACCCCTCGGCCGGTAGCCACGGCCAGCCCGACCGCCGTCAACGGCAACACCACATACAGCATCACCGGGCGGAACCAGGCCAAGGCCGGATGTTGTCGGGCGGCCATGATCAGATAGGCCGTATAAACCACGTAGTACACCAGGAACAAGAGGCCCTCATAACGATCCACCCGCCGATCCCGGAAGAACACCGGCACGCAGACGATCGCCACGGCGATCATGACGGGAATGTCGAAGCGCAATGCCGCGGGGCTGACCGGGATGCCGGACGGGCAGACGGCGGCCGTCAGGCCCAATACGCAGAGGATGTTGAAGATGTTGCTGCCGACGATGTTGCCCACGGCGATGTCGCGCTCTCCGCGAATCGCCGCCACCAGCGAGGCGGCGATCTCCGGCAGCGAGGTGCCGACGGCGATCACCGTCAGCCCGATGACCAGCTCGCTGACGCCGAAAGCGCGGGCCATGGCCACGGCGGCGATCAACAGCCACCGCGCCCCTAGAACCAACCCTCCCAGCCCGACCAGCACCTGCAAGACGTACACCGGCCACAGCCGACGGGAAGCCGCGGCGGGCAGATCGGCGAACTCCCGCTCGTATTCCGCCCGCACCTCGGCGGTCTCCCGACGGCTCTGCCGAATCAGCCAGGCGGTGTAGAGCAGCACCGCCGCGAACAGGCCGGCGCCCTCCAGCCGGCCGATGACGCCGTTCCACCCCAGCAGAAGCACCGCGACGGACGCCGCGAGCATGATCCACACATCGAACCGGAGCAGTTGGGAAGCGACCGCCATCGGCGCAACCACCGCGGAAAGCCCCAGGATCAGGAGCACGTTGCAGATGTTGCTGCCGACCACGTTGCCGACGGCCAAGTCGGCCACTCCGCTCCAGCCGGCCTTGAGACTGACCGCCAACTCCGGGGCGCTGGTTCCGAAGGCCACCACGGTCAGGCCGATGACCAGCGGCGAGATTCCCGCGGCGGCCGCCAGCCGCGAGGCGCCGCGGACCAGCGATTCGGCCCCGATTACCAACAGCACCAGGCCGAATACGAACAATAGCAGCGTGGCCGGCGTCATGTCGCCTCCGTATGAAATCGGGCGGATTATAGACCGCCCTGCCGTGGACGCTATGTGCCGGAGTCAGGCCGACGCGCCGGAGTAATGCCGCAGCCCATAGCGCCAGAACCACGAGGACGCCGCCAGCAGCGCCGCCGCGATCAGCACCGCCCACAGCGGAGCCGTCGTCGGCACCTGGGTGGCCGGGTCTTCCGCCAGAATGCCCGCGGGGAACGTCGTGATGAAGGCCAGCGGCACGATGAACGTCAGCAGCCATTGTACCCACGGCCGATAAATGACGATCGGAAACCGCCCCGCCTCGAAGACGTTCCAGAAGACCATCTCGATGTTCTGGATGCGAACGAACCAGAAGCACAGCGTCGCCAGCACCAGCCAGACGCTGTAAACGATCACGAATCCCGCCAGCAGCGTGATCACGAAGAGCCCCGCTGCCCGCCACGGCACCAGCCCGTGGAGATGCACGCACCCATAGACCGCTACCGCCGCGCCGAGCACCACGTCCGCCGCCCGCCAGAAGACGAACTCCCGGATGCTGACCAGCAGTTGGGAGTCCACCGGCCGCAGCAACACGAAGTCGAGGGTGCCCTCGCGAATGTCCTCCAGCACGCGGCGCATGTTCGGCACGATCGACATCCGCAGACCGCCCGCCAGCATCCGGTACACCCCGACCAGGATGAGCAGGTGCGGCCACCGCCAGCCGGCCAGCGAGGTGGTGTTGCTATAGATGGTCCAGACGGCCAGCAGTTCCGCGCCCAGGTGGAGGAGGGACATCACCCCGCGCACGATCATGTCGAACCGGTAGGCCGCCGCGTTCTGCACGCTGACGCGGGCAAAGAGCCAGGCCAGTCTCATCGCGCGCCGCACGGCCGCCACCATGACCCTCAGCCTCCAACGGCCGTGTAACGCTTGACCGCGGCCGACCACGTCCACCGCAGGACCGCCGCCGTCGCCGCGATCCAGGCCCCCTGCACCGCCAGGCCGACCAGGGCCGTGGCCGCCCCGGTCCGTCCCATCAGCATTTCGGTCGGAAACGCGAACATCCAGCGAAACGGCAGCACGTCCGCCGCCCAGCGAATGGGCGGCGGCAAGGCCTCCAGCGGAGCGAACCGTCCGCCCAGAAACATGCCCAGGCCGAAATAGACTTCGCCCAGGGCGTCCAGCTTGGTAAACCAGAAGGCCAGCAGGGCCACCACATAGCCGAGCAGAAAGTTCAGCAGGCAGCCCAGCACCAGCGCCGCCGAACCGGCCGCCAGTTGCCAGGCGGTGGTCTCGAACTCCGGCGACACCAGCCAGGCGAACACCAGCCACATCGGCACGACGAACAACAGCGTGGTCACCTTATAGGCGGCGTTGTCGGCCAGCGCCTTCCAGATCGGCGGAACGGGCAGCAGCAGCAGCGGCGACATCCGCCCGGTGCGAATCAAGTAACCCACCTCATACGCATCCCAGGCGGTGGCGAAATGCCCGACGATCATGATGATGAAGTAATAGGCGGCGAACTGCCCACGGGTCAGGCCGGCGGCGGTGGCCTCCGGGTTCGATTCGGCGGCGGCGCTCCACATCGCGTATAGAACCGCCGGATTGACCAGTCCCCACACGGCCCAGAGCAGGATTTCGCCGCGATATTGCAGCATTACGCCGATGCCGGCGCGGAGGTAGGCGGCGAAAACGCGGAAGACCCGGATCATGGGCTTGCCTCCGGCGGGGCCGGACCGCGGTCGGCAAAGGCCCGGGCAATCACGTCCTCGATCGGCGGATCCTCGATGGTCAGATCCAGCACCGGCAGATCGGTCAGCAGACGCGCCGTGGCCGCGGCGGTTTCGCCCTTGGGGACCCGCAGGACGACCTTGCGGTCCTGCCGTGACAGCACCGTGCCCACGGCGGCGAAATCGTAGTCGTCCAGTTCGCGGTTCAGGTCGATCCTGATCACCTTGAAGGGAGCCAGCCGCGCGGACAGGGCGTCGATGGCCCCGTCGAAGAGGATCCGACCACGGTCGATGACGATGATCCGCCGGCACAGGGCGGTCACATCGGCCATGTAGTGACTGGTCAGGATGATGGTCGCGCCGCGGCGGCGGTTGTGCTCGGCGATGAAGGAACGGATGCGGGCCTGCATGGTGATGTCCACGCCGATGGTCGGCTCATCGAGAAACAACACCGCCGGCTGGTGCAGCAGAGACAGGCAGAGTTCGCATTTCATCCGCTCACCCAGGCTGAGCGTGCGAACCTGTTTCCGCAGGACGTCCCCCAGGTCCAGCAGTTCCACCAGTTCCGCCTGCGTCCGCTGGTACTCTTCCCGAGGAATCCCGTAGACCGCGGCCTGCACCAGAAACGAGTCGATCACCGGCAGGTCCCACTGCATCTGCGACCGCTGCCCCATCAACATGCTGATCCGCTGGAGGTAGGCTCGCTCCCGCTTCCAGGGAACGTGCCCCATCACGCGGGCCTGCCCGGATGTGGGATGCAGCAGGCCGGAAAGCATCTTGAGCGTAGTGGTCTTGCCCGCGCCGTTCGGCCCGAGGAATCCGACGATCTCGCCCGCTTCGACGGTGAACGACACGTCCTGCACGGCGTGCACGTCGCGAAACCGACGGCGCCAGACGCTCCGGACCGACGGCCAGAAGCCGCCTTCCCGCTCCGGCACGCGGAAGGTCTTGCCCAACCTGTCGACTTCGATCTGGGACATCTCGCGAACGGATGGTCGGCGCGAGGACGGGCAGCCGTCAAGCGGTGCCCGGCCGATCGAGGTGTTCCGCCGCCGCGGCGAGCACCTCGCGAATCGCCTCTTCCACAGTGCGGCCCCGCAGCCGAACACCCGCCGACTGCCGGTGTCCTCCCCCGCCGAACCGCTGAGCGATCTCGACGACGCTGGTGTCGCCTTCACCGCGGAGATTGACCCGAACGATGCCGGGCTGGGCCTCGGAGAAGAGCAAGGCCAGACGGACTCCCTTCAAGGCCCGCGGCACCGAAACCTGGTCGTCGATATCGTCGGCCGTGCAGCCCGATTCGGCGACGTCCTGGAGGGTGAGGAAGCTGTAGGCGATCCGCCCGTCGGGCGTGACGGTCGTATGGTCGTACACCCGGCGGAGCAGCTCGAAATCGGAGCGGGTTTGCGAGCGGCAGAGCTGCTCGCCGACCCGGCTGACGTCGGCGCCGGCCCGCACCAGGTCGCCGGCGGCATGCAGCACGGCGGCCGTGGTGTTCGGGTAGCTGAAGCCGCCGGTATCGCCGTAGATTCCAGCGTAAAGGAGCGAAGCCACGGCGGGCGTCAGGTCCACGTCCAGCATTCCGAGCAAGCGGAAGATCATCTCGCTGGTGCTGGTAGCGTCCGGATCCACCCAGTGGTGGCGCCCAAAGAGCGTGTTGGTGAAATGGTGGTCGATGTTGAAAACAACGATTCCCGCGTCCGGCGGCAGCTTCGGCTCGATCTGGATTCGTTTCTCGCCGGCGGTGTCGAGGACGATCACGGCGTCGTGATCGGCCGCCGTCCAGGTCTCGGCCAGCGGCACGGCGGGGGCGAGTTCGAACATGAAGCGAAGTTTGGCGGCGGTGCGGCCTGGGGTCAGCCCGGCAGTGGGCGAGCTGCCGATCCGCCGCAGCCCCTCGGACAGGGCGAGCACCGCCCCCACGGCATCCGCATCCGGCGTGACGTGGGCCACGACGAACGGCCGCCGAGCCTGCCGCAGGGCCTGCAAGAACTCCTCCGACGGGCGGGCGCCACGTCTCTGATCAATGGCGGCGGCGCGGTGAGCAACGCTCGACTCGGTCGATTCCCCCGTGGAGGCCCCGGTCAACATCCCCATAGTTGACGGCCTACCGGGCGGGCGGGTCAAGAGGCGGCCGCGGGCGGCCCCGCCCCGGCCGACCGTGGGGGACAGATCGACTCGCCGAAAGGCGGATCAGACCGCCATGCCCTCCCCGAAGGGAGGCCGCCGCGACGGGAAAACCATCGCCTCGCTAACCCAATTATCATACCTGTATGATGGGAAATTTATCACATGCGGCTGGCGCAGGAAAAGGGCCAGGGTTCGGGTGCGTGCTGGGGGGGAACACGCGGGGCGCCGAAGCCCTGGCCGTGGCCCGGAAGTATAGCCGATAATCTTGGCGATGCAAGCCCCCTGCGCGGGGTTTCATCGTCCCCGGCACCAGTTCGCGGACCAAGTCATAACATAATGCTTCATATATCCTTAGTCGGGGTCCGACAGCCGGAACCCTGGTCGCGCCAGAACGGCGTCAGCCGAAGGCCGCGGCGTTCAGGGCAGGGCATTCCATAGCAGGAGGCCCGCACCGGCCGCCACCACCAGGAGAGTCAGAACCGGAGCGGCGACGGGCCACTTGAACCAGTAGAGGCCCAGCAGGTGCCGCAGGTACAGCAACTGCTGTCGAAAGGTCAACTTGCTTTTGCCATGCATCCGGTCCGAAAAAACGATCGGCACCTCCGTCAGCCGGCGGCACCGCGCCTTGATCAGGATCTCCAGCCCGATCTTGTAGCCGATCGGGTTCAGCCCCGCCTCCTCCGCTCGACGAAAGACTTCCCGCGAAATGCAGAAAAATCCCGCCATGGGGTCGCGGGCGGAAGTCAGCGGGCGCGCCAGCAGCGTGGCCCCGCGCGAATTGATGCGCCGCAGCAGGCCCCAGTCCTCCCGCGTGGAACCGCCCGCCGTGTAACGCGAACCGATGCAAAACTCGGCCGCACCCTCGGCCACCGGCCGAATGACGTCCGGCACGGATTCCGGCGGGTGCGAAAGATCCGCGTCCATGCACAACAGCAGGTCGTACTTCGCCTCCGTGAACCCCCGCACCACCGCGGAGGAAAGCCCGCGTTCATCGGTGCGGGTGATCAGGCGAACGGGATAACGGGCCGCCAGCCGTTCCACCGCCGCATCGCTCCCGTCGCGGCTGTCGTCATCGACGATGATCATCTCGGCGGGCGTGTCGGCCTTCTCCAGAGCGGCGAAGACGCGCTCGACCAGCAGGGGGATGTTTTCCGCCTCGCGAAAGGTCGGCACGATGATGGAAACCGGCGGATTCATGGCGCCCATTGTAGGCTCCAGACCGCCGGTCAAAAAGCAGACCGGCCCGCCGCAAAGGCGAGCCGGTCCGCAGGAGCATAGGAAAAGTCGCTTCTCTCAGCGAGCGAAACGGCGGCGGAGCAGGGTCAACCCGCCCACCAGGGCCAGAATCGCCGTGGTCGGCTCGGGAGCGATGCCGGCCACGCGGAAGATCAGGAACTCGTCATGATTGAACCCGCCGTACGGCGCCGGATAGCCGAAGCCGGGGGCATTGCCGCTGTCGTGCCAGATCCACATGGCGTTGCTCGGAATGCCGGCGATATTCTGCCACCACGGACCGGGGTGGGCGGCGTTGGTCCAGCCCGGCAGTTGGCTGGTCGGCTGCCAAAGCCCGTTCAACGTGGCAAAGGTGATGGCGGCGTCAACCTGGGCTTGCGTCGGTTGCACCGACTGCGGCCAGAACGCCGGCCACGTCGGATCGATCTGCTGGAGGTAGGCCCCGGCGGGGAAGACCTCGAAGGCGGCATCGCCGGTATTGACGGTGATGCCGAGCGTGGTGTTGGTGAAGGTTCCGAGGAAGCCCTGGGCCACGGAATGGTCTGAGGCGGTGGCCACGTAGAGGTAATCCGTGGAAGCCATGCCGGTGGCGTTCCAGGTCTCGACGGTGAACCAGTTGTTGTCGCCGCCGGCATAGTAGGTCGTCACCAGCGGCGTGCCGAAGTAGATATCGTATTGGTTGTCCACCGTGAGGGTCATGGTCCAATTGTCGGCCGACGCGGGAACCGCGGCGCCGAGCAACCCGGCAACAGCCAGCAGAGTGACAGCGATCTTGTTCTTCATAATCTTTCTCTCCTTTACTCAACCCGGTTTGTGCAGTGAACTCGCCCGCCCGGGAAGACCCGCCTTCCCGATCGCGACGCGTGATCTGAACCGATCTGTCGTGAAGTTCGGCCCGAACTTCACGTGCGAATATAGCGGGGAGCCGCGGCGTGTGTCAATGTATTAACACACCCAGTTTGGTAAATGTGTAGTAAAGAGGATAAACGGAAATGCAGGTCCGCACATATGCAGACCGCGCCGGCCCGTCACCGATCGCCGGGCGAAGCTCACCCCTGTAGCTTCTTCGCCTTCTCTATGGCCTGCTCCACCGGACCCACATACATGAACGCCTGTTCCGGCAGGGCGTCGTGCTTGCCGTCGCAGATCTCCTCGAAGCTGCGGATGGTGTCTTCCAGCGACGTGTAGTTGCCGGGGAAGCCGGTGAACGTCTCCGCCACGTAGAACGGCTGGCTGAAGAAACGCTCGATCTTGCGGGCCCGCGCGACCAGGAGCTTGTCCTCCGCGCTGAGTTCCTCCACGCCCAAAATGGCGATGATGTCCTGCAAGTCGCGGTAACGCTGGAGGATCTGCTGCACCCGCTGGGCGCACTTGTAGTGCCGCTCGCCCACGTACTGCGGGTCGAGCAGGCGGCTGGACGACGCCAGCGGGTCGATGGCCGGGTAGATGCCTTTCTCCGAAATCGACCGGGCCAGCACGATAAACGCATCCAGGTGGGTGAAGGCCGTCGCCGGGGCCGGGTCGGTCAGGTCGTCGGCGGGCACGTACACCGCCTGCACGCTGGTCACCGCGCCCTGGGTCGTGGAGGTGATCCGCTCCTGCAACTCGCCCATTTCCGTGCCGAGCGTCGGCTGATAGCCCACGGCGCTGGGCATGCGCCCGAGCAGCGCCGAAACCTCCGAGCCGGCCTGGCTGAAACGGAAGATGTTGTCGATGAACAGCATCGTGTCCGCGCCGCTCTCATCGCGGAAGTACTCTGCCATGGTCAGCCCGGAAAGGGCCACGCGCAGGCGGGCCCCCGGCGGCTCGTTCATCTGGCCGAACACCATCGCGGTGTGCTCGATGACCTTCTTGACCTTGCCGCTGGAATCCTTGAACTCGGCTTCCTGCATCTCCAACCAGAGGTCGTTGCCCTCGCGGGTCCGCTCCCCCACGCCGGCGAAAACGGAGTACCCGCTGTGCTCGCGGGCGATGCGGGCGATCATCTCCTGAATGATGACCGTCTTGCCCAGGCCGGCCCCGCCGAACAACCCGGTCTTGCCGCCGCGAACGAACGGGGCCAGCAGGTCGATCACCTTGATGCCGGTGACGAGCTGCTCCGTCTTGGGCGTCAGCTTGTCGAAGCCGGCCGGCTCGTGGTGGATCGGGCGGGTCTGTTTCGCGGTCACCGGTCCGCGGCCGTCGATCGGCTCGCCCAGCAGATTGAACACGCGGCCCAGCACCTCCGGCCCGACCGGCACGGATACCGGCGCTCCGGTATCGATGATCTCCATCCCGCGGCGCAGACCGTCCGTGCTGCCCAGGGCCACGGCCCGCACCCGCCCGCCGCCGAGATGGCTGGCCACCTCGCAGGCCAGCGTCTCCGTGACCTTCTCCAGGCCCACCGTGCGCTCGATGGTGACCTTCAGCGCGTTGTACAGCGACGGCAGATGCTCCTGGGGAAACTCGGCATCCAGCGTGGAACCGATGACTTGGGTGACTCGACCGACGTTCTGGCTGGCCGCGACCATGACAATTCTCCGGCGAGCTAGGGGGTTTGCACTCCATCCGGCACCGACACCCGGCCGGTGCGACTATTGCAGCGCGCTGGCGCCGCCGACGATATCCAACAACTCCATGGTGATCTGGGTCTGTCGTGCCCGATTGAACTGCCGCGAGAGCAGTTTGATCATCTCGCCCGCCGCGTCGGTGGCCGCCTTCATCGCCACCATGCGGGAGACCTGCTCGCTGACGGTGGCATCCAGGAAGCACTGGTACAACCGGACTTTGACGGTCTGCGGCAGCAGGACGCGGAACAACTCCTGAGGCGGTGGCGAGAAGTCGTAAATCGCCGAAGCAGCGCCGCCGCCGGCCGGCGCGGCCGACCCCGCCGCAGCCTCTCGACTCAACGGCAGCAGGCGGATTACCTCGGGAATCTGCTTCCCGGCCGAGACGAACCGCATGTAGACCACGCTGACCGAGCCGAATTCGCCGGCCTCGTAGCGTTGCATCATCTCCGCGGCAATCGGCTCGATCTGCTCGAACCGCGGCCGATCGTCCACGCCCGTCACCGCCCGATCCACCGGACGCCCGAGGAACTTGAAGTAGGCGATACCCTTCTTCCCGGCCACGTGCAACTCTTGCGGGCGAGGCTGACGCTCGTCCAACACCGCCACGGCCCGCCGCAGGACGTTGGCGTTGTAGCCGCCGCAGAGGCCGCGATGCGAAGTCAGCACGAGCAGCAGGTCCTTCTCCGCCGCGGGGTTTTCGCGCATCAGCGGATGATCGGCCTGGCCGCCTCCCGCCGCGGCCAGCTCCTCCACGAGCGCGGTGATCTTCTGCGTGTAAGGCCGGGCGGCCACGGCGCGCTGGAAGGCACCCTGGAAGCGGGCCGTGGCGATGAGCTGCATCGTCTTGGTGATCTTCCGAATGTTGGTGACGGCCTTGCGCCGTTTGACGATTTGTCGTGCCTTCGCCATGGTCAGACCCCCGGCCTTTCACCTTCGCCGCGAGCGGAGGACCGCTCGGGGCCGTTCACGCCGTCGGCGGCGGACGACGCGCGTCGCCCGGAAAACGTCATAATCGTCCGCCGCGGACCGCTCCATAGTTGTTCCCGCCGCTCGTACATCAGACTCAGCCGCTCCACCACCGACGCCCAGTCGCGAGTCCGCGGAGCATGCGGCAGACGGTGGACCTCCACCAGCGTCAACCCGTGCTCCGGAAGCCGCGACGACACTTCGGGCCAGCAGTCTTCGGCGCGGCCCGGCGGCACCACCAGCACGGTCGCGTCGGGCGGCAGCTTCTCCACCAAAGGCAGTACATAGCCGCGCGAGAGCGAATCCGTCAGCAGACACCGCGTGCCGGCCAGACCCGCGAGGAGCGGCGCCTCCGGCCGGCTGCCCAACAAGGCGCGGAGGGCCGCCGCATTGGCCGCCACGGACGCCAACAGAACGGCGATGGCCGCTCGCCCGGCCCAGCGGGGCCGCGACGCCGACACCGCGCGAACCAGTAACGCGAGCGGGACCATCAGCAGCGGAGCCAGATACTTCGCCTTCACCGCATGCACCGGCACCTGCCCCCGCTGTAGCAGCAGCAACCAAAGACCACCCCAGACAAACGCCGCGGCCAGCAGCACACGATCCGCCGTGGGCATGGCCCGCGCGGCCAACGCGGCCAACACCAGCAGCAGAGCGGCGGCGACACCCAGGGACATCGCCTCGCTTCGCCAGAGCCACGGCAGAGGCAACCAGGCCTCCTGAACCCCTTGGCTTAACGGCAAGACGGCCTCGCGCCAGCAATCGGCCGGCGGCGAATTGCCCACTCTGGCCAGCTCGACGGTGGATTGCAGCCGCCACATCACCAAGGGCGACAGAAACAGGCTGCCGATCAGCATGGCCGCGGCCGGCATCGGCCAGCGACGCCGGCCGGTGCACGCCAGGCACACGGTCATGGCGACCAGCCCGACCGCCACCCAGACCACGGCGGCATAATGCGTCCACAACAGCAGCACCGGCGCCAGCGTCAGCAGCAAGACCACACGATGGCGGGGCGCATGGTCCTCCCACCACAGGACCCAGGCGGCCACGCTGAGCGTCGTTCCCAGCATGACCAGGGCGTACTGCCGCAGCTCCGTCGCCGTCTCGACCATGACGACGGACCCCGCCAACCAGGCCAGGCCGAGCCAGCGGCCCCCCGCCGAAGCGGCGGGCCAGATCCAGCGATTCGCCGCCCAGGCGGCCGTCAGGACCGCCGCCGTGCCGAACAGCCGCGCCCAGAACGGCGACCCGCGGTCCAGATAGAGCAGTCCCCGCAGCACCAGAAAATACAGCGGCGGATGCTGATCGCGGTGCAACAGCGAATGCAGAACGTCGCTCGTCGTGGTTCCCGCAGCTGGATGCAAGAGGGCCTGCAACTCCGCGGCCGAAGCCGACCAGAACCCATCCGACCCGGCCTCCTGCAATTCCAGCAACCGCGGCATCTGCCCCGCGGCGGTCAGCACGGCAATGGACTCGTCGTGCTCCAGCAATCCGGAGGACCGGCGCGCCGCGGCCGCCACATGAACAAGCAAGACCGCGCCCACGAGGGCGGCAACCGCCCACTGCTCGCTTCGGGTTGGCCGGGCCGGAACGGAAATCGTCACCACCCTCCGGCGGCATGGCCGCGGATGAAGCGCATGACCGGTTGGCCGGGTTACGGCGTGTGTCGGCCTTCATCGCTGGCCCTTCATCCCGGCGTGGCGGCGGCGAACCGCGTGCCGAACTTGTCCAGGATGTCGCGGATCCTCTTCTCCAACGCCTCGTCCAGGGCGCCCTTGTCGGTCAATTCCTTCCATACTTCCGGATACTCGTCGCGGAAGTGCTTGATCATCTGCGCCTCGTACTCGCCGACCCGCGAAATCGGCAGCTTGTCCAGATAGCCGCGGGTGCCCGCGAAGATGCTGAGAATCTGATCGGTGACGTGGTACGGCCCGTACTGTCCCTGCTTCAGCAACTCCACCATGCGCGCTCCGCGGTCCAATTGCCGCTGCGAGGCGGCGTCGAGATCGGTGCCGAGCTGGGCGAACGCCTCCAGCTCCCGAAACGCCGCCAGATCCAGACGCAGCGACCCGGCGATCTTCTTCATGGCCTTGTTCTGGGCGTTGCCGCCGACACGGCTCACGCTGATGCCCACGTTGATCGCCGGCCGCACCCCGGCGAAGAAGAGGTCCGGCTCCAGGTAGATCTGCCCGTCCGTGATGGAAATCACGTTGGTCGGGATGTAGGCCGAGACCTCGCCCTCCAGGGTCTCGATGACCGGGAGAGCGGTGAGCGAACCGCCGGAGGTGGGGTCTTTTTCGACCCGGTGCTTGGGGAAGTTCTTCAGGTCGTGTTCGGCCTCGTGGCGGCCGGGCACGCCGACATAAGTCTTGCCGTTGACCCCGCCGGCCTTGAACTTCTGCCCTTCCGGCACGATCGCGTAGCGCTCGGCCAGCTTGCAGGACCGCTCCAACAGGCGGCTGTGCAGGTAGAACACGTCGCCGGGGTACGCCTCGCGGCCGGGCGGGCGGCGGAGCAGGAGCGACAATTGGCGATAAGCCTGGGCCTGCTTGGAGAGGTCGTCGTAGATGCAGAGCGTGTGCCGCCCCTGGGTGTACATGAAGTATTCGGCCATCGCGCAACCGGAGTACGGGGCGATGTACTGCAACGGCGCGGAATCGCTGCTCGAAGCCGACACCACGATGGTGTAGTCCATCGCGTGATGTGCCCGCAGCGTTTCCACCACCCCGGCCACGGTCGATTCCTTCTGGCCGATCGCCACATAGACGCACAGGACGCCGGAATCGCGCTGGTTGATGATGGTGTCGATGGCGATCGCCGTCTTGCCGGTCTTGCGGTCGCCGATGATCAGCTCGCGTTGCCCGCGACCGATGGGGATCATGCTGTCGATGGCCTTGATGCCGGTCTGCAACGGCTCCTTGACGGGCTGCCGCTCGGCGATGCCGGGAGCCTTGTACTCCATCGGCCACCGCTGCGGGCTGACGATCGGTCCTTTGCCGTCCAAAGCCCGGCCCAGGGGATCCACCACCCGGCCGATCATCGCGTCGCCGACCGGCACGCTGAGCAGGTTGCCGGTGGTGCGGACCAGGTCGCCCTCCTTGATGCCGAGGTAATCGCCCAGCACCACCGCGCCGACCGAGTTCTCCTCCAGGTTCATCACCTGGCCGATGGCGCCGTTCTCGTACTCGACCATCTCGCCGGCCATGGCGTTGGCCAGGCCGTAGATCTGCGTCACGCCGTCGCCGACGGCGATCACTCGGCCGACCTCGGCGGCTTCGAGCTGCTCCTGATAATGGGCGATTTCCTGCTTGATGACCGCCGTGATCTCGTCAACCTGGATTCGCATACGGGTCAATCCTTCCTGTGGCCGGCCCCGCGCCGCCGCCCCCGCTGCATCGGCGGGGACGCCGGCACGGCCGGATCATGCTTCCTTGACGAACCGCTCGACGCCCGCCAGCAGGTGCCGCTCCGTCGCCGCCGCCAGGGCCGCCCGCAGGTCCCGCAGACGGCGGCTGAGCGACAGGTCGTACAGCCGCCCGGCCACCAGCACCCGCAGCCCGCCGAGCACGCCGGCGTCCACCGTCTCGATCAGGTCGGCCTCGCGGTGAGTGAGCCGCTTCACCTCCGCCCGGAGCCGGGCCCGCTGCTCGTCGGTGAGCGGCACGGCGGAGGTGACATAAGTGGCCTCGCGACCCTTGCGGGCGTCCAGCTTGTGCCGATAGGCGCTGCATACGCGGGGCAGAATCATCGAGCGCCGCTTGTCGTTCATGACCAGCAGGAGGTTCAGCACGAGGCGGTGCACCCGGCCGTCGCCGAAGATCCGACGGATGGTCGCTCGGCGGGCGTTCACGTCGATGGCGGCGGAACTCATCATGGCGGCGAAACCGGGGTCGCGGCTCCACAGCTCCCGCAGGTCGCGGAGTTCGGCGTCGATTTCGTCCTCCGCTCCCGCCTCGACGGCCAGTTGGAGGAGGCTCTCGGCGTAGACCGAGGCCGCCGCTCTCGTGATATCAAAGTCTGAGGCCATACGCGTCCACTCGCGGCGGTGCTTGCCGCGTCATTCGGGGTCCGTCGCGACGCCGGTCTCCGGCACGGGCCGCCCGGAACGGCGACCGGCGGGGAGCGACTGCCCGCCACACCTGGGAACGGCCGACCGCGGCGTTCCCCGCGGGCCGCTGGATCGACCCGATCGGCCGGGACGACGAGAGAGCGGTTCCTTCATCACGACTCGCCGCTCCGCCCTCATTGCCGCCGACCGCCGAGACCGTGTCGCCCGTGGACTTCCGGACGGTCGGTATCACCGCCGCCGGCGTCGGTCAGTTCAAGCCGCCCATCTCCCGCAGGGCTTCGTCCATCAGGCGGGCGTGGTCCTGCGGTTTGAGTTCCTGTCGAACGATCTTGCCGGCGATGCTGGTCGCCAGCAGGATGGTCTGGTCGTGCAGTTGCTTCACGGCCGCGTCGCGGGCCAGTTCGATGTCCTTCTTGGCCCGCCGGACGGCGGCCTCCGCCTCGGCCTTGGCCTCGGCGACGATCCGCTTACGGACCTCCTCGGCGTCGCGTCGGCCCTCGTCCACAATGGCGGTGGCCTCCTCGCGAGCCTTGTTCAGCCTTTCGGTGTACTCGGCCAGTTGCCGCTGGGCCTGCTCCCGCTCGGCCTTGGCCGAAACGAGCGAATCGCGGATGAAGTCCTCTCGTCGGTTCAGCCCTTCCAGAATCGGTTTCCACGCGAATGCGCGGAGTACCGACAGCAGCACGACGAACACCAGGATAGACCAGAAGGCCGCCCCGATGTCCCAATCGAGTAGTGCCGGTTTGGAAGCGTGTCCTGTTGCGTCGCCGTGCTCATCTCCGGCGAGCAACGGAACTGCCGCCGTCCCCACAGCCAAGATCACCGCGAAGCCCACGACTGTGATCTGCCGGAACCGACGTTGGTAATTCATGCTCTCACCATCCCTCTGCGTGCGGTTGACCGGTAGGTGGGCTCGCCTCAGCCGACCTTGCCCATGATGCCGTTGCAGATAACCAGTGCGAAAAAGGTGAAGCCCTCGATCAGGGCGGCGGCGATGATCAAGGAGGTAAAGATACGCCCGCCGGCCTCGGGTTGGCGGGCAATGCCGCCCATGGCCTCGCCGGCCAGATGCCCGATGCCCTTTGCCGCCCCGATGGTGGTGAGTCCGGCGCCCAGCCCGGCGCCAAGGGCGATCAAGCCCTTGTCACCCATCAGTTGCATGCCTTCCGCCAGGATTTCGACCATGATGAATACTCCTCTGTTGTGGACGCCGCAGCGTCGGATGGATCGTCTTGCCGGGACGCAAGTTCAAGAGGCCGGGGCGCCCGGCTGCCCCAACCCACAAGTTGCTATGTCAGTCGCCGTAGCCGCGGTCCACCTTGCCGGTGCTCAATGCTCCGGCGCTACGGACGCCCCAATGAAGAGCGTCGTCAGAAAAGTGAAGACGTAAGCCTGCAAGAAGGCGACGAACAGTTCCAATAGGCTCAGGGCGGCGCAGCCCAGGGCGCTGATAACCCCAATACCCCAGTTCATGGCGACCGCCCCTTCAAACGCAAAGATCAGCGCCAGCAGTGAGGCCAACACCACGTGCCCAGCCACCATATTCGCAAAGAGCCGAATCGCCAAAGCGAAGGGTTTGATGACCGCGCCGATCAGCTCCAGCCCCAGGAGAATCACCCACATCACCAGGTCCGCCACCCAGAGCAACATGGCCAGCAGACCAGCCTTGCCCTTGGGGGCGAAAACGTGCGGGGCGAAGTTCCATATGTAGAGAAAGGGCGCCTTCACCACCGCCACGGCCGCGGCGTCCCCGCGGACCGCTCGGCTGTGGCCGCCGTGCCCATGGTCGTGGCTGTGCCCGCCGTGCTCTGCGTCATGCCCGTGGTGGCCGTAGGTGCCGGCCACGAGGTCGAGATAGACCTGTCGAGCGCCGCTGTAATGGATCATGACAAAGGAGCAAAACGCCAGACCGGCGGTGATCATGATGTTCGCGGTAGCGGTTCCGCCGATGTGGCGGAGCCGCATCCCGGAAAGAAAGTAAACGATCGAATCCAGCGGAATCATCCCCAATAGATTGCAAATGAGGATGTAGAAAAACATCGTCCACAGAAAAGGCATGAATCGGTCGGTCTTGTCGCCGAGTACCGGGCGGGCCACGTCGTTGCGGATGTACTGCATCATCGCTTCGATCAGATTGGTGAAGCCCCGGGGTACGGCGGAATCGGGGTCGCGTGCCTGCATCGCAGCATAACGGCGACCCAGCGCCGGGAAGATCAGCAGCATGATGACCGCCGCGACGATGGTCATCAGCATCTGATTGGTGAAGTAGGTCTGGTGGGGTTCGATCTTGAAGATGTTGAGCGGGGCTTCAATGGTCCAATGCCAGAAGGAGATGCCCTCGCCGAAACGATGCGGCAAGACGTGGTCGAGGGGATCGTGCGCCGCCAGGAGTGCTTGAATCACGCGTGACTCCCTTCGCTGCGTGTCCTCGGCGGCGGATAGTACCGCCGAACGGCCAGAACGCCAAAACCGGTCTCGACCGCCAGCAACAGCAAATACAGCACCACCGCCCAAAACAGGAACGCCGTCATGTGGGGCTGCGCCAGCACTTGATAAGCCCCTCCCAAAACCATCGTCAACAGAAGCCGCACGACCGTACCCGCGAGCACCGCCTGGCCGATCTGGGTGGGCCACCGCGGAGCAACGATGCCCAACGGCAAGGCCCCCACGACCGCCGCGATCAGGCAGATCCCGCCGATCGCCCACAATGCTCGAACACCGTCATCACCCCAACGAGACTGCGTGGGACCCTGGCCAAGACCCACGGCAACGGCCAAGATCATGACGAGCACAGCGATACTGGAAAGCAGGAGTCGCAAGGGTTCGCTACCGGTTAAGCTTGTTCAATTGTCGAATCAGCATCCACAGCCCTAGCCCCATCCCCAAGAGGATGCCTCCCAACATGCCCCACGACGACCACCCGTACCGTTGATCCAGCTTGTATCCGAGATAACCTGGGCCCAACGTCATGATGACGAACTCACTCACCAGGCTCCCGTAGCGCAGTCCCTCGGCAAGTAGTCTCCGGTCTTTCTCCTGGGGGTCTGACATCTGTGTATCATTCGTCCTCGCCCATGCGAGTAGCGAAGCCGACAAACCTGGCACCGAACAACGCCCCCAGAACCCAGAGCCAACGCATCCTCACGCCCCAAACTGACTGGCACCACAGCGTCCGAGAACACACGATTACTGCCACATTCTAACGCTCAATTCCGTCCTATTATCGGAAGCTACCTCTCCGACGCGGAGTCTAGCCCCCGCCGCTCGCTCCTGTCAATGAGCCGAATAAGCCGTCGGCGGGCAATTCCATACGAGAACGGCCTTTATAATCACGGACCTCGCGGGGCTGTTGTAGAATGAGTCCGGCATCCTTAGGCGAGGGCCGCATCGCGATGAATTTCTTCCAGCACCAGGCCCAGGCTAAGAAAAAGACCCTCCGGCTGGTCATCCTCTTTGTCATCACCGTCGCCGCCATCATCGCCGCCTGCTACTTCGTCGCCCTGCTCGGCTTCTACTTCTTCGAGTTCCAACGAACCGCCAAAAGACTCGCGGCCCCGCAACCCTTCCCATGGTGGAGTTGGGATATCTTCTATTGGACCGCAGCCGCCGTCCTCTCCGTCGTCCTGGTCGGAAGCCTCTGGAAAATCCATAGCCTCTCCGGCGGCGGCGTGGTCGTCGCCACGCAACTCGGCGGCAAGTATGTACCCCCCGACACCCGCGACCCCGACGAGCGAAAGCTCCGCAATGTCGTCGAGGAAATCGCCATCGCCTCCGGGACCGCCGTGCCTGAAGTCTTCGTCCTCGACCAGGAGGAAGGCATCAACGCCTTCGCCGCGGGCAATTCCCCGGACGACGCCGCCGTGGCTGTCACCAGAGGCTGCATTAAGCATTTGTCCCGCGATGAGTTACAAGGTGTCATCGCTCACGAGTTCAGCCACATCTGCAACGGCGATATGCGCCTCAACATCCGGCTTATCGGACTCATTCACGGCATCCTCGTCATCGGTCTCATCGGCCAGAACGTGCTTCGCGGCATCGCCGAAGGCTCTCGCGTCCGCACCAGCCGCAAGTCCGGCGGCGGGATCCTCCTCCTCGCCCTCCTCGGCGGGCTCATCATGCTGATCGGATACATCGGCGTCTTCTTCGGCCGTGTTATCAAGGCCGCCGTCAGCCGCCAACGCGAATTCCTCGCCGACGCCACCGCCGTCGCCTTCACCCGCAATCCGGACGGACTGGCCATGGCACTGAAGAAGATTGGCGGGCACTCCCGCCGCTCAGCGGTGATGGCTCCCGCGGCGGAGCAGGCCAGCCACATGTTCTTCGCCAGCGGCTTCGATGGTTCAGTCTTCTTCGAAAGCCTCCTGGCGACACATCCCCCGCTGGTGGAGCGGATCCGCCGCATCGACCCCAGTTTCGACGGGGTCTTCCCGAAGCTCACCTCGTCGCGGGCCGCTCCCCGCCCAACCACCGCCCGCCCGGTGGGTGTCGAGAGAGCCTTGGGGCTGGCCGGCGGTGCGACGCTGCGAATCGACCCCGATGAAATCGTCTCGCAGGTCGCCGCCCCCACGATCGACCACCTGGTATACGGCGCCGCCCTGATCGCGGCGGTGCCGGACCCCCTCCGCGACGCCGCTCGCGACGCCCGCGGCGCCGTGGGAGTAGTGTACGCGTTGTTGCTCAGCACCGACCCCGACGAACGCGGTCGCCAACTGTCGCTTCTCGCCGCGCGGCCCGATTCCCTCTTCCATCAGGAAGTGCCCGACCTGAGCGCGTGGGTTGCCGGTCTCGACGCCGCCTTACGGCTGCCACTGCTCGATCTGGCGGTTCCGGCGCTCCGCGCACTGAATGCCGGTCAGCGGCAAGCCCTCTTGGAAGATGTCCGGCAGCTCGTGGTGTCGGATCGTCTGGTCAGTGTGTTCGAGTTCGCCCTGATGAAGGTACTGACCATCCGCCTCGCCCCGGCCGCCGAGCACGCCCGTCGTCAGAGCATCCAGTATCGGGCCATCACCGGCGTGCTGCCGCAGTGCCAGGTGCTGCTTTCGGCGCTGGCGCGGGCCGGTACGCGGGATTCGGCTGCCGCTCGGCGGGCGTTCGAAGCCGGCTGGCGAAAACTGGGCCGAACTCCGGTCCCGGCCGCAGGCGGCACTGGCGGAACAGGCCTGCTCACCGGCACCGCCTCTGGATTGAACGCCGTGGATCAGGCGCTGGACAAGCTCGCCCGAGCCGCTCCGATCGTCAAAGAGCGGGTACTCGACGCCTGTGCCCGCTGCGTGCTGGCCGACGGCAGCGTGACGGTGAAAGAAGCGGAGTTGTTGCGGGCAGTGGCCGACGCCCTCGGCTGCCCGCTGCCGCCATTTCTGCCCAGGGCGACCGAGTCGGCGCCGTAGGGATCGCTTCCGCCCCGCGGGTGATGACCGTCACCGCAGTCGCCGATTGCCGTCGGAAGAAACCAAACCGATCGCCCTTCGCGAGGCCGCACATGAGAATCTTCCCTTATTGGAGCAAAGAGGACTACCACGGCATCGACGCCTCCGGCAGGCGGAAGACCGTTTGCGCGTGGGGGTGGTCCACGGAAAGCCCGGCCGAGGCCCGGCAGCACGCCGCCAGACGAGCGAAGCAGATCCTCGAACGTTTGACCGGCGGGGCGGGGGCCAAGGCGTACGACTATCTCGACCACCCCCTGCGGGAAGAGATAGTGCAGACCATCGGCCCGGCCAGTCAGCCGTTTGGCATCATCACGCGAAACCGTTATGGCGCACTGGTGCTCAATGCCGCGTCGGTCTGCTTCGTGGACGTCGACTACCCGGTAACTCAATCCCTCGGCCTGTTGGACGGCCTGCGACGGCTCTTCTCGCGACGATCTCGGGAGGAACACCATGCCGCGGCGCGAGAAGACGTGATCGCCGGGGTTAAAGACTGGGCGAGCCGGAATCGCCGCCGTTGTTTTCGATTGTACGAAACCGCCGCCGGCTTGCGGCTGCTCTTCACCGACCGCCTGTACGAACCGACTGCCCCTGAGGCGACACGGTTGCTGGAGGAACTCGGGAGCGACCCACTCTACCGCCGCCTGACCACGAAGCAGGAGAGCTTCCGCGCCCGCCTCACCCCCAAGCCGTGGCGGTGCGGGTGCCGCAACCCGCCCAACCGATACCCCTGGGAGACGCCGAAGGAAGAACAGAAGTACCGGCAATGGCAGAAGGAATACGAACGCAAGGCCGGCGAGTACGGCGTTTGCAGGTTGCTGCAAACCTTCGGGCCGGATGCCGAAGAACCGGCGATTCGCGCGGTGGTCCAGGCCCATGACCAGATGACCTGTCACGCGGAGGAACGGCGGCTGGCGTAACCGGACTGGCCAGACCGCCGCGGCCGCAGGTCTGACCGCCCGATCGCTCGGCGGGGTGGCACCGCTCGATATCCCCACGTCTGGGGAACACGCCCAAGGTCATGGCGGGCAGACTGACGGAATACTGCGCTGCCCTCTTCGCCTCCAACCCGGCCTACGGTGTCGGCAGCAAGCCCTCCAACGCCTTCGGTAGCGTCCGATGGAACACGAGGTCGTCAATGGCCACGACGGCCTTCTCGTTTCGGCGGTGGGTGATCAGTTGCAGGCGGGTGAGCTGCTCGCAGCGGGTCGGCCGGCCCGCCGCGGCGTAAAGCTCATCTCCTTCCACGCTCAACTCCAGCTTCGTCAGGTCGAGGACCACCTGCTGCCAGGCGCCGGGCTGCGGGTGCAGGTACGCCGCGAAGGAGAAGCGGGGATCGTCGTCGCCGGTCCGGCCCTCGCCTTGAGTAACCAGCTTCAGCACGATCTCCATCTCCCGATCGACGCGGACGCGGCAACTCAGGTAGCGATACGGCCGCAGGTCGTGATTCCTCTCCGGAGGCCGAGTGGCCACCAGACGCTGCGGGCCGTACTCGCCCCAGTCCTCCTCGCGGCCCTCGGCGAAACGCAGGGCGATGGCCTTGCCGCCGTCGGCGGGCACGTATCCGGCGCCCGGACCCCAGAGTCGCCGTTCCCCGGCGGGATTCTCGGCATCGTCGAAGACCCAGGCGTCCGGCCCCGGCACGACGGCAGGTTGGGTCGTCGCCGCCGCGGGCTTCTCCGGGGCTTTGGCGGACTCCTCACGGGTCACGCGCGGCTTCGGGCCGTCCTCGCCGGTGAGGCTCGCCGTGTCGCCGCGGCCCTGGATCACGTCCACGATGCGGCGGCAGAAGAGCGGCGCGACCCTCCGCGAAAACGCCTCGTTGGGATGCGAGTCGCCCGCCGCGTAAGCCTCCTTCAGGTACAACCCGCCTTCGGTCTCCAAGGCGTGGAAATCCCAGAGGTAGATGTTGTCGCCGGGCCGGTCCCACTCGCGGCGGACCCACTCGAAGAAGGCCCGGGCCCGCTTGGCGGAAGCCTCGTCGGTTTCGCCCTTCAGCAGGGCGGCGCCGGTCCAGACGACGAACTTGGTCTTGGGGAATTCATGGAGCTTCTTCTTCAGCGCTTCGTACTGCAATTTGTAGTTGGCGACGCGTTTGTCTGCGGACGAGACCTCGCCCGGGCCTTCGTCCGGCTCGATGGCCGAGACGGGGAAGCAGTGTTTGAAGACGATCACGTCATATTTCGGCGTGAGCATCTCCAGCGTCGGCTCCCCGCGGTAGGGCTTCGGTCCGGCGTGCCGCACCCAGATGTTCCAGTAGTCGTAGGGGTAGTTGTTCCAGCCGTAGGGAGAGTCCTTCGGGAAGGCCTGCTCGGTGATGAGGTAGTCGGTCTTCTCCTTGCGGTTGTGGGCCTCGAACCAGTCCGGCACGCCGCCGTTCCAGACGCACTCGCCGGTGCTGTGGTGCAGGAAGAGGATGCGGGCCTTGGTCGGAGCGGGCGCGGTCGTCGTCGCCGGCCGCCCGGCGGGTTGCGGCGGTTCGACGGGCACCGCACCGCCGCCGGACAGCAACCCCGCCAGGACCACCGCGGCCTTCAATGCGCCAGCCATGAGTCGTCTCCCCATGCATCCAGGTGACCAGTGGATTCCGTCCGCCCGCTACAGGCTTTTCCCGCTCGGCGGCCTGGCGCCGCGGAGCGTGATCTTGAAGCCGCCGATGACGCCGCTCGGCGTCCTGCGCCGGGCTTCGGCCCTGATCGCTCCTCCGCGACGGGAACCCGGCACAACTTACCCGAAGGCCACCCCGCTGCCCAGCTCGGGCCGGCGGTCGCGGTTCGCTCGGCCCCAACGCCCGACCGCACGATGGCACCCGGCGAATGGATTCCTTGCCGCGCCGCCGCCAGCGAGGGATACTGCCGCCGTGAACCGTCCTTATGCGGCCATCCGGGACGTCCTTCGGCCCGTGGGCGACGACCGCGAACGCATGCAGCAGGTCGTCGATCTGCTCTGGGAGCACCTGCACCCCACCGGCGTGTCGTGGGTCGGTTTCTACCTGCCCGACGGCCGCGGTCAGCTCGTGCTCGGCCCGCGGCGGGACCGTCCGGCCTGTTCGCCGATCGGCCTGCACGGCGCCTGCGGGCAGGCCTTTCGCAGCGGCCGTCCGCTCGTCGTCCGCGACGTGGCCGACCTCGGGCCGAACTACATCGCCTGCGATCCGCGGGACCGCTCCGAGGTGGTGGTGCCCCTGCGGACCGTGAGCGGCGAATGCCGCGGCGTGCTGGACCTCGACAGCCACGAGGTCGCGGCCTTCGACGACGCCGACGCGGAGCAACTGGCCGCGATCCTGCGGCAGGCCGGGCTGAGCGCGTGACGGCGGCGGTCCCGCGGCCGGCGGATCCGCCGGCGGCGGGCGGCGCGGCGGGACCGGCCGGCGCGAGCCGGGCCGCGAGCCGCGGGGGCCGCGCGGGCGGGCGTTGCGGCCGGGCGGCCCGCCGGTATAACATCTTCACGGCCTTTACCGCATAGAAGGTTGCGCCTGTAGCTCAGCCGGATAGAGCATCGGATTTCTAATCCGACGGTCGCAGGTTCGAATCCTGCCAGGCGCGGTCCGCCGCCGCGGCTGGCCGCCGGGCGAAGGCCGCGTGCCCGCGACGGCGGCGGCGGCCGCGGCGGATGGCGCGCCGTCTGCGACCGTCCGGATCTCGCCCGCGGCGGATGGCACGGGGTCCGCGGCGGTCCGAAAGGCCCCTGCGGCGGTCTGCGCCCGGCCTGCGGCGGATTTTGCGCCGTGTGCGGCGGCGAGGCTCCCGCCCGCGGCCGATTCTGCGCGGTCCGCGGTGGTCTGGGGCTCGCGCCCGGCCGATCTTGCGCCGCGGGCAACGTCCGAGTACAGACCGGCGGTCATGTTCGTGGCCTCGAACGCCGTTTTCGCCGCCGCGGCGGCGGGATCCGTGGCCGCGAGCGGCAACGCCGCGGCCCGGGCCGACGGCGGCGCGGCCCCGGACGGCGACGCCGCGGCCCCGGACGGCAACGGCGGGGCCTCACCTCCCGCCGACGAGCCGTGTTCGCTCGCCGAAGATGGCTTCACGCTCTGAGCGCATGGGGGCCAAATCGCCGCGCACGGGGGCCGAATCGCCGCAGACGCCAGCCCGATCGCCCCGCACGCCGGCCCGATCGTCCGCCCGGGCGGAGCAGGCGAAGCGGCCCGGCCCGCCGCGCCGGAAGGCCCCCCTCCCCCTTGCCGCCGTCGCCGCCGAACCGCAGAATGTCGCCCGACGCCGGCCGCGGGCGGGGGGACCGACCCGCCGCCCGGCCGATCCCGGGCCGCCGGCCGCCGAGGGCCGGACGCCGACGGCCCCCAGCCCCCGGGAGATGCCCGTGCCGCTGCCCTACCACCAACGCACCCATGACTGCGGGGCCCTGCGTCCCGCCGACGTCGGCCGCACCGTCCTGCTGGCCGGGTGGGTCCACAACTTCCGCGACCTCGGCGGGATGGTCTTCGTCGATCTCCGCGACCGCGGCGGGATCACCCAGCTCCGCTTCAGCCCGGAGGCGGCCCCCGCGGCCCACGCCGCCGCCGGAAGCCTCCGCAGCGAGTACGTCATCGCCGTCCGCGGGGAGGTGGCCCACCGCGGCGAGAAGGTCAACCCGCACCTGCCCACCGGCGCGGTGGAGGTCGTGGTCCGCGAGCTGGACGTGCTCAGCGAGTCCCGCACGCCGCCCTTCCCCCTGGACGACCGCATCGACACCAACGAGGACCTGCGGCTGGCCCACCGCTTCCTGGACCTCCGCCGCCGCCCCCTCCAGGAGGCCATGCTCCTGCGGCACCGCATCACCAAGACCATCCGGGACTACTTCGACCGGCACGGCTTCGTGGACGTGGAGACGCCCATCCTCACCAAGTCCACCCCGGAAGGGGCCCGCGACTACCTGGTGCCCTCCCGCCTCCAGCACGGCTGCTTCTACGCCCTGCCGCAGTCGCCGCAGCTCTTCAAGCAGCTCCTGATGATGGGCGGGCTGGACCGCTACATGCAGATCGCCCGCTGCTTCCGCGACGAGGACCTGCGGGCCGACCGCCAGCCGGAGTTCACCCAGGTGGACGTGGAAATGGCCTTCGTCCAGCCGGACGACGTGATGCACCACACGGAGCGCTGCCTGGCGGAGGTGATGAAGGTCGTGCACGGGCTGGACCTGCCGTTGCCGCTCCCGCGGATCAGCTACGCCGAGGCCCTGCGGTCGTACGGCCGCGACGCCCCGGATCTACGCTACGGCATGACCATCCAAGACGTGTCCGCCGTCGCCGCCCGCACGACGTTCCCCGTCTTTCGCGAGGCCCTGGAGGCCGGCGGCGCGGTCCGGGCCATCGTCGTGCCCGACGGCGCCGCGATGACCCGCAAGGAAACCGACGCCCTGGCCGAGGAGATGAAAGGCATCGGGGCCGGCGGCCTGCCGCTGGTCAAGGTCGCCGCGGAAGGCGGCCGGGCGGTCCTCCAGACCGGCGTGGCCAAGTACTTCGCGGGCGAGGCGCCGGCGGCGGAACTGCTGGCGGCGACGCAGGCCCGGCCCGGCGAGCTGATCTGCTTCGCCGCGGGGCCGGAGGAAAACGTCAGCAAGCACCTCGGCTGGCTCCGCGGGACGCTGGCCGAACGGCGGGGGCTGATTCCCAAGGGCCGGTGGGCCTTCTGCTGGGTGGTGGATTTTCCCATGTTCGGGTTCGACCCGGAGCAGGGCGGCCTCTACCCGATGCACCACCCGTTCACCAGCCCGAAGGACGAGGACCTGGACCTGCTGGGCCGCACCGGCGCGGCGCCGCCGCCGGAGCAGCTCACCCGGATCCGGGCCAAGGCCTACGACGTGGTGCTGAACGGCGTCGAGCTGGGCGGCGGGTCGATCCGCATCCACCGCCGCGACGTGCAGTCGCGGGTGTTCGAGATCCTCGGCATCACCGCGGAGCAGGCCCGGGCGAAGTTCGGCTTCCTGCTGGAGGCCCTGCAATACGGAGCCCCGCCGCACGGCGGGATCGCCCTGGGCCTGGACCGCATCGTCATGCTGCTCGGCGGGTTCCCGTCGATCCGCGACGTGATCGCCTTCCCCAAGAACGCGCGGGCGGTGTGCCCGCTCACCTCGGCCCCGTCGGAGGTGGCGGAAACGCAACTGCGGGAACTCGGGTTGAACATCCGCCCGGCGGTGCCCTAGGCGGGGCCGGCTCACTCGCCCAGCAGCACGGCCACCATGCCGGGGATGTCCGCGTCGGAGAGCGTCCCGTCGGCACTGAAGTCGCCGTGGCAGATATCGCTCTGAGTCGGCGAGCCGAGCAGGGCGTTCACGAACCACTGGATGTCGAGGCCGTCCGCGACGAGGTTGCCGTCCAGGTCGCCGTCCGCCGGACCCGGGCACGGCGGCTCGCAATCCAGCGTGCTGATGACCACGTCGTCGATGTTCCAGCCGGGGTAGGCGACGTAGCCGTCGGTCGGCCCCATGTTCCAGCGAATCCGCACGGCCGGCTGGTTGTTGGCGATGGCGGAGATGTCGAACTTCTGATACTGCCAGGAGGCGTCGCTGACGGCGGCGCCGGTGTTGGTCGCCCGCCAGACGTAGCTCCAGGTCGTGCCGTTGTTGCTGATCTCGATGTCGGCCTTGTCATAGTTGTCGTTCGACTCGACTCCCAGCCAGCGCCAGAACTCCAGCGTCACGCCGTAACGGCCGGTGCAATCCACCGGCGGCATGGTCAGGTACTTCACCGCCAGGTTGTTCTCGTAGTTGCCGTTGAGATTGTACCCGTAGACGAACTGGCCGGTGTGGCCGCTGGTCGGATCGTGGTTGTAGGAACCGCCGCCGGTCGGCTGCCCGAAGGCCCACAACCCCTGCGTGGACCAGCCGGGATTGCTGTCGAACATGTTCTCGTAGAGCGCCACGCGGCCGTAGGCCACCGTCGCGGACAGCACTTGTGCCGGGGCGTTGTACGGCTCCAGGAAGGTCTCGCCCAGAACGGTCTGAGCGCTGACGTAGTATTGCAGCGTGCCGCCGCAGGCCGCGGCGGGCAGCACCGCGTCGTACACGTTGTCAGAGACCACGTCCATCGGGGTGCTCTGCCAGCCGCTTCCGGTGTTGTAGTGCAGTAGGCCCGTGCCGGGCTGCGGCGTCCCACTGCCCAGACCGCCCACCACCACCCGCACGCGGGTCGTCCCGTTGGGGTAGCTGAACTCCGGCAGACCGTTGGGGAAGGTGAAGCTCAATCCATAGACCGGAACCGCCACGCCGGCCTGATCGACCAGCCAGCCCGCGATGCTGCGGGTCATCTTGACGGCAAAGGGAAAGTTGAGATTGCCCGCCTGCTCGAAGCTGTCCTGCTGCGTGTGGTAGTACGGATTGCTCCACACCTCGCCCTCGATCAACAGGCAGGCCTGTTTGTTGGCGGCCTCGAAGGGCGCGTGATCGCTCTGCGGGACGTCGCCGCCGACCAGCGGGGTCAGGCCGTTGCCGTAGAGCGACACCGCCGTCGCCACCGCGTTCTTGATCGGGTCCGACGCCGTGCGCCCATAGATGTTGGCGGTGTTGGTGCCCGTGTCGTAGGCCACCATGTCCAGCGAAACCATGCCCCGGATGTCGTCTCCACTGTGAGCGGAGACATACGCGTTACTGCCGATGAGGCCCTGCTCCTCGCGGTCGAAGGCGATGAACTTGATCGTGCAGTCCGAGGGATACTGGGAGAGGATGCGGGCGATCTCCAGCACCGCCGCGACGCCGCTGGCGTTGTCGTCCGCCCCGGGGTTGTTCACGGAGTCATAATGGGCGCCGATGATGTACTGGCGCGACGGATACAGCAGGCCGGTCTTGGTCGCCACGACGTTGTAGTAAGTGACGCTCTGGTAGGTGAAAGGTTCCAGAACCACGCTCAGCCCGTAGCTTTGCAGGAGAAATCGGACATTCTCGCGGCAGAGATCGTGTTCCGGCCCGCCGATGCCCCGCTTGTCGCCGACGTGCGTGTACAGCCAGTTGTCCATGAAATCGTAGTAGCTCGCCTGGCTCACCTGGTTGGCCGCGGCCAGCCCCTGCGGAGATGCCTCTACGAACTGGACTACCGCTAGTACCGAAGCCGTAAGGACGACGACCACCGTCCACCGGGACAATCGAGCGAACAAGGTCATGGGCTGGGTCTCCAAAGAAGGCAGGTAGGGATCGAAGCGGGCACGACGGCCCGCCGATCGTTTCGTGAGGGAGGCGACCGGCTCGCGGGGTGCCTATCCCCATCCATACCTCTCACTTTATCGCCCGCCGGGCACAAAAACAAGGTTTTCCGGAGTAATCTGTCGTCTGTGGCGTAGGTTCTCGGCCCGGACCGCGACCGATCACTCTGCCAGGAGGGCAGCCACCAGCCCCGTCACGTCATCCGCCCCGAGTTGCCCGTCGCTGCTGAAATCGCCCCGGCAGACCTGTTCCGGTGTGCCGCCCAGCAGGGTGGCGTTGACGAAAATTCCGATATCCCGACCGTCCAGAATCCCGTTCTGGTCGAGGTCGCCGTCGGCGGGCTGCCCGCAGCCGGTATCGCAACTCCACGAGAGAATCCGCACCGAATCTACGCCGGCCTCCACCAACGACGGCGCGATCGCGTCCCGGGCCTGGAAACGGAGGCGAACGGAGGCCGTCGGCGTGACGAAATCGGCGACGCGGAAACGGTGTTCGGTCCAGCCGCATTGGGAGGCCGGCCCTACAACCAGGGCGTCGATCCACGAGCCGCCGTTGTTGTTGGACAACATCACTCGAAAGAAGTCGTTGTTCGGATTGGCCCCGACGAAGTTCGTGTACCAGTAAGCGAAGCGGACCTCCGCCTCGCGTCCGTCCAGATCGAGCGGCGGCGAGGTCAGGTCGGTGTAGCCGCCGTCGACATCCGTGTTGGTGGGGCTGTTGCCCGTGAGGTGACAGCGGCCGGAGCCGTCGAAGTCGGTCTGCGGCGTTCCGTTCAGACCGCCCCAATTGGGTACGCCGCGTTGCCAGTGGCCGGCGGTGGCCGTGCCGCTGACGGTCCAACCGACGTCCGTCTCGCCGTTATCGTCGAGCACCACCGCCGGGTTGAACCCGGCGATCGTGCGCCAGCAGTTGGCCGGTGCCCCGGCGGGGCTGGTGGCCGTCACCCCTTCCACCGTCTCGCAGGAGACGTAGTAATCCACTCCGCGGCCGCAAGGCACTGCTGAAAACACGGCCTGGTATAGCAGCGGGGACACCAACGTCATCACGCTGGAATTCCAGCCGTCTCCGCTGTTCCAATGTAGCTGTGGAGGGGCCTCGAGCGGTGTCAAGCCGGCCGGGGCGAGGGTCACTCGAAGAGTCGTCCCGCCGCCGGGAGCGACGAACTGCGGCTGCCCGTCCGGAAAAGTGAACGTCACCCCGGTGGAGCCTGCTCGATCGGCCAGAAAACCGACCACCCCCCGCGTCATTTTCACGGCATAGTCCCAATTGATGTTGCCTTCATGATAGACGTGATCAGCCTGGTAGTGATTGAATGGATTGGTTGTGATCTGGGCCTCCGCGAGATGCAGCGCGGAGATGGTCCGAGCAGCGAAGGACTGCTGGTCGCTGCCCGGCCCGGCTCCCCCGACGACGCCGGTCAACCCGCCGCTATAAACGCCGAGGGCGGCGGCCAATGCGTTTCGCAGCGGCGTGGAACAGTAATCCCCGAACAAATTCGCGGTATTCGGGCCGGTGTTGTAGGCGACCTGGTCGGCGTTGATCAGCCCGACGGTGTGCTCGGCCGCATGCGCGTTGCGGTACGCGATACTGCCGGCGAGGCCCGACTCGTTCAGATCGAAGACGATGAAACGCAGAGTGTAGGCCGAGTCGTAGCGGGTCAACACGCGGGCGGTCTCCAGCAACAAGGCCACGCCGCTGGCATCGTCGTCCGCGCCGGGATTGTTGTAAGAGTCGAAATGTGCGGTCAGCACAAATTGCTGGTGCGGACGAAAAGAACCGGCCTTGACGGCCACGATATTGGCATAGGTGTTGCCCGACCAGGAGAAGGTCTCCAGCGTCGGGTTCAACCCCAATCCGCTCAGGATGGTGACGATCGAATCCCGGGCCGGGTCGTGGTGCCAGCCGTCGTAGGCGCGGTTGTTCCCCGGCCTGGTGTAAAGCCGGTTTTCAAGGTAGTCCGTGTAGATTGACGCACTCACCTCCCCGGCGGCGTACGTGGGCAGGTCCGTCGCACTCACGGTCGCAGGACTCATCCACGCGGCAGCGGCCAGCGCGATCCCGCTCGCTGTGAAGACTCCGATCAACTGATGAGAATGGTCCCGATTCCTAATCGCCATGATGGAACCCTTCCTGACCTGGTTCATGGATGCCGCTCGATCAATACTCGACGAAATCGCTCCCGTGAGACTCGTGCCCGAGGGCGACTCCCGGCATGTTATGTACGATCCGGTCACACCGCAATCCGCCACTCGGAAGGGGCGAGAATCATCGAGACGACCGGCGGCAAATATTGACCGAATCATCCGGGTACGATACGATGTACCATGGCTGTGTTGTAATCCGGTCCGCTCTTCAGTGGGTGGATGGCGGCCGTTCGGCGGCGGAATCTCACCGGGTATCAAACCGCCCTCGGTTCGCTGCGTCAGGGGAATGGCGATCCGGTTCTTGTTGCGGCCATTCTGCCACCGACCGCAGCCGGCGGTTCGGGAGGCCTGGTGCTGGTAAAGCGTCGAGGAATAGGAGGCTAGGCATGTCTTGTAGTTTGTCCGCGCGCATGAGTTTTGTCGTTCTGCTGGGTATGGCGTGGCTGGCAAATCCGGTCTTGCTGACCGCGGATGAACCCGCTGTCGCCACCGAAGTCAGCCTGACGGATGTCGACCAAAGCCCGATCGAAATCCCGGTCGACATCGCCCGCACCCCGCCGTTTCGCGTGACCATGACGCCGCTGGGCGGCGGCCCCCGCGACGGCGAACCGCGGGATTGCCCGACACAGATGCTCACGTATTCCACCGCCAATTTCGGCGGGGGCCAGTTCGTCATCCAGGCCGGGTTCGTGGCCGGTGAGATCGCGGCCGCATCTTACACCGTCGATCCGTCGCACTTCCCCATCATCATCAATCTCATGGAAATGGTCTTCGCTCAGCAGGCCGCCACCGTGACCACGACCACGCAATGGTCCGTC
This sequence comes from uncultured Planctomycetaceae bacterium, assembly GCA_964572385.1. Lineage (GTDB taxonomy): Bacteria > Planctomycetota > Phycisphaerae > UBA1845 > UTPLA1 > CAZNFM01. The sequence continues at coordinate 8,831 of CAZNFM010000022.1, read as the reverse complement.
CTGGTCTGGGAAGGCCTCCCCTCCACCGGCAACCTGGTGGCGACATACTCCTCCGACGACCTGATCCTGCCGCATATCGTGCTGCCGCCCGGCACCAACGGCGTCAACGTGCAGGTCAGCATCGACCCCGGCGACCCGGAGCAGATCGTGGTGCAGAACGACGGCTCCAACACCTTCAGCGTGGGCTTCCGCATCGACGCCCACAACAACCCGCCGACGCAGTCCTGCTACTTCGGGCTGATCCCCGCGCAATGCTGCCCGCCCGCGACCAACAGCAACGCGTTCCCCACCACCGATACCGCGCAACCGACCGGAGCCAACTACCCCACGAACAACTGGCTGTATTGCCGCACCGACTGCGGCCCCTATGCGGGCTGCTCCGGTTGGACCCGCTTCAGCAGCCTCGGCTCCAACGCACCCGGCGGCGACTGGAACCTCCGCGTAACCTACACGCCGTTCAACTGTCCCGGTTACGGCGCCTGCTGCTTCGGCAACGGCTCCTGCCAGACCAAGTTGCAGAGCGAGTGCATCACCGCCGGCGGCACCTGGCAGGGCGACGGCACCAGTTGCTCGCCCAACCCCTGCCCGCAACCGATGGGCGCCTGCTGCCGCTTGGACGGCACTTGCTCGGAGAACGTCGCCGAGTCGCAGTGCCAGGCGGTCGGCGAGACCTTCTTCCTTAACACGACCTGCGCCAACGTCCCCGGCGGCTGCCCGCAGCCCGACGGAGCCTGCTGCGTCACGACCGGCGGCGGCTGCCTGATGGTGCCGGAAGCGGAATGCGACACCCTCGGCGGAATCTGGGCCGGCGCGTGGACCGATTGCAGCACCGGCTGCAATGGCGCCTGCTGCTTCCTGCCTTCCGGCTGTGTTGATCTCAGCTACCAAAACTGCAACCTCGCCGCGGGCTTCTGGCGCGGCTCGGGCACGACCTGCGCCACGCTGATCTGCTGGCCCCGTGGGGCCTGCTGCTACCCCGCCGGCAACTGCGGGGACAACGTGGCCGAGGAAGACTGCCTCGCCGCCGGCGGCACCTTCCAGGGAGACGGCGTGCTCTGCTCATCGGTCTCCTGCCCGCAGCCGACCGGGGCCTGCTGCCTCAGTAATGGGGCCTGCCTGGTGCTGATCCAGGCCAGTTGCAGCCAGATCCCCAACTCCTCGTGGGCCGGGCCGTTCACCACTTGTGCGGACGCCAACCAGAACGGCCAGGCCGACGCCTGCGAATCCAGCGACCCCTGTGAGGGCATCGCCATCGGCGACTTCGTGATCGATGGGATCATCGACGGCCGGGACATTCAGGGCTTCGTGAACGCTTTCCTCAGCCCCGGAGCGCCCGGCTCGCCGGCCTTCTGCCGCGCTGACATCGACGGCAACGGCGTGCTCAACGACCTGGATATCGCCGACTTCGTCACCTGCGTCCTGAGCGGAACCTGCCCTCCCTGAGACGCCGGCGATTCCCGATTTCGACACAACCGACCGGCCGTGGGTTGGCTTAGCCGACCCGCGGCCGGTCGTTCATTTCGCCACGGTCAACTGTCAGGCAATTGCAGATTAATCGACGATCACGTCATCAAGGGCGGAGACGCTGATCACGACATGGGCACACACGAAAATCCGCCGGCGATTCGCCCGGATCCCATGGATGCGGGATTCGCAGATGTATTGCTCCTTGGTGTGGTGCCCTTCGCTGCGATCCCGGAGGTCCGCATCGGCCAGCCACAACCCGTCGTGGCGGATTTCGACCAGCTTCCCGAGGTAGGTTATCGGCCCCGCTGTGTCAAGAACGACGTTACGGCCGAGCAGGGAGGCCAGACTGGGCGAAACCGACTCCCGTTCCGCGGGACGGTTTCCCTTGCTTGAACGAGCAGCGGCCGGCTTTTCCCTGCCCATGATCGCCAGCGTAGAATAAAGTAGCATGTTGTTCAAGGACCTTGCGGCGGGCTACGGGGTCCGGTTCAGCCGCTGGCTGTTCAGACAGAGGGCGTATCATGGCGATTCGTCATACTCGGCGCGGCGTACGATGGCTGGCTTGGGCTCTCGGCCTCCTCTGGGCAGCAACGGGCGGCGGTGCGGGAGCGGCGGCGGAGGACCCTCAAGTCGACCGTCCGCAAATGGCTGCTACGCCCGAGCGGACTGCGGCCGATTGCTCGCCCCCCCCTGCCCTCCTGCTCGGTCCGCCGGAGGAACCGAAAGACACTGGCGACGCAGAGGAAGAGAACGACGGTGGGCCGACAGGCCTTCGCAAGCTCACCAAGGAGGAAGTCAACCGCATCCGTTACCTCGAGCTCCGCGGGATGCGGCTGGGACAGGCCACGAACCGACCCGACCGCGTCATTGTCAGGATCCCCAAGGAAACCACCGAGGCCTTCCTGAAAGAGATGGAAGGGCACGAAGACTGGCAAGGCGAGGCCACGCGACGCGAGTTTCACCGGCTGACCGCCCCGCAGAAACTGCACCAGATCGCGATCTACTGCGGCGCGCGATACGCCGACCGCGTCCGCATCATGTCCGATCCGGAGGTCTTCGTCGCCTTCCGCCAGAATGTGATGCCCACCGCGGTGCGGGCGTGCGCCCAGCCCGGCTGCCACCTCTACGACCCACAGCACCCCCGACCGTTTCAGCTCTTCAATGATCCGGTCCGGAGCGAGGCCACGACTTACGCCAATTTCGTCATGCTCTGCGAAATGGAGATCGACGGCCGCCGCGTGATCAACCGAGCCAAACCGGAGGAATCCCTGCTCCTCACCTACCTGCTGCCGGTCAAGGATGTCGAACCGGCCCTGCGCCATGCGGGAGACCCCGGCCCCAAGACGATCTTCCGCACTCGCAAGGCCATCGGCTATCGCGCCATCCTGCGGTGGATCTCCTTGCTGAAGCACCCCGCCGAAGATTACGGCGTGCGCTTCAACCCGCCGCCTCCCCTGCCGCCCGCCGACGATGACCACGCTGACGACGCTCGCCCGCCCGAGAAGCCCCGCGAGAACGGAGCAGGACCGACCTCGGGACCCGCCGGCGGACCCGGAACCGCAGGCGCTGGTGACGGACAGCCCTAGCTCAACTCCCACCAGCACGCCACTCGTTCAGCGAGCCAGACGCCATGGCCACGGGACTCTTGATCACGGGAGGCGGATTGACGGCCCTCGCCTTGGCCGCGGCCATCACGCAGCGCCGGCGGGAGATCGCGGCCCGTCGGGCACTCGCCGCTCGGCACGGATGGGAATTCGCCAACCGCAGACCGCCGGACGTGCTGGATCGGCTGCAATCGGTCACGCTGGCCCGCCTGGGACACAGCCGCCATGTCGAAGAGGTCTTTCTGGCCCGCGACGGCATCATGCTGTGCCAATACCGTTTCCTGACCGGATTCGAGTACCACCGCAGGATCCACCGCTGGCGGCTGGTGGTCAGGGAAGGGGAACACGGGATGCCCTGTGCCGTGGTGAGCCGCTTTGATTGGCTGCTGGCGGCGGCGAAGGCCCAGGCGCTCCGCGTCGCACCGCTGCGCCAGGAGGACGGCGGCATCGCCGCCACGGCGATCGTGGCGGACCTCGAGGCCTGGCAGCGGCGCCTGGACGCGGGACTGCGGCACTGGCTCCTCAGCCAACCGGCGGAACGAAGCTGGGAGGTCCACCCCGGCCTGATCGTAGGCCACGAGCCGGGCACGCTCCGGGATCCTGGGGTGGAAAACCTCGAGACCTCGGGACGCGAGCTGGCGGCGATGCTGGCGGCGGACCCTACTGCGTGACGGCCGTGACGACCTCGTCCACCCCGCGGTTGCTGAACACTCCCGGACCACTGGTCGCGGGGGGCTCGCCGGCGGGCTGCGAGGTGGTGGGCGAAGTGGGCGGCCGCTTGAGAAACTCCAACAGCGTCTCTGCCGCCTTGGCCACCTCGGGTGGAAGCGTTTCGCTTCCCTTGGCGGGCGGCGGTGCCCCGGCAGCGGCTGATTGCTCCGCCGGCCGCGGACTGACCAGAGGCTTGGTCGGATCGAAATCCGGACTCTTGCCGAGCGGCTGGTCGGGAGGGGCCCCGAGTTCACCCACGCCCGCGGCGAGCAACCGCAGGATGGCCGTACTGGCTGTCTCCCCCCGATTGGCGCTCTGCCCCAATTCGCGAGCCAGCGGCCCGAGGATCTTGGCGACCTCCGGATCGGCCCGGCGGATCAACCATTCGAGCTGCTGCCTGGCCGCTTCGGCCTCGTCGCGCTGACGAGCGAGGACGGCCGCGTCCTGACGATGTTTCTCCACCTCGCTCTGCTGCTGGGTTACCTTGTCTTGCAGGTGCTTGACCTCCTGCTGAGTGTGCTGAACCTTCGCGGAATAGTGCCACACCAACCCCCAGGTCAAGCTCACAAAGAACAGCAGGGCCGCTGCCGCCCCGACCACCACCCGATGGCGACCGATCGCCCGACGAAGCAGGTACGCGATGCTGGCGGGCTTGGCGGAGATCGGCTCGCCGGCCAGGTAGCGCTCGACATCGCCGCAGAAGGCGTCGACCGACTGATACCGCCGCTCCTTGTTCTTCTCCAAAGCCTTGAGCAGGATGGCGGCCAGCTCGCCGTCGACCTCCGGGTTCAGACTGCCGGGAGGCGCCGGGTCCGCGTGGGCCACGTTGTCCAGAACACGACCGAGGGCCGCGGTGGTGTCATAAGGCATCCGCCCCGTCAGCATCTCATACAGCACGACGCCCAGGGAATACACATCGCTCCGCGTGTCCACGGCCGAGGAATCTCCGGAAGTCTGCTCCGGGGACATGTACGCCGGCGTGCCCACGATCTGCGCCGAAACGGAGGTATTGGCATCCAGCAGCGGGCTGGCTTTGGCCAGGCCGAAATCCAGCAGGTGGGGCTCGCCCTCTCCGTCCACGAGGATGTTGGACGGTTTCAGGTCTCGATGGATGATCCCGCGCTGATGTGCGTGGCTGATGGCCTTGCAGATGCGGGCGAAGAGCTGCAATCGCGCGACGATCGTCGGCCGCTCCGCACGCAGATAATCCGAGAGCGGAAGGCCGTGGACATATTCCATGGCGTAGTACATCCGCCCTTCGGCCACGCCGCTGTCATAGATCGGGATGATGTTGTGGTGCCGGAGATGGGCCGCCAGGGCGACCTCGCGCTCAAACCGCCGACGCGCCGATTCCGAAGCCAGCGGACCTTCCAGCAGAACCTTCAAGGCCACGATCCGCTTGGTCGAGCGTTGCAGGGCCTTGTACACCACGCCCATCCCGCCCCGACCGATCTGCTTCAGGACGTCATAGCCGGGCACATTCGGGAAGACTTCGGCCTGCCTCTCCGCGGCCCCTTCCGCCGAGCTGCCGCGGAAAGGCGGATGGCCCGCCGGTTTCGTCGCCTCGCCGCCTGACGACCCCAACGCCGCCGCCACCAGGCCCAGCCCGCCGAAATGATGACGAAGCTCCTCCGCGTGCTCGGCGTGCTCGGCGATGAACTGCTCTTCCGTCAGGGGCTCCCCACGCTCGCGACGATCGAAGAACTCGTTGATCAAGGCGCCGATCTTCTCGTCCTCGATCGAGCCGACGAGCGACTCCGGCAGCCCGCCCACTGACGCGGGGGCAGAAGATCCCTCCCCGGCCAAGGCCGTTTCAAGGCGGGGAGGAATCCCATCCACCGGCCTCGGATCAGGAGTCGTATCCGGATTTCCCATCAGTGGTTAAACGCTCTCGGTCCGCGGCCGTTGCCCTCGCGGTCGGCCACCGAAGCCTTCGGCACGCCCGATAAACTGAAGAGCCGCCCTCGCCGCTCGCCTCAACTTTTTACACCATACCACAATCTACGGTCCCAACCATTACAAAGTGCGTCGCGGTTTCGAACACCGCCGGCTCAACCTCTGCCCCAAGTGGGCCGATCCGGGCCTTCCCAATCCTCGGGCCATCACCATAAGGCTATAATGTAAATGTAGTTACAAAGTAAGCCCGCGGCCCGTTCAGTTTGTCGCCCCGACGGTGTATTGTAGGCCCAGCCGCAGGTATTCGCGAAAAACCGCCCAGGCCCAATCCTGAACCGGTCGGAGCCAGAAATGCCCGACGACCACGCCGAAACACTAATGCTGATTCGGAAGGCGACTGCCGGAGAGCATGAGGCCGCCCAGCGACTGCTCGTGCTCTACCACCCTCGCCTCCGAGCCAGGCTCATCCGCCAGATGGACGCCACGATGCGGTCGAAGTTCGAACCGGAAGACATCTTGCAACAGGTGTACCTCGAGGCGTTTCGGGCCATCGGGCAGTTCACTTATCAAGGCAAGGACTCGTTTCTTCGCTGGATGTACGCCATCTTGGATCGCAAACTGATCGACGAACACCGCGCCTTGCTGGCCGAGCGACGCGATGTCCGCCGAGAAGTCAAGGCCGTGCCCGCGTCCGCGCAGCAAACCACCTACGTCGACCTGATGACCCGGGTGGCCGCCCATGACGGGACGCCCAGCCGCGCCGTCCGCAAGGACGAAGCCCTCGCCGTCCTGACGACCTGCCTCGCGGCGCTGCCGGAGCATTATCGCGAAGTGTTGCGCATGCGTTTCATCGAGGGGCAGCCGGTGGCCGAGGTGGCGGCTCGACTCAACCGCTCCATCGGCGCGATCCACATGATCTGCCATCGGGCATTGCGGACGCTCCGCGAACAGGCCGAGAAGCTGGGGCTGAACCGCGAAATTTGACGGGCCGCCCGCGACCCGCCGCCCGGAAGACCGCGGACCTCGCCGACCCGCCGGCGGCGGGTCATCTAAAGAATCCCGGAGCCGAAGCCGTCGTCCGCGGCCGAGTCGCTTCGTTCACCCGTCGTACTCAGCCCTGGAACAGAACGGGGAAGGGAAGCCGCCGGGACCGCTGGCGAATCCGCCGCGGGCCTCCGTTCGCTCTCGCGGCGGGCGGCGGAGCGCTGGGGCGCGGTCTGCCGCAACTCGCTGATCAGCTCTTCATAATCGCCGCCGTTGAGATCATCCTCCTCATCCCAAACCGGCGGCTGATAGCCGGGCTGTTTGGATCTCTCCAGCTCCTCCCGATAGGCGGCGACGATGGCGTTCTGCATCTGCTCACGACACGCCGCGTTGATGGGGTGGGCCACGTCCGCGTAGAGCTTCACCCGGCCGCCGTTGTCTTTCGGAGCTCGATCGCCGTTCAAACGCCCGCCGCATTCGTTGCAGAACTTGGCCCGCAGATGGTTCTTCGAGCCGCATTTCCGACATTTGTCCGCCAGCCGCCGGGAGGGCATCGCCACGAAGGGACCGTTGGCGCCTTCGATCACCTTGAGGTCGCGAATGACGAACTCGCCGTCCAGCGTGGCGCTGCAAAAGGCCCGCAGCCGCTCATTCTCGTTGTTGACCAGCTTGACTCGGATCTCGGTGATGTTCATCGGTCGGCCTCCCGATCCTCCTGCCGGCCGCGCCCTCGCCCGCCGGCCGTCGAGGGCCGCCGGCTGCGCCGGCCGGCCGGAACCAGCCGCCGCCTCCCGCCCGCGACGGCGGCAGAGAGTCTGGCCGCAGGGAGCATAGTCACGCTGGAAGATTTCCGCCTAGACGACGCGGGCGACTTTCCATCGGACCGATGGGTCGGCAATCCGGCTCGCCGCCTCCCGCCAGCCTGCCGCGTCCGCGGCGGTATCGAACAAACTGAACAGACCGCTCCCGCTGCCCGTCATCCGCACGCGACGCCCTGCCACGCCGTCCAGCATCGCGTGCAGGCGGGCGAGCCGCGGTTCGAGTTCGAACGCCGCCCCCTCCAGATCGTTGAAAAGCGTCGGCATCAACTCCGCGGCAGCCGCCGAGGGCCCCACCCAAGGGCGAGCCGCAACGCCCGAGCCGTGGCGCGGCCGCCACCGCCGATAGACTTCCGCAGTCGCTAATCCGAAGGCGGGCAGGACGATCACCGCCCAACCGTTCCAGCCCGCAAGCTGTCGCTCGATCGCCTCGCCGCGGCCGCGGAGGACGGCCTGGCCCGTCTCCAGGAACAGCGGCACGTCCGCGCCGAGCGCGGCCGCCACCGGCAGGAGCCGCTCGGTATCCCAATCCAGCCCCCAGAGGCGATTCAACGCCCGCAGCGTGGCGGCGGCGTCGCTGCTGCCGCCCCCCAGCCCTCCGCCCGGCGGCACCCGCTTCTCCAGGGTCAGGTCCGCCTTCGGCTCCCGCCCCGCCGCCTCGGCCAGCGCGACCGCCGCCCGCCACGCCAGGTTGTCCGGCCCGCCGGGCACGCCGTCGGTCCGGCCTTCCAGCCGCAGCGCGAGCCCCTCCCCGGGAACGGCCCGCAGCGTGTCGCCCCAGTCCAGTTGCACGACCCAGGATTCGATCTCGTGGTAGCCGTCCGGGCGGCGTCCCCGCACGGCCAGGGACAGATTCAGCTTGGCCGGGGCCGGCGTCACGATCGCGGCGGCGGCGGGAGCCGGCCCGCCCTCCCGCGACGCGGCGGGGGGCGACTCTTTCTCCTCGGCGCGGCCTTCCGGGCCTGGGCGGCGGCCTGACGACGGCGGCTCCTGGCGGTTCGGCGGCATGACCGACTACTGTAGCACCCCCCACCGGCCCGAAAAGGCCGCGGCTCGGGCCGGTGCGGCCGGCTCGCGGCGGACGGCCCCGTCTTGCCCCGCGACCCACCGCTCCGTAACCTGCCACGGTCGGGCGGTCTCGCCGACCCGGGCGAGTGGCGGAATGGCAGACGCTGGGGATTTAAAATCCCCTGTCCGCGAGGACGTGCGGGTTCGAGTCCCGCCTCGCCCAATGTCGCGACTTTTTCACGCGCTCCGCGCCGGCGGACCGCGGAGCTTTCGTGACCAGTCCCTTTTCGGACGGCGGCGGGCCGGCGCAAATCCTGCCGGGCCGTTTTTCGAGGCTGATAAC
>CAZNFM010000021.1:0-84182 GCA_964572385.1 uncultured Planctomycetaceae bacterium | reverse complement strand
CCCCCCCCCCCCCCGACTTGAGCGCCGCCGCCCGCCCGGCCCGCGGCGGCACCGCTAACCCCGCGGCGGCAGCCCGGAAAACAGCGTCGGCGACTCCTGAAGGGCCTTGATCCGGTCGCGGAGCCGGGCGGCCTTCTCGAACTCCAGGGCCTCCGCCGCGGCGAACATCTCCTTCTCCAGATCCGCCACCGTCTCGGTCAGGTCGAAGGCGTCCTCGCCGGCCTTGATCGCCGCCCGCACGGTCTTCCGCGCGGCGATCTGCTGTTCCAGGCCCTGGCGGATCGCCTTGCGGATGCCCTCCGGGGTGATGCCGTGCGCGGCGTTGTAGGCCTCCTGCAACTCGCGGCGGCGGCGGGTCTCGTCGATGGCCTGCTGCATGGCCGCGGTCACCTGGTCGGCGTAGAGGAACACCTCCGCGTCCACGTGCCGGGCGCAACGGCCGATGGTCTGGATCAGGCTGGTGGCGCTGCGGAGGAAACCCTGCTTGTCGGCGTCGAGGATGGCCACCAGCGACACCTCGGGCAGGTCCAGCCCCTCGCGGAGCAGGTTCACCCCCACCACGACGTCGTAGACGCCGGCGCGCAATTCCCGCAGGATCTTCACGCGCTCGACCGTGTCGATCTCGCTGTGCAGGTAGGCCCCCTTGATGCCGGTCTGCTGGAAGTAACTGGAAAGATCCTCGGCCAGGCGCTTGGTCAGCGTGGTGACCAGCGTCCGCTGCCCGAGCGCCGCCCGGGCCTGGATCTCGTGCAGCAGGTCCGGCACCTGCCCGCGCGCGGGCTTGACGGTGATCCGCGGGTCGAGCAGCCCGGTGGGACGGATGACCTGCTCGACGACCTCGCCGCCGCATTTCTTCAGCTCATACGGCCCCGGCGTGGCGGAGACGAACAACACGTCCGACCACATGTTTTCGAATTCCTCGAACCGCATGGGGCGGTTGTCCAAAGCGCTGGGCAGGCGGAAGCCGTGCTCCACGAGCACCTCCTTGCGGGCCCGGTCGCCGTGGTACATGGCCCCGATCTGCGGGATGGTGACGTGCGACTCGTCCACGATCAGCAGGAAGTCCTTGGGGAAGTAGTCGACCAGCGTGTAGGGTTTGGCCCCCGGCGGATTGCCGGCCAGGTGTCGGGAGTAATTCTCAATGCCGCTGCAATAGCCGACCTCGAGGAGCATTTCGAGGTCATACTTGGTACGGGCGGCGAGGCGCTGGGCCTCGAGCAGCTTGCCCTGACGGCGGAACTCCTGGAGCCGTTCCTCCAGCTCGGCCCGGATGCCCTCCACGGCGGCCTCGATCCGCGACGCCGGCATGACGTAATGCACGGCGGGGTAGATGTAAAGCTGGAGGTGGCGTTCCAGGGCGGCGCCGGTCAGGGGGTTGATGGTCTCCAGACGCTCGATCTCGTCGCCGAACAGCTCGATGCGGTAGGCGAACTCCTCGTAGGCGGGATACAGCTCGATCACGTCGCCGCGGACGCGAAACGTGCCGCGGTCGAGGGCCAAGTCCTTGCGGTCGTACTGCAAGTCCACGAAGCGGCGGAGCAACTCGTCGCGCTCGACACGGCCGCCGACCTCCAGGTTCACCACGCTGGCCTTGTACTCGTCGGGCGAGCCGAGACCGAAGATGCAGGAGACGCTGGCGACGACGATGGTGTCGCGGCGGGACACCACCGCGCTGGTGGCGGCGAGCCGCAGCCGGTCGAGGTCGTCGTTCCGCGAGGCGTCCTTCTCGATGTAGATGTCGCGGGCCGGGATGTAGGCCTCGGGCTGATAGTAGTCGTAATAGCTGACGAAGTACTCGACCGCGTTGTTGGGGAACAGCTCGGTGAACTCCTCGTAGAGCTGGGCGGCAAGCGTCTTGTTGTGGGAGATGACCAGCGTGGGCCGCTGGAGCCGGGCGATCACATGGGCCATGGTCAGGGTCTTGCCGGAACCGGTTACACCCAGCAGCGTCTGAAAGCGGCGGCGCCGGTTCAAGAAGTTGTCGGCCAGGGTCTCGATGGCCCTGGGCTGATCCCCGGCGGGCACCAGCGTGGTAGCGACTTCGAAGCGGTCCATGCGGAGGCTCCCCACGATTCGTGAAGGATGACTATTCTAGGGGCGATGCCACTCGTCGCACGAGCCGCACAGCGGGCCTTGGGCGACGACCTCGCGGCGAACGGCCTCCAGGCCGGCGCTGTGCCAAAGGGCAGCGAAATCCTGATCGCCGATGCGGCCGACGGCCTGGCGACCGGCGAAATCCTGATCGCAGGTCGTCATCCGCCCGTCCGCGAGGATCAACGCTCGTGAGCGGACCCGCCGGCACGGCTCGCGGTGCGGCGGAGCCGTCGACGTCACCGCCCGATCTGGACGCTGCCGGGCGCAGTGGCTGTACCCGGTCACCAGGACCGCCCCGAGCCTTCGCTGCCAGGTGTCATAAAACGGCTCGAGGTCGTCGTAGGTCTCGATCGCTTTCACCAGGGAAGGCACGATCAGGGGGCGGACCCGCTGACTGGAGGCCCGTCGGGCGATCCAACGCTCCAGCCGACTGGATACTTCTCCAAAGCGGTCGACACCGTACACGCGGCGGTACGTTGCCGCCGTGGCGGCATCAAGGGTCACCTCAATCACATCGACCGGCGTCTCGAAGAGCGCGTCCTCGACCACGGTGTCGTCCACGGTCCCGTTGGTGCGGACGGCCAGGGATGCGGCCGACCGCCGCAGTTCGCGACAGATCTCGGCGAACCGCGGATGCCGGCACGGTTCGCCGAACCCGCCCAGCACAATCCGCACGTCGTCGTAACCGGCCGCCGCTTCGGCGATGCGGGCGATCGTCTCCATCTCGATCGGTCCGCGGTGCCCCACCGCGGACCCGCGAGGGCGAAGCAGCACACCCTCGCCGTCCGGATCATCCGTAGTCAGCTCGATTTCGATTTCCTCCGGCACCACCTCGACATGGCGGCGATGGCGCTCCATCAACCACGCTCCGATCCGCGGGGCGGGCCAGGCCTCGCCGCCGGCCGCCAGCAGCTCGGCGACACGTTCAAAACCCCGCTGCGTGTCGCAAAGCAGACGGCCGCGGGCCTCGATCACTTCCGCCGCGGGACGGTAGCAGATTTCCTTGCCGGTTCCGTCCGGGGCCGGCTGGTCCGGGTGATAGGTGAGCAGCGCGCCGGGCGGCAGGTTGGACGAAAGCATCTCCTGGAGAAGCGAACGGCCCAGCACGACGGCAGCCAACCCCGGCGGGGCCTGCACGATGGTGATCCGCCCCGCTTCGCCCAGCCCCTCGAAGTGGCCGGCCAGGGCGTCCAGGAGCGTCGGATCGGCCACGGCCGCCGCCGCCGGCACGGGAATCACGGCATCCGCGGCGGTCTGCTCCGCCAGCGCCGCCAGCAAGGCGATATGCACGTCCTCGTCGAAGACGCACATCGAGCCGATCCCGCCGCGCCAGCCGTCCAGCCCCCACCACCGGCCGGCCCGCACCAGCTCGGCATGAGGCGAGCGGGTGCCAACGTGCCGCTCGTGCGTCACGGGCAGTCCGTCCAGCAGGCGGGCGACGGCATCGGCCTGGTTCAGCGGGGCCAGGACGTGGACGGAGGAGAAACGCTTCGCGGCGAGCACGCGCTGGACGGTGCGGCGCAGGACCGGTGTGCCGCCGAGGTCGTCCGCGAGGCGGGATCGCGTCCCGAGCGGCGTAGTGTCCAGATCGACCAGGATGGCGGCGATGAACTTCATGGGCCGGCCTCGATGGCGGCGTCAAACCGCGCCAGGGCGTCCCGCAGCAAGCGATCCAGTCGATCGCAACCGTCGAGGAGGGACTCCAGAAACTGCCGGTCTCGCCGCAACTGTCGTAAAGCAACGGCCTCGGCGGTGGCGGAACCGCTCGCCAGCTTGCGGTCGGCGGCGAATTTCTGCAATTCGCCGATTTGGGAGATGTCGCGAACCATTCGGAAGATCCGTTCGTGGTCCTGGACCATGGTCCGCAGCTCGTCCACGCGCACGATGCGGCGGTTGAACTGCTCGGGACGATCGAGCAGCCCTTCCAGCTCAACCAGGATGTCGCGGGTCTCCCGGCACAGGCGGCGGAAGGCGTCCAGCTCGTCCAAACGCCCCGCCAAGACGGCCCGGGCCGGAACGAGCCGGGTGGCGTCGTACCACGGCAGCCGCAGATAGGAGAAGCTCTCCTCCGGAAGCGGCTGCGTGCAGAACCGCCCCGCCGCCTCAGCCAGCGTCATGATTTCCGCGCCGGCCTTGCGGGCGCCGCCTTCCGTGGCGTCGATGATCCGGCAGGCGGCCTTGGCGAAATCACGTTCGAATTGCTCAAGGTAGGTGAACATCTGGTCGTCGGTGTAAACCTCCCGGCCGTGGATGTCCTGTACCTTTCGCAGGATCGTGCGGGAGCGGGCGATCCGCTCCCATTCCTTCATCTCCAGCGTGCCGAAGCGGCCCAGCTCCGGATACCACGCCCGATGCATGGCCACGCCGGGCGCATAGTAACAATGCCCACCGAAGGCCAGGTCCTGCCCGATGAAAATGATGGGGTCGCAGCCCAGCCACTGGGCGAGATAGAAAGCCAGGTGCATGACGGTGGCGCCCGCTTCCATCGGCGTCCGTCGGGCGAGGTCTTCGCCCAGGCACTGGTGAGCGAAAGCGTTGTCCAGTAGGGCGACCCTCCGGCCGGCCATGGCGGGCGTACCGCGAAAGGCGTCGATGACATGCCAGGTGGCTTTGGGTTCGGCCACCAGCACCAGGTCATCGGGCAGGTCAACGCCCTCGAAGAACTGGCGGGACATCTCACTGAAGTCCAGCGAGGTAACGAAGTGCGGGCGAATGCCTCGGGCCAGCAGAAGCCGCAGGGTCGTCTGGGCGGCGATGAGGACGGCGCGGTCTTGCAAGGCGATTAGTTGATCAACGTTCCTCGGCAGCGAGGGGCCGGCGGCGACGAGAATTGCCGGGCGACCGGCGAAGCTCCGCCGGAACACATCGGCCGGAAGCGAGGAGACATAGGTCGGGAGGTTGTTGGCCACGTTGCGGCCGGTGATCTCGGCGTTGCGCAGGAGCGTGACCATCGACATCCGACCGAAGGCGGCGAAGTCGAGGATGGCCTGGCGGGCGGCGTTGTGGAAGTCAGCCTGGTGCGTGCGCGCCGCCGGCGGGACGGCGAAGACCGTGCCGAGCATCAGCGTGGTGGCGTGCCGCTGGAGGCGGTCGTGCAGCAGGTCCTTCTGGAGGGTGTGCAGGATCTCCACGTTGCCGGTGCCCAGCTCCCGCGACAGATCGGTGTGCTCCAGGGCCGTCTTGATGGTGAGGAGGTCCGGCTCGGTGACGAAAATGACGGTCTCTTCGCCGAAGGCCTCCATGAGGGCCTTGACGTGATAGCCCAGGCCCAGCCCGAAGAGGACGACGGTGTTGATTTCGCGGTCGCGGAGGGTCTGGCAGAAGTCGGCGGCCTCGCGGAGGGGATCGTGGCGGCTGTGCAGGTAGAGTGAACGGCCCTCGGCGGTGGTGACCATCGCGGTCGGCGGGCCGGCCTTCGACGGCTGGACGGCGAGGGAGGACTCCGGCGGAAAGACGTCGATCAGGTGCGCCAGGCGCGGGTTGTGCCGCCAGAGCTGGCGCATGTTGTCGAGGAAAACGCGGTTGGTCCCGTCGGCCGATGGCACGCCGCCATTCTACTGTATCGCCGTCTGGGCGAAACCGATGCCGGAGAGCACGACGAAGGCCGCAATCTGAAGCCCGAGGATCGCCAGGGTAACGATGCCGGCGATCCGTTGGGTGGGAATCGCCAAGGCCTTGGAGGCCAGCCCCACGGATAGGGGCAAGCCCATCAACAAGGCGATCGAACCGACCGCCGCGAGGGGTTCGCCTCAGCAGTATCGCTGCCGCAGGACGATACCGGCAAAGGGCAACAGGGTGGACAGCAGGGCCAGCGCTCCGTACATAAATGGTCTCCTGTGGGGCAGCGACAGCCACCGTCGCCGCCGAGGAGTATAGCAAGGCAGCGCCGCCACCGGCCGGCGGAGACCTCTGCCGAGACAGCAGCCGGCTACCGCGGCGAAACCCCCGAGAAAACGCCGCCTTTCCGGGCCTTGATCAGCAGGGCATTGCCATAGCGATCGCCGAGCAGGCGGATGAACCACCGCGGATAGAGCCTCCAGATCAGCGTATACACCCAGGACCGGTACTTGGCGCTCGGGCGGTTCAGCAGCAAATCGCCGAAGCTCAGCTTCGGGCGGATGTCCAGATCCACGAATCCCGTCCGCCGGAGCAGATCACGCATCTCTTCCACGGTGTAGGCCTTCGTGCCGGGGCTTTCAAGGTGTTCAAAAATGGCTTGCTTTGCCGTGCGGCCGGGCTGCCCGCGGAGCAGGCAGTACCTGACCCAGAGCATAAAGCCCACGACGGAAGGAACGTGGTATACCATTCCTCGAAATTCCCCGCCCGGGGCCAGCACGCGAAAGACCTCGCGGAAGGCCTGCTCCGTGTCAGGCGTGTGGTGCAGCACGCCGTAGGAGTAAACAATGTCGAACGAGTCGTCGGGAAAGGCCAGTTTCTCGGCGTCGCCGACAAAGAGGCGATAGGCCTGCTCGTGTATGCCCTTCTGCCGCAAGCGGCGGCGGGTCATCTCGACACCGGCCTCGGTCAGGTCGATGCCGGTGGCTTCGGCGCCGAAGCGGATCCAGTTCTCAAAGTCGGTTCCGCCGCCGACGCCGATTTCCAGTACGCGGCGGCCGCGTCCGGATGGGAAATCGGCCACGTCGAGAATATACGGTTCCAGCCGATAGCGAGTCTCGGACATCAGCCGGAAGTTGATGTCCCCTTCCGGACCCGTCCGGCCGTAATCCGACCCGCAGACGTGCCGGTTCCAGTGGTCGCGGACGCGGTCCTTCAGGTCGTCGTTGGAGATCGGCGATCCGGCAGGCTCCGTCACAGGACGACCTCCTCGGCACCGCGGTCAATAAACATTCGAGTCCACAGCTCCAATGTGACCAGGGCATAGACCAGATAGGCGTGATCAGCCTGGTTGCGACAGTTCTCGCTGACCACCGACTCGACCTCGGCGGGCCTGAACAACCCGCGGGCGGCCACCTGCCGCGGAGAGAGAAGGTCGCGAACGACCTCGGCCAGGTCCTCGGCGATCCACTTGCGGAGCGGCGGGGCAAACCCGGCCTTGCTGCGGTAGAGGATGTTCGTCGGGAGATAACGCTCCATCGCCTTCTTCAACAGGTACTTGGTGGTCATGCCCTTGAGCTTCAGCCGCTCGGGAATGGCGGCACAGAGCCGCATCAGTTCCAGGTCCATGTACGGCACGCGGACCTCGAGGGAATTGGCCATGCTCGATTTGTCGGAGTATATGAAGTTATGCGCTCCGAGGAAGGTCTTGACCAGCACGTGGGTCCGACGATTCATCTCGCCGCGGCCCCGAAATTGGGCGTAGTAGTCGTTCAGGCAAGCCGCCGGATCCTCGGCGGTGCGGAGGAGGTCGGCAAGGGCGGGAGCATAGAGCCGCTGCCGCACGGCTTCGCTGGACCAGTCGGAGAGAGCCAGATAGCGTTGCAGGCCGTCGCCCAGCGAGGCCTGATGGAACTTCCGCAGCCGCCTGGGCAGCGCGCTCTGGGCACCTAGCAGTTTCGAGGAGCCGGCGATGGCCGCGCGCAACGCGGGCGAGAGCAGCGGCCGGGGAATCCACGACAGCCGCTCGAAGACCCGCAGGGCCTG
Source organism: uncultured Planctomycetaceae bacterium (assembly GCA_964572385.1). Lineage (GTDB taxonomy): Bacteria > Planctomycetota > Phycisphaerae > UBA1845 > UTPLA1 > CAZNFM01. The sequence continues at coordinate 76,487 of CAZNFM010000021.1, read as the reverse complement.
GAAGCTGCGGTAGCCGAGGAAGACTTCGTCGCCGCCCATGCCGGACAGCAGCACGGTCGTGCCGTCCTCGCGAGCCTGCTTGGTGATCAAGTAATTCGGGAATACCGACGGATCCGCATCCGGCTCCTCCACCGAAAAGATCATCTTGGGCAATAGCTGGATCACGTCGGGCTGCAATACCATGCTGTGCAGCTTCAGGTTCAGCAGTTCCGCCACCCGGCAGGCGTAGGGATAGTCCGGCTCCATCTGGTCCCTGGCCCAGGCGTCCGGCGGCACGTCGTAGGTGTAGCACTGGATCTCGCGGTCTGGGTAACACCGTCTCATGCAGGCGACGATCGAGGAAGAGTCCGTACCGCCGGAAAGAAACGCGCCCAGCGGCACGTCCGACACCATCTGGCGCCGGATCGCGTCCAGCAGCGTGTCATGCACTCGCTCGACCCATTCCGCCTCGGGGACCGACTCGTCCGGCTCATAGGCCAGGCGAAACCACGACCGCACCTCCGTCCGGCCGTCTTTCCAGATCACACAGGCGCCAGGCTCGACCTTGCGAATACCTCGGAACATGGTCTGCTGCCCGGGCAGCCAAAGAAACGTGAGATACGCCGGCACGGCCGCAGCGTTCAGTTCACGGGGAATGCCGGGCACTTTCAGCAAAGCCCGGATCTCGGAAGCGAAGTAAAGACGGCCGCCGCCCTCCCAGTAGTACAGCGGCTTGACGCCGGCGTGGTCGCGGGCCAGCAGCAACTGCCGTCGCCGGGCGTCCCAGAGGGCGATGGCGAACATCCCGTTGAGGGACTGGAGGAACTCCGGACCCTCCTCCTCGTACAGGTGGACCAGGACCTCCGTATCGGTCTGACTGGCAAAGCGGTGCCCCCTGGCCTCCAGCCGAGAACGATGTTCCTGAAAGTTGTAAAGCTCCCCGTTATAGGAGACCCAGACGGTGCCGTCCTCGTTGGACATCGGCTGATGACCGGCCGGGCTGAGGTCGATGATCGACAGGCGGCGGTGCCCCAGGCCGACTGAGGCGGCCGCATCGGTCCAGCAGCCCTGGTCGTCCGGGCCGCGATGGGCCATGGCGCCGCACATGGTTGCCAGCAACTCGGGCTGATGGTCGCCGGCATATCCGCAGATGCCGCACATCGGGAGGCTCTCCGGGCAATTCGGCCGCCCCGGCCTGGCTGGATCAGTCCAACTCGATCGGGTGGCCGGTCCGGGCGGATTCCACCGCCGCGAACGTGGCCCGCATGACGTTTTCGATCTGCTCGAACGGAAGCACCGGCGGCCCGCCGCCGGCGATCGACCCCACCAGGGCTTCGTACTCGCCGCGGTGGCCTTTGTCCCACCGCCGCAGCTTGGCCTTGGAAAACCCCGGCCAGCCGTAGCCGCGCAACACGGTGAAATTGTCGGAACGGAGCACCTTGCCCTCGCAGAACAGTTCGAAGGTTTCCTTCTGATAGGCGTTGTGGCCATTGCCGAAGTAGTGCAGCGTGCCGATGGAACCGTCCGCCAGGGACAGCGTGATGGTCACCTTGTCGTCGCGGATGGGCACCCCGCGGGCGTCGCCGATGCGGGTGGCCGTGACCCGAACGACCGGCGCACCGGCCAGGAAAGACATGAAATCGATCCAATGGCATCCTTCGCCGATGATCCGCCCACCGCCGATCTTGGGGTCGTGAACCCAGGAATCGGGCGAGCTGATGCCGGCATTCACCATCATGCTCATGCACAACGGCTGGGTTCGGTTAGCGAGCAGGGCCTTCATCTTGATCCCGTGCGGAGAGAATCGCCGGTTGAAGCCCACCATGAGCTGCACGCCGCGGGCCTGCTCGACGGCGGCACGAACCTGGTGCAACTCCTCCTCGTTCAGGCATAGCGGCTTCTCCACGATGGCGTTCTTGCCGGCGGCCAAGGCCTCGATCACCATCCGCGCATGCAGGTGGTGCGGGGTAAGGATCAGCACCAGGTTGATCTCCGGGTCGGACAGGATCGAACGGTAGTCGGAGGTCGTCTGCCGGAAACCGAACTTACGGCCGACATGCACGCCGGACACACCGTTGGCGTCGGCGATGGTCTTCCAGATGATCGGCAGGCCCTTCAGCCGCGGGAGCAGCGTGACCTTGGCGAAGTTGCCGGCCCCGATGACCCCGGCCACGACCCGCCCGGCGGCGGGGAGCGTCTCGCGCGGCGTCGCATGGGTCACGGTGGTGATACGCGGCGGGCCTTCCGGGGGATAGGTCAGCACGATCCCCAGGGCGCTCGATCCGCTGGTCAGTGTTCGATACGCCTCAGCCGCCCGGGCGTGATCAATGCGGCTGTCGATCATGGGGGTGACGTTCAACCGCCCTGAGGCCAGCAGATCGAGGATGGCTTCGAAGTTCCGCTGTTCCGTCCAGCGGACGAAACCCAACGGATAGTCCACGCCCCGCTCCTCATAGGCCGGGTCGTATCGGCCCGGGCCGTAGGAGCAGGAAACCTGAAAGGTCAGTTCCTTCTTGTAGAACTCGGAGCGATTCAGTTCCAGCCCGACCACGCCGACCAGCACGATCCGCCCGCGAAGGCGACACATGCGGGCGGCCTGGCTGATGATGTCGTTCGTCTTGGACGAGGCGGTAATCAGCACCCCGTCCACGCCGCAACCGCCGGAAAAAGCCGTGGCGGCCTCGACCGGGTCGGCACCCTGATCCACCCGCACGACCGAGGCCCCGAATTGCTCGGCGAGCCCTAGCCGCTGCGGGTTGGGGTCGATGCCGAGAACTCGGCACCCATTGGCAATCAGCAATTGCACGGTGATCTGCCCGATCAGGCCCAGGCCGATCACAGCCACACACTCGCCCAGCGTCGGAGCCAGCAGACGGAGACCCTGGAGGCCGACCGACGCCAGCACGGTGAACGCTGCCGCCTCGTCGGACACGCCCTCGGGGATCCTGGCGCAGAGATTCCGCGGCACGGAGACCAATTCGGCGTGCGGGCCGTTGTTGGCCACTCGGTCGCCGACCTCAAAACCGCGCACGCCATCGCCCACGCCGACCACCACGCCCGCGTTGCAGTAGCCGAGCGGAAGCGGCTCGTCCAGCCGGGAAAAGACGACGTCCAAGGTCTGCCACAGACCTTCGGACTTGATCTTGTCGAGCACCTGCTTGACTTTCTCCGGCTGAGCGCGGGCCTTGGCCAACAGGCTGCCCTGCCCGAACTCCACCAGCATCCGCTCGGTCCCGGCGGAGATCAGGCTGGCCCGCGACTGGATCAGCAGGTGCCCGGGCCGAACGGGTGGGCACGGCACCTCGGCGACTTCGATCTCGCCGGTCTTGAGGTTCTGCAATACCTGCTTCATGTCAGCTCCATAACGGAGTGCACGCCGCGACGGCGCCCCGAATCCCATCGGGTTATGTAACCGTGGCGTTGACGTATATGCAACGCACCCGACACGCGGGCAGCATCGGCTATCGGACCCAAGACGGTGGTGGATGCCGGGCAGCCCGCCCTTGGAGCAACCGGGCATCCGCAACGCCCCGCAGCCTTCCGTCCTTGCGGTTCACGCGACGATCTCGGCCACCAGGGTCCGACCGTCGATGCCCGCCAGAGCTTGTCCGCTGAAAAGGAGGGACTTCCGATCGCTTTCTCCGCGAGGCAGGACGATCGAGCCGAACTGGAAGTAGGTGGCGTTCCAACGGTCTTTGCGAGCGTGGTAGACCCGGGTCCAATGATTGGTGTCGTCCGAGATCCACAACCCCGCTTGGTCTCCGCGATTGACCTCGGACGGCTCCACCGAGGTGCTCAGCGCGTAGTAGCCGCCGAAACGGCAGGCGTAGATGCAGCTCCCGTCCAGTTCCTGCACGCGTTCGAAGCGGCCGCTGGACTTCTCGATCCGGATGACGGCATTCGGCTCTTTCTCCGAATCGGTTCCATAGAGCAGATGGTCGCCCAGATCGAACACACACACCGCGCGAAAGGTCTGCCGGCCCTTGACCAGCCAGTCGAACGACTTCCAATCCCCCGAAAACCTCCCGATGCCCGGCTCCTCGCCGTGGTCGCCCGCCAGCACCCAGTAATGCCCCATTCGCGGGTCGAAGTAGAGGTTGTGAACATGCTTGACCTCGCCGGGTGGAAACGTATGCACCACCTGAAAGGTCCGGCCGCGATCCTGCGAAGCAAAAAGACGCACCGCCCGCCGCTCGCGGTTGGCCCAGTACTCCCCCCAAAGTACCGCGTCGTTCGGCCCGACAGTCAGGCACATGGGCGGAAAGACCTTGAGGTTCTCGCCGTCGATGCGGCTCGGCGACATGCGCTGCTCGCCGCGTGAGGAGAAGAAGACTCCTTCTCGGGTGGCGGCGACGAAACCTCCGTCGGAAAGCGGAATCAGAGCGCGAACCTCGTGGCGCAGCAGCCTGGCGGCGAGTCGGGACCATCCGGCAACGCGCCGCAGCGGCGACGCCGGTATCTCCAGCGCCCTGGTCCAATTGGCTCCATCGTCGACGCTGCGAAAGACCGCGGACCGCCTCCCCAGATAGCAGGTGCCGTCGGGTTGGACGGTCACCACGCGGCCGCGGACATTCCGCACAATCCGCAAACGATGGCCTTCATGCGACTGACTCACTCGCGCCAGGCTCCGACCTTCCAAAACCCAGCCTGCACGCCCTGCTCGCGGCGGCAGCGACGACCGCGGCGGTCAATATACCGGTAGTTTTCCTGTACGGGCAACGTAACGCCGCAGGGCTTCCAGCTCGGCGTTTTCGGAACGGATCAGCTCATCCAGCGCTTGATTGTGGACCTTTTGCTCCTCTTCGGTGAAGCGGTAGCGGATCACCCGGGCCGGCACACCGCCGACGATGGCATAAGGCGGTACGTCCCGGGTTACCACGGCTCCGGCAGCCACGACGGCCCCGCGACCGATACGCACGCCGGCCAGGAGAATCGCGCCGTGGCCGATCCAGCAGTCATCCTCGATCACCGTAAGCTGCTCGTCCATGGCGGCACGGCTGCTGAAGCGCATCGGAATGCCGACGACATCGATTTCATGATCTCCGCCGACAATGGAGACGTAGGCCCCAAACTGCACGAAATGCCCGATCCGCACGTTGGCGCTGATATGGGCGTTGCGGTTGATGAACACGTAGTCGCCGACGGAGACGGAGTCCCGGCGGAACAGGGAGCGGGTGCCCATGCAGAAGAAACCCTTGCCCTGTTGTTTGAAGCGATAACCCCGCCACCGCATCAGCCACATGAACACGGCTTTCTTCAACCAGCGAATACGGAGCTTCAGCCGAAAGGCGGCAGGCAAGGGATCGTTCGTCACCGTCGAACCTCCCGATAGGAACCCCACGCGTTGCCGCCCTCGATGTGAGCAACGGCATTGGCCCGATCCTGCGCCGCGGTCACCAGCCTCTGGGCGAGCCGATCATAGCCGAGGCGTTCTCGGCTGGCGGCCGCCCGGGCGCCGCGGGCGGCAGGCCCCCGCAGGTCCGATCCGGCGAGAAACTCCTCCGCCACTCGACCCAGCAAGGCTTCCAGGGCGGGGTAGTCCCCGTCCGGCGAATAGCGGCCGGTGCGGGGCTCATCCAACAGGTGGGCCAGGGCCGGATTGTCGTTCACCAGCATGTACAGGCCGGTGCCGAGGGCTTCCTGGATGGTGACCGAGGTCTCGCGGAACCACACGCCGATATCGGCCATGTTGTAGATGGCCGCCAGCTCTTCGCGGCGGGCGAAGGGCAGGCAAGTGAAACGATCCCGAAACGGCGAGGCGGCGATGAGGGCCTTCAGGCGGTCGCTTTCCGCATCATGGTCGCGAAAACCGACCAGCACGCCGCGGAGGGCGGGCACCCGGCGCATCACGCTTTCCACGATGGCGATCCAATCGTGAAGCTGCTTGGAGGGCACGATTTTGCAGGCGTGAACGGCGACCAGCTCCTCATCGGTGAAACCCAGTGCGGCCCGGCGGCTCCGTCGGACGGCTTCATCGTAATGAAACAGGTCCGGGTCGAAGCCGAGAGGATAGAGAGCGCAGCGTTTCTCCAAGGCCGCCCGCCGCGAGCCGGACGCCGTGCGGCTGAGGATGTACTCGAAGGTATCGGGCGTGATGAACAGGGCCGCATCGCTGGTCTCGATGCACCGGCGGCAAACGGGACGCTTCTTGATGAAGAACGCGGTGTCCAGCACCAGATCCCGCAAGAAAGGCGGCAGCGAGGGCAGGGCCACCAGCCGCTGCATGCTGTGCTCGCCGAAGCTGCCGAACAAGGCGCCCGACAAGAGGTCGCGATGGCGAAACAGCTCCTGCCCGAACAAGGTGGTGACGTAAATCACATACGTCAGATCCGGCCGGAATCCGAGGACGGCTTCGGTCGCGGCGGGGCAGGACACCATGTTGCGGGGCAACAGCCGGGCGGGCAAGCGGTGGATCCAGCCGCCTTCGTGCGGCGTGTCGCCCTGGGGAAACGGCTCGCGATAGACCGTGCGCATGGAGCGGGGGTAATAACAGGAGGTGAAGACGTGAACGTCGTGGCCCTGCTTGACCAGTTGCCGGAACAGAGGCCCGGATTGATAGCCCTGGTCGGGGAGGTAATAGGCATCGACGATCGCCACCCTCATGCGCTGGGCTCCACGGGACCGGCTTCGCCAACGCGGCATCCCCCTTTGGCGGGGCCGGCCCGGATCGACGGGCGGCATCTTAGCTGATCGGATTGAGAGAGCCAACGGACGAGTGCCCACGACGCAGAATCTCGCCGGAGGCCTCGCCACAGTTGAAGAGCAGGTCCACGACGCTCAAGCCGGGCACAAACTCGCCGTGGCATTGCGGATAGACGGGGTGCTGGAAATCGCTATAGACCAAGCGGATGTTGTCGCGGGCGTAGGCCGCCTCATCCTGATAGTTGGCGCCGCCCTTGCCGGAGAGGTAGGTCTCCGCGCCGACCTCGTGACAGACGCCGATGATCCAATCCGTCGGCCGCCCGAGCAGATGGTCCTGATGAAGCGCGGAGGCCCGGACGGTCGGTGTGCGGATGTCCAGTTCCGTGGCGAGATACTCGATCAGGCGGATGTTGAACTCGGCAAGTTGAGGAGGGAGGGAGAGAATCAGGTCGGCGAGGGGGGAAAAATACCGCTTGAAGTGCGGACAACAGTTGTAATGCCCCCGCAACTGGTCGAGCAGGTCGGTGCGCCAAGCCGGCGGCCCGCCCAGTTCCAGATCGAGAATCCGCTCGCCGAGGCTGCCCGTGTGCATTACGGGGAGGCTGAGCCACTTCGGCTCCTTGCGGGTCTTGATCCGCACGCGCTGGGTGTAGCTACGTTTGGAGAAAGCCACCGTGTCGGCGAAAACGAACAGATCCGCCGCAGCCATTCGGTGGAAGTAGCCGAGCCAGGGAAGCCAGTTGGGCTGTTGCATGGCGACGATCATGGCGGTTCCGATCAGCAGGTCCGCTCTTTCGGAGGCCAACGGTATTCAACGCGGGCCGAAAGCGAGGTTCTTCCAGGAGGCGATGATGAATCCACCGTATCATAAGACTGCTACACCCTTTGTTCTGAAGCTGGTGGGGGATTCTTCCACTTTGAGCGTTTGTCCTACAAGGACAAGGCCTGAAGACCTACGGAAGCGCACCAGAATCAGGACATTAGCAAGGCAGGATTAAGAATGTCGTCGGCTCGATTGAAGGGAAACGTGCCACCGTCACGTCAACGCCGCGCCAGGAGATCCGCCGTGCCGCGACCGCAGTTGAAGAGGGCGTCGATGGTGGACAGCCCCACACAGAACGACCCCCACAACTGGGAGTAGGTGGGGTGCGTGAAATCGGAGTATCGCAGAACCAGGCCGGCTCGCGTGTAATCCTCCTCGGACTGATACTTCGAGCCACCGGTTCCGGAGAGGTAGGTGGTGCCGCCGAGGGCCTTCAAAATCGCCACGAGCAGCTCGGTGGCTTGGCCGTTGACGTTCAGAGTGGAGCCGACCACCAGTCGGGTGGTGATCCCGAGGTATTCGGCGACGAACCGGATCAGCCGCATGTTGAACGCGCTGAGGCCGTCGCCCGCCGAGGCCGCATAGATGGCACTCAGCTTGTCGAACACTTCCCGAAAGAATGGCGCCTTGGCGTAGTTGGCCTCCAACGTCTTCAGGTGTTTCTTTCGCCAGTCGGTTTCGTCGTTGATGGCGGTTTCCGAGATAAGCTGCCCGGAGGAATGCCGCACGGGCACGGTCAGCCATTGCTCCCCTTGAGGTGTCTTGATGCGGCTGCGATTGGTGTAGCTGTTCTTGGAGAAGGCGACGCTGTCCAGGAGCACGAACACGTCGCTGTGGGCCATTTTGTAGAAGTAGCCCAGCCACGGCAGGAAGTTCGGCTGATGCACGGCGACGATCATGACCCGCCTCGCGAACCGACCATGATCAGATCACCCACCGAACTACTTCGAACGTCTCGGCCAGCGCCGCGCCGATCTGCACGCCGCGAGTGCGGGCCAGGCCCCAGATGAAGTCGGCGGAGGCGTAGTTCCGGCCCGACTGCGATTTGTAGGCCCGAAGGGCTTTCTCCTTCAGGGCCACGTGTCGCTCCTCCAGCTTCACGAAGGCCTGCGTGTGGAAGGTGATGTTGTTCCACGGCAGCTCATAGCCCAGGATGCTGACCTGCTTGAAGGCCCGCAGGCACTCCATCGCGACGGTGTAGTGGTCCTGGTGCAGATCGTTGACCGAAGGGACCAGCACCAGTTCAGGCTTGATCTCGCCGCGAAGGCGGACCAACTCCTCCAGGATCTCCTGTCGGACGTAGTTGAGCTTGCGGACGGAGAAACCGTAAGTCAGGAGATTCGCCGGCGGGATGCCCAGAATGCCGGTCGCCTCGGCCACCTCCCGCTTCAGTGTGTCCTTGGGGAGGCCCGGCGGCAGCGACTCCTCGGCAGTGGAAAAGGCGACGTAATAGAGCTCCTTGCCGTCCTCCAGCAGCTTCGCGATGGTGCCGCCGCACCCGAATTCCCCATCGTCCGTATGGGGGGCGAGAACAAGCACGCGATTGGCGCCGATGCTCATGGATTCTCCTCGTTCCGAATCTCGCGGCGTCCGCGATCCTTCCCTCGATACTGTTCAGATCACCCGACCGGCCCTGCGACGCGATTATGCCCTGCCCCGCCAGGCCCGGCAAATCATCCATCCCGGCCGCCGACCTCGCCGGCATCCCGTAGCGCGGCCACCAGGCCCCGCGGGTCGCTGACCGCCGCCGTCAAGCGCGCGGCCAGCGCCTCATAGCTGAACCGCCGGCGGTTGATCGATGCTCGCTGACACCGAGCTTCCGGCGTCGCCCGGGCGCCGCCCGCGGACCAGAGCCGACCCGTCTCGATAAGCAACTCCTCTGCCGCGCGTTCATCGCCCTCGGGGAAGTGCCGCCCGGTCTCTGGGTCGATCACCAGGTGTCGCATCGTGTTGCTGGTGCTCATCAGCATGTACAGGCCGGTCCCCATCGCTTCCTGAATCGTCACGGCGGGCTGGAGGTGCCAGAATCCGAAATCAGCAGCATTGCACCATTTCGCCAGCAGTTCCCGCGCCGCAAAGGGCGAAAATAAAAATCGGTCCTTCAGGCCCGTGGCTTCAACCCAACGAAGCACCCGGTCGCTCCAGGGGTCCCCGTCGCGGCGACCGATCAGCAAAGCCCGGAGACCGGCCACCTGCCGCATGGCCCCGGCGACCATCCGCACCCAGAGATCCAGTCGTTTTTCGGGCATGATCTTGCAGGCGTAAAGAACCAGCGGCTGTCGACCGGACAGGTTCAGTTCCCGCCGACCTGCCTCGCGGGCCACCGGGTCCGGAAAGAACACTCGCGTTTCGTAACCCAGCGGGAGCAGTACACAGCGGCTAGCGATCTCCGCCCGCCACCGCGGCCCGCCGATGCGCCGCAGCAAGTAGTCGAACGTGTCGGGAGTCTGTAGCAACACCGCGTCGCTGGCCTCCATCGCGGCGCGATAGAACCGCCGCTTCAGGAGGAAGAACCCCGTGTCCAGCATCAGGTTCTTGGCGGTCTGCCGCCAGCCGGGCAGGGTGTTTCTCCGCTGCGCGGAGTTCTCCCCGAACGCCGTCACCAAGACTCCCGGCAAGCGGGAGCGGTTCTCGAACAGCGAACGGGCGAACAGGGTGCCGGGATAGACCGCCAGCGTCAATTCCGGAGAGAAATCCAGGACATGCCGCAGCAGCGTGGGGCAATCGACGACGTCGCGCGGAAGCTGCCGGGATTCCAGCCGGAGCACTTCACCGCCTTCCTCGCGACTCAGGCCCGGGGCGAAGTCTCCGGGATGATGTCGGCGCACCACCGTAGACAAATACGGCGAGGCGAAGGCCCGCACCTGATGGCCCTGAGCGACCAAGGCGCGAAACCAGCCGGTGGTCTGATAGCCGAACCCGGTGATGAAATAGGGATCGACGATGGCCACGCGCATCAGCAGGCCACTCCCGAACGCGGCGTCCCCCAGGCCCGCGTCAGACGTTGAACCGGAAGGTGATCACATCACCATCCTGCACCACGTAGTGCTTCGGCTCCAGCCGCATTTTGCCCGCGGCCTTGGCGCCCTTGAGGTCCTTGCAGGCCTTGAGATCGTCCCAGGCGACGGTCTCGGCTCGAATGAAGCCCCGCTGCATGTCCGTATGGATCTTGCCGGCCGCTTCCGCCGCGGTCGTGCCCTTCTTGATGGTCCACGCCCGCACTTCATCCGTGCCGCCGGCCGTCAGGAAGGAGATCAGGCCGAGCGAGGAGTAGCAGGTGCGGATAAAGCGGATGCGGGCCGGCTCGGTGAGGCCGTAGTCGGCCAGGAACGCGGCTCTATCCTTCTCCTCAAGCTGGGAGATCTCTGCCTCCAGTTCGGCGGCGAGGGCGATGGTCAGTTCGGCATGTGCGGCCTGGAAGGGCGGTGGTGCGGCGGCGGCCGATTCACCGACGTTCACCACCACCACCACCGGCTTCAGGGTGAGGAAGCCGAAGCTGGTGGCGATGTTGCGCTCTTCCTCGTTGTGGATTGCCGCCAATACGGGCTTCTCAGCCTCCAACGCCTCGCGGACCCGCCGCATCAGAGCCAGCTCCCGCAGCTCGGCATCGCGGGTCTTCGTGGGCTTCAACGTTGATTTCTCCAGCTTCTCAATGCGGGCGACCACCTGCTCCAGGTCGGCGAAGATCAGCTCCATGTGCAGTTCTTCCAGGTCCGCCTGGGGATTCACGCGGTTTCGGTAGGGCACGACCGCGTCTGATTCGAAGGCCCGAACCACAATGACGATCCCGTAGCACCGGCGGACCGGATCCATGGCCTTGCGGAACTCCGCCTGGCCTTGGGCATCGGCGAGCGAGATGCCGGGCAGGTCGAGGAATTCCAGGTGGGCCGGCGTCCGACGCTTGGGCTTGTACACCTCGAAAAGGTAGTCCAGCCGTTCATCGGGTACGTCGACCGTGGCGAGCCGCTCGGCCCGGCCGTGGGCAGGGTCCAACGGTTGTCCGGTGAGTGCCGAGAAGAGTGTCGACTTGCCCGACTGCGGCGGGCCGATGATCGCGAACCTCATGGCGACCGTCCTTTCGCGGGTGGATTCTACCGCGCTGCGGCGATCGGCGTCGACCGGGCCACCGGAGCGGCTGAGGAGGGCGGTGCCTCGGGCTTCGCAACCGATGGCCCTGCCAGGCTGACCAGCAGTACGCCGGCCACCGCCATGGTCACGGCCAGCAGCTTCCGCCGGTCGAAATGCTCCTTGAGGATCAGCGTGGCGGCAAGGATGGCGAAGATCGTCGAGGTCTGGTTCAACACGCCGGCGATCGAGGCGTCGGTGTACTTGAAACCCGCGACCCACAGCACCAGCGAGATGTAGGCCCCGAAGAACGACCCCGGCACGGCCACGCGCCAGATGCGGGAAGGACGGAACGGTGAAAAGAACAGCCGCCGCTGTCGGGATGCCGCGGCGATGAGGACGAGACTGAAGGTGCCCGCCACCATGCGGAGGGTGACGGCCCACAGAAGCGGGACGTGTTGGAGGACGGGCTTGGCCAGCACGATGCCAAACCCCATCAAGAGCATGGAGAAGGCGCCGAGCAGGATGCCCGCGACCAGTTGGGCGTGGGTGCGGTCCCTGGGCGGCTTCAGGCGCGAGGCGGACAGCACGGCGCTGATGATCAAGGCGGCGCCGAGATACTGCCAGCCGCCCATCGATTCGCCCAGCATGATGGCGGCGAAGAAGATCACGGACGGGCTGTATAGGCAATCGACGATGGCCACGATGCCGACGCCGATGAGATTCAGGCTGCGGAAGAAGACGGTATCGGCCAGGGCGATCCCGATGAAGCCGCTGACCAGCAGGATGATGATGTCCTGGCGGGAGCAATCGGCCAATTCGGCTAATCCCCTGTCGTAACCGGCCAGCCAAAGTGCCAAATGCGTCACCGCGAGCAGCGCGAGGCCGATGCTGTTCTTGAACAGGTTCAAGGCCAGCGGCACGATCCGTTCGCCGCTGAACTTGAAGAAGACCAGCGCAAACGCCCACACGAAGGCGGTGCCGATCGCGTAGATTTGTCCCAGATGGTCGTCGCTCAAGCGGATCCTGTCGCTCGCAGCAGTCTTTGGGGACGCCCGACCACCTCCGCGGCGGGTCCGTGTCGGCCCGCCAGACATCGTAACGTCCACCCTCCTGCGGCCGCAAACATTCCGGAATTGGAGGCTGCCGCAACTCCGCGGACCCCTGAAGCCGGTCGCGAAGGCAGCGATCTCAGCCGCGGCTTTACCAGGAGACGGCCATCCGTAGTCCGGGTATTCTGGACGGCACAATCCGGTCGGCTACCTTCCGTGTTCGCCAGCCTGACGCGAGCGATCTCCTGAGGAGCAGCAGCGGGGGCGGCCAATAAAGTTGGCGGCCACACTCGCCAACCGCCGGAGCGGGTGACGAGCGTGGCACGATTCCAAGAATCTTGAAGATCGGAGCGGCGGCCTACCTGCGAGCGTGGCAGCCCTCAAGGAGTTGCTCCACAATGAGCTGGATGTCCAGCCCATTGGACTCGCAGTCGCCGTTCAGATCCAAGCGCGGCCGACCGTCGGCCAGTACCTCGCAAAACGGCGTGAGCGGACAGACGTCGCTTTCGTTGGGTACGCCGTCGTTGTCGCTGTCGGGATCGCAATCGTCAATCAGACCATCGCCATCACAGTCCGACTCACACTCATCCGGAACGCCGTTTGCCTGACAGTCTTGACTCACGCCATCGGCAATATCACAGATGTCGGGAATCCTGTTTTGGTTGCAGTCGGGAACCACACCCGACTCGATCTCGCATCGGTCTTCCAGTCCGTTTCCATTGCAGTCGTCCGCGATAACAAGTGGACGTCCGCCGGAATACAAACACGGTTCATAGCAAGCCAGTGGCTCACCATTGTACAACGGACTACCCATTATATCCCACCCCCATAGGCACCCCGTTGCGTGATCGACGGCGTAGAGTGAGCTATCCAAAGGATGCTCGGCCAAAAAGATACTGTAGCTTCCCGAACAAGCGAAATCGTCCAGAAAGGAAGCCGGCGATGTCGTCCAGTCATATCGCTTGATGCAGTCTGAGGCGTTGTCCCACACAAGCATTGTCTCAGCGTCAGAGAAGACCAGCGAGTACATCCTAAGTCCCATACTCAAGGGGATCACGTCGCGAATGTAGTTGCCTTCGAGGTCATACTCCACCAGTTTGTTAACCTCATAAGCTGGGTGCCCATATCCTAAGTACACAATTGTACCAGCTGGAGAAAGCTGCAAAGACCTACAACAATAAATGTTGTTTTCCCACACACCCATGTAAGACCCATCCGGCGCATACTCGTGGATGGTGGCCAGACCGCTGCCGGGGGCTTCGTAGCAGATGAGCACATTTCCATTCGGCTTATGGACAATCCCGTAACATGCATGCTGCGATGGGGGCTGAACCGGAATTGTTCCGGTTACCACGCCGGTGTGGCGATCTAACTTGTAAACAGTTGTCCCGTTGCGTATTACCACATAGAGCAGGCCATCAGTGCCAAGGGTCAGACCTTCAGGGACATCCGGAAGCTCGGCAAAGACGGCTTGCTCCCCCGTCGCCAGGTCAAAAGTGTCAATACGTTCAGACGAGTATCCGTTGCATTGAAGCGGACCGGGAACGAGAAGCTGACCGAGGGGACCTCCCTCACACGGAGAACGAGGCAACGGTTCAGATCTCGCGGCGTGAGCCAGCGGGCCCAGCATGAGCGCAACCAGGCAGATTGAGATAGTGGGCAGGTGGATCTTAGGGTTACCTTCCATGTTCATTTCCTCCAATCGATGGACATTCCTCGACGTTCGGCAAGGATCGTAGGCTCAATCCAAGCCAATGAGCCAGACTCCCCACCGCCGCTCCCGCCCGTCCGCCGGCGGGCCAATTCGAGAGACCGTCTCCCGACAACGTCTGATGCTTACAGTACGGTGTCGCAGGCTTCGCAAGAGGAAACCTGCAACCCTTCTTGACTGACATGCGTCGCCGAGATGCATTGAGCGCAAATCAGTTTTCGCGTTCGTGCCTCGGGTGGCTAAACCCGACACGTGATGTTGAGGTTACATGGGAGAGCGGCAGAGCAATAGTAATGGTGTGGTGGCCCTGGCCAAGACAGAGTGCGCCAACTCGTGAAAAAAGTCGAATCAGCACTCCGGACATAGCCTTGGCGGTGTCGCCAGTCGCGGCAACCTCGCGGCGATCAGACTTTTGTTACGGACTGCAACGAGTTCCGGGGTGGTGATCTAGGCACACAGTCCCCATAGCAAGACTGCTTCTACCGCGGGCGGCGTAATCAAGTCCAGGCGAGCCAAAGGGAATTCGTGCTGCTCAAGACTCAGTGGTTGCCCCAGCGTTAATCGGCTGGTCACCTTGTTCAACCCCCCGCGTTTCTCTTACGATGCACCCTTCGGCGGTGGGTGGAACCGCCGGCCTGTTCGACGACCAGGGATTACGGTGCGGCATGGCTCCACGGATGAAAGCAACGGCGCGGCGGCGGCAGCTTCTGGAGGCCAGCATTCGCTGCTTCGCCGAGTACGGCTACCAGGGTACGACGACCGCCCGATTGGCGAAGGCCGCCGGGGTATCCGAGCCGGTGCTATACCAGCACTTCGCCAGCAAGCGGGAACTATTCGTGGCCCTGCTGGAGCAGGTCGGGCGGGAGGTGCTGCGCGACTGGCGCAGAGCCATCGCCCCGCTCAAGTCGCCGCTGGACCAGCTCCGCGTGCTGCTGCGGCTCAACCCGGCCATCACCGACCCGCGGACCGGACAACTCTACCGCGTGATCTTCGCCGCCCAGGCGGAGCTGAACGACCCGGATATCCAGGCCGCGCTCCGCGCCCACTACCAACGCTACGCCGAGTTCCTCACCGACCTCATCCGCGAGGCACAGAAGAACAACCTGGTCCGGCGCGATGTCTCCGCGGCGGGTCTGGCCTGGCAGTTGATCCACGCGGCCATCGGCTTCGCCCTGATCAACCCGCTCGATATCCCCAGCCACGCGTCGCCGACCATCGTGGAGCAGACCATCGCCCTGCTGATGGAGTTGCTCTCGGGAGAGAGGAAGTAGCCCGGCTCACCGTTCCACACGGCCCGACGCCCGCCTCCGTGACGTCGCGCCGAGATCGGCCTCGCGCACCACCGTCTCGCCGCTGCCCGGCTTGCGGGGGGGACTCGCGACCGAAGCCGGCTGCGCGGCTCTCAGCACCATCCATACCGGTGGTTCGCCTCGACCCTGGTCCGCGCCGCCGAGCGGTCTCGGGCTTCCGGAAGGATCCCGCCGCCGTAGGAGATAGCGGTTGCTACTCCTTATCCTTGGCCCCGCTCTTTGGGTTGCCTTCTTCCTCATCCCCCTCTTCAACGGCGGACTTGGGCTGCGGCTTCTTGTAGTTCTGCACGGCCTTGGTGCGCCACTGGTTGCCGTCGAAGGTCGAATACTCCGCGGAAGACTGGTAGAAGTCCAGCTTGCCGACCACCGGCGAAAGCTTGCTCAGCAGCGGCGGCAGCGAACTAAACAGGCTCCGCGCCTCGGGCGGCATGTCCTGGGCGAACAGGCCGACCATGCCCAGGCCCATGGAAAGCCCGCCGATCAACGACTGTAGCTCCGCCGCGGTGTTGGTTTCATCGGCGAAGCTGATGGAGTTCACGGCACCCGCCGGAGCAAGGGCCTCCTGCTGCCACCGCTTGCTCTTGGTGATGTTGGAGTGCTTCCCCGCCCCGGTCTTCAGGACTTTCTCGACCACGCCGGAAGAAGAACCGACCAGCATCAGGCCCTGGGCGAAACCGACCACGGGAGGCTTCAGCCCGCCCATCATCATCATCATCGGGTGGGTGATCTGCTTGAACCCTTCCTGCCCGCCGATCGTCACTTCGGTGATCATCAGGGCGTTCTGCTCGCCGAGTCGGGCATTGAGGCGAGAGAGCAGCTTGTCGAACTGCTCACGAGCCTTCTTCTCGTCGGACACCTGCATCATGAAGGCCCAGTCGTTGCCCATGCTGACGGAAAACGTCCGGCCGGAGAAGTGGCGGAGGATGTCCTGGTCGACATTCAGCTCCCAGTCTTCCTGCTGCATCCGCTCGAAATCCTCCACCATGCCCTTGCCGCCCGGGACGTTGTCCGCGACGAAGGCCAGGAGGTATCGATAGAGGCCGGAGAGGCTAAGGCCGGAGGAGCAGGAGAAGCCGGTCGCCTCGCGGGGAATGTACTGCTCGAATTTCTCCAGCGGCCGGCCGCTGGTCAGAACCTTGAAGAGCGGCTTGCTCCGGGCTTCCGGCTTGACCGCGGTGAGGGTATCCGTGAACACGCGGTAGCCGTCGGTCCATTCGACGGAGGCGACATGGTCCACGATCTGTAGATCGTCCAGCAGGGCGGAGGTCACTCGGACCCACGCCAGAGGATGGTCTTCACTCAACTGACTGGCGGGCTGCGTCGTGGCCTGGAAACCGGAGGCGGCCTTCACCAGCAGATCGATCTTGGACAGCAGGTCGCCGACGTCGAAGAACATCAGCGAATCCTCGGCCGCAGGCAATTGGGCAAAGGCCTTTTTGAACCGCTCGCCGGAGACCAGGCCGGGCTTCTTCGAGGTCCCCTTCAGCAGGCCGATGGCGTCCTGGATGATGCTCTGGTTGAAAAGGGAGAGAATGATCAGGTCGTCGTGCTGGCCGACGAACAGCAGGTTGGGCATGACCGACGGGCCGAACTGCGTGAACTCCACTCCCTCGATCTTGACTTCCTGGATGACCACCGAGCCTTCCTCGACTTTGGTGTCGGCCAGCTTGCGGATTTCCTCCAGGATGGCGCGGATCTGCCGGCAGTTGGCGGCGGCCTGCTTCTTGTCCTTCATCCGGCCGATCAGCAACCCTTCGTAGGGCGAGCCGCCGGTCAGCGCGGAGGAAAACCGCCCGGCATAGATCATCTCGCGATGAAAGAGCTGCCCCCATTCGACCTGCTGGAGCAGTTCGCTGAAACGCTCGCGGGTCTGCTCAACCTCTTCGATCTGGTCCTCCGGGATGTTGTCGGTGATCAGATCCCAGACATCCGTCAGGATGCCGCTGTCGAGGAAGGCCTGGGTCACGCCCGCCCAATATTCGTCGAGAAAAGCCCGCTCGGGATTGGCCTTGGCGGCGACGGCGATGAAGCTGCCGGACGGCAGGGCCTTGGTCAGCGGGAACTCGGCGAAGTCGGTCTGGGCCGCGGCTGGTGCGGCGAGCAGGGCCGCGGTCAGTACGGCAACAAGCCACGTCACGGTCTTTCGGCGTCTCATGATCAGATCTCCCACTTCATCTAAGGCCCCGTTCCCGCGTCGTCCGGCTGTTTCGGCCGGACGGCACCGGGGACGCGACGGCCTGCCGATGGTCCCAAGGACTCCGGTCCCGGCGATTCGCGTCAACCCTGTTGACCAAACGTCTTCCCCTCCGGCGGCTAACGCGGAGAGCGGGTCGTGGTTTATAGACCAAGGCCGACAGCTTGGCAATAAGGGCCGGGCCGGAGCGTTGGGCCAAGCGGAACGTACGTTTCCACTTCGACTTCACGGTCGGGGCGAGCCACAGGGACAAATGGGAGTCACGAGTATGCGGACCTATGGTCTGGGGTTCATGGGCGGATGGATAGCAGTCGCGCTGGCGGGCGTCGCCCAGGGGGCGATGCAGGCCGAGGAAGGCCCTCCGCGGCCAGGCCCCGCGGATCGCCTCTTCGATCGCTGCGACGGCAATCACGACGGAGTCATTGACCGGCCCGAGTTCACCGCGGCCTTGCGGTTCCTGGTGCGTCAACGGATGGAGGCCTTCCGCGGGAGCGGTCCGGCGCCGTGGCGCGAGCGGCCCCTCGCCATGCCGCCGCAAGCACCAGGGCGATGGGATCGCCAGGCCCCGCGAGACGGTGGGCCGGGGCCGAGGGGCATCGACGCCCGACGCGATCGGTCAGGCTCTCGGCTGGAGCCGGGCCGGTTTGAACGCGGCCATCCGCCGGCGGGCGACTTCCCGCGACCCGGCCCGAGGATGCAGGCAGATCGCCGCGGGCCGGGCTGGCAGCCGCCCGTCGCTCGGGGTGGCGAGCGGGAGCGGCCGTTCGGTTTCGAGCGCCGCGACCAGATGGAACGTCGCGGGCCGATGATGCCGCAAAGGCCCGGCCGACCGCCGGTCGACGACCGGCCGGAGCGTCCTCCATTCGTCGGGCGGGAACCATGGCCCGGCGCTGCGGACCAGGGCGAGGCATTCGACTTTCCGCCCCCGGCACCACCGGAGGGACCGGGCGAGGCCGAGCGGCCTCGCGAGCGAGTGATCGCCCAGGCGCGGCAGCTCATGCGGCAGTTTGATGAAGACGGCGACGGGCAGATCGCCTACGAGGAGTTCGGCGGCAACTTGCAGCGCTTCCAGGCGTTCGACCGCGACGGAGACGGCCGGGTCACGCTGCGTGAACTGGTCCGCGGTCTGCAACGCGAAGCGCCGGGACGGCCGGGCCGACCGCCCGCCGAGGCGGGACCGCACGGTGAGCGAGGCCCGCTGCCTGACGCCGACGCGGATCGCCCCGTGCCGCCGCGGCGACCGTAGCGACCGGATCGCCCGCCCAGGGATCCGGGCGAACTCTGAGCAAGCCGGCGTTGACGAAGGTCGCGAAGCCAGGCGGCGCGGACGCCCGATCGTTCGCGCCGCCTGCCGGTTGCGCACCGGCGGCTGACCAGAGACCGGATCATCTCCCCCGCCGCGCTGGACGCCGACCCGCCTTGCAATAAGATGCTACTGGTCGCACGCACAGGGAGGGCCGGCGAGGCATGAACCGGCGGAGTGACACGGCGGGTAACGCCAAGTGCACGGTAAGGAAGTCTCGCCTTCCGAAGAAACTGTTGCCAAGCACATCATCGAATCGCGGCGATCTCGACGACCTCGTTCGGCAAACCACCCACCAACTGACCGAACGGGTCAAGGAACTGAACTGCCTCTACACCCTGTCGTGCATTCTGGAGGAGCCGTTCACCGATCTGGGGGAGGTCCTTCAGGCCGTGGTCAACGTCTTGCCGCCCGCCTGGCAGTACCCGGACGTGGCCTGCGCTCGCATCGTGGTCGCCGATCTGGTCCGAGCCACCGCCAACTTCCGGGAGACGCCCTGGCGACAAGCCGGAGATATTCTGGTCGGCCGGGCCCTCGCCGGTCGCGTCGAGGTAGGCTATCTGGAGGAGCGGCCGCCCGCCGGCGAAGGGCCGTTCCTATTTGAAGAGCGAAAGCTGATCGATGCGATCGCCAGGCGGCTGGGACAGTACCTCGACCACTGGAATGCGCGGCGTCTGCTGGAAGAGCGGCGTTCGGAACTCGCGCACGCTTCACGGCTCAGCCTACTGGGCGAACTGGCCGCCGGCATCACTCACGAAATCAGACAGCCGCTCGCCGCCATATGCACCTATCTTGACGCGCTCCGCCTGATGCCTCCGGAGGAGCGACCGGGCCGATGGGCAGAAGTGCTGGATAAGGTCCACGAACAGGCCAACCGGGCCCTCGACATCGTCCGGCAGATCCGGCGCTTTGCCGCCCAGGAACCGGGCCACCGGACCATGATCGACCTGAACGAAATCATCGAGGAATCGCTTCGTTTGACGGAGACCGAGATCGACCGAGCGCAAGCCCACGTGGCGAAAGACTTCGAGAGTCCGCCCCCGCGGGTCATGGGCAATCGGGTGGAGTTTCAGCAGATCGTGACCAATTTGTTGCTGAACGCACTCGAGGCCATGCGCAACAACCCGCCCCGCATGCGGCGGTTGACCGTGCAGACCCTGACGACGGCCGGGCGGGCGCGTGTCGCGATCCGCGATGAGGGCTGTGGGCTGCCTCAAGACCTGCGTGATCGCATCTTCGACCCGTTCTTCACCACACAGCCCAATGGAACCGGCTTGGGCTTGCCGCTCAGTCGGCGGATCGCGGAGGCACACGGCGGGCGGCTGTGGGCCGAGCCGAACCCCAATGGAGGCACGACCTTCTTCCTGGAAGTGCCCAAGGAGGGATCCGATCGTGTCTAGTGTGGAACCCGTCGTGTACGTCGTGGATGACGACGCCGCCATCCGGGATTCCCTGCACCTGCTGCTGACCACCGCGCGCCTGAAGGTGCGGACCTTCGCGAATGCGGAGCGGTTCCTTGATGAACACGACCCCGCGACGCCCGGTTGCGCCGTGCTGGATCTGAGGATGCCGGGTCTGGACGGCCTCCAGTTGCAGCAGGAGCTGGCCGCGCGCCAGGCTCATCGTCCCGTCATCTTTCTGACCGCCTATGGCGACGTGCCGACCGTGCGGCGGGCAATGCAGCAGGGCGCCTTCGATTTTCTGGAAAAGCCGGTAAACCGCGATGAACTGC
This sequence comes from uncultured Planctomycetaceae bacterium, assembly GCA_964572385.1. Lineage (GTDB taxonomy): Bacteria > Planctomycetota > Phycisphaerae > UBA1845 > UTPLA1 > CAZNFM01. The sequence continues at coordinate 55,676 of CAZNFM010000021.1, read as the reverse complement.
TGGACAGGGTGCGACAGGCCATCCAGCAGGACGAGGAAGCCCGCCGTCATCGCGAGGAGGTTTCCGCCATCCGCCGCCGGCTCGGCTCGCTCTCTCCGCGAGAACGAGAAGTCCTGGATCTGCTGGTCGTTGGGGCGCCGAACAAGCTTATCGCCGACCGCCTCGGCGTGGCCCAAAGGACGGTTGAAGATCACCGCGCTCACATCATGCACAAGATGGAGGCGGAGAGCCTGGCAACGCTCGTTCGGATGCTGGACCTGGCAGAGAATACGCCTTCCGAACGCTGACCACCCCCCGCCCCGCGGGTTTCTTCAAAACCTCAGATCCCATCATCCGCGTTTCCCACGCGCAAGACGCTTGATTATCAGAATCGTGGCAAACCACGATGAATGCCGGCAAAGCGCGCGTCGATGCCGGGGCAGACCGGCATGGCGTCACCGCGTCACGACCGACCCACCGGAGCACGAAGTCGCCGCCAGCGCTGGGTTCCGGTGCCAGGCAACGGTGGCTGCCGGGGTTACGGGAAGTGGATCCGGCCGGTTCGCAGCCACTTCCGGCACCTTTGATGGAGGACTGTAGCGTGAAAACGAATTGGACGATCGGTCGGAAACTCATGGCGGCGTTCATGCTGGTGAGCGGCATCACCGCGATCCTTGGTGGCGTGGGTTATTACGCGGTGGAGCACGGTGCCCAGGCGATCGACGAACTGGGGATCGTGCGGCTGCCCAGCGTGGACTCGCTGCTGGTCATGAGTGAGGCCCAGACGGCGGTGGACAGCGCGGAGAATGCCCTGCTGAGCCGGGACATCGACCTCCAGGCCCGCCAGGAGAAGTACGAGACCTTCGCGGCGGCCTGGAAACGGGCCGAGGAGGCCTGGAAGGTCTACGAGCCGCTGCCGCAGACGCCCGAGGAGGCCCGGCTGTGGAAGGAGTTTGTGCCGGCGTGGGAGGCGTGGAAAAAGGACCACCTGGCCTATGTCGCCCTGTCCAAGGAGTACGACGCGACGGTGGAGAGCCAACACCGCGGCGATGAACTCTACGGGAAGATGGCCAAGCAGGCCCTCGAGAAGAACATGGCGGCCTTCCTCAAGGCCGAAGCGATGCTGAACAAGGTCATCGCCCTGTATGACCAGAAGACCCAGACCCAGGACAGCTTCGAGAAGAACGACATGCAGGCCATCTACGCGCTGATGGTGATCAACGAGGCCCAAACCTGCGTGGATGGGGCGGAGAATGCCCTGCTGGATCGCAGCGGAGACCTGACCAGCCGCAAAGGCTCCTATGATCGGATCGCCGAGTGCTGGCAGCGGATCGACAACGCCTGGAAGGTGTACGAGGGCTTGGAGCGGACGACGGAAGAAGAAACGGCCTGGCGAGAGTTCGTGCCTGCCTGGAACGAGTGGAAGGCCGATCACCAGGAATATGTCCGCCTTTGCCAAGACTACGACGCCACGGTGGAAGACTACCACAAGGGCAACGCGCTGTATGCCCAGATGACCGAGCAGGCCCTGGTCACGAATGCCAAGTCCTTTGCCCCGGCGGAGTCCCTGCTGAACCAGATCGTGCAGATCAACCGCGACGTGGCGACGGCCACGGCGCGCGAGAGTCAGACCCTGGCGGCCATGTTCAAGACCATCACCCTGGTGTCCGCCTTGATCTGTGTGGCTTCCTCGATGGGCCTGGGCATCCTGATCACCCGCGGGATCAACCGCAACCTGACCCGTATCGCCACACATCTGGGCGAAGGGGCGGACCAGGTGAACGACGCGGCGGCGCAGGTCTCGGCGGCCTCGCAGCAGCTTGCCGAAGGGGCCAGCGAGCAGGCCTCCTCGCTGGAGGAAACCTCCAGCGCCCTCGAACAGATGGCCGCCATGACCCGCACCAACGCCGAGAACTCCAAGCAGGCCAACGAACTGGCCAGCCAGGCCCGCGACGCGGCCAACGAAGGGGACCGCAGCATGGCCCAGCTCAACGAGGCCATGGCCGGCATCAACGAGTCCAGCGAAAAGATCAGCAAGATCATCAAGGTCATCGAGGAAATCGCCTTCCAGACCAACCTCCTGGCCCTCAACGCGGCGGTCGAGGCCGCCCGCGCCGGCGAGCACGGCAAGGGCTTCGCCGTCGTGGCCGACGAGGTCCGCAACCTCGCCCAGCGGTGTGCGCAGGCCGCCCGCGAAACGACCAGCATGATCGAGGACTCGGTGCATCGTGCCCAGCAGGGCACCGGCGTGGCTTCCTCGGTCGGCAAGTCCCTGACCGCCATCGTGGGGCAGATCTCCAAGGTGTCAGAACTGATCCACAGCATCTCGCAGGCCAGCCAGGAGCAGGCCCAGGGCGTGGACCAGGTCAATACCGCCGTCTCCCAGATGGACAAGGTCACCCAGCAGAGCGCCGCCGGCGCCGAAGAGTCCGCCAGCGCCGCCGAACAACTCTCCGCCCAGGCCCAGACCCTCAAGGGCATGGTCGGCGAACTGGTGGCCATGGTGAACGGCAGCACCGCCCAGGCGAGCGCCCGCCCCGCACCCGTCGGCCGAGCCGCCGGGAACCGTGCGCCGAAGCCGGCCCAGGCAGCCAAGTCGGCCAAGTCAGCCAAGCCGGCGGGCGGCGACCGGCCCCAGAATCGGCCAGCGCCGAAACCGGAGCCGGTGGCCGCGGCCCAGCCCGCGGCGCCCGGGGAGTTCATGAACCTCGAAGAAAAGACTGACCTGGGCGACTTCTGACCGATCCGGCCTCCGGGCGGGATCCCGGAGGCCCGCTCACCCTCAATCCAGTGGCCGCCGTGGATGCCGGCGGTGGGGCCGCCGGCATCCTGGCAGGTGCGGGGCATCCGTGGCAGCTTCCGCCCCGTCCCGACCGGCGGCCCGGCCAACCGCCCCAGCGGCCTCGAAAACGCGGTTTTTTCCGGCCGGCGGTGATCGCCGGAAGGCGGGGAACGACCGCCGGAAGGCGGGGAACGACTGCCGGAGGGCGGGGAACAATTGCCGGAAGGCGGGGAACGATTGCCGGAGGGCGGGGAACGACTGCCGGAGGGCGGGGAATGATTGCCAGAAGGCGGGGAACGACCGCCAGAAGGCGGGGAACGACCGCCGGAGGGCGGGGAACCACTGCCGGGGCCCCGCGTGCCGGCCGCAGCGCGTTATCGCGGCGCGTGGTCGGGCGAGGCGGACCCGGATCCCAAGCCCGCCGGCCGGGTCCGCCGGCCGGCCACCGCCCGCCGCATCCCGGGAAGGTCCGACAATGACCAGGCGGATGGCCCCGATGGTCGCGTGGGCCGGTTGACACTAAACGCCTCCGAGGCTCGATCCGATGGAGCGCACAGAGGAAAACCGGGTCGCGGTGCGGCCGCCGCCGCGCGGGCCGACCCAGTCCTTCCCCCATCCATGGTACGGAGGCAAGGCAGCAATGAAACTTCAGACCAAGCTGATTTCCACGAAAGTGGCCCTGGCCCTGGTTCCCGCCCTGTTGATCGCGTCGGTGATCCTGTGGCTGACCGCCCAGGCCCATCGAGAGATCTCGACCCAGGTCGAGGCGGGTTTCACCGAGAACTCCGCCGGCGCCCGACAGGCGATGACCGACGCGGCCCTGGCCGACCTGGCCCGCACCGCCCAGGACGTGTACGCCTTGTGCCAGGTGCAGCAGGAAAACCTCCAGCAGGCCGTCAACCACAATCTGAACGTCGCCCGCCATCTGCTGGACCAGCTCGGCCCGATCTCCTTCGCCGAGGAAACCGTGCCGTGGAAAGCGGTCAACCAGTTCACGCAGGCCGCCACCGAGCTGGAACTGCCCAAGATGCTGATCGGAGGGGAGTGGGTCGGGCAGAATCGCAGCCTCAACGAACCGTCGTTGCTGGTCGACGAGGTCAAGAAGCTGGTCGACGGCACCTGCACGCTCTTCCAGCGGATGAACCCCGAGGGCGACATGCTGCGGGTCTGCACCAACGTGCAGAACGCCGCCGGCGAGCGCGCCATCGGCACCTACATCCCCGCCCGCAACCCGGACGGCGCGCCGAACCCCGTGGTCTCCGCCGTGCTCAAGGGCGAGACCTTCCGCGGACGGGCCTTCGTGGTCGATGCCTGGTGCATCACCGCCTACGAGCCGATTCGCGGCGCCGACGGCGAGGTCGTCGGCGTGCTGTATGTGGGCATCAAGGAAGAGAATATCCCCGCTCTGCGGCAGGCCATCATGCAGATCAAGGTGGGCAAGACGGGATACGTCTACGTGCTCAACGGCAAGGGGGCCACCCGCGGGCACTACGTCATCTCGCAGAACGGCCGGCGCGACGGCGAGAACATCTGGGAGGCCAAGGACGCCAACGGCCGGTTGTTCATCCAGGAGCTGTGCCAGAAGGCGGTCACGCTCCAGCCCGGCGAAACGGGCGAATTCCGCTATCCCTGGAAGAACCCGCAGGACCCCCAGCCCCGCGATAAGACCGTGAAGATCGCCTACTTCGCCCCGTGGGACTGGGTGATCGGAGTCGGCACCTACGAGGACGAGCTGTACGAGGCGGTCAACGCGCTGGACCAAAAGGCCCAGGGCACGCTGGCGGCCACGACCGAGACGCAGACGGCCTCGTTCCACGCCATCATCCTCTGGTCCGGCATCATCGGCGGGGCCACGTTGCTGGTGAGCCTGGCCGTGGCCTGGCTGGTGGCCCACGGCATCAGCCGGAGGCTGAATCGCATCGTGGATTCACTGGGCGAGGGCGCCGACCAGGTGAACGACGCGGCGGCGCAGGTCTCGGCGGCCTCGCAGCAGCTTGCCGAAGGGGCCAGCGAGCAGGCCTCCTCGCTGGAGGAAACCTCCAGCGCCCTCGAACAGATGGCCGCCATGACCCGCACCAACGCCGAGAACTCCAAGCAGGCCAACGAACTGGCCAGCCAGGCCCGCGACGCGGCCAACGAAGGGGACCGCAGCATGGCCCAGCTCAACGAGGCCATGGCCGGCATCAACGAGTCCAGCGAAAAGATCAGCAAGATCATCAAGGTCATCGAGGAAATCGCCTTCCAGACCAACCTCCTGGCCCTCAACGCGGCGGTCGAGGCCGCCCGCGCCGGCGAGCACGGCAAGGGCTTCGCCGTCGTGGCCGACGAGGTCCGCAACCTCGCCCAGCGGTGTGCGCAGGCCGCCCGCGAAACGACCAGCATGATCGAGGACTCGGTGCATCGTGCCCAGCAGGGCACCGGCGTGGCTTCCTCGGTCGGCAAGTCCCTGACCGCCATCGTGGGGCAGATCTCCAAGGTGTCAGAACTGATCCACAGCATCTCGCAGGCCAGCCAGGAGCAGGCCCAGGGCGTGGACCAGGTCAATACCGCCGTCTCCCAGATGGACAAGGTCACCCAGCAGAGCGCCGCCGGCGCCGAAGAGTCCGCCAGCGCCGCCGAACAACTCTCCGCCCAGGCCCAGACCCTCAAGGGCATGGTCGGCGAACTGGTGGCCATGGTGAACGGCAGCACCGCCCAGGCGAGCGCCCGCCCCGCACCCGTCGGCCGAGCCGCCGGGAACCGTGCGCCGAAGCCGGCCCAGGCAGCCAAGTCGGCCAAGTCAGCCAAGCCGGCGGGCGGCGACCGGCCCCAGAATCGGCCAGCGCCGAAACCGGAGCCGGTGGCCGCGGCCCAGCCCGCGGCGCCCGGGGAGTTCATGAACCTCGAAGAAAAGACTGACCTGGGCGACTTCTGACGCCGCCCGCTCAACGAGTGGAGGACAACAAGGCGGATGCCGCGGACCTGAATGGGGCCCCGGCATCCGCCGCTTTTCCAGGCGGCCGACGCGCGGCGATCACCACCGGGACAGGAGCGGCCCGAACACGGCGAAGGCGGCGATGATGACGCCGAGGCCCACGAAGGAAATCAGCGTCCCGCAGAGGAACATCTCCCGCGTGGAAACGGCCCGCGTGGCGAAAGCCATGGCGTTCGGCGGCGTGCTGATCGGCAGGCTCATGGCCAGCGATGCGGCCAGGGCGACGGCCAGGGCGCCATGCCTGGGCGAGAAGGTGGCGATGGCCGTGGCGATGGGAATGAGCAGGTTGCTGGCCGAGGTGTGGCTCATGAAGTTGGACAGCACCACGGTGGTCACGGCGATGGCCGCCACCACCAGCAGCGGCGGCAGGCGGGCGAAGGGGATGTCCCGCACGATGAGATCGGAGAGGCCGCTGGCCTTCATGGCCACGCCGAGCGTCATGCCGCCGGCCACCAGGATCATCACGTCCCAGTCCAGTTTCTTGAGGTCGTGACGGTCGATGATGTTGAACGCGGTGAAGGCGGCGATGGGCAGCATCGCGACCACGGCCGAGGGCAGGCCGTGCAGCGGCTGCGTGAGCCAGAGCAGCACCGTGATCGTGAAGGTGGCCACCACCACGGCCAGCCCCGGCGTCACCTCGATGACCTCCGGCAGGCGGATGTCCAGCGGCTCCGGCCCGGGGCGGAAGATGAGCAGCAACACCCCCCACAGGATCAGGCCCATGACGATGACCAGCGGCACGCCCACCACCATCCAGCCCAGGAAGGAGATCTCGTAGTCCGCCCCCATCTGCTGCAACACGCTGGCGGCGACGGCGTTCGGCGGCGTGCCGATCAGCGTGCCCATGCCGCCGATGTTGGCGGCGAAGGGAATGGCCAGCACCAGCATCTTCTTCACCGGGCGGCGCTGGTCGAGGTTCTGCCAGAGGGGGCCGACGATGGCGATCATCATGGCCGTCGTGGCGGTGTTGGACATGAACATGCTGAACAGGGCGGTGGTGGCGATGACGCCGAAAAGCAGCCACTTGGGCCGCGACCCGAAGGGGGTGATGAAGGCCCGCGCCAGGCGGACGTCGAAGCCATGCTTGGTGGCCCCCATCGCCAGGATGAACCCGCCGAAGAACAGCACCAGGACCGGGCTGGCCACCGGGTTGAGAAACATCTCCCAACTCCGCTGGCCGGTCTGCTCCAGTTGCAGCGGTCCGCCGGGCCGGCCCAGCAGGTACACACAGAGGACGATCACCATGATGGCGGTGGCATACGGGGGGATCAGCTCGGTCACCCACAGCGCCGCCGCCATCACGAAGATCACGAAGCAGATCCGCGGCCCGGATTGCTCCAGGCCGGGAATCGGCAGAAAGCCCGCCGCCACCGCGACCGCCAGGCACAACAGCACCTTCAGCGCCGTGAGGAAGCTCAGATCGATGACCACCCGCTGCCGGGTGAATGTCACTTTCAGGGACATGGCCTGCGGTTCCCGGGGCGCGCCGCCCGGCCTCCCCGCCGTGGCGGCGCGAAGCGGCCCAGATTACCCTCCCGCCCGCGATCGGCCAAGGCCGTCGCCGCGGGCGGCGGACGTTGACCGTCCGGCCGAAGGTTCGCGGCCGACCTCCACCCCCGCCGAAGGCCGACGCCCCGGCGGCTCGCTCCGGCGCGGAACCGGCTCAGTGCGCCAGCCAGAACAGCCCGGCCAGGGCCAGGAGCGCCGCAGCGCTCAGCACCACTCCGGCTACGATCTCGCGGCGGGCCTGCCGCAGCCGCCAGCGGACGTGGCTCGCCCCGACGGCCGCAAGGAAAGCCAGGAGGTCCGCGCCGTGGCCGCCGGGGTCTTCGGCCAGGAGCACGCGGACGCCGGCCGCCTGCCACTGCTCGAACGCGGCCTTCTCCTTCCAGAGCATGGTGAGCGCCGCATCGAGATCATGAAAGACGACGACGTCGAAGCGCCCGGCCCGCAGTGCCTGATTCAATTCGTCGTCGTTCCGGGGGGCGAATTCGGTGACCTCGGCGAGTCCGTGGCGAGCGAGGCAGGCAGCCACGGCCCGCCGCCCGGCGTCGGTCTCGGCCCGGCGGATGGCGGCGCGGGGGGCGGTGGGGGAAGGTCGGGTCGTCATTCGCCGCCGGCTCCGAAGCAGGTCAGGACCCAGGCCGTCAGCACGCCGAGACCCAGCAGGCCGGCGGCGCCCGCAAAGGGGAAGATGCTGGCGCCGGTCAGCCAGGCCGGGCCGCGATACTCGAAGAAGGGCCGGGTGCCCATGATCATCAGGATGCCGCCGGCGTGCAAGCCGAGGGGCAGCCACAGGGCGCCGGTTTGCAGGAAGGCGACCGAGAGCAGCAGCCCGAGCAGCACGTGGCCGGGGAAGGTCCAACGGCGCTTGACGGCGCGGACGTAATGGGCCGCCGCGAACACCGCCGCGGTCACCGCGGTCGCGGCCCCGGGCGCCCGGGGCCAGGCGTTCAGCAGGTCGGCCATCAGCACGCCGCGAAACAGCAGTTCCTCCACCGAAGCCCCGAAGGCCGCGGTCGGCAGCAGCAGCAGCAACCGCCGCCGCCATTTGCGGCCCGACTGATGCGTCTCCACGCGGATCCGTCCCGCCGCGATCCAGGCCAGGAAGAGCAGGGCCAGGGCCAGCACCGCCGCCGCCGCCCCCTGCCCGGCCTGCCGGACCGCCGGCCCGAGCGGCAGGAGGGCGCCGTAATAGGCCGCCGGGGAGACGCCCCGGAGGATCGGGAACCCCAGCAGCACTCCGAGCACCGCGACCTGCGTGACCGCCCGCCCGACGATCCGCACCGACCGGGGCGCGTCGCGGGCGTCGATCCGCCACCGCCAGGGCAGGCCGTGCCGCCGCCGCAGGAGGCCCTGCGTCAGCCACATCACCGCCGGGACCGTGAGCAGGCAGGCCAGCGCGGTCATCACCTTCTCCGGCGCATCCGCGTGCATCCGGCACGCGGTCCGCGACTCCGGCCGCGGCCGGTTGAACTGTCCAGGAGAAGGAACGCCATGGATTGGTGAGTACGGCACAGACCGGGGTGGTTGTCAAGGGGAGCTTCCGGATGAAACCGACCGGTCCAGCCAGGTGAGGCGATCGGAGCTAGCCGAGGAAGGGCGTGCCGGCCGCGAGGATCCGTTCGTCCAGGATGGCTGTGCAACGCCCGACCTTCACAGTGTGGCGGCACTTCCGTCCGCGGGATGCCCCGCGATCGCAGTCGCGAGCCCACGAATGGGAGTGCCTGGCGTCTGATAATCGCCGGAACCCGTCCGGCGCAGATCCGACCGGCCCAACAATTACCGCAAGTTGTGCGTAGCCCGGGTCGAAGAAGGAACGGCGTCGCCGGTCGTCGGGTCCTTGCGACGGTCTGCCGTTCAAGCCCGTTCCATGCGGCGGGGGTCGCGCCCCTATCCGAGGTGGCAGCCGGAACGGAGCGAGCGATGATTGGGCTGATTCACAAGACGCTTTTCGGACTGGTCGAAGCCGGCGCCGGGCCCGAGGCGGTCCGGGAAGTCAAAATCCGCGCCGGGGTGCCCGCCGACCAGCACTTCGCGATGAACCAGGCCTACGACGACGGCGAGTGGCAACGGCTGCTGGCTGCCGCGTGCGAGAAGCTCGGGGTGACCCCGGAGCAGGCGGAAGAAGCCTTCGCCGAGTTCTTCCTGCGGGATGCGCTGACGCGTTGGCCCGCATGGTTCGCGATGTCGCCCACCGCGCGAGCGTTGCTGGAACGGCAGCCCCGGATCCACAACAGCTTCGCCACCGGCATTGCGGACCAGGCCATCCGCGAGAGCATCCTGGACAAGTTCCGCGTGGAGTCGCGGCCGGCCGAGCTCGTGGTCACCTACGCTTCTCCCAATCGGCTGTGTGGGTTGTACAGGGCTTTGGCGCGCGCCGTCATCCGACACTATGGCGAACAGGCCACGGTGGAAGAAACACGTTGCTGCAAGCGGGGTGACCCATGTTGCGAGTTTCACATCCGTTGGCGGGAATCGGAGAGTCCGTGATGGCCGACCGGGCTGCCGAGATCATCACCGACATCAGCCAGTACCGAGCGCTGATCAACCGGCTGGCCGACCAGTTGTGCCCGGCGATCGAGGAGCAGTTCGATTTCGCCGTGCGGCTCGACGCACGGGACGAGGCCATTGAGAAGCTTCAGGTGCTGATCAACGTCGTGCTGGACGCCGCTCGGCGAAGCATCGGCCAACTCCAGGACCAAAAGGGCGCGCTGACCAAGGAGATCGAAGACCGCAAGCGGCTCGAGGCGGAACTGCGGGCCAGCGAGGAGCGGTTCATGGCCGTCCTGTATGCTTCTCGCGATGCCATGCTGCTCATCAGTGAGGACACCTTCGTAGACTGCAACGAGGCCACCGCACGGATGCTGGGGTACGCCAGCCGAGAAGAAGTCCTGATGAAGCACCCTTCGGAGCTGTCCCCGCCCAAGCAACCCGATGGAAGGAGTTCCTTTGAGAAGGCCAACGAGATGATCGCGTTGGCCCTCAAGGAGGGATTCCACCGGTTCGAATGGATGCATCGCCGGGCCAACGGCGAACCGTTTCCGGTCGAGGTCTCCCTGACGCCCTTGTCGCTGCGGGGCCAGACGGTGATCCATTGCGTCTGGCGCGACATCTCCGACCGCAAGAAGGCCGCCGCGGACCGGGAACGGGTGGCTCGCGTCCAGTTGGTGCTGAATCGTCTGCAACAAGAACTGCTGGGGCCGGGCCCGCTCACGGACAAGCTGGACAGGATCACCGCGAGCGCCGTGCGGCTCTTCGACCTGGACTTCTGCCGCATCTGGATGACGAAGCCGGGCGACTTGTGCGAATCCGGTTGCGTTCACGCGGGGGTGACCGAAGGGCCTCAGGCGTGCACAAACCGAAGCCAGTGTTTGCACCTCATGGCCAGCTCCGGACGTTACGCCCAGATCGACGAGAAGGAACAATGCCGGGTGCCTTTCGGATGCCATGAAATCGGGCGCGTGGCTTCCCGCACGAACGGCCACTTTCTGACTAACGAGGTGGGAAGCGACCCGTGGATTCACAACCACGAGTGGGCCGAGGAGCTGGGCCTGGTCTCCTTTGTCGGTTACCCGCTTCGCCCGCCCGGGGGAGAGACCCTCGGGGTCCTGGCCGGTTTCTCCAAACAGGCGATCACGCCGGAGATCGACCTCATCATGGAGAGTCTGGCCCACACCGCCGCGCGCATCATCCAGAGCGCCCGCGTCGAGGAGGAGCAACAGCAGTTGCAGAACCGGCTGAATCAGGCCCAGCGGCTCGAGTCGGTCGGCCAGTTGGCCGCCGGGATTGCCCACGAAATCAACACCCCCACGCAGTTTGTGAACGACAACACCCGGTTCTTGCGGAATGCCTTTCCCAAGCTGGCCGACCTGCTGACGCGGTACCGACAACTGGCCGAGGCTTGCCGGACGGGGCCGGTACCACGAGAGATGCTGGACGACCTGGACGCGGCGGCCAAGTCGGCCAAGCTGGATTACCTGCTCGGCCAGATTCCCGAGGCTCTGTCCGACTCGCTCGATGGGCTGGAGCGGGTGACCAAGATCGTCCGGGCCATGAAGGACTTCGCTCACCCCGGGCAGCAGTCCTTGTCGCCGGCCGACCTGAACAAAGCCATCGAGAGCACCGTCACGGTGGCCCGCAACGAGTGGAAGTACGTGGCCGACATGCAGCTCGACCTGGATCCGGAGCTGCCTCCCGTCCCCTGCCTGCTGAGCGATTTCAACCAAGTCGTTCTCAACATCGTGGTGAACGCCGCCCACGCCATCAAGGACGCGATCGGGGAGAACGGCCAAAGCAAAGGCACGATCACCATCAGCACGCGGCGAGACGGAGATCACGTGGAGGTTCGCATCCGCGACACGGGCACCGGCATTCCCGAAGCGTACCGCGCCAAGGTCTACGACCACTTCTTCACCACCAAGGCGGTGGGCAAGGGGACGGGGCAGGGGCTGGCGATCGCCCGAAGCGTGATTGTGGAGAAGCACCGCGGGACCCTGACCTTTGAAACCGAGATGGGCAAGGGGACGACTTTCATCATCCGCCTGCCGCTGGAACAGCCGGAGCAAGCTCCGCCGGAGACGCCGAAGGATGCACTCGCGTGTGCTATTGGTTGATGACGAACCGCAAGTGCTTCGCGGTCTCGAGCGGGTGCTGGCGGGCGATTCGTTCCACTGGGAGATCCGCACCGCCGGCGGCGCCGAGGAGGCCTTGGCCGAGATGCGACAGGGGGAGTTCGACGCCGTCGTCACCGACGTGAACATGCCGGGTCGGGACGGCTTTGCCCTCCTCAGGGATATTCGCGGCGACCCGCGGACGAAAGACGTGCCCGTGATCATCGTGACCGGCCGCGATGAGGACGACATCAAGCAGCGGGCCTTGGACCTGGGCGCCGTAGACCTGTTGAGCAAGCCGGTTCATCCCCAGGACCTCCTGGCGCGACTGCGCAATGCCGTTCGGCTCAAGGCTTATGAAGACCAGCTCCGCCGCCACAACGCCTTGCTGGAGCAGAAGGTCGCCGAGCGCACCGCGGAGTTGGCGGATTCGCGCCTGGAGATCATCTGGCGGCTGGCCAAGGCAGCCGAGCACCGTGATGAGCAAACCGGCAACCATGTGATCCGGGTGGGATGCTACTGCCGTGTGCTGGCCCAGACGCTCGGCTTGGGCCGCGACTTCGTGGAAACGCTTTTTCTGGCCAGCCCGCTGCATGATATCGGCAAGATCGGCATCCCCAACAACGTGCTGCGCAAACGCGGGCCGCTGGACGCGGACGAGTGGCGCGTGATGCGGCAGCATTGCGCGATCGGAGCCGAGATACTCCGTGATGACTCCCGAACCCTGCGCGTGTACCGGGCCTGGTATGGCCATCGCCGAACCGGGCAGCCCGCGTCGAGCCGGAATCCCCTCCTGGAACTCGCGTCCTCCCTCGCCTTGACCCACCACGAATGGTGGGACGGCACGGGGTATCCGTCCGGCTTGGCCGGCGAAAGGATACCCTTGGCGTCGCGCCTATTGGCGCTGGCCGACACCTACGATGCCCTGCGCTCCGCGCGGCCTTACAAACCGGCGTACTCCGAGCAAGACTGTCTGACCATCATCCGTGCCGAACGGGAACGGCATTTCGATCCGGAGATCTGCGAGGCCTTCGAGCATTCGGCCCAAGCGTTTCAAGACATTCACCAGCAGTTTTCCGATTCGCCGGGCCGGTTCCTGGGAGTGGGGTGTGCAACATGATCCGCGTCCTGTTTGTCGACGATGAACCCAAGGTGCTGCGCGGCTTGGAACGCATGCTGGCCGGCACCGATTGCGATTGGGAGACGGCGTTCGCCTCCAGCGGTCGCGAGGCCTTGGCCCTCCTGGCGCAACAGCCCTTTGACGTGGTGGTATCCGACATGCGGATGCCCGAGATGGACGGGGCCGCGCTGCTCACGGAGGTGATGCGGCTCTACCCGCACGTCGTCCGTATCGCGCTTTCCGGCCACTCCGAGCGGGAGTTGATCCTCCGCTCGATCCCGGCGACGCATCAGTATCTGGCCAAGCCGTGCGAAGCGGCCCTGCTCCAGGCGGTGGTGACGCGAGCGGTCGCTTTGCGCCAGGTGCTCGGCGACTCCCGGCTGTGCTCGCTGGTTGCGCAGCTCTCCAAGATCCCCAGCATGCCGCAGGCCTACCGCGATCTGATGGCGGCGATGCAGTGCCCGAACAAGTCGCTCAAGGACCTCGGCGCCATCGTCGCGCAAGACGTCGCGATGACGGCCAAGATCCTCCAAATCGTGAACTCGGCGTTCTTCGGATTGCCGCGACAGGTGCCGGATCCGATCCAGGCCGTCTGTCTGCTGGGTCTCGACGTGATCCGGGCGCTGGTCGCCACCGTGCATGTGTTCTCGGAATTGTCCCTGGAGGAGTACAACGGCCTGGGTCTGGGGGACCTGTGGATGCACAGCATGGAGACGGGGGCGCTGGCCAAGCAAATCGTGTCTGCGGAAGGCGGTGAACGCGAGATGTGCGACCATGCGCTGACGGCGGGTCTGCTGCACGACGCCGGCAAACTCATCCTGGCGGTCAACCAGACCGAACGGTATCGGGAGGTGCTTCGCCGGTCCCCTGCACCGGCAGCGACGCTGGTCGCGGCGGAGCGGGAGGTGTTCGGAACCACGCACGCCGAGATCGGAGCATATCTGCTCGGGCTCTGGGGCCTGCCGCAACCGGTGGTCGAAGCCGTGGCCTTCCACCATCGTCCCGCGGACTCGGCCGCGACGGAATTCGCGGCCTTGACCGCCGTGCATGCAGCCGACGCTTTGCTTCACGCGGATGGCGGAAGCAATCCCGCGGAGCCGCCCGACCGGCTGGACATCGCCTACCTCCAACGCCTCGGTCTGGCCGAACGGTGGCCGGCGTGGCGGGAGCAGTGCTTGGTGGGAGCCCACGCATGAGTGAACGGATTCTCTGCGTCGACGACGAGCCGAAGGTGCTGAGCGCTTTCCAGCGTCACTTGCGCGACCAGTTCGATATCGCCACGGCGACCAGTGGCCCAGAAGCACTGGCACTGATCGCTTCTCAAGGACCGTTCGCCGTCATCGTGTCCGACATGCGGATGCCCGGGATGGACGGCGTCGAGTTCCTCGCCGCCGTGAAGAAACGCGCCCCGGACAGCGTGCGGATCATGCTCACGGGGAACGCCGACCAGCACACGGCGATCGAGGCGGTCAACGAAGGCAACATCTTTCGCTTTCTCACCAAACCGTGCACTCCCGAAACCCTGGCCCAGGCCCTGCAGGCGGGTTTGGTGCAACACCAGCTCATCATCGCCGAGAAAGAACTGCTGGAGAAAACGCTCCGCGGCGCGATCAAAGTCCTGGCCGAGGTTCTGTCCTTGACCAATCCCGTGGCCTTCGGCCTCGCGGCCCGCGTGCAGCGGCTGGTTTCCAGACTCTGCAAGCAGATGCAGATGGAACGTCCCTGGCAGTGCGAAATCGCCGCCATGCTCTCCCAGATCGGCTGCGTGACGGTGCCGCCCGACACGCTCGAAAGAGCCTACCGCGGCGGCACTTTGCAAGCCCAGGAAGAGCAGATGCTGGAAGCCCATCCCGGCATCGCCAGTGAGCTAATCCGCCACATTCCCCGCCTGGAAGAAGTTGCCCGCATCGTCGCATACCAGAAGAAGGGTTTCGACGGGTCGGGCCCTCCACGGGACGACGTGCGCGGCACCGACATTCCCCTCGGGTCGCGGATCCTCAGGGCGGCCACGGATTTCGACGGGATGAAATGGAGCGGCCGCACCGACGCTGCGGCGCTTCTGGAGCTCCGCCAGCGGTCACACCTGTACGACCCGGCCGTTCTGGAGGCGCTGGAAGCGGTGGTCGCCGTCGACCAACCGTTCGAGATCCGGGAGTTCTCTCTTCACGAAATTCGACCGCACACCCTGCTGGCCGAGGATGTGCGGACACCGGACGGGCGTTTGCTCCTCAGCAAGGGGCAAGAGATCACGCCTTCCGTGCACCGCCTTCTGCTCAACTACGCCCGCAAGCAAGGACTCGAGAAACAGATTCGCGTTCGTATCCAGGTGGAAAAGCAAACGGAGCGGTCCGCGACCCCACACTGACCAGGGAGGCATTAGCCATGCGACATACCGTGCTCTTGGTGGACGACGAGCCCAAGGTGCTCAGCGCATTGCAGCGGCTGCTGCGCGATGAAGCCTACGAGATTCTGACGGCCAACAACGCGGAAGAGGCCGCACTGCTACTCGACCGCACTCCTGTCGATCTGATCGTTTGCGACGAGGAAATGCCGGGCATGCCGGGATCGGAATTCCTGGCGAAGGTGGCGAGTGAATACCCGGAAATCGTGCGGATCATGCTCACGGGACATCCCACCCTGCCGGCCGCTCTCCGCGCCATCAACGAAGGCCGGATCTACCAGTTCTTCACCAAGCCGTGCAATGAGATCGACCTGGCCATCAGCATCCGGCGGGCGCTGGAGCAGAAAGACCTGATGGCCAAGAGCCAGGATCTCCTCGAAGTAACCAAGCGGCAATCGGTTCTGATCGATGAGGCCCGGATGTTACGGCGGTTGAAAGGCTTGCCGCACAAGGACCGGATGGAAGCCATCGCCAAGAGCGGCCCTCCGCCCGATCCGCGAGAGCTGGTGGAGGAAATAGACCGGGAAACGACCAAAGGCCGAGCCCTCCTGGCGAGTCTGCGGACCACGCGGGAAGAAGAACAAAGGCCGTGAGTCCGAAGAACCTCTCTGGAGCGAGGCCTGCCGGGTGATGTGGTCGCGGGGGCGGCACGAAGAATGCCCCGGCATCTGCCCTCGGCGTTGGACTCGGCCGGATCGGCGCCGGCGGAGATTCCCTGCGGCGCCGCCGCCGTTACACTGGAGGCATGAACCGCTCCCCGACACCCCCGCCCACCAAGCAAGACTTCAGCCGCTGGCGGAGCGAGGGACACCGCCGCGGGGTCAGCCTGGCCATCGGCCGCGGCTTCGCCGCCGCCCGCGACGCCGTGGCCCGCGGCCTGATCGCCGCCGGCGTCACACCCAACCTGCTGACCCTGGCAGGCTTCCTGGCCACCTGCGGGGCGGCGGTCGCCCTGCTCCTGGGCGGCAGCGGATCCCCCACCGCCCCCCGCGCCGCCGGGCAACCGCCCTACCTGCTATGGGCCGCGGCGGGGCTGGTCCTGGCCGGGGCGTTCGACATGCTGGACGGGGCCGTCGCCCGTCTCGGGGGCCTCTCCACCCCGCTCGGGGCGGTGCTGGATTCCTGCGTGGATCGCTTCAGCGATCTGGTTATCTACCTGGCCCTGATAGGGCACTTCGTGATCCGCGGGAACGCCACCTACGCGGTGCTGGCCGCCGCCGCCCTCTCCAACGCCTTCCTGATCAGCTACGTCAAGGCCCGCAGCGAGTGCTTGATTCGCTCCTGCGCGGTCGGCTACTGGATGCGGGGTGAGCGGTCCGCAGCCTTGCTGATCGCCGTCGTGGCGGGCGGCGTGCCGGCGGTGCTGTGGCAGCAGGCGATTCTCCCCGCCCTGACGGTCCTGCGGCGGCTGGTCTGGACCTGGCAGTGCCTGACCGCCGCGGCGGCGGGACGCCCGACCCCCGAGAACCGGCCGCCGCCCGGCTGGCGGGGTCTGGCGCGGCCGTGGCGGTACCCCCGCGGATCGATCCCCTATGACTTGGTGACCGGCGTCAACATCGCGTTCATCGTGTTCGGCGGAGCCGTCAGCCCCTTTTTCGGGCCGGATGCCGACCCACTGCGGGCCTGGCTGGGGTGAGCGGACGGGCCGGCCGAGCCGCGGCCGGGGTCCGCCAGGGGGCTTGCTTTTCGCGGCCCAGGGGTTATGATTTGCGGTTTAGGCTTCGGCCACGGGGCGTAGCTCAGCCTGGTTTAGAGCGCTGCGTTCGGGACGCAGAGGTCGCTAGTTCAAATCTAGTCGCCCCGATTGCCGCCTTCGGCGGCGGTAGAGCCAGAAAGAATCTAACGACGCTCGAGCCGGCGAACTCCCCCCACCGACCGGGGGCGGGCGCGGAACCGGAGGCGTCCTGTCCTGCGGTTTCCCTTCGGCCTTGCTCCCTTCCTGACCTGGATATTGCCGCCCCGCCGGTAGAGGGCTATTCTCGCCCCCTTTCCCGCGGGCTGCTGGAAAGAAAGGGAGATATGGCCTCGCTTAAAGTCGGCAATCGCCATGTGGTCGACGACCTCTTGAAGGTACTCTTTGCCCAGTCGCGAACGGTGGAGCACGTGCTGGCCAGCTCGGCCGCCAAGGTCGGGGGGCGGCCGCTGTCCGCCACCAAGCAACAGATCCTCGGGCTTCTGCTACAGAGAGGCCATCAGCGGGCCACCCAGCTCGCCCTCTTCCTGGGGGTCAGCAAACCCGCCGTCACCCAGATCATCGACGCCATGATTCAGGAGCAACTGGTCACGCGCCGCCGCGCCGGTACGGACCGCCGGGAGGTTGAACTACGGCTCACGCCGGCCGGGCGAGGCCTGATCCAGCGTATCCGCAACCGACAGCGGCACTACCTCCGTAATGCTCTCCGCGGCCTTCCCGCCCGCCGCGGCGCCCAGTGGAGCGCGGTCCTGCGCGAGGTGACGCAGGCCCTGGCCCGGGCCGACGAGGCCTTCGAGCATTTCTGCCTGCAATGCGGGGCGCATGAGGACGGCACCTGTGTGCTCGACGGCGGTGATCATGTGTGCCGCTTCTTACAGCGCTCGAATCGGGCAAATGCCGCAAGGGCCCGCCCAACGAAGAGGAGATCGTAACCAAGCCTCTCCCGGAGTCCTGAAGTCATGAACAAGCACCGCATTCCGCAGGTCGCCGTGATCGGCTCCAGCGAAGCCGATGAGCCGACGCTCCGCATCGCGGAACTGGTCGGCGGCGTCGTCGCCCGGCTGGGCGCTGCCCTCGTCACCGGCGGCCGCGGCGGGATCATGGCGGCGGCCTCGCGGGGCTGCGCCGAGGCGGGCGGAACGGTCCTGGCCGTCACACCGCACCAACAAATGAACGAAGTCAACGATTACGCCCATTTTCACATCCCCACGGCGATGGGCTGGGCCAGGAACTGCATCACCGGCATCGCCGGCGACGTGGTGGTGGTGGTCGGCGGCGCGGCGGGCACCTTGAGCGAAATCGCCTATGCCTGGATGTACGACCGCCCGATCCTGGCACTGTCGTGCTGCGAGGGCTGGTCGAAACGAATCGCCGGCCAATCCGTCGATCACCGCCGATCGGACGTGGTCGTGGATTGCCCGAGCGTGGAGGCGTTGGAGAAGGAGCTGCGGGCAAGGCTGGCGGGAATCCGCGCGAAGTAAAGCAGCTCGTGGCCCAGCCGAGTCCATTTCACCAGAGCGCCCCGTTCATGTTCCTTGGGCGGGTCGACGGGCCGCGATTGACACCGGTTTTCGACGATGGGGCATCCGCCCATGATCGTGAATCTCCCCCGGCAGGGTCCGCACCACGGCGAAGCGATCAGGACTCGCATCCATCAGTATCGCGCCCCGAAATTGAGGCGATCGTGGTTCTTTCTTCTGATCACGGCACTCGGCACCTTCGTCGCGTATGCCCTTGCTTACGCAGCCTTCGCGATGTTGTGCTTCGTGACCATCAAGACCCTGAGTTTTCCGCCACCGGGATACCGGGAAGTCTTCCCGGCGTTCATGGCTATTGCCGGGCCGATCTTGTGGATTTGGTTCATGTGGCGGCTGCCGCACAGGATCGAGCCTCATTTTCAAGTTCGCAGACGTCGGCTGGCTGCGGTGGAGCAGCATCCGCAGGGCGCAAGTCGCTTTCCTCACCGAGTCCTCGAAGCGGCGTGGTATCGACGACAGGGGGTCTCGGCGGCGGTGGCGTCCAAGCTGCGGCGCTGTCCGCCAGGCTGCGTGATCCTGGTGAATTACCCCGGTCCCGGCGACACCATCCCCCCGATCCCCGCGGACCGGGCCTTCGAACCGGTAGATATTGGCGATGAAACTGAGTTGTGGGCCTTGCTCGAACTGAGCCAGGGCGCCCCCATTCCGAAAACTACCCCCCCGGAAGGCGCCGACTCGTCGAGCGATGTACGACCCGCGTGGAGACGAATCCTGGGCGCCCTTTGGTCGGTGATGTCGCAGACCGCCAGCGTTGCCGGGCTGTTGTTCTGGCCCGTTCTTCTCCTCTTAGAGGCTTGGCGGGCGGACGGTCTGGAGAGGGCATTCTACCTGGGCATCATTCTGATACTTGTGGGGATCCCTGTCCTGAGAGGGTTGCTGGTCGAACGTCGTTGGTGGCTGGTACCCGGCGGGTTGGTCTACCGGGAGAATCGGGTGTGGCGCAAGAGAACGGAACTGAAACTGTTCACACCGGCCACTACTCCGCTCCTGCTGAACTGGTGGAGCGACGCGGGTTTCGTGGTGGACGGGCCGAGAATCCGCCGCTTCGAGTGCGGTGAACTGGCCGCGTGGGTCACGGTCGCGGCCTGGCGGAGCCCCGGCCGCACCCCGACACTGGAGGAGTTGCGAGTCCTGCTCGTCGGCAGCAAGCGCCGAGAGTAGCCGCGACCTCTGCCATCGAGGTCTCGCTGCCGCGCTCGAATGGGCTGCGTCCAGGGGCGGAAGACCACTCTACCCCAGGAGTCGCCGCGCAAGACCCCCGCCTGCCGGTTTCCCGATGCGTCTTGGCCTAGAGAATCGCTGATCGTCCGAGCGCGAGGGCAGTCGCCTCGCTGGGCCTATCGTTTCCGGCGGGAGGCCGCTGTTTTGGGTGGCAGCACCTGGATGCTCACCATTCGCTTGAGCTTCTTCGCGTTGGTTCGTTGCACCTTGATGAGCTTGGCCTTTTCCAGGCCCTTGACCGCCAGCAGTGTGGTCGTCTTGTCCACTCCGCAGGCGTCGGCGATGTCCTGGGTGTTCGGCTCGCGGCCGACCTCGGGATTGGATAACAAATACGCGTATAGAACCTTCTCATTGCCGGTGAGCGTCGGCATGCTGGCGACGACCCTGGGAAGCTGCCATTTTTCGACGATCATGGGTGGTTACCTTGCTGGATGATTCTTCGGTACACAAATTCGGTCTGCGTCGGTCGCCGGTCGGCGGTGGCTACGCCGACTCGCCCGCCCGAGGGCTATGCCGCGACTCGATCGGAGTCACATTCTTTCAGACTTGCCGCCCGGGTGCAAGGGCTTCACGGAAAATTCCCACGCTGGGGCGGCGCTCGTGAACCCGCCGCGGCATTCAGACGCCGCAGCCCGCCGATACTGCTGCCGCGCAAAGCGAAGGCCCGCCGGCTAGGGCGGGCCTTCTCCGGTTCGCAAGCAGTGCCGCCGCTGGGCGAACCTCCAAGGAGTCTGCGTCTTTCCCGATCCGGAGAGTGGGTGAGTCCGGTTTATCGGCGGCTTCTTTCTCACCCCTCCGCCGGGCGATTCCCCTCCGCTCTATTTCCCCTTCAGTCGGGCCGTCCAGGCTCGACGTGGATTGTTGTTCTTTCCCCTCCTCTTCGGGGAGAGCTTCCTGGTGCGGGGGCCGGCCCCGCGCTTCCACGACGGGGCCGGCCGCCCGACAAATGACGCAATGGCTCAGTTGGCCAGATCCGTGACGAGGGTCACGTCGAGGGCATCCACGACGCGATCGCCGTTCAGATCGCAGCTCAGGTCCTTCACCGCGTGGACATCGAGGTTGGTGCCCCAGGCGGTAGAGAACTGGTTGGCGGTCACGTACGCGACGTCGGCGGCGTTGATGACCCCGTCCGCGCCGGAGGGCATCGCCCCGCGGGACACGGCGTTGCCGGCCACGTCAGCGACGGAATCGCCCATGACGTAGGCCTGGCCGTCGCCGCGCACCGTGCCGAAGTAGTTGGCGTTGCCGGTCAGGACGTTCCAGTGGAAGTCCACCAGATAGAAGCCCAACTGGCGGTCGAGCAGGCCGTTGTTCATGGCCAGACCGTCCGCGAAGTACCGAATATCGGCGGCGTTGAAGTTGCCGTCGCCGTTAAAGTCTCCGAGGATCTCCGGAATGATGTAGTCCAGCGTCGTGCCGGCGGTGGAGCACCCGTAGTTGACGATGCCCGTGGCGTCGTTGACCTCGAAGGCGCGGGGGTTCAGCACGGCGGCCATCATCGCCGGGATGTCGTTGACATCGCGGACGCCGTCGGCGTTGAAGTCGCCTTGAATCCGCATGCGCGGCATGACCCGCAGGCTGCTGCTGATGGTGTAGTTGCCTTGCCAATCGAGGTAGTTGCCGTTGGTGCTGCCGTCTTCGTAGGTGCCGGCGATTCGCTTGGGGACGTTCTGGCCGGTGCCGGGATGCACGCTGCCGAACGGCGGAACAACCGTGACCTGGGCGGCGCGGATCGCGTCCTGGGCGGCTTGGTTCAGGATCGTGCTCGGGACGTACACGCTGGGGTCATCCAGCAACGGGAGGGCGTCCACGCCCGCATCCAGCACGAAGTCGCGAACCATGATCTCCGCCGGCATGAAGAAGTTCTCCGGGGTGCCGGGAGTGGGGTTGGCCAGGAAGCCGGCAATGCTGCCGGTGATGTTGCGAATGACGTCGCGGGCGGCCAGGTTGGACATCGGCGGGTTGGTGTTGCCGTTGAAGCCGGACTCCGGGTCGCCGCGGGTGGCCAGCGTCTGCGAGCCGCCGATCTGCCAGCCGGTGTTGACGTCGGCGTTGTCGAGCACCGCGTCCACTGACGGCCGGACGAACTGCGTTCCGCCGGCGATGTCCTTCTTGAGGTTCAGGATTTCGTACTGCCCGGCGGCGGCGTCGCCGGCGGCGCGGCTGCTGCCGAACAAGCCGGTGTAGCCGAGGCCCAGGCGGCGATAGCGGACCGCGGTTTCCATCACGCCCGAGCCGCCGCAGTTGGTCGGCCAGGTATTCACGCCGAGCTGCGCGGAGGCGTCCGTGTCATGCTTCGGACCGAGGTTGTCGCCGACGCCCCAGCTCGGGTCGATGCCGAGCGAATTCATGGCGGCGTTGCGGGTGCCGGAGCCGGCGTCGCGAGTGCAGACCGTGAGGTTCTCGCCACTGGGCATACGGCCGGTGACGAAGGCGTACTGCAATTCGGAGTAGGTGACGTTCTCGAGGCCCGTGCCACGGTTGGCAATGAAGGCCACCGGCGAATAGGCGATGGTGGTGTCATAGACCGTATTGGCGTCGGGGTTGGAGGTGTTGGTGTTCAACGTCACGCTGCCGCCGCCGGGCAGGGTGCGGCTCAGGCTCTTGAGCTGATTGGAATAGCCGGTCGTGGAGGGATTCGGGTTGACGCCGTAGCCCGCGACGCCCGGCTTCTGGTTCCAGGCCGCCGTGCTGCTGGTTCCCGCCTTCACGAACCACTTGGTGGCGACGTCCATGTTGGCGACGTCGATGCTGGTCGGGCACACCGGCGTGCCGGACTCCGAGAAGCCACAGCCGCCTGCGAGCAGGCAGTTCACCAGGCCGGGGACGTCAGCCAGCTCCACCAGGCCGTTTTCATCGTAGTCGGCGCGGGCGTAGAAGCAGCCCGGGTAGGCGGCTTCGTAAGCTACCTGGCCGTCGATGATGGCGGTGGTGAGGGCCTGAACGTCCAGACCGTTGACCGCGGCGTCGCAGTTCAGGTCGCCGGTGTTGGGGGCCGGGAAGCAGTTGGACTCCGGGCAAGGGAGCGTTTTGACGCCGACGTTGGCCCACACCGTCCGGTTGATGATGCCCTTCTCGCTGGGAATGCTGTTGGGCAGCTTGCCCAGAAGCTGGTAGTCCACGAACTCGGCCAGGCCGTTGCCGGAACCGACCGAGCGGTACTGGAGCAGCCAGTGGCCGTTCCAGGCGTTGCAGTTCCAGTTCGGGGCAAGCTGGTCCACACCGTCGCCGAAGGTGTCGCAGTTGGTGTCGGCGAACTGCCTGAACGGCAGGCCGCTGCACTGCACAAAGTCGTTATCCACGTTGATGTAGTCGTTCGTGGCCGCCGGGAAGGAGAAGAAGTCCACAAACAGCGTCGCGCCGCTGATGTTCACCTGCCCGCCATTGGGGTAGATGTAGGGATGGACCACATCGTTGGCGCAGGTGGTGCCGGCGCCGAGCCAGACACCGATGAGTTGCTGGCACTGGGCCTCGGTTACTTCGCTGCACAGAGCGACCTGAGTCAGGAAGTCGGTGTGAGCGCACGCGCCGACCTGGGCGTAGGCGGACGGCACGGCGGCCGCCGACAACGCCGCGAAAACCAGGGACACTGCCATTAGATTCCGTTTCATCTTCCGGGTTCCTCCAAAAACGCTGCCTCTGTTCCGGGGTTCCGACACCGGAACCATTTCGTATTCATTCCGTTTCGCCTGCCAACGGCAGGCTTCGCGTGCTTCGATGTTCTCCCCTGCTTCCGCTCTCCGGTGCAGGCCTGACCCAGCGGGTTGCTCCTGGACACGCGGAGCGGCGAACCCGGAAGCGGCCCGCCGGTCAGTTCGAGTCCGTCCAGGGCGGGCCGACCTTGTTCTTGCCGGTGATCGCGTAGTAGCGGTTGCCCCACTCGTGGTTCCGGATCGTGTCCAGGATGGTCTTGCGGTCCACATGGCCATCGGCGTAGACGTAGTTCGCCGTGCCGCCCATGTACGCGTCGCCGCCGGGGTGATGCCGGCCGACGGCGTTGGTCTCGACAAGGCCGGGGTTGTCGATCAGACCGATCGCCTCCTCGACGTCCTTCAGCGGCAGCAGTCCGTAGTACGGGCCGTTGCCGTAGGTGAATCCCGGCGTCTCCGGGGCGGCGGCATACTCGTTGGAGCCGGCGCCGAGGTGCCAGAACGGGTTAACCGGGCGGTGGCTCTTGGACATCACGCCGTTGCCTTGCTCGACGCCGGACGCTTTCCAGTTCTTGTTCAGCTCGGCGCAGAGGATCACCCGGGCAGGGTCGTGGATCTTCGTTTCGTTGACGCACACGTTCACCCGCGGGCCGCCCGACAGGACGTAGGTAAATTTATTGCGGGGGAAGATGGCGGCATTGCCGGTGTAGGCGATTCGCGGCGCCTGGCGATCCTCCAGCGTGTTGGGGCTGCCGGAGTTGTTCTGATCCACCTGGCCCTTTTCCCAGTCGCGGGGGCCGGGATTGGTCCGCGGGGCGCCGCCGTTTTCCATGCTGGGGCAGCGGAAGGCTTCTTCGGGAGCCTGGCCGCCGCTGTAGAGGAACCAGGACCAATGGATGTAGCCGAAGGGATGGTCGCCGGGCTGGTCCATCAGGTCGTAGTTGCCGGCGCCGTCGTAGGGATAGATGTAGCTCGGCGGGAACACTCCCTCGCTGTCCGCAAGATAGGCACTCATGGCCTGGCCGACGTGGTGCAGGTTGGCGGCGCACTTGCTGGCCTGCCCATGCTTGCGGGCCGACGACAGTGCCGGCAGGAGGACACTGATCAGGATGGCGATGATTGCGATCACGACCAGAAGTTCAATGAGCGTGAAGCCCGGCCGATTCAGGCGGTCGAGTGTGTTGCGGGTTCCCTTGATGTTCGATCCACTCATGTTTGTTCTCCTTGGGGTTCTGGCGTTCTCGGGGAAACCGTCGGACCTCATGTCCGACCATACGCTCACGGGCTGCGGCCAACCCGTTGATTCACAGCGCGAAGGGCATCGCGGACGACACGGCTGCTCACGAAGTTCAGGTGTTTAACCATTCGCGAGACAGGGTAGCCGTCAGGTGTTAACCGCTGATGAGTCGGATGTGTGTTTTGTCGTAAGGTTGCGCGAAGTGGGGATTAAGGATGCGCAAACTTCACAGCCGCGACGCCGCCCGCATGGCTCCACGCTCGGCCGGAAGCCTATTTGTCGCGGATTTGGCTTCCTCGCGGCACGCCGATATAGTCCCGCCGCATGGCTTCGGACTCCCGCTTTCTGGGTTCCGCCCGCGTGATCGCGGTCTGCACGCTGGTCTCCCGCGTCACGGGCCTGGCCCGGGACATGCTCCTTAATTTTTACTACGGGCAAGGTTGGGTGCAGGACGCCTTCAATTATGGCTTTCTCATCCCCAACCTGTTCCGCCGCTTATTCGGCGAAGGGGCCTTGTCCGCGGTCTTCGTGCCCACTTTTACCGAGGTCCTCGACCGCGAGGGCCGTCCGGCGGCGTGGGTGCTGCTGGGACGCGTGACTGGATTGATGAGTCTGGCCCTGGCGGCGGTGACCATTCTGCTGGAACTGGCGTTGCTAGTGGTGTGGCTGGTGGCGCCCGGAGGAGCGATGCGGACGCTCCAGCTCGGCCTGACGGCCGTCATGCTGCCGTTCATGATCAGCATCTGCCTGCTGGCGCTGTTCTCCAGCATCCTGAATTGCCTGCGGCATTTCACCACGCCCGCCCTGATGCCGATCGTGCTGAATCTGATGAACATGTTCGGTGTCGTGGTGGTGGGCGGCTGGTGGCTGGGCGGCCCGCTGGAGCGGCAGATTCACGGTGTGGCCTGGAGCGTGCTCGCGGCCAGCGCGATGCAAATCCTCATCATTCTGCCGGTGCTGCGACGACACGGTGTTCGCTTTCGGCTTTCGCTGGACACGTCGGACCCCGCGATTCGCGGCATCTTGCGGGTGTTCTTCCCGATTTTGCTGGGGCAGGGGATTCTGCTGATCAGCGTGTTTCTGGACGCCCAGATCTGCACGCTGCTGACCCGCGGGCCGAACGATCCGACCGGGTTCTCGGTCCTCGGGTGGTCCGTCCTTTACCCGCTGAAGGAAGGCGCCCTATCAGCCGTAAACAACGCCCAGCGGCTTTACCAATTTCCTCTGGGCGTGCTGGCGATTTCCCTGGCGACCGCGGCGTTTCCCTTGTTCAGTCTGTGCGCCAGCCGCGGCGACCTGGACGGACTGCGTCGCTCGCTCGCCCAGTCCTTGCGGGTGGCAATCTACGAAGGGCTGCCGTCCGGCGTGATACTGATCGTACTGGCCGAGCCGATCATCGCGCTGCTCTTCGAGCACGGCCGCTTCGGGCCGGAGCAGACCGTTCGGGCGGCCGCCGTGCTGCGGTGGTACGGCGTCGGCATGGCCGCGTTCTGTTGCCAACATATTCTGCTGCGGGGCTTCTACAGCCTCAAAGACACGCTGACGCCGATGTGGATCAGTTGCTATCTGGTGATTCTAAACCTCGCCATCAGCTTGGCGCTGGTCTGGCATCCGGGCATCCGCGAAGCTGCCTTCGGCATCAGCACGAGCATCACCTCCTGGCTGCACGTGATCATCTCGACCTGGCTGCTGCGGCGGCGGATGGGCGGGCGGATTGGCGCCCGGGAGGTGGCGGCCTCCGTGGCCCGAACCGCGGTGGCCAGTCTGGGAGCCGGCTTGGCGGCCTGGGCCGGCTTCAGATGGCTGGCGACTCTGGATTTCGGGAGAATCGGATTGGTCAGCGGACGGCTTATCCTGGTCTTCATCCCCCTACTCGCCGCCATGCTCTGCTACCTGTTGATCTCGTTGGCCTTGCGGATGGAAGAAACGGGTTGGTTGGTCCGGAGGGAGGTTGCCCGGTCGCAGATTCAGAAAGGCGGCCCTTCGACATCATAAACCTGGACCAGAACGCTTCTCGGCCTCGGTTCTGGTAAACTGTCGCGGCGGTGAGGCAACGGCGGAGGTCTCGCGAATGCGGCTGCGGCGGTGCACCGGCATTACGATATCGGTGATCGCTTTTTGGCTGGGAGGGCCATCCATGGCTCAAGCACAGGAAGAAAGGCAGGGAATTCGCCAGGCTCAATTCGCCGGTAGTTGGTATCCCGGCGACCGAGAGGAATTGCAGAATCTCGTTGATGGCCTGTTGGCCGCCGCAAAGGCCCCGGAGCTGCCGGGTCCGCCGGTCGCGGTCATCGCCCCGCATGCAGGTTATCGCTACAGCGCGGCGGTTGCGGCAGCGGGTTACAAAAGCCTGCAAGGGCGTGAGTGCCGTCGGGTCGTCGCCCTGGCTTTCAGTCACCACCGAGCCGGGACCTATCGTGGGGTCGATGTTCCACGGCATCTGTTTGCCTACGAGACACCGCTTGGAAGGGTGCCCGTGGATCGCGAGGTATGCGAAGCCTTGCTGAAGAAGAAAGGATTCGTCTGCAACCCCGACGTCGATCGGGGCGAGCATTCGCTTGAATTGCAGTTGCCCTTCCTCCAGCGGACCCTGCGGGAATTCAAGCTGGTGCCGTTGCACGTCGGACGAATGTCGGACGAGGACTGTGTCCAGGCCGCGGAGGGACTGCTTCCGTTCCTCGATGAGCGGACCGTGGTGGTGGTCAGCAGCGACGGCACGCACTTCGGCCCGGACTACGGGTACGAACCCTTCCGAGACGACATCCCGAACCGGCTCCGCGAACTAGCCGATCGCGCGGCGGCCCCGCTGCTCAACGCGGACTACGACGGCTTTGCTACCCATCTGGAACAGACCGGCGACACCATTTGCGGACGCGGCCCCATTTTGCTCCTCCTCAGAATCCTGTCGATGCGGGGTGGAGCGGACGGGGCCCGTGCCGCTTTCGACACGTCCGGCCGGCAGACCGGCGACATCCGCAATAGTGTGACCTACCAATCATTTGTGTTCGCCCGCCGGGTCGCCAAGCTGGACCAGGCCGCGCGAAAAGCATTGCTGAAGTTGGCGCGCGAGGCCATTCAAGCCCGCCTGACCGGTCGTCCCCGGCCCAAGGTGGATCCGGCCCAGTTGCCGGAGTCGGCTCGGATCAAGGGAACCTGCTTTGTGACCTTGACCAATCACGGTGAGCTACGGGGTTGCATCGGCACGATGACCGCCACGGGACCGCTGGCCGAGGCCGTGATCGACAATGCCATGAGCGCGTGTGCGGACTTCCGCTTTGCCGGGCACCCGGTGACCGCAGCGGAGATGGAACACATCGACGTGGAGATCAGCTTTCTGGGCCCTACTCGCCGAGTGAGCCGTGTCGAAGAGATCGTGATCGGCAGGCATGGGCTACTGATCGCCAAGGGCGGGCATCGAGGCGTGCTCCTGCCGCAGGTCGCCTATGAGCGGGGGTGGCGAAGGATCGAATTCCTTGCGCAGACGTGCCGCAAGGCGGGCCTGCCGTCCGACGCGTGGACCAAACCCGACGCTGAGATCGAGCTGTTCGAGGCCGAGGTCTTCGGCGAGCGGGACTGACGCACGCGGAGCATCTACCAAATCAGGGCAGAGATCCCGCTTCCGCCGAGAATGTCGGTCAGGGCGTTCATACTTCCTAAACAAGAAGGTGATTGTGGCGCGGCCGGCCCGAGCCTTGATGGTTCGGCATAACACGTTATCCGACATAGAGTTCAGACCAATCCGCGGCCGGGTCCGTCGAGGCATTTCACCAAACGCGGCAAGCCTCCCAAACTCCCCTAGCACGGCGGCCTTGACAGGGGGCTGATAACGTGGCAGACTATGGGCCGATAGCCACGGGGGAGAATGGGTTCGGCCGGTTGGGCTTTCAAGCGTTGGGAGGGAGCCACGGCCGAATATCTGCGTCCGATAAGCATGGTCCCATCATAAGGCTTGGCTGCCAAAAAAGGTGGGAGTTTTTTCGGTCATGCATCTTGACTTGGAGTGAAGGCGTCCGTTAACCTGTGCGTCGGAAAATATCGGGTTATCCCCAGATCGGGGATGGAAACCATCAGCTCTCGGGGGGATCCGGGGGCAGTCATCAGCGAAGTGGAAAGGAGGGACCGATACAGCGAACCGACCGTTTGTGCATGTGGGGAGCGGCTTGGTGCAGGTCATCCACCCTGCTTGTTCAAGTCTGCTCGGTTTGTGAGTAACGTTTTGTCCAGTTTTCAACGAAGGAGAGTTAAATGAAGCGATTTGTTTTGGCATTGGTGTTGGTGGGCCTGGTGGCCAGCATGGCCGTTGCCCAGACCCAGGATCGGGTCCAGTACAGCCAGAAGGCTGACCTGTTCGTGTTCCCGTACGTCGTGGTGAAGTGGGACAACAACAACACGCCGGCGAACCCCGCCGACGACAAGATTGTCCAGGACGTGTTCATCTCCGTCATCAACGACGCCACGAGCGGAGTCTATTTCAAGATGTACTATGTCGACGCCTACAACTGCCATGGCGTCGATGCCCGCATCTACCTGACGGGCAATGACCCGGCCTACTTCTCGGCCCTCACCGGCATCGGTGGCGGCGTTGGCGGCGGCGCCGACATTGGCGTGGCCCCGTCGTTCAAGGCGATCAATCCGGCCGGTTATCAGGACGGCGTGAACGCCAAGGACCGCATCCTGAGCGGTTACATCGTCGGCTGGGCGGTTGATGCGCAGAACTATCCGATCGGCACCAACCAGCTCGCCGCCAGCGCGACGGTCGTGGACTACAAGACCGAGAGCGCCTGGGAGTACAAGCCCTGGGCGTTCCGCTCGGCCTTCACGAGCAGCAAGCCCGGCAGCCCCTGCCAGCTTCAGTTGAACTGGAGCGCCGGCGAGTATCAGAACTGCCCCGAGCAGCTCTTGCTGGACTTCTGGGCCAGTGGCAGCGCCGCGTTCGGTCCGTCGATCAATGCCCCGGTCGTGAACAGCGTCCAGGAGTTTGAGCTGACCCTGCTGACTGCTTACATGGACTTCCGCCCGGTTCCTGCTTATCCCGAGGTTCCCACGACCTCCGTGCAGGTTCTGTCCTGGAACGAGATGGAGCAGCCGGTCAGCGGCACTCAGAAGTGCCTGACCTGCTGGGATTCGACGCTCGGCGCCAACTACGGCTACATGGGCGCCGCCAGCCCGTTCGCGCTGTCCACCCTGGGCACCGACAAGGGCAAGGCTCGCCTGTGGCCGGCCGCCACGCCGGCGTGCAGCCGCCCGGCGAACCCGAACAGCAACCCGCCGATTCCGGAGAAGCCCGCTGTCAACCTGCCGATCCTGGGCGTGGCCCACAAGATCATTAGCTGGGGCAGCGACCGCGTCGCCAAGGCCGGCTCGGCCCTGACGGGCATGGGCGCCCGCACCGACGGCGTCATCTTTACGCCGCAGGACCAGGGTGAGCCTCCCACCGCTCCGATCAACGTCGGCGTGAAGGGCAGCCCGGTGCTGCGAGTCTCGCAGTAAGCTCAAGCTGCTGCGTGAACGCATCGTTCTGATCCGATGATTCTCGGCCCGAGGTAACCACCGAAGGCACGAGAGATCCGGGAAGACGAGAAACGAATCCGGGAGCGAGCGACCGGCAACGGCGCTCGCTCCTGGTCTTTTTACCTTGTGGCGTGGAGCGGTGCTCTGGTAGAAACCGTCCGAGAACACACTGGGGCGATTCTGCCGCGTCACGTCTTGTAATGCCGCGCGAATAGCGGCTATCATGTCGGCACTGACTTCGGGGGGCTGATATCATGAAGCCACGCGTCGCTGTCATCTGCACTACTCTGGTCATGGGGGGCCTTGTCGGAACGCCAGGCTGTATTTCTCGGAGCCAGCAGCCGCCCACGGCACCGACCACTGACTCCAAAGAGAAGCAGCTTCTGATCAACGATCCGGCGGAGCAACGGCGGCTCCGCGATCGGGCCGCGGAGTACTGGACCGCTCGCGTCAGTCAGGACTGGGCGCGGGTGTACTCGTTCCAGGACCCGCCCTACCGCGAGCGGGTTTCTTCCGAGACGTTTGTGGCCGAAGCCAGCGGCGAGCAGATGTTCCGGCACCATTCGTTCACGCTCGGGACGGTCGAGACGATGGGCGACAGGGGCTGGGTGCACGTATCCTCGGAGATGAGCCTGGAGCGATTGCCAGGCAAGCCGCGGCGGCAACAGGAACGGATCGAGCCGTGGAAACGGCTGGACGGTGAATGGTATCCGTGCTCTTCGGAGGAAGCGGAGAAAATGCCGGAACCGCCGAGTCATCGGGATCTGGCAGCCGAGAAGGAGCTGGCCGCCCGCTTCGCCACCTATGCCGCCGCGCGGAAGGCCAAGGATTACCCGGCGATCTACTCCTATCTGAATCCGGCCGACGCCCGCGAACTGCCCTTTGAGGAGTTCAAGGAGAGCGAGTCGTGGTTCGCTTTCAACGCGATCGAGCCGCAGTGGACGGAAGTGGTGGGCGATCGCGGCCGAGTCGGGGTGGTGATCTCCATCCAGAGCACCGACCCGCATCTCTCCAAATCGCCGCCGACGGTGAAGTTCGTGGTGGAAACGTGGATCCGTCAGGACGGCGTCTGGTATCGTGACATCGATGTTCGCCGGAGTTAGGCCTTACCGGGGCCGCGGCGCAACCGCACGGAAACAGGAATATAACATGACCTACTGCTTGATCCCGACACGCTGGGTTCGTGGCTTGCATCGGTCGCGGGCCTTGGGGACGCCGCTCGCGTCGCTGGTCGCTGCTTGCGCCTTGCTACTCTCCCTGCCCGGCTGCGGCGGGCCGGCCAAGAACGATGCCCAGACATCCACGGGACCGAGTACCGGCTCTGAAGAGGCGAAGACCTCGCCGGCCCCGGCCGCCGCAGGCCGCCTTCGTTTCGAGCTGGCCTCCAGCGGCCTGCCGCAGGAGGGTCTATGGAAATGCCGACCAAAGTTCGGGGATGTCAACCAGGACGGCCATCTCGATCTGGCCGCGATCGCGCGGCTCGGGCAGGGCGCCCGTGTGTGGCTGGGTGACAGCGCCGGGCACTGGCAGGAGGCGTCGGCCGGGTTGGCCATGAACCAATCCTGCGGCGGGGGCGTGGAATTCGGTGACTTCAACTTCGACGGGCACCTGGATCTGGCCGTCGGGGACCATTGTCATGGAGCGTTTATCTACCTCGGCGATGGGCAGGGCCGCTGGAGCGAGGTCAAGAGCGAGCAGGGCAACCTCATTCCTCCCGATCTGACGCCCGAGCAACTCGGTGTGCCGGCGACGGGGTTTGAGGACCTTGCGGTGGGGGATCTCGACGGCGACGGCGTGCTCGACCTGGTGGTGGTCGGCTGTTTTGAAGGCGGCCTGATGGCCTTCAAGGGGGACAGCTCCGGGCAGCGGTGGTCGTCGCTCTCCGAGGGCCTGCCCAACAGCGGCTGGGGCAACGAGCTGGTGCTGGCGGACTTCAACAACGACAAATGGCTGGACATCGCGGTGTCCTACAGCGAGGGTCCGCGAGTCTTCCTGAACAGCGGCCAAGGCTCGTGGAAGCCCGGCTCGGAAGGGCTGCCCTCCCCGAGCATGCATGGCATCTACCAGGGCATCGCCGCCGGCGACCTGAATGGAGACGGGCGTCTGGATCTGGTCGTGGGCAATTGGATCAACGGCATCGAAGTGTACTTTCAGGGCATCGACGGCTCCTGGACGTTGCAGCCCGATATCTTCGAGGAGATGAACGGCGGAGCCTGCGGCGTGGCTTTGGGCGATTTCAACGGCGACGGCCACGCGGACCTGGCCGTCTCCGGGCGAGTGCCGCGCGAGGCGGGCCGCTACTACGGCTTGTTCGCGTTTCTGAACGACGGGACGGGCCGCCTGGTTCGACAGCAACACACCGGATTGCCGGAGACCGGCTTGTCGATGACGTGGTCCATCGCCGTGGCCGACGTGGATCGCGACGGCCGAGACGACTTCCTGGTCGGAGTGGGCGGAAAAGAGCCGGTCCGCAAGGACATGCCGCTGGCCGACGTCAAGGAACGGTTGCAGGTCTGGCTTTCCCGGCCGGGCCGGCCCTGATTGCCTGGGCAGGCGCTGCGCGATTGATCGGCCATCCGGAGCGGGCGATGGGCAAGCCCTCGCCCGCGCGAAGCCTCGCCGGCATGGCATTTTCTCGGACTTCCGAGACCGCCGCCAGGCAACCTCCCCAGCAACCAATGTTGGATTTACCCCAATCAGAAAAAGGGCCGCTCCCATTGGTAGTTATCGGGTGCAATCAATATCGGCCGTTTTCTGCGGCGGCTCACCGCCACTTCCCAAAAAGCCGTAGATTCCAGCCGAATCGCGCTGGAATTCTTATCGGAAAACAACCATAATAGCACGTTGTTTATGCGGCCAGGAGGGCGCCGCGGCCCATCAGCACGGCTCCGCCACCCGCCCAGGGGGATTTCACCGATGCGGCGGGCCGCGGAGCTCCGGGGGGGCCGGGGGCAAGGATCGCCAGACCACAGCAAGCGACGGTCGACGAGGATCTCGGCGCGCGGTCCACCGCTTCACCGTTTGGCGGAATGCGGTTCATTGAACGCCGCGCGGCAGCCCGAGGCTTGGCGCACCGTCGCGGGGAGGGCGGTGGTTCAGGGGGATTTCCAACACTCGTCGCTGTGGCGGAGGCCCACAGACCTCGCGCGGAGAAACGGGACAGGAGGCGAATCAGCAATGAACGCGAATAAGAAACTCGGTCGGTTCCTCATCGTCGCCCTGGCGCTGGCCCTGGGGTGGAGCTTCGGCCTGCCCCACGCCGCGGCAGGTCCGGTCATCATTTCCGGCCTCGACCCCGAAGACCACGATATCGAGGGCGTGGTCATCATCAGCGAGATGATGGACTACGTGGTGTCCAACTCAGTGCTCTACCAGGTGGAGGGCCGGCCCGCACCAACCCGCGTGCTGCAACTCGGCGGCACGGGTGGGCCGATCGGCGGCAGTCTCACCGACGCCGCCCTCATCGCCCAGGATCTCGGTTACACCTTCACCGTCGCCACCGGCGCTTCGATCCTGACCGTGCGTTTGCGGGATTATGACGCCATCTACATGCCGACGGACGCCGGACAGCTCGGCATCCCGCCGATGAGCGGTTATGGGCTGAGCGAAGACGACATGGCCAAGATCAACGCCCGAGCTGAAGATATTCGCGATTTCGTGAACAACGGCGGCGGGATTGTCGCCTTTGTGCAATTGATGGCCGGCGCCTATGGGTGGTTCCCCGGCGGGCAACTGATCACGGTCGATCTCGGTTTCGTGGGACAGGTCGGTCTGGAACTGACCCCGGAAGGCGCGGTCATTCTGTCCGAGGCCAGCCTCCTTCGCGTGCAGCCTTACCACCTGCTCTACACCGGGCCGCCGGGCTTCTTCGGTTTGCGGGTGCTGGCGACTCAGTCCTTCGGCAATCACGACCCGATCATTCTGGGCGGAACCTCGTCGGTCTGCATCGGCCCCTTCCTGGTGTTGTCCCCGGAGACCAGCACCGGGGTCGTCTGTTCGTCGCACACCCTCTCGGCCACTGCTCGGCGGGACAGCGCCCCTTGCGAAGCCTGGCCGGGCATCGAGGTCACGTTTGAGGTTCTCTCCGGCCCGAATGCCGGGATTATCGGCTCGGCCGTCACCGACAGCGGCGGCGTGGCCACGATCGAGTACACCGGCGGCGGCGTGACCGGCGTCGATCAGATTCGCGCGTCATTCATCAACCCGGAGACCTCGGCGGTCATGACCTCCAACCTCGTGACCCGCACCTGGGTCGCGGGGGGAGACCGACCGGTGATCGCCCAGGGGGCCTCGGCGTCATTGACCGTGGGTCGCAACAGCACCTGCCCGAACCCGGCGAATCAGTTGGACCTGACCGCCACGAACCCGGACGGCCCGGAAGCCGCCCTGGTGTGGTCGATCGCGACGCCTCCGGCGACCGGAACCGTTTCGTTCATCGGCGGCGTGACCACCGGCGGAGCGGTGACCGTGTGTTATCAGCCGAATCCCAATCAGATGGCCGCCGACAGCTTCGTGGTGCAGGTGGACGACGGCTGTGCCGGGCCGAGCACCATTACCGTGCAGGTGACCGTCCAGAACGCGCCGCCCACCATCGTCCAGGGCGACAGCATCGACAAGACGGTCAACCTCAACAGCACCTGCCCGAACTTCAGCAACCGCCTGCAACTGGACGGAACCGACCCGGACGGCGACAGCAATACCCTGGTCTGGTCCATCCTGAGCCCGCCCGCGCACGGCACGGTCACCATGCTGACCTCCAGCCCACGGCGATTCGTCATCGTCTGCTACCAGCCGAACCCGGATCAGATCATGCCCGACAGCTTCGTGGTGCAGGTCGCTGATGTAGCCGGCGCCACGGATACCATCGTGGTGAACATCACCGTCGTCAATCAACCGCCGAACATCGTCCAGGGCAACGTCGTCTCGATCACGGTGGAAGAGAACAGCACTTGCCCAAACATCGCGAACCAGGTGCTACTGACGGCGACGGACCCGGACGGTCCCGCCGGCGCCCTGGTATGGGACGTGCCGACACCGGCCGCCACCGGCACGGTGTCCTTCGTCGGCGGCAACACCGGCGGGGCCGCAACGCTGTGCTATCAGCCGGACCCCGGGCAAACCGCCGCGGATTCCTTCGTGGTCCGGGTCACCGATCCGTTCGGAGGAACGGACACCATCGTGGTCCAGGTGATCGTCACCCCGTTGGCAAACTGCCCGACCATCGACCAAGGCGCGACCGCCTCGATCACCGTCGCCGAAGACAGCGATTGCGCCGCGGACGCCAATAACCTGACTCTGACGGCCACGGATCCGGATTCGCCGGCGGCGAATCTGACCTGGAGCCTGGCCACCGCTCCACAACATGGCGCGGTCTCCTTCGTCGGCGTCAACGGCACGACCGGAGAAAGCGTCAAGGTGTGCTATACGCCGGTCTCCGACTACAGCGGTCCTGATTCCTTCGTGATCTCAGTGACCGATGGCGAGTGCGGTGGAGCCGACTCCATCACCGTGACTGTGGACGTGACGGAAGTGCCGGATTGCCCGGAGATCACCGGCGGCGGCTCGGCGACCATGACCGTCAACGAGGACAGCACTTGTGCCGATGCCGCGAATAACCTGACCTTGGAGGCGAGCGACGTGGATACCCCGGCCGGCTCACTGAGCTGGTCGCTCGTCGGCGATCCAGGCCACGGCAGCGTGACTTTCCCGGGCGGACAGACTGGCAACTCGATCGTCGTCTGCTACACGCCCAACCCCGATGTCACCGGCGGGGACAGCTTCGTCCTCGAGGTGGATGACGGTTCCTGCGGAACACCGCCCACGATCACCGTTAGTGTCACGATCCTCGAAGGCGACGACGACTGCCCGACGATCGACCAGGGCGCAGCGGCCTCGCTGACGGTGCCGGAGGACAGCACTTGCGCAAACCCGGCCAACCGACTATCCCTCAGCGCGACCGACCCCGAGGGGGAAAGCGCCCTGACGTGGTCCGTGGCCACGCCTCCTGCACACGGCGTGGTGACTTTCACCGCCAGCCAGCACATCGGCGCCGCCGTGGAGGTCTGCTACACGCCGAACCCGAACGCCACCGGCATGGACGCGTTCGACATTGGCGTCACCGACGGCACCTGCGGCGGCACCACGATCATCGCCGTCAGCGTGACCATCCTGGACGGCGACGACGATTGTCCGGAGATCAGCCACGGCGACACGGCCGACCTGACGGTAGACGAGGACAGCACCTGCCCTCACACGGCCAATCAACTCGAGCTTTCAGCGACGGACCCGGATACTCCCGCTGACTCGCTGACCTGGGATATCGCCACGAACCCCGCGCACGGAGCGGTCACCTTCATCGGCGGCAACACGGGTGGGACCGTGACCGTCTGCTACGAGCCGAACCCCGACTACGCCGGCAGCGACAGCTTCGTCGTGGCGGTGACCGACGGCGGCTGCGGCGGGGACGACCGCATCACCGTCAACGTCACGATCCTCGAAGGCGACGACGACTGTCCGACGATCGACCAGGGCGCGACGGCCGCGCTGACGGTGCTGGAGGACAGCACTTGCGCGAACCCGGCCAACCGCCTGTCCCTCAGTGCGACCGACCCCGAGTCGCAGGTCCTAAGCTGGCAGGTGCTGACTTCGCCGACGCAAGGCGCGGTGAGCTTCCTCGGCGGCGCGATCGGCAGCAGCGTCGAAGTCTGCTACACGCCGAATCCCGACGTCTCGGGCGCGGATTCCTTCGTGATTGCCGTGACGGACGGCACCTGCGGCGGCCAGGATACCATCAGTGTGGCCGTCACGATCGTCGAGGATAACCCCGACTGCCCGAGCATCGAACAAGGTTCATCCGTCCTGATGACCGTGGCCGAGGACAGCACGTGCGGAACACCGGCCAACCGGCTCGCTCTCTCCGCGGTCGACCCCGACTCGCCGCCTGGTTCGCTCGCCTGGAGCCTCGCCACGCCGCCGACCAGCGGCAGCGTCACCTTCACCGGCGGGCAGCAGATCGGCGCCGCGGTGGAGATCTGTTACACCCCGAACGCGAACGTTTCCGGTGCGGACCTGTTCATCCTCTCCGTGACCGACGGCACCTGCGGCGGGAATGACACGATCGTCGTGAACGTGACCATCACCGAGGTGCCCGACTGCCCGGTGATCGACCAGAGCGACCCGCAGAGCTTGACGGTGACGGAGGACAGCGGCTGCGGCGCCCCTTCAAACCGTCTCACGCTGAGTGCGACCGACGTGGACACCCCGCCGGCCTCCCTGGCCTGGTCGCTGGCCACATCGCCCACAAAAGGCAACGTCAACTTCCCTGACGGCACGACCGGCGGCAGCGCCGTGGTCTGCTATACCCCCAACCTGAACGCAACGGGTGCGGACAGCTTCACGATCCAGGTCAACGACGGAACCTGCTCCGACACGCTCACGGTCAATGTGACCATCACTGCCGTAAATGATTGCCCGGAGATCTCCGGCCCGACGACCATCACGATGACCGTCGCGGAGGACAGTACCTGCGGCGATGCGGCCAACGTCCGCCCGGTCACCGCGATCGACGCGGACACCACACCCGCCTCCCTAACGTGGTCCGCGAGCGACCCCGGCAAGGGTTCGGTCAGTTTCCCCAACGGCCCCACCGGCGCTACAGTGGAATTCTGCTACACGCCCGATCCGGACCTGACCGGCAGCGACTCCTTCACGCTCACCGTCTCGGACGGCGAGTGCGAAGACACGATCACCGTGCAGGTCACCATCACCGAGGGCAATGACGACTGCCCGACCATCACCCAGGGCGCCACGGCCTCGATGATCGTCAACGAAGACAGCACTTGCGCAAACGATGCGAATAAGCTGAGCCTTGCAGCGCTTGATCCCGAGGGGCAGGCGCTGACCTGGTCGGCCGCGGTCGCTCCCGCTCTCGGCAGCCTATCCTTCCCGCAAGGCACGACGGGCGCCGGCATCGTGGTGTGCTATACGCCGAACCCGAACGCGACCGGCAGCGACGCCTTCGTGATCGCCGTGACCGACGGCACCTGCGGAGGCGGCGATTCGATCACCGTGAACGTCACGATCAACGAAGGCAACGACGACTGCCCCGCGATCCAGCAGGGCGACACGCTCGAGATGGCGGTCGGCGAGGACAGCGTTTGCGGCGATCCGGGCAACACCCGCACGCTGTCGGCCATTGATCCCGAAGGCCAGACGCTGACATGGAGGGTCTCCTCGACTCCGAGCAAGGGCGCGGTCACCTTCCCCAATGGCGCGACCGGCGGCTCCATCCAGGTCTGCTACACGCCGAACCTGGATGAGACGGGCGACGACACGTTCATGGTCGCCGTGACCGACGGCACCTGTGGTGGGGAAGACACCATCACGATCCATGTGACCATCGGCGACACGCCGGACTGCCCGGCCATCGACCAGGGCGACACCGTGTCCCTGACCGTCGAGGAAGACAGCACTTGTGCCGACAGCGGCAACTCGCTGACGCTGAGCGCCGTCGATCCCGATTCGCCCGCGTC
Organism: uncultured Planctomycetaceae bacterium; assembly: GCA_964572385.1. Classification (GTDB taxonomy): domain Bacteria; phylum Planctomycetota; class Phycisphaerae; order UBA1845; family UTPLA1; genus CAZNFM01. Next base: position 16,926 of record CAZNFM010000021.1, on the reverse strand, counting down.
GGCGTTGGTGTGGTCGATCGCCACGCCGCCAACCCTGGGAACAACCACCTTTGCCGGAGGACTGCACATCGGTACGAGCGTCGTCGTCTGCTACACCCCGAACGCGAACACTCACGGCAGCGATTCGTTCGTCGTGCAGGTCGATGACGGCACCTGCGGCGAGCCGACCCTGATCACCGTCAACGTCACCATCACGCCGGTGGAGGATTGCCCGGTCATTACCCAGGGCGGCACGGCCTCCATGACGGTCGCGGAGGACAGCACCTGCGCGTCGGCGGCCAATCGCCTGGCAATCTCCGCGACGGACCCCGACACGCCGCCGGCCTCGCTGGCCTGGAGCGTGAGCACCCCGCCGACCAGCGGGACGGTCACCTTCACCGGCGGGCAGCAGTCGGGCGCGGCGGTGGAGGTCTGTTACACGCCGGACCCGGACGCGACCGGGGCCGATGAGTTCGTGGTCTCGGTGACCGACGATGCGTGCGGGACGCCCGCCACGATCACGGTCAGCGTGACCATTACCGAAATACCGGACTGCCCGGTGATCACCGAAGGCTCGACGGCCTCCCTGATCGTGGGCGAAGACAGCACCTGCGCCGACCCGCCGAACCTCCTCAGCCTCTCGGCGACCGATCCGGACTCGACGAGTCTGGCGTGGAACGTGTCTTCGGCGCCTTCGAAGGGCGCGGTCACCTTCACCGGCGGCAACACCGGTTTCAACGTTGAGATCTGCTACACGCCGAATCCGAACGCCACCGGGGCGGATCAATTCACCGTCTCCGTGACGGACGACAACTGCGGTACACCTGCCGTGATCACCGTGGTTGTGACCATCACCCCGGACGATACCGACTGCCCGGAAATCGAACAGGGCGACACCGCGGCGATGGTCGTTGTCGAGGACAGCACCTGTGCGGACGCTGCGAACTTGCTGACGCTGAGCGCCACGAACCCGGACGAAACCGGGTTGACCTGGTCGCTGGTGACCCCGCCCGCCGTGGGCACGATCTCGTTCCCCGACGGTCTAACCGACAGCCCGATTCGGGTCTGCTACACTCCGAACCCGAACGTGACCGGCGCGGACAGCTTTGTCGTGTCCGTCACCGACGGCGGCTGCGACGCGCCGGACACCATCCTCGTCAGCGTCACCATCCAGCCCGGCGACAACGACTGCCCGACCATCGACCAGGGCGCGACGGCGTCCCTGAGCGTTGAGGAGGACAGCACCTGCGCCAGCCCGGCGAACCGGCTGACTCTCTCGGCAACCGACCCGGACACGCCCGGCAGCGGACTGACCTGGGCGGTGGCGGATTCGCCGAGCAAGGGCACGGTTGCCTTCGTCGGTAGCAGCACCGGCGGAAGCGTGGAACTCTGCTACACGCCGCAAATCAATGCGACGGGGGCGGACAGCTTTGATATCTCCGTCACCGATGGCAATTGCGGCGAAGTCACGACCATCGCGGTGGAGGTCTCCATCGCGCCGGTGAACGACTGCCCGATCATTGAACAGGGCAGCAGTGTCTCCATCACCGTGCAGGAAGACAGCCTCTGCACTCGCGGCAACCTGCTGCTTCTGACGGCATTCGATCCCGACGATACGAACCTGGCGTGGACGAGCACGACGCCCGCCAAGGGGCAGGTGATCTTCGTCCATGGGAACACCGGCCCCGGCGTCGATGTCTGCTACCAGCCGAATCCCGGCGAGATCGGCAACGACCAGTTCGTCGTGACCGTCTCCGACGGCAAGTGCGACGATACCATCACGGTGGAGGTCCGCATCAATCCGCTGGCCTGCCCGTCGATCCAGGGAACCGGCCAGGTGACCCGGAACGTACTCGAGGACAGCGACTGCGGCGGCGTCGGCAACACCTTTGAGTTGACCGCCGAGGACATCGACACGCCGGCGGATCAGCTCGCCTGGTCGGCGACGGCGGCCGCCTTCGGCCTCGTCACATTCCCGAACGGCACGACCGGAGCAACGGTGCAGATATGCTACACGCCGAACGCCGACGCTCACGGTACGGACACGTTCGAGGTGTCGGTGGATGACGGCACCTGCGGCTCGGATACCGTGGTCGTGACCGTGCATGTCGCTCCGCTGCCGGACTGCCCGGCAATCGACCAGGGCGAAGCGACGGCCATGACCGTGGATGAGGACAGCGGCTGCGGGGACGCCCCGAACGTCGCGGCGCTGTCAGCGACGGATCCCGACGGCGACGCGTTGTCGTGGACCATCTCCGCCCAGGGCGGCAAGGGCGAGGCATCGTTTGTCGGCGGCAACGTCGGCACGAACGTGCAGATCTGCTACACGCCCGCGCCCAACGCCACGGGGGAGGATACGTTCGTCGTGTCCGTCTCCGACGGAACCTGCACGGACACCATCACGGTCAGCGTGACCATCACCCCCGGTGATGACGACTGCCCGACCATCGATCAGGGCGAGATGACCGCCATGACCGTGATGGAGGACAGCACGTGCGCCGCGGCGGCGAATCGCCTGACACTCTCGGCGACCGATCCCGAGGGGCAGCCGCTGTTCTGGTTCGTCGCCACCGGCCCCGCCCGCGGGACCGTGACGTTCCCGAATGGCGACACCGGCGGCTCCGTGGTGGTGTGCTACACGCCGGACGCCGACGTGACCGGCGTGGACACCTTCCAGGTCGCCGTGACCGACGACACTTGCGGAGGCGACCCTGCCCTTATCACCGTCAACGTGACCATCACGCCGGGTGATGACGACTGCCCGACCATTGACCAGGGCGACGCCACATCGATAGGGGTCTTCGAGGACAGCACCTGCGCCGACCCCGCCAACGTGCTGACGCTCTCGGCGACGGACATTGATTCGCCGCCCTCCGCCTTGATCTGGTCCGTGGCGACGCCGCCGGCCAAGGGCGTGGTCACCTTCCCGTCGGGCAACGTCGGATCCCCCGTACAGGTCTGCTATACGCCGAACGCGAATGCGACGGGGGCCGACGTGTTCGCCGTGTCGGTCACGGACGGCGGCTGCGGTGGCAGCGCTACGATCACCGTGTCCGTGATGATCGAGCCGGACGACGACGACTGCCCGGAGATCATCCAGGGATCCTCGACGGCCATCACCGTCCACGAGGACAGCACCTGCGCGATGCCGGCGAACAACCTGGTGCTCAGCGCCACCAATCCTGACGGCGGCGTGCTGACCTGGTCGGTGAGCGTACCGCCGACGCTTGGCACGGTGACGTTCCCGAATGGCGACACCGGCAGCCCGATCCAGGTCTGCTACACGCCCAACGCCGGCGTCCGCGGCGGGGACTCCTTCGTGGTGGCGGTCACCGACGGGCATTGCGAGGTCCCGACAACGATCTCCGTCGCGGTCACGATCATCCGCAAGGAGTGCCCGACCATCAGTGGCGCCGCGGAAGTCAATCTTAACGTCGTGGAGGACAGCACCTGCGCGTCGGCGGCCAACCGTCTGAGCCTCACCGCGACTGATCCCGACTCGCCGCTGTCGTCGCTGGTCTGGTCGCTGACGACGACGCCGGCGAAGGGCACGACCACCTTCCTCGGCGGCACGACCGGCGGGACCGTGCAGCTCTGCTACACGCCGAATCCGAACGTCAGTGGTCAGGACATCTTCGTGGTCAGCGTGACCGACGGCACCTGCGGCGGGGCCGCGGCCGTGACGGTCCGCGTGACCATCTCCGCGGGCGACAACGACTGCCCGCAAATCACCCAGGGGGCGACGGCCTCCCTGACTGTGGACGAAGACAGCACGTGCGGCGCGGCAGCCAACGAGCTGACGCTCAACGCCACGGACCCCGACACACCGGCGAACCTGCTACAGTGGAACATGGCGACTCCGCCGACCCGCGGAGCGGTGTCCTTCATCGGCGGCCAGAGCGGCGCGGCGGTGAAGGTTTGCTACAAGCCGAACCCGAACGTGACGGGCACGGATAGCTTCGTGATCTCCGTGACGGACGGCAATTGCGTCAGGCGGATCACCGTGTCCGTGACCATCCGCGAGGCCAACCCCGACTGTCCAACGGTGCAGGTCAGCCGGACGGAGACCATGACGGTTCCGCAAGATGCCACATGTGGAGACGCGGTTGCCCAGGTGACGTTTACGGCGACGGACATCGACACACCGCCGAGCGAGTTGACCTGGTCCATCGCCGTCGCGCCGGCGAACGGCACCCTGTCATTCGTCGGCGGTGTGAGCACGGGCGCGCAGGCCACGCTCTGCTACGTCCCGAATGCCGGTGTTCCCGTGGGCACCAAGGACGAATTCACGGTCGCCGTCTCGGACGGCACCTGCGGAACGACCGTGCCGACGACCGTTCCGGTGGAAGTCGTTGAGGGCGAGCAGGGCGGCGGATGCAGCCCCGGCTCGCCGTACCTGAGCCTGGCAATGTCCAACATCTTCCGGGCGCCGGTCTGCGGCGTGGGCTGCGCGGTCATGGTACCCGCCGTCCTGCTGGGACTCATGGCGATGATGAAGACGGGCCTCGGCCACCGCAGCGTAAGCCGCGGGCGGCGGCCCCCGATGTAATCACTGAGACACTCGCCCCGAATCCGTCCGGCAAGCGGGCCGGCGGCAGGAGACGGAATCATGGAATCGGAACCGAACGTGCTGCGGATGTTCATGGAGTTCTTTCTCACCCTGTTTCCGACGACCTTCTTCCTGCAAAGCTTGCAGGTCCTCGGCGACTTGATTACGGCCATCCTGGGGATCTTCGGGATCCAGTTCCGCGTAGCGGGACTCTGACCAGCCTAGTTCGGCATGTGAGCCGGGGCTGCCGAGTCTCGACTTTCCGCAGCGAATGGCGGAGAAGAGTGCTTGCCTTTGGCTGACCAAGGGCGATAATCTCGTGATGCTGCATGGGCGGCGACCACAAGGAGTAACGCTATGGCAAGCTCTGACAGGAAGATGGCTCGCATCGGCAGGCAGTGGGGACTGCTCGGCGTTATGGCAATGATACCCCTTGTGGGCGGATGCCTCCCCAGCAGCGGCCCGGCCACGCTGGTGATCGGTGCGTACCTCCTCGATCTGTCGCTCTGGCCGATCCGCTCCCTTCTGGGGTCGCTGTTTCTCAGCTTCCTCAATGCCTGACCCGGCAGGCGGCGGGGATGCAGCCGTACCGCCGAAGTACATGCCAAGGCACGGGAGGATCGAGACACGCTTTCTCTGCCGCCGGCCTGGCGATCGCGCATAAGAAAGGCCACTGGCGGGCACGCTCGCTAGTGGCTTTTGCTTCGTCGTGGTGGCGACTGTGTGCGGGGTCAGTTCTTCGGCAGACGCAACACCATCCCCGGCCGCAACCGCTTCACATCGCCCTTTACCAGATCGCGGTTAAGACGGAACAGTTCCTCCCATCGGCCGCCGCTGCCAAGCTGGGCCTGGGCAATCGAGTAGAAAGAGTCGCCTTCGCGGACGCGATAGGTCCTCTCGGGTGACGGTGAAGCGACCTCCGCAGGCTTGGATTGCTCAGCCGCTTTGGCCGTCTCGGCGAGTCGATTCTGGCTGATCGGGGTCGGCGTGTCGGTCGATGGCTTGGGCGTGGGCGCTTCCAGCGTGATCTCGTCGCCGATCCGCAGTGCCCGAGGGTCCTTGATCCGGGGATTGGCCCGAAGGATGGCGGCGACCATGCGACTGTCGCCGTAATACAAGTCGGCGATGGCCAGCAAGGTGTCGCCTTCCGCGATCTTGTGCTTCTTGGGCCAGCCCTCCACCTTCGTCGGCTCCTTGGCAACGATGGGCTGTCCCGGTGGAACAGGCCGCGAGCCACCGCTGGACGCCGCCATTGGGCCGGACGGAGGCACGGCCGGAGTTGCTCCCGATGGGGTGGCGGGCGTCGGACCGGTCATTCCCGGTTTCACGGCCGTTACTTCAGTTTTCGCCGGGGACGGGACCGCGGTGCCGGCGGGAGATCCAGACGCTCCCGTCCCGCTGGTCGGAGACACGCTGCCGGAGGAAGAAGCCCCACCGGTAGTCCGCGGCTCGCCGCCGACGGGCGGAACGGCCGGGGATGGCCCCGAGGGTTCCGACCGCCCGGCATCCGGTTTCAGATTCTCGCGCGTGGCCTCTACCAGCTCACTGGACGATCCGGTGCGCAGCGGAGTAGCCGGTTTGGCATCCGGGCCGACGATCGGGTCGGCTCGATTCTGCCACCAGGGCGGCCCGGAGGCCACCGAACGCTCGCCTGCACCGCTGTTGCCCTCTCCCGGTGCGGCGGGCGGCGGACCGACAGAGGCCGGCGTGTTCGCTTTGGCCAGGGTGTCGATGTTAGCCGACGGCGTGGGGCTGCCGGGGGCTGCGGCGCTGCCCGTCACGGGCGGCCGTGGCGCCGCGCCAGGTTGTCCGGCGAGAGGGGATGATCCCGCTCGCGAGCCGCCCGCCGGCGTTCTGGGAGCCGGGTTGGCTACCGGAGTACGGCCTGCGGGAGCGGCCGGCTTCTTCTGGTCCGCTTCCGGAGGAATCTTGGGTTGTGGTGTTGACGAACCGGCGGATACCAGCATGTCGGGCTGTTCGCCGTCGTTTCCATAGAAGAAGTAGACGCTGGCGACGATGACGATCACCAGCCCCACCACGACGCCGATTCTGGTTTCAGTACTCATGGCATCCTCCGTGACGCTTGCTCGCGTCGGTCTCCCACCGCAGGCCCAGATGGCCTCGTCCGCCGGTATCGCGGATCATTATGAAGTGGACAGCACGGGCCTCGGAACGCGCCCTGCCGACCCGCAGGCCCGTGCTGCCCGAGACATCCAGCAAAACCGCCGTCAGGCGGCGTTCAGCCGTTCATGGCGGCGGAGCAACAACTGGCTGGCCACGCCGATCGAGCTGAGCGTACCGAACACGATACCGATAAACAGCACGAAATTGAAGGCGTGGATGCCGGGTCCGCCGAAGACGTACATGATGAATATCGTCGCCAGCGCGGTCACGCCTGTCAAGAACGTTCGCGGCAGCACCTGGCTGATGGAATCGTTGACCATCTGTGGCGTCAGTGTGTTCAGCCGACCACGGTTCTCGCGGATGCGGTCGAAGACGACGATCTTGTCGTTCACCGAATAACCCACAATGGTCAGTACGGCCGCCACGACCGAAAGGTCGATGCGGAACTTGTCAATCAACAGGGCACGGCCGATCGCCGTTCCCTCGATGTAGTGCGCGGCCACGATGCAGCCGACGGCCACGATGACGTCGCAAACCAGGGCAAACACCGCCGCGAAGCCCCACCGGGCGTCACCGAACCGGGCCCACACGTACAGAATGATGGCCAGCCAGCTCAGACCCAGGGCCAACAGAGCGTCCAGTTGGGCCTCTCCCGACACTTGACGGTCGAATTGCGTCACCTGGCTGAGCGAGGTCTGCCGTTGCAGGGCCTGTTGCAGCAGGTCGACTTCCTTCTCGGCCAGATCTCGCTCCCAAGCAAAGGAAATGGCCCCTTGGTCGTCCAGCATCGGATAATTCTCGTCTATTACTACAACCATGGCCCGGTTGAACAAATCGCTGCCGGGCTGGGTCGGGGTCAGGCCGAAGACGGCGGATTCCCGCCAGCCGAAGGCCTCGAACCCCGGCTGCAGCCTCATGGCCCGGAGTCGCGCGGTGAGGGTGCTGATCTTCTGCGGAGGCTCGATGTTCTCCAGGACCATGGCCACGCCGCCCTGCCAGCCCTTGAGGTCCACGTTCACGGCCTCGTTGTCCGCCACGGTGATACCCAATTCGCGGACAGACTCCGTGCGAATCGGGAAATAGGGTTTGCCGCCGCCGGCGGCGTCGCGGGCCAGGCGGAAGCCCAGGGCGGGCTGGATCTGAATCTGCGACTCGAGCTGCTCGACAATCGCGTTAACGACGGTCTCCTTGCTGGCCTCGCGGGTGACGATTTCGAAGGACATGCCTTCGCCGCCGACCGCCCCGAGGGCCTGCACGGCCTGCACCTGGGCCGAGGCAATGTTCTCGCCGGCCTCCCGGAAGCGACGGGCAAAATCACGGACCACCCGCTCCTGCATCTGTTCGCGGGTGATAGCCGCCTCCGTCTTGGTGTGGATCGTGACCTGTTCGGCCAGGGGGTCATCGGCGACGATCGGCACGCGGACATCGACGCTGAGGTCGCCCTCCATCACCGAACGAATGACCGGCTCCAACCGCCGGGCGCTGACTCCCGGCGTGACGAGGGTGAAGACGCCCTTCTCGCCGGAAACCTGGGCGCGGGCCATGGCCTCGCCGGCGGCCTCGAGGGATTGGGCCGCTTTCTTCAACTCTTCGCTGATTCGAGTTTGACGATCCTCGATCTTCGGCAGGCGGGCGATTTCGCTGTCCTCCCGGAAATCGATCTGGGCCGCCGTGCCGCCGAGGAACTCGATGTCGAAGAGATCCCTCTTCGGCGTGGCGAAGAACACCAGCAGCCCACCGATCACGAGCACGCCGGTCGCGCCGAGGAACCCGGCCCGTTTGCCGATCCAGTTCACCTTCGGCGCGCCGAACAGCGGCATCATGGGAATCGTCGGCTTGTCCGACTTCTGGTAGAGACCGTGTACGAGCCGGCCGAGGTACATCAGCAGATACACGCCGAAGATGGCGGGCGTAAAGACCATGATGGCCTGACCGAAGCCCATCAACGCGCTCTGCTCCCGCAGCTCCGGCGGGTTCCACCAGTGGCCCAGACCGTACATCGCCGCGCCGAAGGCGCCGATGCCCAGAGCGGCATAAATCGGCTTACGCACGACTTCGGCGGGCACTGACATCATCACCATGAGATCGAAGAACATGCGGGTGATGAAGTAAGCGGTGAAGACGTTGATGAACACGCCGATGCCGAGGGTCAGACCGAAGCCTTTGATCTCTTCGCTGCCCAGCCAATAGAGGATCACGCAGGTGATGATCGTGGTGACGTTGGAGTCCAGAATCGCGCTGAAGGCCCTTTCATAGCCCAGCCGAACCGTCATCCGGACGGCCGTGCCTTTCTGAAGCTCCTCGCGGATGCGCTCGTTGATGAGCACGTTCGCGTCGACGGCCATGCCCAGGGCCAGCACCAGGCCGGCGATTCCGGGCAGCGTCAGCGTCGCCCCCATCGCCGCCATCGTCGCCAGCGTGAAGAGGATGTTCAACGCCACGGCCACGACGGCGATGCCGCCGGCGTAGAAGTAGTACACGAACATGAAGACCACGACGGCGATGGCGCCGTATTTCGCCGAGCGGAGACCCGCCTCGCGATTGGCCTCGCCCAGGCTGGGGCCGATCGAGCGAATGCTGATCGGCGGGTCCTTCAGCTTCTTGGGCAGGCTGCCGGCGTTCAGCTTCTTGACCATGTCCTGCACTTCCTGCGGAGTGAAATTGCCCTCGATGATGCCGTTGGTGCGGATGGTCGTTCGAATGGTCGCCCAAGAGACGGCCTGGTCATCGAGGAAGATGGCCAGGATTCTCTCCTTGTTCTGCCGGGTCAGCACGGCGAACCGGGATCCGCCGCGCTCATCCAGGGAAAAGCCGATGGCCAGACGACCGTTGCGGTCGCGGTCCGGCCGAGCGCCCTTCAGCGACCAGTCTTCGCCCGCCCGATGCGTCAGGACGTAATCCTCGCCGATGTGGGCCAGGACGTAGTACTTGTCGCCGTACCGCTCCACCACCACCGGCGAGGTGTTTTTGATCTGCTCAAAGTCCCGATGCAGATCGGCCATGTTCTTGACCTTCAGGAAGTCCATCGGGTCTTCGATCTCGAACCACTGGTACATGGTTTCGCCCGGCAGCGGCCGCGGGCCGCGGCGGGTCAGCTCCTCGCGATACTTCTCGAACGGGGCCGGATCGGTGCCTCGCTCCGGCAGGATGCGAAACTCCAGCACGCCCGCTCCGCGCAGCAGCCGTTGGAGGTCGGCCGGGTCCTCCAGCCGACCTTCGCCACGGCGCGTCTCGCGAAGGGCGTCGCTGGCCTCCACCAATCGCGTGACCGCATCCGCCAACGACGGATACTGCTGGATGAAGGCTTCCTGTTCCTGAGTGCGGAAGGCCTCGCCGCGCTTGGCCTCCAGAATGGCCTGCAAGCGGCCGAGATCCGGATTGGTGGCCAGCAGGTCGGCGATGCGGGCGTTCAGCGCGTCCTCCAAGGCGAGCACCTGGTCGATGGTCGCCCCGTCCGTCAATTTGTTGACCTCGGTGTTCGTGGCCAGGACCGCCGCCACCGCGTTGTCATAAGCCTTCTTCGCGACGGCCAGTTCGGCCTCCCGTTCGGCAGGCTGCGTGCTCGGCTGCGAGGCGGTGACGGTCGTCTGGTACGCGTCGTAGGCCGCGGCGGCGGCGTTCAGCAGCTCTCGCCGAGACTCGATTCCGCGGATGAGAGCCTCGAAGGCCGCGGGGCGCTCCTCGACGGGCTTGCTGATCGCTCCGCGAACGGCCTCCTCGGAAATGTTCGTAGCCTCGAACTGTTTGACCCGCGCGTCATACTGGCTCTTCATCGACTGCCAGGCGTCGAACGCCGCGGCGGCCTGTTCGAATAACGCTCGCCTGGTTTCGATCCCGCCGATCAGCGAGGCAACGGCCCTTTCCCGATCCTCTCCGCTGCGGCCCAACGCCCGCAGGATGTCGCTGCGCCGCAGGACGGTTTCGCGGATCTGCTCCTGCAAGGTCTCGGCCGTCTGGCGGGCCTTGCGGACACTCTCGCTCGGACGCGGCATCTGGATCTCGAGTCGGTTATGCCCGATCGGCCTCCAGACCAGGTTAAATACGCCCTTGGGGTCCACGCGCTCGCGAAGCACCCGCATCACGTTTTCCGCCAAGGCCTGGCGGTCTCGGCCTTCCAAGCCGGTGTCGTCGATCTCATACAGCAGGCTGTAGCCGCCATACAGGTCGATACCGAACTTCATCTTCTCGTCCATCGGGTACACAGTGGCGATTGCCATGGCCACCAGCGAACCCACGATCACGATTTTCCACCAAAGGTCTCGCTCATTCATGGTTGCATCCGTTGTAATGAGGTGTGAGGGGTCGGCGACTCGCCGGTACCCGACTATCACTACGCCCGGCCCGCTGCGTCTTCTGGAAGACGGCTGGAAGGCCGGCGTCAGTCGTGCCGCATTTCACTCTCAGGGTGGCGGCTCACGGAATGGGGCCGCCGAAGTCATAGCACCTTCGAAAGGTCTGGTGCGGATCAACATCACGCCGCTAACGCGATTTCGCGTGTACTTAGCGTCCCCGCGGCCGGGCCGTGGGACACGGTGGCACCCGCGAGCGACGGCTCAGGCTGTCGGCGGCGCCAGGGCTTCGTATGCCGGGTGATGCAGCGAGCTAGGGCATGGGCGGGACCGGACCACTTGCTCGCCGCTCAGGCGAAAACGGAGGGGATCCATCGCCTCGCCGATCCGCAGGAGGGGCGAAGGATGGGGAAAGCCGTTGCTGGGGGGCTTCGCGGCTTCAGCCGCAACGAAGGCGGCCGCCGGCGGTGACGCTTTGGGTTTACCGCCTGGTTTCGGCTGGGTTCCGGCAAGGGCTTGCTGCCGGGCTTTCTGCTGCCTGGCTAGGCGAGCAGAACATTCCCGATGCGCGACCGCCACCGCCGGCCCCGCCAGAAGGACGATCGCGGCGATAGCGGGAAACAGGCCCGCAGCAGTCTGTCTCGACCGGATCAACATCTCGCCCAATATATCCCATGGCCGGGATGGAGCAACCGCGACATGGCAAGACCACGCCTTAATATTATCGGACGCCGAATAAGACAATATCAGCGATCGTAGCGATTCCCAGCAGTAGACTAATGAAGCCGTTCAGCGTGAAGAAGGCCAGATTCACCCGCGTAAGGTCATTGGCTCGGACCACGGCCTGTTCTGCGGCCAACAGGAGGGTCGTGCCCGCAAGGGCTGCCCAGTACAACCACCCCAGGTTCGCCGCCAGCCCCAATCCGCATAATGCCGCAACCGTGAGCACATGGCAGCCCCGCGAGATCCAGAGGGCGGTTGCCACACCATGGCGGGCCGGCAAGGCATGGAGCCCGTCGCGACGATCCACTCCCACATCCTGACAGGCGTAGATGATGTCGAAGCCCGCAATCCAGAACAGTACGGCCCCTGTCAGAAGAACCGCAGGCCACCCGAGCGAGGCGGGGTCCACCGCAATCCAGGCGGCAGCCGGCGCGAAACCGATGGCCGCTCCCAGGCCAAAATGCGACAGGCTGGTGACTCGCTTCGCGTAGGAATAGGCCGCCAGCAGCAGCAGCGTCGGCGTCGCCAGACGGATCGGCCAGGAGTTGTCATACCAGTACGCGAAACCAAGACAGCCCGAGACGAAGGCTGCTGCCGCGAATGCCAGGAAGACCCACACTGGGCCGGGCCGAAGCCGTCCAGACGGCAAGGCGCGGTCCGCCGTCCGCGGATTGCGGGCATCCAGCCCGGCATCCGCCAGGCGATTGAAGGTCATGGCATAGGTTCGGGCGGCCACCATACAAAGGACAACCAAAGCCAACTGCCCCAGCGCGGGCCAGCCCGATGGCCGCTGACGCCCGGCCAGGAAGGTCGCCATGAGCGCGAACGGCAGGGCGAAGACCGAGTGTGAGAAGCGGATCATCTCCCCATAGGTGCGAACCAGACGCAGCCAGGACATCGGGTATAGGATAGCACCGGGCCGATGATGCGGCCAAACGCCCGCGGCTCGGCTCAGGCACTCACCGGTTCGGGCGGCGGGACTGTCTGAGTCGGTCGCCGCGGCAAGGGCGCGACCGTGGGGTGCCCCGCGGCAGAAGGTGCGGTCCATCGGTCCTGATGGCCTTCGGCCAATCGGCGGAACTCCTCCTCCCGGCGGAAGAAGGCGGCCACGACGTCGGGGTCGAAGTGTTTTCCGTCTTCGCGGCGGATGATCTCGACGGCCTGGGCGTGGGTCATCGGCTCCTTGTACGGGCGGCGCGAGGTGAGCGCGTCGTAGACGTCCGCCAAAGCCACGATTCGCGCGGAGAGGCAGATCTCCTCGCCTTTGAGGCCTCGGGGATAGCCGGATCCGTCGTATTTCTCATGGTGCTGGTAGGCAATCTCCATTCCCATCTGAAGGAAGGTCTGCCGCCTATGCTGGGCGATCAGCGTGCGGATCGTGTTTCCGCCGATCGTGGTGTGTGCCTTCATCACCTCGAATTCTTCCGGGGTGAGCTTGCCCGGTTTCAGGAGGATGTGGTCCCGGATGCCGACTTTTCCGATGTCGTGCAGCGGCGCGGTGCGGAATATGTTGTCAATGAATTCGCTGTCGATGATGTCCTGATACTTCGGGATCTTCGCCAGTTCCTCGCTCAGCATGCGACAATAGTACTGCACTCGTTCGAGATGCTCGCCGGTTTCGGGATCACGGTGCTCAGCCAGGCGGGCCAGAGCGAGGATGATGGCCTCCTGTGCCTGGTTTCGCTCCTGAAGGCGGATCTGATTGTGAATGGCGATGGCGGCCGCGTCGGCGACCGCCTTCAGCGTTTCCACTTCGTCTTCGTCGTAGGGTCGGCCGGTCAACGGCTCCGCGACCACGAGGACGCCGACGACGCGGTGGGCAGCCTTCAGAGGAATGACGACTGACGGAGCGACGGCGAGAAGGTCGCACCGGCTTCCGCCGGTCTCGCGCGGCGCACAGAACGGACCGCCGAGAATGCTGGCCTTACCCCGAGTGAAAGCCGCTCCGACCACTTCATCATCGAGAGGAATCCGCATCTGCTCCCACTCTCCCGGAGGGCCTCCTCGGGCCGCCACGATGGTCAGATGCTCGTCTGCGTCGTCGGGCAACATGAGGAAGACGCGGCGGCTGTGCAGCATCTTCGCCGTCGTGTCGACCACCAGTTCGGCGACTCCGCCCAGGCCGTCCAGGCCGTTCAGACCGGCCACGAATTCATACAGGCTGCGGAGTCGGGCGGTCCGCTCCTCCACGCGGCGTTCGAGACGTAGGTTGGTTTGATGGAGTTGACCGGTCAACTCGGCCAGTTCTTCTCGAAGGAGCCTCTCGGAAACCACCAATCGGTGCTGCTCCAGACAGTCCTCAAGGGTCCGCTCCAAGGTCTCGCGTTCGCACGGTTTGTTCAGGTAGCGGAAAATGCGGCCTTGTTGCAACGCCGCGGCCGCGACGCTCGCATCCGTCAGCCCCGTCAACAATACCGTCACCGTCTCGGCCGCTTCCTTGATCACCTCCCCCAGGAACTCGACCCCGTTCATGCCGGGCATGTTGTAGTCCGACACAACGACGGCAAACGGGCCTTCCCGCCGCAGGATCTCCAGCCCCTCCGCTCCGCTGTTGGCGGTAAACATCTCGAAGCGCCGCCGCAGCAGCCTCTGCAAGCCGGCCAGGACATTCGGCTCGTCGTCCACGAACAGAATCCGGCTACTCACTCTGCTCATGCAATCACCTCCACGCCGTGGGGCGCGACCCTCTCCGCCGCGGCACGCCAGTGGTCAAGACGGTGGGCCAGGCCCAGACGCCGCAGGTAAGCGGAGTCCAGATCGCCCGCCGGAGTGGCGAGATGGTAGCCGGCCGGGGTGGTCCAGGCCTCGCCGATCAGATAGTCCGCGACATGGACCACGGTAGTCGCGCACAGCCCGTCGTAGGGAATGGAGTTGGGAGTATGGTGCAGGGCCACCGCTTCCACGATCCGCATCGGCAGGCCCCATAGGCCGAGCAGGTATCCCCCGACATCCGCGTGCGTGGCCCCGAGCAACTCCATCTCCGACTGCCAGATGCTTCTTCCTTCCTGGCGGGCGTTCTCCAGGCAGCGTTCCAGCGTGTCTGGCTGCCGCGCGGCCAGCAACACCAGGCCGACATCGTGGAGCATTCCGGCGGTGAAGGCCTGGTCCGGGCGATCTTCACCCTGCCCCTCCAGCAGGGTGATCTCGCGAGCAACGGTCGCCACCCTCAGGGAATGGTGCCACAGAAGATCCATGGACAGCAACTCTCCCGGCACGGTCGACTTGAACTCCGCGAACAGGTGATTGGCCAGGACCAACGCCCGCAACCGAACCAGGCCCAGCAGCGTGATGGCGTGCTCCACACTGGAGACTCTGCGGCCAAGCCCGAAGAAGGAGGAGTTGACCAATTGGAGGAGCTTGGCGGACGTGGCCAGGTCGCGGCCAACGACGGTGGCGATTTCCGCAATGCTGCTGTTCTCGGATTCGACGATACGCTGAATCTCCTGATAGATGGCGGGAATCGTCGGCAGGCTGGTCGAATCCGCCACGATCGCTTGCAGCAGCTTATTGTCGGCGAGACGGCGGAGCTCGAGCGCTCGCGCCATGGTCTGCTTCAACACCTGTGGCTCGATCGGCTTGGCCAGGAATTGATGCACCAGGTCGGTCGCCCGCTGGGCCATGTCCTCATCGGCGCGGCCGGTGAGAATGATGCGGGTGGTTGCGGGAAAATCCCGTCGCAGACGCTCCAGGAGATCCAGCCCGGTCATGTCGGGCATTTGCACGTCGCTCACAACGACCTCAAAGGGCTTCTCGTGCATCTTGGCGAGTGCTTCCGCACCCGTGCGCGCGAAATCGACCTCCCACTCGTGCCTTGAGCGCCGCAGCATTCGGCGCAGCCCGTCGAGGACATTCGGCTCATCATCCACGAAGAGGATTCGGGTTCTAGCCATCTTGCTTCTCTGTCCCCTCGCCTCGGCGGATCTTGATCGGTATCCGCACGATGAAGCGCGTTCCGTGGCCGACCTCCGTCTCGTAGGACAGCGTTCCGCCGTGCTTCCCGACGATGATCTGGCGAGAGATGCACAACCCCTGACCGGTGCCCTTTCCCACCTCCTTCGTGGTGAAGAAAGGCTCGAAGATCCGGTCCCGGACCGATTCGGGGATCCCCGCCCCGGTGTCGGCAATGACGATTTGCACATGGTCGCCGTCCGGTCGCGTCGTGACCGTGATGACGCCGCGCTGACCGGTCTCCTCGATGGCGTGGGCGGCGTTCACCAGCAGGTTCAGGAACACCTGGTTCAGGTCGCCCGCCAGACACTCCACCGGCGGGAGTTCGCCGTAGTCGCGAACCACGTCGGCGACGTACTTGTACTCGTTGCGGGCCACGGTCAGGGCGGTGTCCAGCGCTCGGTTGATGTCTACGGCGGAGGTCTGACCGCGGTCGACGTGCGAGAAGTCCTTCATCGCCCGCACGATGTTCGCTACCCGTTCGACGCCTTCCAGCCCCTGCTGCAAGGCTTTGGGTGAATCCTCCAGCAGATAGTCCAGATCCACTTCCGCTTCGATGGTGGCGACTCTCCGCACCTCCTCCGGCAGCAGGCGCAACTCCCCCGCTCGCTTGGTCAGGTTGCGGTATTCCGTGACCAGCCGACTGAGGTCGGCGAAGTTGTCCGACAAGGCCCGCAAGTTGTCCCCGACGTATTGGATCGGTGTGTTGATCTCGTGGGCGATGCCCGCGGCCAACCGGCCGATGGAGGCCAGCTTATCCGCCTGGAGCACCTGGCGTTGCGCCGCCAACAATTCCTCGCTGCGGCTTTGCACCGCCCGCTCCAAGGAAGTCCGGTATTCTTGCAGTTCCTGTTCGGCCCGCTTCTGTTCGGTGACATCGCGGACCGTGGCTTGCAGGAATACCCCGCCCTGCCACTCCACGCGGGTCAGCAGCACCGTGGCGGGGAAAGGCTCGCCGTGCAAGCGGCGGTGCGTCCACTCGAAGTAATGCACTCCTTCCCGAAGCGCGATCTCGATCATCTCCAGGGCCTTCTCGGCGGAAGGCCGCCCGTCCGGCTGGTACTCCGGCGACAGCTCGATGGGACCGGTGGCCAGAAGCCGGTCGACACTATCGACGTGAAACAGCCGAAGACAGGCCGGGTTGCCGTTGGTAAAGTGCCAATCCGGTGCTGCCAAGGTAAAGATGGCGTCGCGGGAGGACTCGAACAGAATTCGATGCCGCTCTTCGCTTTCGCGCAAGGCGATCTCCGCCTGTTTGCGGCTAAATAACCGTGCGCGAACGCGCGGCGCTTTGTAACCTCTTGTAAATCAACA
>CAZNFM010000020.1:0-94035 GCA_964572385.1 uncultured Planctomycetaceae bacterium | reverse complement strand
ACCGACTCGCCGCCCGGCTCGGACGTCGAAGCAATGCTCACGGTGACGGTCTCAACCACGTTGTCGTTGGCGTTCAAGCCGCAGTCTACCACGGTCAGTGTCGCCGTGGCGGCACATTGATACTTGACGCGATCCAGGGCCAGGGTTCCCTGGTCGGAGCAGGTGCGGTAGGCCGCGAAGGCGTTGATGATGCCGTAGCCGCGGACGTAGAGCGGATCGTGCGTGCCGTTGGCCACGAAGTAGTCGGCCGTCTCGAAGAGGTGTTCCCGCATCTGGTCGACCGTCCAATACGGCTTGGCCTGACAGAGGCAGGCGACCGCGCACGCCACCAGCGGCGTCGAGAGCGACGTGCCGTCGGCGGTGGTGTAGGTCGTCGTGCTGCTCGGCGAGACGGTATAGGTGGAAACGCCGCGCGCCAGCACTTCGGGCTTGACCCGTCCGTCCGCGGTGGGGCCGTCGGAGCTGAAGGAAGCGATCGCCCCGCTGCTGTTCACCGCTCCGCAGGTGATGACCTGGAAAGCGTCGGCCGGTGCGATCAGGTGGGAGATCGCCGGGTTGGAATCGTGATACTCATTGCCGGCGGCATTGGTGTGATGCACGCCGTTCAGCGTATGAATGTTGCAGGCGATGGTCGTCACGGCGGTCTGCCCGTCGAGTTGCGCCTGGGTGTACCAGTCGATGTAGCCCAGCGAGGCGGTGGACATGTCCGCGCCGTGCGATTCAATGAACTCCAGGCCCGCGACGTAGTTGTCCTCCTCGGCGGGCACCTCCTGTGAGGTGTCCTCGGTCTTGGCAAGGACGAAAGAGGCGTCGAACGCGCCCCCGACGTAGCTGCCCGGCTTGTAGGCGCCGATACAGCCCAGGATCATGGTGCCGTGATCGTGCTGGCTGGAAGGGTCGCCGGGCTCAATGCCGGTGTTGCCGTCGTTGTTGACGAAATCGTATTCGGCGATGACGTTGAGCGGATGCCCCGGCGTGTTGAACGCCTCATGCGCACGATGGAAGCCGGTGTCCAGGATGCCCACGATGACGCCCTGCCCGGTGAAACCGGCGTCGTGCAGGGCGGGCAGGTTGATCTGGGTGAGCTGGGTCGCAGCGCTGCCGTAGTTGATCGAACGCGGGGCCGCCTCGCTTTCGAACGGCCCGGCGCCGACATCGACCACGTTGAAAGGCGCGATGCGGCGGGATTGCCGAACCGCCTCCAGGCGATCGACGCACGGCAGGGCGGCAATCTGCCGCAACTGCGGCCGCGTGGCATAAACCGTGACCGCGTTCAGCCAGCGGCTCCGGATATGCAGCTTGGCCCCGGTCGCCACCACCTGGCCGATGTAGTCTTCGCAAACGGGCAAGTCCAACTCGTTGAAGAGAGCGCCATCGCGAAGATGGTTCAACCCGCGCATCTGTCGCCGCTGCACGGCCCGCGGGTTGTAAGTCGCGGCGACCTCGGCAAGGGCGGCGGTCTTCGCTTCGGCCGTCGGCAGGCCCTTGTCGGTGAAGAACACCCAGGTCTTCACGGGCGCGCCAAGGCTCTCTTCGATTCGCCGCTCCAGATTCGGGTGGATCTTCGCGGCGTCAATTCGGGATGGTTCCGGCGGTTTGGGTGAGTCCTCGCCCGCCAACGCTGACCCGGCGGCAACCAAGGCCGCCGCGAACATCGCCGCCAGCGCCGCGACGGCGTACCGATACCGAGGCTGAACATCGTTCAACATGGTCATCCTTCCGTAGTGATTGGGATAATACAAGTCCGGACTACCTCTTCCCTCCCACGGCGACCGACCGGGCGGCGGACTGCCGCAGGAACCTCCATCCTAACAGATCGCCGCCCATAAGTCAGCTTTTCACGCTCGCCGCGAGGGCTTCTCCGCCCCCGGCGGACGTTTATTAGTGTGGTTATCGCCCGTGGTTTCCGATACAGAGGCATGGCCACAAGACCGACGGTCCTGCTCGATGAGTCCACCGTTTCCACCCCGCTCGCGCCGCCTCCCACGACACCAGACCGCTCGACTCCGTCCCCAAGCGGCACCGCGGCGCCGCCCCGACGCCGCCTCGCTAGGTCCGGGCCGACCCGATCGGGCCGCCTGGAGCGGGGTATTCGCGGGCTGGACCCGGCGGCCGCCCCGGCCCCGGCGGTCACGCCGATCGAGCTGTTCTACGACCGCATCGCCGATGAATTCGACCGGATCATGAACCGCTACGACCTGCAACGGCGGCTGGAAACGGTCTATGAAGAGCTGCTCGGGCCCTGCGATCTTCGAGGCCGGTCGCTGCTGGACGCCGGATGCGGAACCGGCTGGTTCAGCCTCTGGGCGCACCAGCGGGGCGCCGATGTGACCGCCGTGGATATTGGGCCGCGGCTGCTGGCACAGGTCCGCCGCAAATGCCCGGCCCGGACCGTCCTGGGCGACGTGCTCGACCTGCAATTCCCGGATGGTTCGTTCGACGTGGTGGTCTCCTCGGAATGCATCGAACACACCCGCGACCCGCGGCGCGCGGTTCACGAGGTCATCCGCGTGTGTCGCCCAGGCGGACTCGCGGTGATCACCTCCAACAACCGCCGCTGGTGGTGGCTGTGCAACCTGGCGAACCGGCTCCACCTGCGGCCGTACGAAGGCATCGAAAACTGGCCCTCCTGGCGGCAACTCCGCCTATGGGTGGAGGAGACCGGCGCGACCGTGCTGGACATGCGCGGCATCCACCTGTTCCCTTTTCAGGTCGCGATGTTCCACCCGTTGCTGCGGTTTCTGGATCGCTGGGGCCGCAGCCTGGGACCGCTGTGCGTGAATCAGGCGGTCCTCGCCACGAAAACGCCCTAGAACCGCTGCCGGCTGGCTGACACCTGGCCCATGTCGTCCCTCACCGATCCGACGTCTGGCGACTTCTCGCGTTGGCCGACGCGGCGTCGGCCGTGCCTGCTCCTCATGCTTCTCGCCGCGGCCTTCGCCCTGGCCAACGGGATGGGCTACGGCAGCGGCAACCATCGACAATACCTGCTGCACGCTCTCCACGCCCTCGATCCCACCTTTCTGGCCAACGACTGGTTCACCACCCAAACCCAGCCGCATCACCGAGTGTTCAACGTCATCCTGGTCGCGGTGGGTCGCGTTCTGCAACTCGATATCGCCCTTGCCGCCGCAAATGCCCTCGCCGCCGGAGTCTTCCTGGCCTGCGTCGCCGCCCTCGCCGCCCGCTTCTATCGAGCCGCCACGGCCGTGACCGCGACCGCCGTGCTGATCATCGTGCTGACCCCGCCGCCCGGCCTCGGCAGCACGGCTATCCTCAAGAGCTACTTCGAGCCCGCCACCATCGGCAGCGTGGGACTGTTGGCTGGATTGGTCCTGATCGTCTATGAACGCTACCGCCTGGCCGGACTGACCCTGGCGCTGGCCGCGGTCTTCCATATCAACTACATGGTCTGGGCGGTCGTGCTGGCGGCCGGGCTCGTCGTGCTGCGGGGCCGACGCCTCGGCTGGCAGACCTCCCTGTGGATCCTCGGCCCGTTGGTGCCCGCCGTCCTGCTGCACCTGCCGTTTCTGCTGGCCGGTCGATCGGCCGAACAGGCGGCCTGCTCCGCCGAGGCGGGCACGATCCTGCACGACATCTACATGCCGCTGCATTCCCGCCCGCGAACATGGGGGGTATCCGCCTTCGTGCGGTTCGGTGCGATCCTCGCCGCCGGAGCGATCGCGGTCTACTCCGTCCCGCTCCATCGCCTCCGTCACGGACCGGCGACGACCCTCTTCGGGCTGCTGGTCGCCATCCTGCTGGCCGGGGCCGCCTTCACCCTCGTCGTGCAAAATGACACGATGGCGTTGCTCTTCCCCTGGCGGCTCGGCCCACTGCTCGTGCTGATGGCCCAGATCGCCGTGGCGGGCACCCTGGTCACGACCGCCCTGACGCCCGACAGGCCGTGGACCCGGACGGTCGCGCTCTGGGTAATCCTGGGTGCGCTTTTGCTCGCCGGCGGTCTCGGCAGTCTGTACGGACTGGCGAGCGTATTCACTGTCGTCCTGGCGCTGTCGGGCGTGCGGCTGGCAAGCCAAGGAACAACGCCGCCCCCGAACACGGCGGGCCGCGCTTTCCGCTGGAGCGCGCTGCTGCCGGCGATCGGCGGCCTCGCGCTTCTTTACGCCTTGGGCGCCGGGCGGTCCGGGGTCGTCGTGGCGGGAGCCTACCTCCTGGGGGGGCTGTTGGCCTGGCGCGGCCGCCCTCTGCGGCTAGCCGGGTGGTGCGGTCGAATCCTGCCGGCAGCGGGACCAGCCGGCCTCGTGCTGATCATCACCGCATTCGTGCTGCGGACCGGCCTGGCGCGGAAGGACCTGCTCGGCCCGCCGCCCCCGCCGGACGAAGCAGCCCTGTATGCCTGGTGCCGTGAACACACCGAACGCGGGTCCGTTTTCGTCATCCCCCCGTTGTTGTCCGGGTTTCGCCTCCTGACGGGGCGGGCGGCGGTGATCGACTGGAAATGCATGCCGGTGCTGCCGTGCGACACCCTGGAGTGGTACCGTCGCCATGTCGCCGTCTGCGGCGAAGCAGTCGACAACGCCCCGGCGGCAGCGCGGGCCTATCGCTCACTGGATGCCGAGCGGGCACGCCGCCTACAGGCCGACTACGGTGCCCGCTATGTGCTCGTGGAGCGGGAACACCACGGGAGCCTCGCCGGTCTGCGGCCCCTGTACGCGGGAGCCGGATACGCCGTGTTCGAGATCGTCTCCTCGCCGGCTCGGCCCGCCGCGCCTTGATCAAAATGCCGCCTCGCCGCCGACGGCCGTCCCGCCGGTCAGCCGCCCGCCATCGCCGACCAGCCATCTCCCCGGACCTCCCTACGTCTCCTCCAGGAAGTAGTCGCCCCACTGCTCAATCAGCGGCCACGGCAACCCGTCGAAACACAAGCCGCGTGACATAGGCGGTGATCGCCTCGTCTTTTCCAGCCGAGACCATCGACAAGAGCAAGCAGGGTCTTTCCGCGGCAATGGGGCCATCGTATTGCTGCTGGATCGAGTGAAACACGGGAGCGACCACTTTTTCGTTTATGAAAAGCGACGACTTGCCCATCGTAGATATCTCGATGCGAACCGTCGCGTGTCCAAGGCCGCTGTCGTCGGCGGCCCAGGCGTACCCCGCCCCCGATCTGACGGACCGCTATTGCGAAATTTCCCTCTCGCCCGAACCGTTGCGTGCGGCAGACAAGCCGCGTCGTGGAGGGACGCTCGCGCGAGAACCCTTTCTCGCACCAGCCGAACCGTTGACGCCCCCTATTCCCTGCTGCCCCGCCCGGGCGCCTCCGGCAGCAGCCCCTTCATCGCCTCGTTCAGGCTGCGGAACGGCTGCGGCGTGATTCGGGGATTTTCCAGCGTTCCCGTCACCCGCACCTCCATCAGCTCCCGCGAGGCCCCCTCCACCAGCTCCGTCAGCACCGGCACCCGCAGACGGACCGGGCTGCCCGCCACCAGCGTGACATCCAGCCGCCGACTGCCCAGATCGAGGGTCCCCGCCCCCAGAAATGACAACGCCGATCCTTGCAGGTCGATCGGTTGCAGCCGTAGTTCCCCGCCCGACAGGCTGTACCGTATCCACCCGTCGTGAAAGGCGTTCTCATCCGGCGCCAGGTTCAGCACCTGGAAGATCATCAGCATGATCGGCACCCGGGCGATCTGGGCCTCGCGAATAAACACCTCCCCCGCCCCCTCGCGAAAGGACTGCCGGCCCGTCCGGCCCCGCAACGCCAGGTTGCCGTACACCGTGCCCGACGGAAGCCGATCACCCCTCACTCGGCTGTGCGCCGCGACATACCGGCTCAACTCCAGGTCCCGCGCGCTGATCGACGCCTCATAAGCCGTATGCTGATTCCGCGTCCGCACCCGCGCGAATCCCGTCGCCTCGCCCCCGTACAACTCGGCGGCGATATCCTCGACGGACACCGTGCGGGCGGCGGGATCCGCGCTCACCCGTGCCGTGGTCCGGTCCAACTTCCAACCCGCCACCGTGATCCGTTCCAGATCCGCCGTCGCCGACAGCTCAACCCCGCCGTCCGAGTTCACCCCGCCGTGGCCCCGAAGCACGCCCGCCGCCTCACGCAGCTCCACCCCCACCATGGCCCGCACGCCGTCCAGATGAACCTCGCCGTTGAACGACCACTGCGGCGACCCGCCCCCCGCAACCCGCCACGACAGCGGGTCGAGCCGCATACTGAACCGCCCGGCCGGCAAAACCCGCTCCGCCCACCCGCGAAGCCGCGGCGGCAGGGCGGCAAACAAACCCTCATCCAATGACAGGTCTCGAGCCTCCACGAACAGAGTCCCCTCTCGCCCCTCCCCGCCCAGCGTCAGCTCGCCCCGCAATTCGATCTCGCCCGCCGCCCCCGCCAGCCCCCGTAGCCGCTGGATCTCCACCCGCTGATCCGTCACCAGCGCCCCGGCCGAAACCTCCCGCAGCGGCAGCGGAAAGTCCCGAAAGCACAACCGCCCGTCGGCCAGCTCCACTTCCGTCCGGTGACGGAACAGCTCCCCGCCGGCGGCCGTGGAGTAATGCAGGGCGGTGCGGGCGTTCAGCCTGCCCGAGGGCTCCAGCAGCCGCCACACCTCGACCAGGGGCGGCGGAAGGGCCTCGAAGAGCGCGGCATCGAGAGCCAACCCGCGGCATTCGAGCGTCAGGTCCGCAACCAGCCCCTCCGGGCGGCGCTCGACCCGGCCACCGGCGACGACCTCGCCGCCGGAGTGCCGCCCCGCCGCTCGCAGCACACTGATCGCCTCCGGCCTGATCTCCACCTCCGCGCGGACGTCCCCCAGCCGATAGGGAAACTGCCGATAGCACAGACTCGCCTCGCGCAACACCGCCTTCAGGTCGTAGCGCAGGCCCGCCTCCGCCTCGCCCAGCCGAATGGTGCCCGAAAGGTCCACCACGCCCTCCGGTTGGAACTGCTCGATCACCGCCCGACCCTCGGCCGGGAGCGCCCGGGCCAGGACCTCGTCAATCCGCAGCGACTCTGCGTCAATCCGCATCTCCACCTGCGGCCGGTCGGGCGGGTCAAGCTGGGTGAACCCGCTGATCCGCACGACGCCGTCCCCGCGCCGCCCGACCAGCTCGTGAAACTGAATTCGCCCGCCGCTGATATCCAGCCGCCCACGGACCTTCTCGAGCGGGTACGGATACTCCCGAAAACAAATGGCGGCGTCGGTGAGTTCCGCGCGGACCGTCGTCCGAAACTCCGGCCGCGGATCATCAGGCCCCGCGCCGGGCCGCACCACGTGCACGGCGATCTCCGCCGTGCCCGACGGATTGAACCGCCGCCACACGTCCTGATAGGCCGACGCCAGCGGGCGAAACAGATCATCGTCCAGCGGCACATCCGCGCCGCGAATATCGACGTCGGCGGAAGCGTAGCAGGTCCGGCGGTCGATCACCCCGTTGACCAGAATCGCCGCCGAACCGTGGCGGCCGACCACGTCCTCGAGATGCACGCTCTCCGGGCGAAAGACCACTCGACCGCGGAGATCCGTCACCCGATAAGGGAACAGCCGATGGCTGGCCGAAGCGTCCTGCGGCTCCAGCACGCCCACCACGCTGAGCTGCCCCGCCCCGCCGGCAGGCCGCCGTACATACAGGTCGCAGCCGAACGGACCCCGTGGGTCATAGTCGTGAAAGAACTGACGCAACGACCACGGCAGCCGCTCGTCATGCTCCAGCCGTTCGCGAAGCTTGCCCTCCGGCGCCGGCACCGCCGTCGCCACCACGTGCAGATTCACGCCGATCTGGTTCACCGGCCGGTCCACGCCGTCCAGCGACCCGCTGACGATGCAACGCGCCCCGTTCACCAGCCCGGTGATGTCCAGATCAAGGTGGTTCCCCCGCAGGTCGAACCGGCCGCTGATCCCCGTCAGTCGAACCCCCTCCTCCTCTTCCTCCTCGACCGCCACCTCCGCGGCCGGCGAAGACAACATCGACAACGGCATCCGGCAGCGGACCTCCCGCAGTTCGATGGCCGTGTCGCGATCCTCCGGCGACCGCGCGTCATACAACAGACGGCTGACCTTCACCTGCCCCTCCAGGGCGATCGTCCGGAAGAACTCCTGCACCGGCTCCGGAAGCTGCAACCGAACCGTCTCCACCT
The DNA here is from genome assembly GCA_964572385.1 of uncultured Planctomycetaceae bacterium. GTDB lineage: Bacteria > Planctomycetota > Phycisphaerae > UBA1845 > UTPLA1 > CAZNFM01. Next base: position 85,928 of record CAZNFM010000020.1, on the reverse strand, counting down.
CGACAAACGGCGTATTGGTCACCAGCCGCGCGCCCGGATCGAAGACCACCGTGGTCCGCTCCACCGGCTCCGCATACCTCCGCACGTCGATCGAATACGCCGTGGCGAGCTGCCGGTGAGGACGAATGTCCGCGTCCAGCTCGATCTCCTGGCGCTCCCGCCGCCCATCCAGACGAACGCTGACCACCTCCGCCACCGCGGAACGAATCATGATCTGCGGCCGGTGCCTCGGACCGTCCCCGCCGCCGGGCTTCTGGACCCGGCTCAGCAGTTGCCAGTTCCGCACGCCCGTCTCCACGTTCTGGGCCAGCACGATCCGCGGCTGCACCGCCAGGATCCGCTCCACCCGCAGATCGCCCAGCAGCAACCGCCACGGGTTGTGCACCAGCCGCAACGCCGTGGCCGAAAAAATCTCCCGGTCCCGCGGCGAAATCGCGGTCGGGTCGAGCTGCTCGCTGTACGGCACGGAGACCCGCACGTTGTGCAACGTGATCCCGCCGAACATTCGAAAGGAAGCCCGCTCGACCTGTACCTCGCCCACCGTGGCCTCGGTCAGATACTCCACGGCGCGACGCCGAATCGACTCGTCCCGCGTGGTCAGACCGTACCACAGCGCCCCCAGCCCCAGCACAACCAGCAACACCCGCCCGGCCCGCTGCCGCGCCAGCGAGACCGGGTGCCGATCGAACGTGGTTCGCTCCAGCCAGTGCCGCCATTCCGGCCACTGGCGACGCGCGAACATCTGCAACCGGCGGACGATCATCCGGCCTCTCCCGAATCCGCGACGACATCCGGCCGGCGGCCGGCCCCGGCCCAACCCGCCAGCCCCACCGCCGCCAGCACAAACAGAAACGGCATGGCCGGCACGCGGTAGCGCACCGAACCCACGAACACCATGTGCACCAGGGTGAAGTACACCGGAACCGCCAGCAGCCACGCCAGCACCGCACGACCCCCCCAACCCGCCGCGCTGAACCTCGCCCCGCCGCGACGCCACAGCCGCGCCGCCCCCACCGCCGCCAGCACGTAAACCGGAGCCACCGTCATCCACCCGACCGCCCGATACCTCCATCCCGAGTAGCCCGGCGCGTTGATCGTCACCGACCACGTCCGCCGGAACTTCACCCACGCCAGCCGCGCCGCCTCCCCCGGGTGCGCCCGCGCCCACTCCCACGCCGCCGCCCGACAACGCCGGTCCCGCTCGACCTCGTCCGCCCCCTCCGGCATCGCCGGGTACACGATCCGGTCCATCCCCGGCCCGCCGTCCGCCCACGGACCCAACGCCTCCATCAGGCTGGCCCCGCTCCCCGTGCGCACGACCACCCATCGGTCGAACAAGGCATAATTCCGCAGCACCGTCGGCAGCAGCGGCGCCGCCGCCCCCACCAGAAACACAATCCCCACGGCCGCCCGCTGCATGATGGCGGGCACATGCCGGCTGCGGCCCGCCTCGCCGAGCCGCACGACCGCCCCCACGCCGGCTGCGGCGAACGGTGCCAACACCAGCGGCAGAAACAGGCTGCTGCTGCGCGTCAGCGTGGCCAGCCCGAGAAACCCGCCCGCCGCCGCCGCCCACATGACCCCTTCGCGCCCCGCGGTCCGCGCCAGGCAATAGAACGCCGCCAGCAGCAGGGCCGTGTAGCAGGTCTCCGTCAACACCAGGGCGTTGAAGTACAGCAGGATCGGATCGACCGCCAGGATCGCCGCCGCCGCCAGAGCGGCCCGCTCGCCGAACAGCCGCCGCGCGAACGCCGCCAGAAGTGCCACCGAAATGACACCAAACAGCCCGTTGACCATCCGGCCGAACCGCATCAGGGAGGCCCCGTCGACGTCCTCCTCCGCCCACCCCAGCCGCAGACCCGCCGCCAACAACGCCGGATACAGCGGATCCGTCCCCGCCCGAACCTCCGGCGACTCGATCGGGCCCTCCCCCGCGGCCAGATGGCGGGCCACGACCAGATACCGCCGCGAATCCGGAAAATCGAACTGCGCCGGCTGCCGCTCCGCCCACAGCAGCACCCCGCCTCGCGCCGCCGCCGCCAACAGCAGCACCGCCGCCAGCCACCCGTTGTATCGCCGAGTGAACACATCGACCCCAGGCTCAGACAACCGTGACCTCATGGCCATGACCGGCTCGCCGAACTGGTTTCCGCCTCCCCCTCACGTTGTAGGGCCGGCCGATCGCCATGCCAAGCCCCACCAGCTCCGCCACCGCCGGAATCAAAACCGCAACCTTGAGGAATCTCGCCGCCCTCCCGCCTCCACGCCAACGATCCCCCTCACCTCCGCTCACTCCGCCGCACCATCCACCGCTCGCCGCGACGCTCCACCCGCACCCCGCCCGGAAATTCGATCACCCGCCTGGCCCCGTCGCCCAACGCCGCCTCCGCCGCCGCCTCGATCCGCTCGAAACCCACCTCGCCCAGCGGCCCCCCCAGCCTCGCCACCGCCTGACGAATCGCCTCGGCCCGCACCGCGGTGGGCAGTTCCCGCAACACCGACGACTTCAGCACGCTGCCGCCCTCCTGTTCTGTCAGCAACGCTCGCCCCAACGCCTCCGCCGCCGCCGCGGAGATGGCCTCCTGGGCCCGGCGGGCTTGCTCCGCCAGCCGCAGCAGGGCCGCCCGCGCCTGCGGGTTCAACGCCTCCAGCACCGGCAGCACCTCGTGACGAATGCGGTTCCTCGTCGCCGCCTCGCCATCGTCGTTGGTGGCGTCGTGCCGCCAGGTCGCCCCCCGCGCCTCCAGATAATCCGTCAATTCCTCCCGCCGGAAACCCAGCAACGGCCGAACCAGGCGGACCGTCCCCCCCTCACGCAGCAGCCGGATCGACGGCATCCCCGCCAGGCCCCGCAGCCCCGTCCCGCGAATGAGGCGATGCAGCACCGTCTCCGCCTGGTCGTCGGCCTGGTGCCCCACGACGACGAAACCCGCCCCCGCCTTCGCGGCCACGGTCTCCAGAAAGGCGTAGCGGGCCATCCGCGCCGCCTCCTCGATCGACCGCCGGCGACGGCGGGCCTCGGCAGCGACTTCCGCGCGCCCAAGATGAAAAGGCAAATGAAGCGCCCCCGCCGCCGCCTCGACAAAGGCCGCGTCGGCCGGCGAATCCGTCCGCAGACCGTGGTCCAGATGCGCGACGTGCAACCCCCACCCGCGGCGACGCCGACGGTTGACCTCGTGCAGACCGAGCAGCAGGGCCATCGAGTCGGCCCCGCCGCTCACCCCGCAGACCACCGTCGCACCCTCCGGCAGGTGACGGCCGGCCGCCTCGAACAGCCGACGATGAAAGCGACGCGGATCCACGCGGGTATCTTCCGCCATCGGCCGACCCGCGCAAAGACCCGCCGCAAAAATGAAATGCCCCACCCGCGGTTACTGCTGCGTCGGCGGGCCTTGCAGCGTCACTCGCACGCTCTCCCGCGCGTCGCCGCGAAGATAAGTCACGGTCACCGTCTCCCCGATCCTCTTACGCTCCAAAACCCCCACCAATTCGTCGTAGCTGCGGATCGGGGTCTCGTCGATGCCGACGATGATGTCGCCCAGCACGATGTCGCCCGCCGAATCCACGTAAGTGCCCCGCAGCCCGGCCGCTTCCGCGCCGCTGCCCGGCATGACGCGCGAAATCAACACGCCCTGGAGGCCCAGCCGCTGCAACCACGCGTCCGGAGCACGCTCGATCCCCAGGTACGGCCGGATGACCTTGCCGTGGGCGATGAGCTGCGGCACGACCTCGTTCACCACGTCCACCGGAATGGCGAACCCGATCCCCGCGCTGGCCCCGCTCGGGCTGGCGATCTGCGTGTTGACGCCGATCAGCCGGCCCCCGCTGTCCAGCAACGGACCGCCGGAGTTGCCCGGGTTGATCGCGGCGTCGGTCTGGATCACCCCGTCGATGGTTCGGTCGCCGAACGTCCGGATGGTCCGCCCCAACGCGCTGACGATCCCCGTCGTCAGCGTGTGATCCAGACCGAATGGGTTGCCAATCGCAAAAACCTTCTGCCCGACCTGGAGATCATGGCTCGTCCCGACCAGGATCGGCGCCAGGGCCTCCGGCGGAGCCGTGATCCGCACCACCGCCAGATCCTTCTCCGGAGCAGCCCCCACGAACACCGCCCGGTGCGTGCTCCGGTTGGCCAGCGTCACCTCCACCGCGTTGGCGTCCAGGATCACGTGGAAATTCGTCACAATGTGGCCGTTCTCGTCCCAGATGAAGCCCGATCCCGTGCCCTTCGGGATCTCCGTCACATCCAGGCCGAACAGGCTCCGACGCGTGGTCAGGCTGGTGATGTTCACGACCGATGGCGACGTCTGCTCGAAGAGCCGGATCGTCGTCTTCTCATCGTCCCCGAGATCCCCCCGCGGCGCGATCGGTCGCGGCGTGCCGCTGGTCCGCCCGTAGATGAATCGTTGCGCCTGCTGCACCACCACCGTCCCGCCGAGCAACCCCAGCAGGATCCCCACCAGCAGCGGCAGGCGGCTCGATGGCCGTGAGGACGCCGCCTGCTCCGCCGGCCACGGTGGTGAATTCAACTGCGTCAAGTCTGGCCTCCTCGTCACCTCTCGGGCGGAGCAACCGGCGATGACCACAAACCGGCCGGCCGCCGTCATCCGAGGATTTGCCCGGCCGGCCGCCGCTATTTCTCGCCGCTCCGCGGCCCTGATTATACCCTCTTCAACCCTTCTGCGGCATTCTCGGACCCGCAACCCCGTTTCCCCGCAAGACCACGCCCCACGCTCCCCCAAGTGCGCCCACCAGCCACAATCGGCCGATAAATACAGCGGGGGCGCTGCGGCCGTCCGTGCGGCCCCTCCGACCCAAGGAGTGCAAACCGTGTCCAATACGCGAATCGCGACCCGCCTGCTCTGCCTGACGCTTCTGGCGAGCGTCTGCGGATGCGACGCCTTCAGCTACTCGACCATCTTCGACCCCGACGACCATGAAGCCGGGCTGCCCACGCCCGACGGCATCGACCCCCGCACGCCCAACGTCGAACGCACCACCACCACGCTGGACTTCGCCGGGATCCGCACGATCCGCGTGGACCTCCCCACCGCCCGTGTCGTGGTGGCCCAGTCGGACAGCGCCGCGACCGCCTCCCTCCGCGTCACCGAGATGATCACCGTCAGCGGGCTGAGCGCCGAGGTCCTCCGCGACCGCCTCACCAACTCCTTCGTCACCGCCGAACGATCCTTCGTCGATGACACCCGCCTGGACCTCGAAGCCACCCTCGATCCCGGACTATCCCCCACCGACCTCGTCTTCGACCTCCGCCTCGTGATCCCCGCCGGAGCGAACCTGGAAATCTACCTCGGCAACGGCCCCGTCGACATCACCGACGTCACCGGCAACATCGAGGTCCGCACCGCCAACGGCGCGGTCTCCCTCCACCGCATCACCGGCAACGTCGCCGCCTTCACCAGCAACCGGCCCATCGACGCCGCCGAAGTGACCGGCAACGTCCGCGCCGAAACCTCCGCCGCCGATGTCTCGCTCCGCCTGACCCCGCCCCCCGGCGGACGCGTCTCCGCCGTCACCGCCCAGGGCCGCGTCGCCCTCCGCATCGCCCAGACCACCGCGGCAACCCTCAACCTCGCCGCGTCGGGCGGCACGATCACCGCCACGCTCAACGGCTTCTCCGTCAGCGGCGTGGCCGTCGGCGAAGGCTTCCTCTCGGCGGTGCTGAACGGCGGCGGCGGGCAGATCGAGGCCTCCGCCACCGCCGGCGAAATCAGCTTCGAAGGCTTCTGACCCGCACCCATCGCCCCGCCCCACGGCTTCGGCCCCGCCTCACATCGAAACCCCGCGGCCCCGCCGCGGCCCACGGCCCGCGAATCGAGAGCGGTCCTCCCGTTCCGAACGGAGACACACCAAAACGCGGGCCAGGCGGCCCAGTTCGCGCCGGATGGCAGCCTGCTCCCGCCGCCATTCCCGCCGCGGCGTCGAGGTCCGGGCCAGCGTGTGCAAAGCGGCCCCCAGCCGGCGATTATCCGACTCCAGCCGCTCCGCCCGCCGCTGCCACTCCGCGGCAAAGACCCGCTGGTCCTCCCGCATGGCCCGCAAATAGAAGATGATGAGCGTCAGCGGAAGGCCCACCACGGCTGAAACCGCGGCGACCAGAGAAGCAATCGTCGGCCAATCCGGCGGTGGCATAGCGCGAACTCCCTGCCTGGGCTGGATCATCGCGGCCTGCGACGAGCAGGCCATCACCTATCAGGCTTGCTCAGCGCGCCGCCTCGAATCGCCCGCCGCGACCGTTCCGAACGATGCCTCCGCCTCGCCCGAACCGGTAACCGGCCCTGGCGGCCCCCCGCGAGCCGGCCCGGTCACCGCGGGCCCCCGCGAAAACGCCGCCCCCAGGCCTCTGGGACAGTGCGCACCACGACCACCAGCCTTCCCGGCGCCGCCAACGCGGACAGTGGAACACCAGCTAGGCCGGCCGATTGGAACTTTCGACCGGGACCGTGCTTGACTTCCGCCCAGCAAACTACCATCCTGTTGCGACTCCGAAGGCTGACGGGCGGCCCTCTGCTGCTCGTCGCGCGTTGCTGGAAGGAGCGACACAGCCATGGCCACACCCAAAAAGTCCAAAACGGCGAAGGCTCCGCCTCCGGCGAAAACCCTCAAAAAGACTACTAAATCCCGGCCTGCTCCCGCCAAAGCCGCGGCACCCAAGAAGACCACCGCCGGCCGGGCCAAGCCGGCCCCGGCGCGGGCCGCCAAAGGAAAATCCGACTTGAAAACCCCCTCCGCCCCAAAACCGGCCAAGCCTGCTCCTTCGAAGAAGAAAACGGCGGCCCAAACCGCTGCCGGCCGCGGTTCCCAAAAAGCCGAGGAACGCCCCCAGGCCGCCCTCAGTCCGGAATTGCTCAAGGCCATCCGCGAGGCCCTCGTCAATCAGCAGCGGCAGATCCTCAGCGCCGTGCAGACCACCAAGGCCCAAATGGCCGAAAAGGTCGGCGACCTCCCCGACGTCAGCGACCGCGCCTCGGAGGGCTACATCAACGAGCTGGCGGTCGGGCTACTGGCCATCGAGGCCGCCCAACTCGACGAGATCGAGGCCGCCATCCGCCGCATCGACGACGGCACCTACGGCCTCTGCATCGACTGCGGCAAGCCCATCCCGGCCGGCCGGCTGGAAGTGCTGCCCTTCGCCCAACGCTGCCTGGCCTGCAAGGGCATCCGCGAGCGGGGCATGCCGACCCGCGGAGGCTACACCGAGAGCCGCGACGAAGACGAAGACCGCGACTGACTGATCCGCTCCGCCCGACCGGCGGCGACCCGCTTTCCCGGCCGGATCCGCCGGTCTGCCGGAGGACGCCCATGACCCGCCAGGAAGCCTGGAATCTCCTCTGTGAATTCGTGCGGGACGAAAGCCTGCGCAAACACATGCTGGCCGTCGAAGCCGCCATGCGGCACTACGCAACCCGCTTCGGCGAAGACCCCGAACGGTGGGGCGTCGTCGGACTGCTGCACGACTTCGACTACGAACGCTGGCCGACCATCCCGGAACACAGCCGCGAAGGGGCCAGGGTGCTCCGCGAACGCGGCGTGGACGAGGAAATCGTCGGTGCCGTGCTCTCGCACACTGACTGGAACCAGGACGAGTACCCCCGCGACCGGCCTCTCCGTCGTGCCCTCTACGCCGTCGACGAGTTGTGCGGCTTCCTCGTGGCCTGCGCCCTGGTGCGGCCGACCCGACTGGAAGGGCTGGAACCCAAAAGCGTCCGCAAGAAGATGAAAACGCCCTCCTTCGCCGCCGCCGTCAACCGCGACGACATCGTCAAAGGCGCCGAGTCGCTCGGCCTCTCCCTGGACGAGCATATCGCCGAGTGCATCAAGGCCCTCCAGCCCGTGGCGGATACGCTCGGCCTGACGCCACCGTAGGAACGCCCGACCGCCCCGACCCGCGGCGAATCTGTTCCCGCCCCGAAACGGTCCCCTCGAAACACCGCGGCATCCCCTCGCGCGCTCCAGCGGTTACAATCGACCCATGCTCCGCGCCCTCATCTTCGATTTCGACGGCGTCATCGCCGACACCGAACCGCTGCACCTCCGCGCCTTTCAGCACGCCCTCCGCGAAGTCTCCCTCGAGTTGTCCCCCGAAGACTACTTCCACCGCTTCCTCGGACTGAACGACGCCGCCCTGATGCGGGCGGTCCTCGAAACCGCCGGCCGACCCGCCCCTGCGGACGAGCTCTCCCGCCTCCTGCGCGTCAAGGACGCCGCCTACTTTCGCCTGATCGCCACCGGACTCGAAACCCGCCCCGGCGTGGCCGACTTCATCCGCCGCGCCGCCGCCGTGTGGCCGCTGGCGATTTGCAGCGGCGCCCGACGCCGCGAAATCGAAACCATCCTCGCCCACGCCGGACTCGCCGCCGCCTTTCGCTTCGTCGTCTCCGCCGATGACGTCGCCGCCTCGAAGCCCGATCCCGCGGGATACCTCCTGGCCGTGGAACGGATGCGAAAGCACGCGCCGGGCCTCCACCCGGCCGAGTGCCTGGCCATCGAAGACAGCCCCTTCGGCCTGCAAGCCGCCCGGGCGGCGGGCCTCCGCACCCTCGCGGTAAGCGGCGTCCTGACCGCCGACGATCACCGGCCCGCCGAAGCCTTCGTCGACGACTGGTCCCCGGTGACGCCGGACTGGCTGCAAGAACGCTTTGATTAGTCGTGGAACCCGCGAGCCGTCGCTTCGGGTAGGGCGGTCCTCCGGCCGGCCATTTCACCGGCCGCCCGCCACGATGTGTGGCCTGCTCTCGCGGTACGCCGCCCGCGATGGCCGGACATCCGCCCGGCTACGACGACGGCTGAGCCGAGTCGCCCCCTGCGGGCATCGGCGTCAAACCCAGCTTCCGGCAGATCCGCTCATAGGACTGGCGATACATGCCGCCGCCAATCTCGTGAACCGTCTGTTCGAGTATCTGCTGATACGTGAAGGGAATCCGCAGCCGATCGGAAACCACGTCGCTCTCGTAGAAATCGTACACCTGCTTCGCCCGCCGCAGATACCGGCCCCCCTCCTCGTCCTCGTCGTAGGCGAGCTGCACGAACCCCCGAGCCAGCAGCGCCTTGATCCGGGCCATTGCCGATCGAGCGTCGCGGATTTCGATGCGATCGATCCGGGCCTGCTCCAACAGGAACCCGTCCAGCCCCTTCTCATACATGGGGTCCGGAAAATGCTCCCGCAGGAACGCGAACATCTCGCGGGCCTCCCGGTCCATGCCCAACTCGTTGTAACGCAGCACCGCCGAACGCATGAAACCCACGAAGCCCGAGCGGAAATTCTCCGAAACCGGCTTCGCCACCGATTCCCGCTCCAGATACTCCTTCGAGTCCCGTTGAAACGCCTCGAACAGGATCGGCACCATCCGCACGTCCGGCATCATCAGCGGCGGCTCCCCCAGTCGGGCATTAGGGCTCATGGCGATGCGGCCGCCGTGGAACATCTTCTGCAAACAGTAGAACTCGATGCGGTTGGTGTTCAGCCGGTGGACGTCGATGACCTCCTGCCGGCTGGAGGTTTGCTCCAGACCCAGGTTCGCCCAGTACAACGCGTGCGTGTGCGGAAGCCGCCAGTCGAAGGAAATTCCAAAACCCTTTTGCAGGTCGACGATCCGCTCGGGGTCCAGCTTCACTTCGTTCCGCAGCCGGTAACTCCGCCAGAAATGCTCCAACGCCTCGCGGGCCGCCCGGGTTCCCGGCTCGGACATCAGCTCCGTCAGCTCCTTCACGCGGATGGACTGCTGATCGTCGGCCGCCGTCGGCACCCGCACGCTGCCTTCCCGCAGGGCGGCGATCAACCCGAGATAGACGCCCGGCACCGCCGGATCGAAGCCGAACGGCCGCAACCGCGCCGTCAATGCGGCCACCTCCTCCTGACGCATCGCCTCCGCCAGCGTCCGCGGCGCCGACGCCAGCGGCGCGAAATCGTACTCCCGGTAATAGTCGTCCCGAACCCGGCCCGGACGCACATAATCCGCCGGCGGCGGACCGAGAATATCCTCCATCTGCAAGGCGAACTGGAGCTTGTAGTAGAAATGATGGTCGTCCAGCGTGTCGCCCACCTTGTGATACAGAATCCAGGCCAGCTCGCGATAGAGCTGCGTGTTGTGCGGATTCAGCGGGATTCCCTGGTCCCGCAGCAGCTCGTAGCCGTTGCGAACCCACCGCCACCGCTCCTCCGGCGTCTTGAGCGTCACCGAAATGTTGTAGGCCATGTTCCATGCCTGAAACGCCCAGACGCTCGCAAAACGCGGCTGCAACTCGCAGATGGTGCGGGCCAGTTGATACGCGTCGAAAATCCGCCCCTGCTCCTTCGACCGCGTCGCCAGCATCCAGTACACGTCCGCCAGCACCGCCCGGCCCACCGCCAGCAAAGGCGTCGCCAGCTTCGTCGGCAGAACCGACGGCGGCACCGGCGGCAACGCCAACTGGTCGGCCTGCCGTCGGGCCTCCAGGCCCGGAACCGCCGCCGAGGCCGCCGCCACGCCGGCCGCCGCGACCGCCCCGAACAGCCACTTCCTGGTCGAAGGTTTCATGCTTCACCTGCCGCCGCGCGGCCCCCGCGCCACCCCGGCCCCCGCGCTCACACAATGACCGCGGCCAGCTCCCGACGCCGCAGGACCGCCAGCGCCGCCAGCATCACCACCCCGCTCTTCAGCACCACGTACTTCGCGAAGTTCGCCCCCAGCACCCCCCAGCCGATGGCCCGACCGTCGCCCAACTTCTCCACCGGGTCGCAGTCCCCCACGGAAATCACCCAGTTCAGACCGTCGATCGTGTACTTGCGCAGGAAAAACTTGAGATCCTGCATGTTGGCGGGCGTGTAGTCCTCGGTCAAAGCCAGCGACTCCAGCACGAACGGCATCGAGATCATGATCACATACAGAATGATCAACATCGCCGAACCGCTGGGAAAACTCAGGAAGGTCGACGCCAGCACCCCGAACGACGTCAGGCAGGCCAGCTCGATCAGAATCGCCAGGAATCCGCGAAACAGGTTGCCCTCGAAGGACCCGACCCGGTACAGCACCTCCAACGCCTTCGGCAGGTCGAAAATGATGTCCACCTGCCGCGGGTCCAGATTGGCGAACTCGATGCGGATGGTGCCGTCCGGCTCGACGCAGTTCACCGGTATCTCGAACTCCCGCATGGCCCGCACCGGAAAAGCGTCGACCAGCACATAGTGGGTCGGCTTGGTCGGGTCGCCCACCCCCCAGGCGCACAACACCGTATCCTCCTCGATCTGGCCGCCGCCCGGCAACGGAAACGGCGGAAGCTGCGCCGCCACCTCCAGCTTGAAGCGGACGCTCATCAGAAAATCGGCGTCCGCCTGCACCGCCGCGCCTTGCAGAACCCACGTCTTGGACACGCCGAACGGAACCGTCGCGTAACTCGTGAACAGCTCGCGATCCAGTTGCTTGCGGATCTGGCGGTCGCTCCACCCCTCGGGCAGCGCCTCCTGCTCCCGCAGCCGCGCATACTCCCGCTCCACCTCCTCGTCCAGGTTCGGCGGCGGCATCTGCGCCGCGTAACGCGCCGTCAGCACCTGCCGCCGGACCTCGTCGAACCGCCGCAGGTTGATCCGCGTCGGCTCCGGCAGCAGGATCATCGCCTCCACGATCTCCTGCGGCGTGCGACCCACGGCCTCGGCCATCGCGTACACCACCGGGCTTTCCGGACCGGGCTTCCCCACCCCGCGAACCCGGTCCAGCGCCGCCGCCGCCCGCTCCGCTTCCCCCGGCTTGAACTTCCCGTACGTGGTCAGCTCGTGCCGCAGATCGGCCTTGAACCGCGACACCAGCAGCCGCGTGCCCACGCCGGTCATCACCACCGCCGCCGCCAGCAGCAGCACGTTCAGGCTCATCACGCCGACCCACTTGCCCGCCAGGATCTGCCACCGCGGAATCGGCTTCGTCGCCACCGCGTAGATCTGCCGACTGGCGATCTCCACCGACAGCGAACGGCACGCGAACAGAATCGTCATCAACGACAGCAGAAACGCCGCCAGCCCCAGCGAGTACGTGATGAACATCTGGAGCTGGCCCTTGACCGTCCCGTCCCCCTCCGCGTTGTGCCAGAACACCGGTATGCTGATCAGCATCACCAACGCGAACCCCGACGCCACCTTGGCCCGCAATCCCTCCGCCAGCGTCGTGCGGGCCACGGCCGCGATCCGCCGGGTCGCGCCCCGCAACTCCCAGCCGCCGATCTCGCCGCCCCCGCGACTGAACGCCTCCCGGACCATGAAGCCCAGCGCCACCAGCGCGAACAGCAGCCCGCAGCCGAACATCACCAGGAAGAATGTATTGCTGAAGTCCACGGCTCTCCGCGTCCCTCACGCCCGCGCCGACCGTCGTCCGCCGCCCGCCGCCGCCGGAGCAGGCACCGCTCAGGCATCGCGTTGGGAATCCGGCGACGACCCGCCGCCGGGCGGCTTCGGTTTGAGCAACCGCTCCAGAACCGCCCGGTCCGGTTGCTTGCCGGGCGGTGGGGCCGCCGGTGGAACCGCCGCTGACGACGGCGCCTGGCCCCCCGCCGGGGCCTTCTGGCCCGTCAGTTGCTCCAACACCTCCCGCCGCACCTCCGGCGCCTTCGGCGGAGCAGGAGCCGGGGCCTCGGGTCGGGCGGCCTCCTTCGCGGCCCCGCGACCGGCCTCTACCAGCGACTCGACCAGATCCGCGCCGCTCCCCATCCGCCGCTCGCCGCCGAGAAACTCCGAAACCCCGCCGACGCTCTCCGCCCCGCTCGTCTGGAGCCGCTGCCGCTGCGCTTGGCTCACCACCCGCAGGAACAGGTCCTCCAGCCGATCGGTGGGATGATCGACCGCCACCACGTCCCGGCCGGCCCCCGCCACGACCTCGCGAACCCGCCTGACCGTCTCTTCATCCAGGGCCTGGGTGACGATCCGCGTCGTGTCCCGCCGTTGCAGCAGCTCCTCCACCGAACCCAACGCCTGCCGACGCCCGCCGTACATGATCGCCACCCGGTCGCACACGTCCTCCACGTCCGCCAGCAGGTGGCTGCACAGAATCACCGTCTTCCCCCGGCCCCCCAGCGTGCGAATCACGTCCTTGATCTGCCGCGTGCCGATCGGATCCAAACCCGTCGTCGGCTCATCCAGAATCAGCAGGTCCGGATCGTTGATCAACGCCTGGGCCAGACCGATCCGCCGGGCCATGCCCTTCGAATACGTCCCCACCGGCCGCCGCGCCGCCCGGTTCAACCCCACCATGTCGATCAACTGCTCCGTCCGCCGACGACGCTCGTGGCCGTCCAAATGAAAAAGACGACCGTAGTAATCCAGCGTCTCCACCGCGTCCAGATACCGGTACAGGTAGGACTCCTCCGGCATGAAACCGATCCGGGCCTTCACCGCCACGTCCGTCGGCGGACGGCCGAACACCCGCGCCACCCCCGAGGTCGGGTACAGCAACCCCAACAGCATCTTGATCGTCGTCGACTTGCCTGATCCGTTCGGACCCAGCAGCCCGAACACCTCGCCGGGATACACCTCCAGGTCCAGCCCTTCCACGGCCAGAACCCGCTCCCGGCCCCAAAAGTCCTTGAAGACCTTGGTCAGCCCCACGCACTCCACCACCGCCGCTCGCCGCGCCTCCCCGTTCATGGCATCCTCAACTCAGGCTTGCCGCTGAGGCTGCCGCCGAGCGGGCCGTCCTTCTTCTGGTCCTTGTCCTTCTCCTCGGCCGGCAGCGGCGTGCCGCCCCGCGGAACCTGCAACCGCCACTCCCGACAGTTCGGCGGAATGTACACCTTGATGACCTTCTCGCTGGCCAGCGCCGCGGCGTAGGTCTCGTCCAGCAACCGCGAAATGAAAATCTCCGGGTTCCGCAGATACTCCGGCAACACCGCCGTGAACTGCTCGAAATCCCCGGAAGCCTCCTTGAGCATCGCGTCCCGCGCGATCTCGGCCTGCCGCAGCCTGGCCCGCACGCTGCCGCTGGCGGCCTCCGTCAGCAGCCGCTCCGTCTCCGCCCGGCGACCGGCCAACGCCTGCCGCAACGGCTCCACCTCCGCCGCGGGCCGGCCGGCCGACTCGGCCGTGGACAAGGCCCGCAGCGCGGCATACTCCTCGTCGATCGCCGCGGCGATCTCCCCATGCCGCGGGCCGGCCGTGTTGAGCAGCAAGGCCTGCTCCTCCGCGTGCGCCTTGGTGATCGCCACCGACTTCTGGTTGAACGCGGCCAGCACCTGATCGAACACCTCCTGCGTCTGCCGCGGCGGCATGATCGCCTCGATGTCGCTCTTCTTGGGCGCGATGATGCCCGACTCCGGATCGATCGACAGGCCCACCCCGGCGCCCCGTTCCTTCAGCTCCCGCAGCTTCTCGCCCACCCGGCTCGCCGCCGCCGCCAGAAACTCGTTCTGGCCCTCCCCGCGGATGTGCAACGCCTCGCGCCGCGCCGCCGTCTCGATGATCGCGTCCCGCACCAGGCTGGTCATCAGCGTGTACTCGGGATAACGCCGGTACTCCGGCGAGTTGATCCCCGCCTGCGGCGACGGCTGCGGATAAACCTGCCGCAGATAGGCGATCACGTCCTCCGGCTCCTGCGGCTGAACCCGATACTTCGCCACCACCGAAACATGCAGGATGTTCACGTCGCCGGTCAGCAGGAAGTCGTCGCGGTACGGGCTGAGCACGTCGTAGCGGGGGCCGCCCTTGATCCCGGCCACCCGCTCCTCCTCGCTCAACTCGAACATGAACTCGACGGGTATCTGCCGCTCGCTGGTGTCCACCGTCACATAGCGGTCGAACGGATACGGCAGCGACCAGTGCCACCCCGGCGGCAGCACGTCGCTCACCACCCGCCCGAAACGCAGCACCACCCCCACCTGGTTCGGCTTGACGCTGAACCACCCGCTCAGGAAATACAGCACCACCAGCACCAGCATCAGCAGCTTCAAAACGCCGAAACTCTTCCGCAACGCCTCGGCCAGCGACTGATTCGCCGGATCCAGCTCCTCCACCGGACCCGGCGGACCCGCGGGCGGAACCACGGACAAAGGCGAACGTGGCGTGCTCATGGCGCCCTCCCCGCCGCGGCCTCCTCGGCCGAAGCCGCCGGCTGCGTCGTGGCCGACGTCCGCGACTTGTCCCGCAGCACGTCGAACGGCACGAAGTCGTTGGCGTCCATGACCAGCGTGATCTGACCGGCCTCGAAGATCCGCCGAACCGTCTCCAGCTTCTTGAGAAAATCGCTCAGCCGCCGGTTCTCCGCGAACGCCTTGTAGTACTTGGCCGCCTCGGCGTCGGCCTGCCCCTCGATCGTCTTCGCATAAGCCTCCGCCCGGGCCAGGATCTTCTGCGAGATCTCCTCCGCCTCCGCCCGGATCTTCCGCGCCTCCGCCTCGCCTTCCGCCGCCAACTGCTTGATGGTCCGCTGACGGTCCTCCTTCATCCGCGTGAAAACCTCGCGGGTGACGCTCTCCGGCAGCCCCAGCCGCTTGATCCCCACGCTCACCACTTCCACCCCGTACTGCTGGAGAGCCGTCCCCCGGATGCCCTCCAGCACGTTTTGCTCGATCTCCGCGTACCGGATCTTCTCCGGATCGATGTTCACCAGCTCGCTCAGATCATGCGTCCGCAGCACGTCCGACACCCGGTTCTCCAGCAGGTCGCGGATCTTCCCCGCCGCCGTGTCCTCCCGGCCCACCGTCTTCAGCAACCGCTCCGCGTCCGCCACCCGCCACGTCGCGTACGCCGTCAGGATCACCGTCTTCTGATCCTTCGTGCCGATCTGCCGAAACTCCGTCTCGAACGACCGCAACCGGGCGTCGAACCGGTGCAACTCGTCGATCGGCCAGAACCACTTGAAATGCAGCCCCGCCTCCTCCGGCGGAATCACCCGATGGATCTCCGCCAGCCGCGTCACCACCACCGTCTCCGTGAAGCGAACCTGAAACGCGCACATCATGAACACAATGATGGCGGCCACCAACGCGGCGATCAGAATCGTCGTAATCTTCGTTGACATGATCTGCATTCCTGCCTGGCGCGACGGACGCCGGCCCCCGCGGGGCCGCCGCCCGGCGGCTCACTTCTCCTTGCCTTCCAGGGCCTTCAACTCCGCGCCCAGGATGTCCAGCCCCTGCGGCGGCTTCAGATCCACCTGATACAGCACCTTGTCCGCCTGCCCCGTCACCACCACGTACTTCTGCACCTCCCGCAGGCTGTCCACCAGGACCCGCAGGTAACTCCGCAGCAGGTACGTCGAAGGCGAAACCTCGTACGCCGCCATCTGCTGCAAATACCGCTCGGCGGACGATTTCTCCCCGAACACCCGGCTCACCGCCTTCCGGCCGGCCTCCGCCGTCATCGCCCGGGCCCGCCCCCCGGCCGTCGTCCGCAACAGACGCTCCACCTCCGCCGAACGCTCCCCCAACGCCGGGTCGTTCCGCTGCCGCGCTTCGTCCTCCCGCGCGATCGCCGCGAAAACCTCCTCCCAGGCCGTCCCCCCGGCCTCCACCTTCTGACGCGCCGCGTCCCCCTCCGCCTGCTTGATCGCCGCGTCCCGCTTCTCGATCGCCCCCACCACCTCCTCGTAAGACTTGGCCACCTCCTCATCGGCGGGCGGATGGATGCAGCCGATCCCCACGTAAACGATCTCCACCCCCAGGCTCCCCCCGTCGTACCCCGCCCGATCGCACGCCCGCTGAATATCCCGTTGCAGCGCCGCCACCACCCCGATGCCCGCGGAACCCAGAAAATCGAGGATGTCCGATCGGGCGGCGTAACGCGTCAGCTCCCGGTACGCCAGCGATTCGACCATCGCCGCCGCATCCTGCGACTGGCTGTGATAGCGGATGACCTCCGCGTCGTCGTGCTTCACCCGCCACTGCACCGGCATCCGCAGGCTCAGCAGATTGACCGGCAGCTTGCTCTTCTCCGCCGCCGCCCGATCCGCCGTCAGCAGCTTGTGCTCCCGCTTGTAGTGGGCCTTGGTCCACAGAACCGGCTGGCCCTCCAGCTCCTTCAGCTCCTGCGGCGTCGGCGGCTCGAAACCCAGCTCCATCCGCTGCACGCGGTCCACCGGTATGATCGTCGCCCGGTCCACCGGCCAGAACCACGTCAGGTGGATCCCCGCCTTGGCCGTCTCCGGCCGCGGCTTCCCCCAACGCTCGATGACCGCCTGATGGCCGGGCGGCACCACCGTGATGCAGGTCAACGCCAGGATGACGCCCCCCTGCACCAGGACCAGCAATGGGATCGCCCGCCCCAGCAGCTTGTAAAACCACGTCTCGCTGACCTTGAAGCCGAACTGGTAGTCGATCGCCTTCGCGACGCTCCGCAGGATCCCCTCCGGCTCGCTGAACATCCCCAGTAGCCGGCTCTCATAAAACGGCCGCTGCACCTGCCCCGGCACCCGCGGACGGTAAAAGTCCAGGATGAAATTCAACACGGCCTCGACGGCGACAACCACCATCAGGCCGCCCACCAGATACCCCCCCAGGGTCTCCGCCCACCGCAGGCCGTTGGCCGCGCACAGCAGACCCACCGCCACCAGGAAGCACCCGAAGCTGGCCCCGAACGAAAAACCCCCGGCCGCCGCCAGCAGATGCCACTCCCGCAAGCGGCTCATGCCCAGGGCCCAACGCGAAAACAGAAAGCACACGAAGGCGATGGCCCCGCACACGATGGCCTGCACCATCGGGTTGGCGATCTCGCCGCCCTGCCCGAAATACCGCATCAGGCCGGCGAGCCATTCCACCCGACTGAACCAGCCCGATAACGGCAGAATGGCCACCCCGACGGCCAGGTAGTACGCCGCCACCAGCAGGCCGAACACCGGCACGAAGACCCGCTCGATCGAGCGGAGCCGCCGCCCCATGGCCAGACGCTCCATCTGGTCCAGCTCTTCCTCGTCGAAAATCGTCTGCACGCCCCCCAGCTTCTCCTGACGCTGCCGCTCCAGCTCGGCAACCTCCAGCGCCTCCTCCGCCAGCAACCGCCGCTGGTGAAGCTGTACCAGAGTCACCAGCCAGATCCCGACCGAGCCGAACACCAGCAACGCCGCCGCCCAGACCCCGGCCGAAGTGTGCTCGTTGGCCACGGCGGTCAAAGCCAGGGCCGCCGACCCGAGCAGACTCAGGCAGCCGCCCAGCATGGCGGCGGCCTCTCCACGTCGATCTACGCCTGTCATGGTGTGATCTCGCCTTCTCGGCGGCCGTAGCCTTCGGCCGACCGTCCTCGCGGCTACCTCCCGGCGGCCGCTTCGCCGCGCGGAAGCCTTGCCGCCGTCGGGAGTTGGCTATTCTTGGCTATTCTAGGTCTAGGTCTCCCCCTGCCAAGACCAAAAGCGGGATTCGCCCGGTTTCTCCGGCGAACGCCGACCGGCCCGCCGCCCCCCGAACCCGTCGGCCTTCGCCACTTGACCGTGGCGAGAGGCTATCGTACAGAGTCCTCTAAGCGTGATTGCCTGGGAATCCGGAGTCCTCGCGACAACTTCGCGGCCTGCTCAAACGTAAGGAATCCACCGGCCTCGGCGTCCCGCCGATGCCCCCCGACTAAGGAACTCCATGAGCCAGGTCCTTGCCATCGCCAAAAACACCTACCTCCAGACCCTGCGGCACAGCCTCTTCGGCGTGGTCGTCCTCATCACCATGGGCTGCCTGGCCATTTCCCCCGCCGTAACCGGCTGGACCCTCGATGACGACAACAAGATGCTCCGCGACATCGGGTTGTCTACGCTCCTCATCCAGGGTTTGTTCCTGGCTTGTCTCGCCGCCTCCGGCACCATCAGCACTGAAATCGACGACAAAACCGCCCTCACCGCCGTCGCCAAGCCCGTCAGCCGCTTCGCCTTCGTCCTCGGCAAGTACCTCGGCATCCTCCTCGTCCTGGCCACCGCCCACTACCTCGCCGGCATCGCCTTCTTCATGGCCATGCGCCACGGCGTCCTCCAGACCGCCGTCGAAACCTCCGACCTCACCGTCATCATCTTCGGCGTCGGGGTCTTCCTCCTGCTCATCATCGCCGCCACCGTCCTGAATTACGCCTACGAATATCGTTTCCTCCCCACATTGCTGACCCTGGCTATCCCCTTTCTCGGGCTGAGTTCCCTCGTCCTCCTGGTCATCGACCGCGACTGGAAGCTTCAAAGCTATGAAATCACCCAGACCATGGACAACCTCCCGCCCGAGGCCGCCGATCCCGCCGCCTTTCGCGGGCTGATCACCTTCCGGCCCCTGCCCGGCCACCAGCAGCTCCCCGGACACCGCGGCCTCCTGGTCCGCAAGATCTGGCAGGGGCCGCTCAGCGAAGCCGACCAACACTACCTCGAAGGCCTCAGCCCCTCCCTGCAATGGAAAAAAGACGTCGGCTTCCTCGCCCAGAACGCCCGCAAGCTCCAGGGCTTCGAGATCTTCAAGGCCGCCCTCCTGGTCTATGGCACCCTCCTGGTGCTGGCCGGGCTGGCCGTCGCGGTCTCGACCCGGCTCGGCATGATGTCCACCTTCCTGGTCTGCCTTATCGTCCTGGGCGTCGGACTCTCCATCGATCAAATACTGAATCCCGCACCCGGAGAAACCGTGCCGGACTGGTTGCGGCAAACCACCCGGATCCTCCCCCATTTTCAGTTCTTCTGGATGGTGGACGCCCTGAGCGAATACCGGGTCATCCCGTGGAGCTATGTCGGCTATGCGCTCGGCTACGCCGCGGTGCTCGGTCTGGCCGCGACCTTCGCCGCCGCGGCCCTGTTCGAAACCAGGGAAGTCGGTTGAATCCCCGTGCGAGCAAGACCAGGCCCGTATATCATGACCAGGTCGGCTGAGGTGTGGCGGCGGCCGGGACCGCGTGCGGCCCGCGAACCCGCCGGCGCCCCGAACACCCCGACCGCGAACCGCGTACCATGGCTAACCGGCCGTCCGCCATCGCCCCCTGCGCCGCCGCAGCCCCCGAGGTTGGAGTGATATGGCTCATCGATTAATCGGAATCCAAAAAGCTGAAATGGCCCATCAGCACGGCCACCACCACCACGGATCGGGCGAAACCGCCGCCGCCGAGCGAACCTCCACCTTCTGGTTCTATCTCACCCTGATCGGCGGGCTGCTGGTCCTCACCAGCTACTACATCCAGCTCTACAGCCCCTACACCGTGACCGTGGTGACCAACGCCCGCGGCGCCCTCGAAGAGCAGAAGGACTACCTCTACCAATTCCACATGGACCTGGTGGCCGGCGTAGGGGCCTTCCTCCTGGCCGTGCGCATCATCTGGCACGCCCTCAGCAACCTCATCCGCGGCCAACTGCACATGGACGAACTGGTCGCCCTAGCCATTGCCGCCGCCTTCGCCACCCACGACTACCGCGCCGCCGGCGTCATCGGCTTCTTCCTCCTCATCGCCGAAGTCGTCGAAACCCGCACCGCCATAGGCGCCCGCGCCAGCATCGAAGAACTGATCCGCCTCACCCCCAAGACCGCCCGCCTCCTCACCGACGACGGCGAACGCGAAGTGGAAGCCGCCTCCCTCACCAAAGGTCAGCGGATCCGCGTCCGGCCCGGCGACAATATCCCCGCCGACGGCCGCGTCGTCTCCGGCGAATCCTCGGTCAACCAGGCCAACATCACCGGCGAGTCCCTACCCGTCGACAAGCACCCCGGCGAGCCCGTCTTCAGCGGCACCACCAACCTCACCGGCGTCCTCGACATCGAAGTCACCAAGGTCGGCGCCGAAACCACCCTCGGCCAGGTCCAGAACCTCATCCTCCAGGCCGAGAAAACCCGCATCCCCATCATGCGGCTGATCGATCGCTATGTGATCTGGTATACCCCCACCGTCCTCATGCTCGCCGGCGTCGTCCTCTTCTTCACCCGCGACGACAACGGCATCCAACGGGCCATCGCCATGCTCGTGGCCAGTTGCCCCTGCGCCTTGATCATGGCCACCCCGACCGCCATGGTCGCCGGCCTGAGCTGCGCCGCCCGACTCGGCATCATGATCAAGGACGTCTCCCACCTCGAAAGCGCCGGACGGCTCACCGCCGTGGTCTTCGACAAGACCGGCACGCTCACCACCGGCGAACTGTCCGTCACCCGGCTCATCCCCGCCCCGGACGCCGACGGGGCCGAACTCCTCCGCCTCGCCGCCTCCGTCGAACAAAACAGCAACCACCCCGCCGCCCGCGCCGTCGTCGACGTCGCCCGCGAGGCCAACATCGAGATCGAAAAACCCCAGCAGTTCGAGGAAGTCCCCGGCCGAGGCGTCCTCGCCACCCTCGGCGGCCGCACCATCCTGGTCGGACGCGAAACCTTCCTCGCCGAACGCGGCGTGGACACCTCCCCCCTCCGCCAGGCCGCCGCCCAGGCCGAAGGCATGAGCCAGATCTTCGTCGCCGCCGACGGACGCGCCCTCGGCATCATCGGCCTGGAAGACCGCACCCGGCCCGCCGCCCGCGAAGCCGTCGAAGGGCTTCGCGCCGCCGGCATCAAGCGGCTCGCCATGCTCACCGGCGACCGCCGAGCCGTGGCGGAACGCGTCGCCCTCGAGATGGCCTGCACCGAATACAAGGCCGACTGCCTCCCCCAGGAGAAGCTGGACCTCGTCGAGGAAATGCGCCGTCAGGGCCACCGCGTCATGGTCATCGGCGACGGTGTGAACGACGCCCCCGCCCTCGCCGCCGGCGATCTCGGCGTGGCCATGGGCGCCGCCGGCAGCGACGTGGCCATCAACTCCGCCTCCATCGCCCTCCTCAACAACGATCTCACCCGCATCCCCTTCCTCATCCGCCTCAGCCGCGCCACCCGCAAGGTCGTCGTGCAGAATCTGGTCTTCGGCGTCCTCTTCGTGGTCACGGTCATGACGCTGGGCGCGTTCGCCATCGTCCCGCCCACCCTGGCCGCCGTCCTTCACACCGCCTCGACCTTCGTGGTGGTCTTCAACTCCGCCCGACTGGTCCGCTTCGGCGAGGAGCAGACCCCGCACGGCGAGGTGGCGACTCCCGCAGCGGGCACGACCCCCCAACCCGCCCTCGCCGGATGACCGGCGGCTCGGCGACGACTCGGCCCCGCCGGCCCTTCCTACAGGATGAACTTGCTCAGATCGGCGTGCTTCACAATGTCCGCCAGACGCTCCCGAACGTATGCCGCGTCAATGGTCAGCTCCTGACCCGCCCGCTCCGGCGCCTCGAACGAAATGCCCTCCATCACCTTCTCCATGATGGTTTGCAGCCGCCGCGCGCCGATGTTCTCCATCCGCTGATTCACCTCCGCCGCCAGCCCCGCCATCTCCTCCACCGCGTCCGCCGTGAAACGCACCGTCACCCCTTCCGTCGCCAGCAGCGCCACCTGCTGCCGCGTCAGGGCGTTCTCCGGCTCCGTCAGGATCCGCACGAAATCCGCCTTGCTCAGATCGCTCAACTCCACGCGGATCGGCAGCCGCCCTTGCAACTCCGGCATCAGATCGCTCGGCTTGGCCGTGTGGAATGCCCCCGCCGCAATGAACAGAATGTGATCCGTCCGCACCGGACCGTGCCGCGTGTTCACCGTCGTCCCCTCGATCAACGGCAGCAGGTCCCGCTGCACCCCTTGGCGGCTGACGTCCGGACCCTGCGTGGACCGCCCCCCGCAGAGCTTGTCCATCTCGTCCACGAACACGATCCCGCTGTTCTCCGTCCGCTGAATGGCCATCTCCACCGCCTTCTCGCGGTCGATCAGGTTCTCGCACTCCTGCTGGAAGATCACCTGCCGGGCCTCCCGCACCGTCACCCGCCGGTCCTTCGGCTGCTTCGGCATCAGCCGCTCCATCATGTCCTGCAACTCCGGCATCATCTGGTCCGGACCCAGCGTCGTCGCCAGCATCCCGAACGGCGGAGCCTTCGGCTCCACCCGCAGATCGATCATCCGGTCCTCCAACTCCCCCGCCCGAAGCTGCGCGCGGAGCTTCTCCCGCGTCCGCTGCCGCCGCGCCTGCTCCTCGGCGTCGTCCGCCGACCCGCTGCGGGCCGGCAGCAGCTCGTCCAGGATCCGCTCCTCGCAGAGCTGCTCGGCCTTCTCCCGCACCACCTCCGTCTGTTCCTTGCGGACCATCGCGATGGCCAGCTCCAGCAGATCCCGCACGATCGACTCCACGTCCCGCCCCACATACCCCACCTCGGTGTACTTCGTCGCCTCCACCTTCAGAAACGGCGCGTTCACCAGGTGTGCCATCCGCCGCGCGATCTCCGTCTTGCCCACCCCGGTCGGCCCGCTCATCAGGATGTTCTTCGGGCCGACCTCCTCGCGCATCGCCTCCGGCAACTGCAACCGTCGCCAACGGTTACGAATGGCCACGGCCACCGCCCGCTTGGCCTCGGCCTGGCCGATGATGTACTTGTCGAGCGCGGCCACGATCTGCCGCGGAGTTAATTCGGACATAGTTGCGATTCCTGTCTGGAGAAAAAGGGGCCTTCCGCCGCGGCTCCTCCGCCGGCGGCCCCGCCCCCCGACTCGCCGCCCAAGGCGACGACCATTCTTGCCCAACCCACCGCCCGCCGCAACCGCCGCCCGCCGGTCACTCCATCCCGCGACCCCGACAGAAACGTGACCGGCCCTGGACCCTTCAGCCCGACGACCCCAGACGCCGAGCCGCCGCCGCCAGACCCGGCCAGTGATGGTCGTAATGGTCTATGCCCACCCGGTCCACCCACCCCCGCAACGCCGTGTCCCCGACCAGCGCCGAGGCCGCAACCCCCGACAACGCCGCCAGAAAGCGATCCTCCGCGCCACGCAGTTGCGGGCACAGCATCACGAACGACATCCGGCGATAGCGGCGATAAACCTCCTCGTTGAGCCGGTCGGCGTCATACTGCGGCGGTGACGCCCCGGCGGCCAGCCGCGGGATCTGCGCCGCGCCCTCCCCGACCCAGAACACGAAGTGCCCCACCAGGTCCCGAACGTTCCACCGCGGCCCGACCAGCTCCCGCTCCGCGGAGCCGTCGTCGAAACGCTCCAGCGCCGACCGCATCCGCATCATCCGCTGGTTCACCCGCTGCCGCAGGGCCTCGCGCACATCCATCCGCCGAACACCTCCGCTCCGGCCGCTCGCCGAACTCAGGACTGGCCTGCCCTCGCGATACGCCGCCCGCGTATGCCGCCAAAACCTGCCGAGCCACAACTGCCCAAGGCAACACCCCGCGGAACCCGACCTGGCCCCGCTACCCCACATACCCCGCCAGCAAGGCCCGCGCCGACTCCAGCGGAATCAACGCCGACCGCACCGCCTCCGGCGACGCCTGGTCCAGATGCACCGCCTCCTCCATCCGCCACGGACCCACCGCCCGGCGAAGCAGCGTCTCGCAGCAGGCCCCGCACCCCAGCCGCTCCCCCAGATCCCGCGCCACCGCCCGGATGTACGTGCCCCGCCCGCAACGGATCTCCAGCCGCAGCACCGGCCAGACGTACTCCAGCACCTCCAACCGATCGATCCGCACCGTCCGGGCCGCCGACACCGGCTTCTTCCCCGACTTCGCCAACCGATAGCTGGATACCCCGCCGATCTTCACCGCGCTGAACGCCGGCGGCACCTGCGCGATCTCCCCGACCATCCCGGCGACTGCCCGCTCCACCGCCTCCCGCGTCGGCGGCGTCGCTCCCGCCACCGCCTCGAAGGGCCGCTCCGTGTCGAACGTCTCGTTGGTCACGCCCAGCCGCAGGCCGGTCTCGTAGTGCTTCGGCGCGTTTTGCAGCAGCTCGAACAGCCGCGTCGCCCGGCCCACGCACGCCACCACCACCCCTTCCGCGAACGGATCCAGCGACCCCGCATGTCCCACCTTGCGTACGCCGAAGATCCGCCGCAGACGATACACGTACTGCGCCGAAGTCCAACCCACCGGCTTGTACAGGTTGACCAGTCCGGACGGCGATTCCATGCCGCCGATTCTAAGAGACGCCGCCGGCCGCGCCGACCGCCGCGACCGCCGGCTTCAGGTACCGCCGGGCCATGTTCAACAGCGTCTGCCGATCCACCGGCTTGGTGAGGTAATCGTCGCAACCGGCGGCCAGGCACTTCTCGCGGTCGCCGGTCATGGCGTGCGCCGTCAAGGCCACGATCGGCCCGCGAAAACCGGCCCGCCGCAAGGCCCGCGTCGCCTGGTACCCGTCCATCACCGGCATCTGCATATCCATGAACACCAACCCGAACGGCTGCCCCCGCTGTGCCGCCTCGCCGAAGCAGGCCAGCGCCTCGGCCCCGTTCTCCGCCACCTCCACCTCCGCGCCGGCCTTCCGCAGCAGATGACTCAACAGCCGCTGATTGTCCACCCCGTCCTCGGCCAGCAGAATCCGGCCGCCCAGCCGCCCGGATCCCGCCGATTCCGCGACCGCCGCCGCGACGGGGGCGGCCGTCCCCGCCCCCTCGATCATCCGCACTCCGTTCAAGTCGCCCGTCGGCACCCACAGGCCGAAGGTCGTGCCCCGACCCGGCTCGCTCCGCAAGACCGTCAGTTGCCCGCCCAGCAGCCGCGCCAGCCGGCTGCTGATCGCCAGACCCAGCCCCGTCCCGCCGAACCGCCGAACCGTCGACGCGTCCCCCTGGGTGAACGGCTCCGCGATCCGCGCGATCTGGTCCGGCGTCATGCCGATCCCCGTATCGGCCACCTCGATGGCCAGCCGGGCCGGCGGCCCCGCCTCGAGCCGGACCCGTACCGCCACCTCGCCCCGCTCGGTGAACTTCACCGCATTGCCCAACAGGTTGATCAGAATCTGCCGCAGCCGCACCGTGTCCGACTCGATCGTCTCCGGCACCGGCCCCGCGTAGTCGACCCGAAACGCCAGCCCCTTCGCCGCCGCCCGGCCCCGAATGGTCGCCGCCACCTCGTCGATCAACGACCGCGGCGAACACCGCCGCTGCTCCACCGTCATCCGACCGGCCTCGATCTTCGACAGGTCCAATATGTCATTGATAATGCTCAGCAGATGATGCCCGTTGCGCCGAACCGTCTCCAGCGCCTCCCGCCGCTCCGTTTCGGACAAATCCTCGTCCAGCAACTGCTCGCAATACCCCAGGATCGCCGTCATCGGCGTGCGGATCTCATGGCTCATGTTGGCCAGAAACTCGCTCTTGGCCTGGTTGGCCACCTGCGCCTCGCGGCTGGCCGCGTGCAGTTGCTGCACCGTCTCCTGCAACTCCACCAACGCCTGCATCTCCCGGCTCAACGCCTCGCTCAGACGTTGATTCGAGTCCTGCAAGAGCCGCTCGGACTCCTTCCGGCGGGTGATGTCCCGCGCGAACGCGAAGTTGTACGCCTGCCCCTCGAACTCAAAGTAATTCGCCGTGACCTCCACCGGAAACATGCTGCCGTCCTTGCGGCGGTGCCTCGTCTCGAACTCCAGCGAACCCCGCAGCGCCAGCTCCCGCCAATGCTCCGGCCACCTCTCCGCCGGAAACTCCGGATCAACGTCCTGCACCCCGAGGCGAAGTAGTTCCTCTCGGCTGTAACCCAGCCCGCGACAGGCCGCATCGTTCACATAACGGAACCGCCCGCTCGCGTCCGTCCAGAAAATCGCCTCCGACGCGCGATCCACCGCGCTCTGCATCCGCCGCAGCCCTTCCGTGGCCCGGCTCAACTCCTCCGTGCGGGCCCGGACCCTCTCCTCCAGCTCCTCGTGCGCCCGTCGCAGCCGCTCTGCCAACGCGTTGTAACTCGCCGCCAGCAGGCCGATCTCGTCGCCGCCTTCCTCCGGCAACAGCACCTCCGTCGGCGCGTCCACTTCCGCCGCCGCCCGCAGCCGCGACGAGATCCCCTTCAACCGGCGACCCACCAAAAGATGAAATGCCCCCAGCACCGCGCCCGCCAGCACCCCAATGCCCGCCAGAATCACCACCGCGCTCCGCGCCGCCTGCCCCCGCGCCGCGGCCATGTGCTCCTCCACGGGAATGGCCACGACGTCCATCGCCATCACCTCGCCGACCGGCCGGTGAAACGCCGCCGCATCGCCATACCGCCGACGCAGCGACGCCGGCGCGTCGGCCGGCTCGCCGTGGCACCGCAGGCAACTCTTCTCCATCCGACGCGGGCTGAAGCACGCCTCATACTCGCGGCCGTCGATACGGATCGATCCGGACCAGCTCGCGGCCTCCGGATGCTCCCGAAAATACCGCAGTATCTCCAGCTCCTCCGGCCCGGCCAGATTGGCCGGGTTCCGCGGATTATCCGAAGAAAACTTCACGATGTAACCCGGCCGCCGCTCTCGCACCTTATCGAAGATGCTCCGCGCCACATAGCTCGTGGACATGACCTCGGGCAGAAAGTCCTCGCGGCCCAGGCGGCTCTCCGCGAAAGGGCGGATCGTCTCGGCCACGTACTCCCGGATCGCCAGATCGAAATGCAGGGCCAGCTCGCCCTTGGCCGCCAGCAGCCGCCGCGTGTGCTCGCGGGTCTGCACCCACGAAAAGGTCGTCACCGCCGCGGAGAACGCCCCGGTCACCACGATCACCACCGCGAGGAATCGCGCCCCCAGACTCCGCGGCATCCAGGACATCTTCTGACAGGCCCCCCGCAAAGACCAACCACGACCGGCGATTCCCCCCCGATGGGATTCTCCGATACCCCCGTATGTGATCCTTCATCGACCAATCCGACGCCGCGATTCACCACCCCCCGCCGGCCGATAACCTCCCCTTCGCACGCTCCGCACCGCCAGCAACGCCACCAACGGCACCATCGCCCCCGCCCCGCAAGGCCCCGTCAAACCGCACGCCGTCACCGCCGGCAGCCCCGCTCCGCCGTCCACCGGATCCGGACCCGACGGCGGCGGTGAATCCCCCGGCGGAACCGGGTTATCGGCGGGCGGTTCGGCCGGAACCGGCCGCCCCGCGGCGAACTCGCCCAGCACATTGACCACCGCCCAGACGCATCGCGCCTGCCGGTCCACGCCCTGACGCCCGACGTCCGCACGCTCCGGCCGCAACGGATACGGACCCGCCTCGGCCACCGCCTCCGAAACCGGCTGCCACCGGCCGGAAACCCCGTTGTAGCGGTGGATCCGCAGTGCGGATGCCTCCTCCCCGACCTCGTCCGCCGCGTAATGCAGCGCGACCACCGCGATGTACGAACCCCCGGCCAGGTCCGCCGTGCCCCGCAGCCGCCGCCCCACGATCGGCGCGGCCATTCCAGCCGTGGATCCGCCGAGATCCTCCAGCAACTCGCCGGCCACCTGTCGGCCCGGCACGCCCTCGGAGATGCGGATCTCCCCGCGGGTGGATGCCGCATCAAGCTGGAGCGTCATGAACACCCGCCCTTCCGCATTCACCGGGAGGCTCTGCGCCGCCGCGATCGCCTCCACCAGCACCACGTCGGAAACTGCGCACCCCGCTCCATTCGCGTCCGTCACCGTCACCCGCAATTCATACTGACCCACGGCCGAAGGGGTCAGCGTCGGCCGCTCGGCGGCCGCGTCGCTCAACTGCGCCGCGTCCCGCGACGGCCCGCTCACGATCTCCCACCGGTATTGCAGCGGCGGATCGCCGCCCCCTGCCACCGGCACCGCCCCCAGCCGCCGCGACGGGCGAAACGCCCGGGTCACGAAGTCCTCTCCCGCATCCACCGTCATCGCCGTCGCCCGGATCACCACCGAATCGCTCGCCGTGCACGGCGGCGTGGCGGAGTCCGTCACGGTCAGACGCAGCGTGTAGCTCCCCGTGCCCGACGGCGTGAACAGCGGCGACGCCGCGAACTGATGCGGGTCGGAAAACTGCGTCGGGCTTGTGCTCGGGCTGCCCGGCTCGATGCTCCAGGCATAAGCCAACGGCGGAACGCCCCCGCTGACGACCGGCGCCAGGCGGACGCTCCCCCCGCCCACGCAGATCCGCTGCTCCGCTCCGGCGTCCACGCTCATCGCCCCGACCCGCACCTCCACCACCGCGGCCTCTTCGCAGTACGGCGTACCCGAATCCCGAACCACCACCCGCAGGCGGTACACGCCCAGGCCGGTCGGCGTGAACGTCGGCGCGGCCGACGACGGCCCGCCCCCGCCGAACTGCGACCACGAAAGGTCCGGGCTGCCGGCCTCGATGCTCCACGCATACGTCAACGGCGGCTCGCCCATCGTCGTGATTCCCACCGTCAGCGGCGATGACGTCCCCCCGGCGCACATCGCGAAGTCCGGCGGCGGCTGGATCTCCAGCAGCCGCGCCCGAACCGCCATCGTCGCCGTCCCCACACATGCCGGCACGTTCGCATCCTGCACCGTCAGCCGCAGCGTGTAGAGGCCCGGCGTGCTCGGCGTGAACGTCGGCTGCGGAATTGACGGGCCGCCGCTCCCGAACTGCGCCGGCGAAGTATCCGGACTGCCCGCCTCGATGCTCCAGGCGTAGCTGTACGGCGGCACGCCCCCCTCCACCATCGCTTCCAGCGGACCGCTCGTCGAACCGACACACAACGCCAACCCCGCGCCGACCGACACGTTCAACTGCCCGACCGTCACCGTCACCCGGTCCGTCACCACGCACGGCGGCTGCGTCGCGTCGGACACCGACACCTCGATGACATACACCCCCGGAACCGTGGCGTGGAACCGCGGACGCTCGTCCGTCGGCTCATACAACGACCCGCCGCCCGTCGGCCCGGAGACGATCCGCCACAGATACGCGTACGGCGGCGTCGATCCGGAAGCCACCGTCTCGCCCCCCAGCGGCAACGACGTCTGGCCCGCGCAGATGAAAAAGTCCGCCCCCGCATCCGCCACGTACGGCGGCTCGCACTCGTCGGGCACCCCGTTGCGATTACAGTCGCCGCTCCCGCCGGAAGCGATGTCGCAGGTATCGGGAATGCCGTTCCCGTTGCAGTCCGCCGCCGCCCCGGAAGCCACCTCACAATCATCCGGCACCCCGTTCCCGTTGCAGTCCTGAGCCGACCCCGCAGCGAGGTCGCAACTGTCCGGCACGCCGTTCCCATTGCAGTCCGGCGCACAATCCGCCACGCAGAAAAACGGCCCGCCCGGAGCCGCGCTGTCCGCCGCGATCTCGCACTCGTCCGGCACGCCGTTCCCGTTGCAATCGCCGCTGGTCCCGGCGGAAAGGTCTTCCCCGTCCGGCGTGCCGTTGGCGTTGCAGTCACAGGCCCCCGCCGAGATGACCAGCGCCGCGGACGCGGAAGTCACCGCCGGGTCGGTGCACGACCCGAACACCAGGCACTGATACATCCCCTGATGCGCCGGTCCCGCGGCGGCGATGACGAGCGTGGCCGTCGTCGCCCCGGAAATGCCGTTGCCGTCCGCCACATTCTCGTACGCCGCCCCCCCGTCGAACTGCCACTGATACGTCAAACCCGAACCGACCGCGGCGACGGTGAATGACGCAAGCGATCCCGCGCACAACTCCACGCCCTGCGGCTGCTCCACGATCGCCACCGGCTCGCCCACCGACACCACCGTGTCCGTGCTGACCACCGGCTCGCCGCACTCGCCCCCGACCACACAGTGATAACGGCCCGCGGCCGCGGCGGTCAGCCCGGTCAGCGTGAGCTGCGTCGTGGTCGCGCCGCTCACCCCCGCGCCGTCGGTCAGGTCCACATACCCTGCGCCGCCGTCAAACCGCCACTGGTACGTCCGCTGCGTCCCCGAAGCCACCACCGCCATCGTCACCGAGCTGCCCGCACAGGCGAACAGTGCCGCCGGCGGCTGCTCCACCAGCGCCGCCGCCACGCCCACCGAAACCACCGCGACCCCGCTGTAGGCCGGAGACCCGCACGCCCCGAACACCACGCACCGATAGCTGCCCGCGTGCGCCGCCGATAGGGCGGCAATGCCCAGCGTCGGGCCGTCGAATCCGCTCACGCCGTACGAGGCGTCCAGAATGCGATAGCCCGAGCCGTCGTCGAACTGCCACTGGTAAGACAGGTTGGTCCCCGCGGCCTGCACCGCCAGGCTGACCGCGTCGCCCGGACAGCCCGATACGTCCGCCGGCGATTCCACGACCTGGGCCGGCTCTCCGACCGTCAGCGTCGCCGCCCCGCTGACCGCCGGCCCGCCGCAGGCCCCGCTCACCACGCATCGGTACGCCCCCGCCGCCGCGGCCCCCACCCCGCTCAACGTGAGTGTCGCCGTCGTGGCCCCGACGATCCCCGCCCCATCGCTCAAATCAACAAAACCGCCGCCCGCGTCCCGCTGCCATTGATAGCTCAACCCCGTGCCCGTGGCGGCCACCTGGAATACAACCGCCGCGCCCGGACAGACGAACTGCCCGACCGGCGAAGACGTGATCACCGGATTCCGCCGCACCGCCACCGCCGCCGTCTGGCTCACCACGCTGCCGCAGTCGTCCGTGACCGCACAGGAGTACTCCCCCGCATCCCCAAGCGACACGTTCTGAACCACCAGTGTCGCCGCCGTCGAGCCGGAAACCCGGTCGTCGTCCGTCAAGGCCGTGCCGCCCCGCCGCCACTGATACGACAAGCCGCCCAACCCCTCTGCCGCCACCGTCAGCGTCAGCGTCGTCCCCTCGCACGGCTGGGCCGCGGCGGGCTGCTGCACCACCGCCGGCCCCGCCCGCACCCCCAACGCGGCCGGTCCGCTCACCACCGCGCCGCAGGCACTGCCCACCCGCACGCTGTACTCGCCTTCATCCGCCGCCGTGACCGGCGACAAAACCAGGGTAGCCCCCGTGGCCCCCGCCACATCCGCACCGTTCTTCCGCCACTGGTAACTCAACTCGCCGAAGCCCGACGCCTCCACGCTGAACGTCGCCTCGCCCCCCACGCAGACCGTCCGCGGGGCCGGCGGCAACGTGATCACCGGCAGCAGATCGCCCTCACACTCGTCCGGCACGCCGTTCCCGTTGCAATCCTGCCCGGCAAGCTGACACTCATCGGGAATCCCGTCACCATTGCAATCCGCCGCGACCCCCGAAGCCACCTCGCAATCATCCGGCACCCCGTTCCCGTTGCAGTCCGCCGCCCCCGAAGCCAGGTCGCAACCGTCCGGCACGCCGTTCCCGTTGCAGTCCGGCGCACAATCCGCCACGCAGAAGAAAGGCCCGCCCGGAGCAGTGCTGCCCGCCGCGATCTCACACTCGTCCGGCACCCCGTTCCCGTTGCAATCCGCCGAAACGCTGCCGTTGCCGTCCGGGTCGGCTGAATCAACGTCGCACTCGTCGGCGATGCCGTTCTGATTGCAATCCGGCCCCGGCACGATCCCGCCGATCAAAAACACCCCCACGCCCGACGCCCGGCCCCGCAGCGTATCCGCGGACAAGTCCAGGGCCGTTGTGATGTCCACCGACTGCCCGGCAGACGAGTCATACCGCCACAGCCGGAGATCCGCTTCAGCCACTCCCAACGCCGCGAGCGGAGACGCCAGATACGCCACCACCACCTCCACCCCCGAACCCGTCGCCGGCACCGCGGATGTCTCCACCACCAATGCGTATCCGGCGAACCCCGCCGGGACCGCTCCCGCCGGCAAGCCCGCGAACCCGCACCGCCCGTGACCCGCCGCCGCCACGCTCGTCTCGCCCGTCGCGATGACCTCGTCAAAAATCAGCCGAACGCCGGAACACGCGGCCCCACCGCCGGCCAGGCTGCCGGTGTCCGACAGCAACCCCCGCGGCGTGTAGCCCGGCGCCGCCGCGGCCCACTTCACCAGATTCCGCAGCAACGCCCGATGATCCCCGCCCAGGTCCAGGTACTGCCCGAACAGGGACGACTCGCACAGGAACACCACCCGGCCGGACCCCGCAAAACCGCTCTCCGGCGAAAGAAAACCCGCCAGAATCCCCGCCTGCGGAGGCTCCTGCGTGTTCTGCCCGGTGAAGACGCCGACCACTCCGGCCGCCGCGATGAACAACCCGTAGCCGGTGTTGGCCGCCACCTGCTGCACGCTCCCGTGCGGACCGCTCAGGACCGGGTGCCACGCCGCCGACGGGTCGGGAGCCAACGCGGCGTTCAGATTCCCCGACAGCTTGCCCATCCCAAAGGCGGAAAGCAGCGAGTTGTCCCCCGCGTTGTACACGTCCGCGTCGCCGATCCACACCACCCGTCCGCCCGACACCGCGAACTGCACGACGTTGGCCCGCTCCTGCGCCGTGTAGGTCCGCCCCACGTCCAGCAGCGGAAGCCACAACACCTCCACCGTATTCAGCACCGGCATGGCCAGCGAGCCGATCGTGATCAACTCGTGCCCGTCCTGGGCCAGGGCCAGCCGGGCCTGCGCGGAACTGGCCCCCAACAGGCTCAGGTACTCCGCCTGCCGCCCATCGGAAAGCACCCCGATCAATGCGGCGGGAGCGGGCACGAAACTCACCAACAGGCCGGCCGACAGCGCAAGGGCCCCGATCCGGCGGTGCCGATTGAAATATCGCGGGTTCATACCTTCGAATCGGCATGATCCGCCGCCGATAGCCAGCGATTGCGACCGCCAAAGAAGGGGGCTACGGCGCAGCCGGCGACGGCCCGCGGCCTCGCGCCAATCGGGTAAAATCCCGCGCGCAGAACCTGCCCGCCGCTCGCGCCGCTTCAGCCGCGCCCAAGCTGGGAAATGAAGAATGCGGGCCGCATCGCCCCCGGCCCCGGCAATCCCTGCCGGAGCCGAGGCGAATCTTGCGCCGCGGCCGCCGGCCCGACGACGCCCTCGCGCCGAGGGCCGATCTCAGAAGTTCGACACGAGCCGCACCGCGTCCGCGTTGCAGTAGCCGGCGTCAGTGTCCGTGGTGAACAGGATCGCCGCCCCCACGCCCGCGTTGAACGTGTGCGAACCCAGCAGATACCACTGGTTCCCGTGCTGCTGGAGGTTCACCGTGTAGTTCGCCACGCCGTCCGCGTGGTTGACGATCACCGGCTGGCTCGTCGTGCGGTTGGGGTCCGCCGACCAGTAGATATAAACCGCGTACGAGCCGGTCTGCGGAATCACCGGCGTGAACGACGCCACGCCGACGGAACTGCGGTCGGCCAGGTGATAGCGAAAGTCCGGCCCGTAGCATCCGTTGCCGTCAGAGGTGTCCGCCGTGCCCCATGTGCCGCTCACGATTGCGAACCCGGCATCCTGATTGTCCACGATGACCTCAAGGTGCTGCAACGTCGGCCAGCAGGTCGACCCGGACACACAGAGACACGTCACCCCCAGCCCCAGTAGAACCTTCCCGCAACCCATGACTTGGTTCCTTTTCTGCCAGAAAGCCCATCGACATGCCGCGACGGTCCGGCCGGGGCCGCGCCGCTCCGGCAGTCAAGCTCGGCCGGACCCCAAGCCTCATCGCCGCGGCGCAGCATAGATCGCCCCCGCGCGATTGCAAGCCCCCCCTCGAAAGGCTCAGTGGATCCGCCGGCAAGCCACCAGACAGAGATGCTCGTCGTACGCCGACACCCGCTCCACCCGCCCCCGCGGTGGAGCCCCCGCCACGCCCGTGCTCAACTCCACCTCCTCCCCGAACCGCGGCCGGGCCTCCGCCGAAGTGATAAACGAAACACTCCCCGCCGAAGCGTCGCTCAACCAGCCCGCGTACCGCTCCTCCGTGTCCCCGCGCGTCCACCACATCCGCCCCGCCACCTCATAACGCCGCTCCCGCCGCCGGTCGGCCTCTCGCCGTTCCCACTGGTTCTGTCGGGCGTCCATGTGCGTCCCCGTCTGGCTCAAGATGATTCCCAACCCTATCGACGGACTTCGTCGGCCCGCGACCCGCCCGGGTTTACACCCAACGACGACCACCACCGCCGACACCCGCCCCGCCCCGAACGGCCGCCGACGGAAACCGCTTTTATCGGGCAACTCCCACCCGCGCCGCGGCCCCTATTTTCCCGTCGCGGGGAAAGGCATCGCCATCGGTTCGATATGCACGAAGGCGCGGTTCACCGCGTCGATCTGCTCCACGGACTCGCGCACCGCCTCCGCCACCTGGTGCGACCGCGTCGTGGACAACTCGCCGTCCACGTGCGCCGTCAACTCGACATGAATGAAGGTGCCGACGTAGTGCGCCTTGATATTGTCGACGAACTGCACGCCCGGAGCACGCTGGGCCGCCGCGTGAATGGTCCGCAGCATCTCGGCATCGGGCGCCCGGCCCATCAGATAGTCGATGTTCTCCATGCCGATGCGGTGGCCGCTATATAGTATATACGCGCCCACGACGAAGGCGGAAATATTGTCCAGAATCTGCAAGTGGTAGACCGCCACCGCCACGCCGATCAGCCCCTGAACCGCCACCAGCACGTCGTTCCGGCAATCCACCGACAACGCCCGCAAGGCCGGGCTGTCCAGCCGCCGACCCCGCCGCGCGAAGTAAACCGCCAGCCCGCTCTTGACCGCCGCCGTCACCGCCAACGCCGCCATCGGATACCAGCCGATCGCCTCGCTTAACTTCCCCTCCCATATCCGAATCACGTTCTGACGGCAGACCTCGAACCCCAGTATCCCCGTGAAAATCGCCACCACCAGCCCCGCGATCGGCTCCGCCCGCCGATGACCGAACGGATGCCCCGGATCGGGGCTCATCCACGCCCACCGCACGAACACCACGATCACGATCGCCGCCAGGCAGTCGGCCAGCGAGTTCAACGTCTCGGAAAAAATGGTCAGGCTGTCGGAAAGACTGGTCGCCGTCGCCTTCAGCGCAAGCAGCAGGCAATTGCCCCCGATGGCGACCCACGCCGCCCGCATCGCTGCTGCTCTCGGCATCCGGCACGCTCCCTGAACCCCATTGTCCGACCGCCCCGCCGTAGGTCAAGCCGACCCGCCCCCCCGCAAATAAACACTCGACGAGTCTCAAAAAACCGGGCCGCCGGCCCGAACTAGCCAGGTGGAATTCCCCGCCCATGATATAATGCGGCGGGAATGGGAAGCGGCCGCCCCTCCGGCGGTCGACCGCAACGCTCAAAAACTTCTCTCGGAGCAACCACCATGTTGAACCAACGCACCCCCGCCGGACGGCGACGACGCGGACGCTCGGCCTGCGTCACGGCCGCCCTCGTGCTGCTCCTCGCCGCCTTTGCCCAGGCCCAGGGCCAAGGCCCCCAACCGGCCGGACTCAGCCCCGTCAAGCCCAAACCCCAACCCATCGACTACACGCCCCGAACCGTCACCCTCGAATGCCCCGACGGCGTGAAACTCGCCGCCGACTACTTCCCCCCGCTGATCAAGCCCGAGGAAAAAGCCCCCGTCGCCGTCCTCATCCACATGTACCCCGCCGACCGCTCCAGTTGGAAACCCCTCATCCCCGAACTCCGCCAGGCCGGTTTCGCCGTGCTCGCCTACGACATCCGCGGGCACGCCGGCAGCGCCGAGCTGGGCGAGCGGAACCTCAAACAGCAATACGACCAGCGCGACCCGGCCCTCTTCGCCGCCGCCGCCGCCGATGTCGACGCCGCCATCAACTTCCTGGCCCGGCAGCCCGGCTGCGACGCCCAACGGTGCGTGCTGGTCGGCGCCAGCATCGGATGCAGCATCGCTCTGAACTTCGCCCCGCGAACCCCGGTGGTGAAGGCTATCATCTGCCTGTCCCCCGGCACCAACTACATGGAAATGAACTCCCTCGAACACATCCGGTTCTGCGCCGACCGGGCCGTGCTCCTCATCGCCCCCAAAGGCGAATACCAGGCCGTCGAAGAACTGATCGCCGCCTCCGACCGGAAGGCCGTCGGCCACCAATACCCCGGAGGCGTCGAACGCCACGGCACCAGGATGTTCTCCGCTCCTTACGCCAGGAAGGTCATCGCCGAGATCGTCGAGTTCGCCGCCAAGGCCGCCGAAGCCACCGGAGCCACCGTCCCCGCCGAAAATGCCAAACCCCGGGCGGAGGCCGCCTCCCAGCCGACTACCACCAAGCCTCGAAAGCCCGCCGGCGAAGCCGACCAGACCGACGAGAACCCCTCCGATCAGGAATCCCGAACGACCGGCGGCAAGTCCGGCGAGGCCAAGTCCGCCGACAAGAAGCCCCCCGCCGACGGCAACAAGAAATCCTCCACCCGCGGCGACGGCCGCCGCGGCGCCAAGAAAGACCCGGCAGCCCCGGACAAGCCCGGCAAGAGCGGAAAAAGCGGCAAGCCGCCCGCCAAACCCAGGAAACCCGCAAAACCCGCCCAACCTTGAGCCGTCATCTTGGGTCTTCCTCCAGTCACCTCCGCGCCGCCGCCTCCGGACGCCGCCGCCCGCTCCCGGCTGACACCATGTTGAGCATCGGGCCGATCATCCTCGACATGCCCTTCGCCCAGGCCGCGCTGTCCGGCTACAGCGATACCGCCATGCGCCGCCTGGCCCGCGAATACGGCTGTCCCTACACCCTCAACGAAGTCGTGCTCGACCGGCTCGTCGGCGGCCGCGGACGCCGCATGCGACGCCTCCTGCTCATCGCCCCAGACGAGCACCCCGTCGGCGGACAACTCATGGGCAGCGAACCGGCCCAATTCGCCGAGGCGGCCGACCAACTGGTCCGCCTCGGCTACGACGCCATCGACCTCAACTTCGGCTGCCCCGTCCGGAAGGTGCTCGGCCGTTGCCGCGGCGGCTTCCTCCTCTCGACGCCGGAAGCGGCCGCCGAAATCGTCCGCCGGGTCGTCGCCGCCGTCGACCGCCGCGTCCCCGTCACCGTCAAGATGCGCCGCGGCATGGACGACTCCGCCGAAAGCGAACGCCGTTTCTTCGAGATCTTCGACGCCGCCCTGGCCGCCGGCGTCGCGGCCGTCACCGTCCACGGCCGCACCGTGCGACAACGCTACGTCGGCCCCAGCGACTGGGCCTTCCTCGCCCGCGTCAAACGCCGGGCCGGCCGGCACGTCATCCTCGGCAGCGGCGACCTCTTCACCGCCGAAGACGCCCTCCGCATGCTCCGCGAAACCGGCGTCGACGGCTGCTCCCTCGCCCGCGGAGCCATCGGCAACCCCTTCATCTTCCGCGAACTCCGCGAACTCCTGGCCGGCCGGCCGCTCCCGCCGCCGCCCGGCATCCCCGCCCAACGCCAGGCCCTCGAACGCCACCTGGCCCTGATGAGCGAACTGTACGGTGAAGCGGACGCGCTCCGGCGATTCGTGAAGTTCGGCGTCCGCTACGCTGAACTGCATCCCTGCCATGAACAGGTGAAAACCGCCTTCATCCACTGCCGCGACGACGCCGCCTGGGCCGCGCTCCTCGACCAATGGTACGCCGACGAATCCCGCTATCCCCCCGTCCGCCGCCGCCCCCGACCCGAAGCCCTCATCGCCGCCGGAGCCGCCTGGAACTGCACAACCTGAATCCCCGTCCCCGGGTCGTTGACCTCGCCCCGCTCGTCCGGTAAATCTGCCTGCCCGCCGGCGGCCCGCACGCCCGCGAAGAGGCGTCGCCCCCGCCGAGGGAGAGAACACCCCCTGCCGAACCCGGAGTCGCTGTCCCCGCCATGCCCAGATACACCGCCCGCACCGCCGACAAACACGAGCTGTACCAGATCGCCGTCCAATCGCCCGCCGCGGAGGTCGCCTTCGTCGACCGCGCCTACCGCGAACGCTACGGTTCCTACCCCGTCCGCCTCCGCGAGGATTTCTGCGGCACGGCCCTCGTCTCCTGCGAATTCGCCTCGACCCGCCCCAACAACCACGCCTGGGGCATCGATCTCGACGGCCCCACCCTCGACTGGGGCCGCCGCCGCAACCTGGCCCGCCTGCCCGCCGACGTCGCCCGCCGCGTCCACCTCGTCCAACGCGACGTCCGCCGCGTCCGCCGACCTCCGGTGCAGGTGATCGGCGCTTTCAACTTCAGCTACTACCTCTTCAAGACCTTCGACGAACTGGTCGGCTACTTTCGCGGGGCCCGCGGTTGCCTGGAGCAACCAGGCCTCATGATCGTCGACGCCTACGGCGGCTACGAAGCCCAGCAGGTCATGCAGGAGCGAACCCGCCACCCCGGCTTCACCTACGTCTGGGACCAGGCCGAGTACAACCCCATCAACGACCACACCCTCTGCCACATCCACTTCCGCTTTCCGGACGGCACGCAGCTCCGCCGCGCCTTCACCTACGACTGGCGGCTGTGGACCCTGGGCGGCATCCGCGACGCCTTCGCCGCGGCCGGCTTCTCCTCCACCACGGTCTACTGGGAAGGCATGACCCGCGCCGGACTGGGCAACGGCCGCTACCGCCGCAAGGAATCCGCCGAGAACACCGCCGGCTGGAATGCCTACATCGTGGCCGTCCCCTGAGCGCCGCGACGCCCCGCCCGAACCGAACCCGCGACTACGCCTTCACGATCTTCCCGCGGCCGGCCTTCACCGCCGCCGTCGCGTTCCGCGTGTCCACCACCAGCTTGCTGTGCCTCACGATCGCCCCGTAGTCGTACGACGAGTGGTCCGTCGAGATCACCACCACGTCGTACTTCTTCAGGTTCGCCGGTGTCAGCGGCACGCTCTTCATCCGCAGATCGTGCTCCCGGCACTTGCTCGTCCGCGGAATGAACGGGTCGTTGTAGTCCACCTTCGCCCCCCGCTCCCGCAGCAGATGAATCAACTCGATGCTGGGACTCTCGCGGTGGTCGTCCACGTCCTTCTTGTACGCCAGCCCCAGCACCAGCACCCGCGACCCCCGCAACGCCTTGCGGTGCTCGTTCAACGCCCCGATGACCTTGTCCACCACGTACTGGGGCATCCCCGTGTTGATCTCCCCCGCCAGCTCGATGAACCGCGTGGCCTCGCCGAATTCCCGCGCCTTCCACGTCAGGTAGAACGGATCGATCGGAATGCAGTGCCCGCCGAGACCCGGACCGGGATAAAACGCCGAAAAGCCGAACGGCTTGGTCTTGGCCCCCTCGATCACCTCCCACACGTCGATGCCCATCTTGTCGAACAGCATCTTCAGCTCGTTCACCAGGGCGATGTTCACGCAACGGTAAACGTTCTCCAGGATCTTGCACGACTCCGCCACCTCGCAGCTCGACACCGGCACCACCTTGCTGATCGCCTGGCCGTATAACGCCGTCGCCAGCCGCCGGCTCGTCGCCCCCAGCCCGCCGACCACCTTCGGGATCGTCTCCGTTGTGTAATCCACCCGCCCCGGATCCTCCCGCTCCGGGCTGAACGCCAGGTAAAAATCCTTCTCCGCCGTCAGCCCGCTGCCCTTCTCCAGAATCGGCCGCAACAGGTCCCGCGTCGTCCCCGGATACGTCGTCGACTCCAACACCACGAGCTGACCCGGCCGCAACACCTGCGCGATGGTGTGCCCGGTCGACTCGATGTAGCTCATGTCCGGGTCCCGCGTCTTGTTCAGCGGCGTCGGCACGCAGATCAGCAACGCGTCCGGCTTGGACAGGTCCCGAGGGTTGTGCGTGGCCCGGAACCGCTTCGCCGCGACCAGGCCCCGAATCATCGAACTGGGCAGATGCTTGATGTAGCTCTGCCCGGCGTTGAGTTGCCGCACCTTCTGGGCGTCGATGTCGAAACCCAGACAGTGGAAGCCCGCGCCGCAAAACGTCCGCACCAGCGGCAGGCCGACATAGCCCATCCCGATCACGCCCACCAGGGCCTTCTTGTCCAGTATCCGCTGCTCCAACTGCTTGGCGTCCAAGACCGTTCTCCTTCCGGCCGCCGCCGCGTCCCCGCCGGCCGCCGGCACCCAATCACCCCCCCAAGCTATTGCATACCGAACCCCCGCGGCTGGCAAGCCCCCGAACCGCCGACCACCAGCCTCCGTGAACAAACCTCCGGGCATAGGGGGGAACGAGCGGGCCCGCGCGGCCGGCCGCGCCCGCACGCCGCCGGCGCGAAAGGCCCGGCCCGCATCGCCTGCGGCTCGGGCGGTCGCTCCGGCCGCTCAGTCGCCGATCCAGGTGCCGATGGGCCGACCGGCGACCGCCTTCCGCATGTTGCCGCGCGTGGCCAGGCTGAACACGCCGATCGGAATGTGATACTGCTGGCAGAGGTCGATCGCCGACACGTCCATCACCTTCAGCCGCCGGTCGATCACCTCGTTGTAGCTCACCCGCCGCAGAAAGGCCGCGTCCCGCACCTTGCGCGGGTCCGCCGTGTACACGCCGTCCACGTTCGTGGCCTTGAACACCGCCTCGGCCTTGATCTCCACGGCCACCAGCGCCGCCGCCGTGTCCGTGGTGACGAACGGCCGGCCCGTCCCCGCCGCCAGAATCACCACCCGGCCCTTCTCCATATGCCGAATGCACCGGCGGCGAATGAAGCTCTCGCACACGCTGCTGATGGCGATGCTCGACTGCACCCGCGTCGGCTGCCCCAGCGACTCCAGCGTGTCTTGCAGGCACAACGCGTTGATCACCGTGGCCAGCATCCCCATGTAATGGGCCGTGGCCTCCTGCACGTTGGCCTTCGCCGCCAGCGCCGCCCCGCGCACGAAGTTGCCCCCGCCCACCACCACCGCCACCTGCACCCCCAACCCGGTGACCGACACGATCTCCTCCGCGATGGTCTGCACCGCCTCGCCGTCGATCCCCAGACTCCCCCGCGGGCCCAGCCCCTCCCCGGAAATCTTCAACACCACCCGCTGATAGCGCCGGCCGCTACGGTCCGCCGCTCCCGCCGCCGTCTTCTTCCTGGCCATGAGAGGGGTTCGCCTTTCCAGTCCCGCCGCGGATCCGCTCCGCCGGCGCATGAAAAAGGCCGCGACCCGCGCGGCCTTGCGGAGGCTACTTCAGTCCCCCGACTTCATACTTGAGGTACGCCTGGATCGTGAAACCATGCTCCCGGGCATACTCGCCCACGGACTTCTTGTCGTCCATCACGAACGGCTGCTCCGGCAACACCCGCTCCTGATACCACTTCTCCATCTTGCCGTTCACGATCTTCTCGACGATCTGCGGCGGCTTTCCCTTGGCCTCCTCCGCCGCCCGCTCCCGCGCCTCCCGCACCAGCGCCGGATCCACGTCCTCGCGCCGCAAACCCAGAATCAGGCCGGTGGAGGCGATATGCATGCAGATGTTGCGCCCGGCCTCGCCCGGATCCCGGTCGCAGGCGATCACCACGCCGACCTTGCCGTTGTGGTGGACATAACTGGCGCAGGCCCCGGTCAGACGGCTCGCCCGGTTGATGTTCATGTTCTCCTTCAGCTTGCCGAAGGCATCCACCACCAGGTCCTGCGCGGTCCGGCCGTTCGGC
This sequence comes from uncultured Planctomycetaceae bacterium, assembly GCA_964572385.1. GTDB lineage: Bacteria > Planctomycetota > Phycisphaerae > UBA1845 > UTPLA1 > CAZNFM01. The sequence continues at coordinate 43,930 of CAZNFM010000020.1, read as the reverse complement.
AGACGCGACGCCTTCAGGGCCTCCACCTCGGTCACCCCGCTCGCCGCCACGTGCGCCGCCAGCTCGTTCGCCAACGCCGTGAAATGCTCGTTGTTGGCCACGAAATCCGTCTCGCACCGCACCTCGACCAACGCCCCCGACCGCCCGTCGGCGTACACGCCGATCCGGCCGTTGGCCGCTTCCTTGTCCGCCCGGTCGGTCATCTTGTCCGCGAACCGCTTCCGCAGAATCTCAATGGCCTTGGTCTCGTCTCCGCCCGCCTCCACCAGGGCCTTCTTGCAGTCCATCATCGGGATGTCGGTCTTCGCCCGCAGGGCCTGCACTTGCTGGGCAGTGATCTCCGCCATGTTGGTTTCCATCTCCTGGCGGTGCGGATCCTTCGTTCACCGCCGTCCGGATTCAGTCCCTGGGCCGGTCGGCCGGATCCTGGCCGCGGTCTCCACTGGGTTCCGTCAACCAATCGCCGAATCAGCCGCCGGCCGCAACCGGGCCGCCGCGGCCTGGATCGCTGAATGACGCACGCCGCCACGGACTCAGGCCGTCGCCTCCGGCGCCGGAGCCGGGGCCGCCGCGGAGTCCGCCGCCACCGAGGCGGCCTCGACCGCCTCGGCCTCGCCGGCCTGCTGCTCGGCCAGTTGCGTGGTGGTCAGCCGCTGCTGGCGGCGAGGCCGCACCGGGCCTCCCTCCGCCGCGCCCGCCGCCGCCTCCACGGCCGCGCGACCACGCTTGCCTTCCTCGATCGCGTCGGCCAACTGCGTGATCACCAGCTCGATGGCCCGCATCGCGTCGTCGTTGCCCGGGATCACGATGTCCACCCCGTCCGGGTCGCTGTCCGTATCCACCACGGCCACCGTCGGTATGCCCAGCTTGCGGGCCTCCCGCACGGCGATGTGCTCGCGGTGAACATCGACGATGACCAGCGCGCCCGGCAAACGCGTCATCCGCCGAATGCCGTCCAGGTTGCGCTTGATCTTGTTCAGCTCCCGGTCGATGATCGACTTCATCTTCTTGCTGTACGCCGCGATCTCGCCCGTCTCGTGGAGCTTCTCCAGCTCCTCCAGCCGCGCCAGTCGAGAGCGAATCGTCTTGAAATTGGTCAGGGTTCCGCCGAGCCACCGCTCACTGACGTAGTGCATGCCTACGCGCAGAGCCTGCTTTGCCACGATGTCCCGCGCCTGACGCTTGGTGCCCACGATCAACACGTCGTGTCCCTGGGCCACCACCGCCGTGAGGAACTTCTTCGCTCGAAGCAGGCCTTTGACCGTCTCGCGGATGTCAAAGACATGAATGCCATTCCGCTTGTTGAGGATGTACGGCTGCATCTTCGGGTTCCACCGGCTGGCGCGGTGCCCGAAATGCACGCCGCAGTCGATCAACTCACGGACCAAAGGGGATGCCAAACGTCACCTCCATCTCCACAAAATGGTTGTTTCTCCCTGTTGTTGCCGGGATTACGCCAAGACCGCTCAGATTACCCCGCTCCACCGCCGGCGTCAAGAAAGACGCCCACGGCCGCCCCCGTGCCCCATCGTGCCCCGCCCGCCCAGGAACCGCCCGCCAACCCGGACCCTCCCCGGAATCCATCCCTCCCCCTGGTTAACGTTATCGGCCCCCGCCTACCATCCCCGCCCAAGCCCTTCCCTCCGGCACGACTATTGCATAACCTCCCTCTCCCCCTTGCCGCATGTGCGGAAAGGCCGGCCTGTCCGCGGTTTTCCGCGGACCCTGCCCGTAAATCCACGAGGTTCCCCCACATGGACGCCAAGACTGCCAAGCCCTTCAACCCCTTCACCATGGCCCAGGCCCAGTTCGACAAGGCCGCCGATCTCCTCGGCCTCGACCAGGCCGTCCGCGACCTCCTCCGCCAACCCATGCGCGAATACCACTTCAGCCTGCCCATCCGCATGGACGACGGCTCCACCAAGGTCTTCCGCGGCTTCCGCATCCAACACAACGACGCCCGCGGTCCCTGCAAAGGCGGAATCCGCTTCCACCCCCAGGAAACCGTCGACACCGTCCGGGCCCTCGCCATGTGGATGACCTGGAAATGCGCCGTCGTCAACATCCCCCTCGGCGGGGCCAAAGGCGGCGTCATCTGCTCCCCCCACGGGCTGAGCATGAGAGAACAAGAGGCCCTTTGTCGAGCATGGGTCCGCGCCGTCGCCCGAAACGTCGGACCCGTCACCGACGTCCCCGCCCCGGACGTCATGACCAACGCCCAGCACATGCTCTGGATGCTCGACGAATTCGAACACCTCCACGGCGGCAAATACCCCGGCTTCATCACCGGCAAGCCCGTCGGCATGGGCGGATCCCTCGGCCGCACCGAAGCCACCGGCTACGGCGTCGTCTTCACCATCCGCGAAGCCATGAAAGAGCTGGGCATCAAGCCCCAGGACACCATCGCCTCCGTCCAGGGCTTCGGCAATGTCGCCCAATACGCCATCGAGCTGTACCAGCAGATCGGCGGCAAGGTCATCGCCGTCTCCTGCTGGGATGAAGGCGACCAGACCGCCTACACCTTCCGAAAGAAAGAAGGCATCGACCTGGCCGCCCTCCGCAAGATCGCCGACCGCTTCGGCACCATCGACAAAAAGAAGGCCGCAGCCCTCGGCTACGAGCAACTTCCCGGCGAAGCCTGGATCGAGCAAGACGTGGATCTCCTCATCCCCGCCGCCCTGGAGCACAGCATCACCGGAGACAACGCCGCCAAGATCTCCAAACGAGTCAAACTCATCGCCGAAGGGGCCAACGGGCCGACCACCCCCGAAGCGGACCACGTCATCCAGGAACGCGGCATCTTCGTGATCCCCGACTTCCTGGCCAACGCCGGCGGCGTCACCTGCAGCTACCTCGAACAGGTCCAGAGCAACATGAACTACTTCTGGGCCAAGGATGAGGTCCTCGGCAAGCTCGACGTCATGATGACCTCCGCCTTCATCGACGTCAGCGAGATGGCCCGCAAACGCAAACTCTACATGCGCGACGCCGCCTACGTCATCGCCGTCGCCCGCGTCGCCCAGGCCTGCAAGGACCGCGGCTGGGTCTGATCGACCCCCGTCAGCCCGGACGCCGCAACCCCCCGCCCCACGGCGACGGCCGCTCGTCCCGGCCGCCACGAGCGGGATAATCGTCTCGATCCCCGCGGGCAGGGCGGTCGCCGCGCCCCAACCGGTGTCCCATGTCCGCCGAGCAGCCTCCCGATCCCTCCACCTACGTCTCTCGAGCGGGGGCCAAACTGGCCCACGCCCTGCGGGCTTTCAGCCTCCCCGTCAACGGTCTGCTCTGCGCCGACCTCGGCAGCAGTACCGGCGGATTCGTCGACTGCCTCCTCCGCCATGGCGCTACCCGCGTCTACGCCGTCGAACGCGGCTACGGCGTGCTCGCCTACCGCCTCCGCACCGACGCCCGCGTGCTGGTCATGGAACGAACCGACGCCCGGCTCGTCCTCCTGCCCGAGCCGGTGGACCTCGTGACCATCGACACCGGCTGGACCCGGCAGAGCCAAATCCTGCCCGCCGCCAGACGCCTGCTGCGGCCCGGCGGCGAGATCGTCTCCCTCGTCAAACCCCACTACGAAGCGGCCCCCGAACTGCTCCGTGGAGGCGTCCTCCCCGACGAACAACTGGAAAACACGCTCCAGACCGTCCGCAACCTCCTCCCCCGACTCGGCCTGCAACTCCTTGCCGAAACGGAAAGCCCGATCCGCGGCCGCGGCGGCAACCGGGAAGTGCTCTGGCGGCTCCGCGCGCTATGACCCTCCGCGCCCGGCCACGCCCGACCGCCACGCCACCTTGCCTCCCTTGCATTTGCCCCGCGGTCGCTATCCTATGACCGGTCGTGTCAACCGTCCGGTACCGATCGGGTGCGACCGTTCGCGGCTGGAGACCCTCGAAATGAGCCGGAGCGTCTGGTTCCCCTTGACCGCCCTGCCGCTGCTGCTGCCCGTCGCCGGCTGCCGCGAGCCGCCGCCCGCCGCCACCCGGCCCGCGACCCCGCGACGGATCATCACCATCGCCCCGAACGCCGCCGAGATCATCGTCGCCCTCGGTGAAGCCCGCCGAATCGTCGCCGTGGACAAGTTCTGCGCCGGCCCCCGCGAGCTGGACCCGCTCCCCCGCGTCGGCGGATTATTCGACCCCGACCTGGAGGCCATCGTCCGACTCCAGCCGGACCTGCTCATCCTCCGCGGTCGCAATGAAACGCTGGAGCGGCTCTGCGCCGACAAACGCATCGCCGTCTATCTGGACCCCACCGAACGCCTGGCCGACATCCTCGACACCATCGCCGCCCTGGGCGAGATGCTCGACTGCCCCGCCGCCGCCCGTCGCCTTCAACAACATATGAACGACCGGCTGGACCGCATCGCCGCCGCCGTCTCGGGACGGCCGCGGCCTCGCGTCTTGATCACCATCGCCCGCAAGCCCGACTCCCTCGCCGACATCCTCACCGCCGGAAGCGGTACCTTCGTCCACGAAATCATCACCCGGGCCGGCGGAGAAAACGTCTTCGCCCACCTGGCCATGGACTACCCCCAGGTCAGCCTCGAGGCCATCGTCGCCGCCGCCCCGGACGCCATCATCGAGGCCATGCCCGAAGCCGAGCCGGGCCCACCGCTGACAGAAGCCGCTCGACGTCTCTGGGCACAACTCGGCCCCGTCCCCGCCGTCCGCACCGGACGCATCCTCCTCCTGACCGACGACCACGCCCTGATCCCCTCCCCGCGAGTCGTGGAGATCATCGCCCAGGTCGCCCGCTGGCTGCACCCGGAGGTGGAGCTTGACTGAACCGCCCCCGATCCTCCAGGTCGCCGCCGCCACCTACGGCTTCCCCGCCCGCCCCGATTTCCTCGGTCCGGTCAGCCTGACCGTCGCCCCCGGAGAGTGCTGGGGCGTCCTCGGCCCCAACGGTGCGGGCAAGAGCACCCTCCTGCGGCTCCTGGCCGGCCTCCTGACCCCGCCTTCCGGGCAACTGCTCCTGGAAGGCTCGCCGCTCGACCGCGTACCCCCGCGCCGCCGCGCCCAACGCATCGCCCTCCTGCCGCAGCAAACGCCCCACGATCTGGCCTTGACCGCCCGCGAGATCGTCCTCATGGGTCGCTACCCCCACCGCCGGTTCGGGTTGTTCGATAGCGCCGCGGACGCCGCCGTCGCCGACGAGGCCCTGGCCCTCACCGGCCTGTCCGCCCTCGCCGACCGCCCCCTCTCCACCCTCTCCGGCGGCGAGGCCCAACGCGCCCACCTCGCCGCCGCCCTGGCCCAGCGGCCCCGCCTCCTGCTCCTCGACGAGCCGACCGCCGCCCTCGACCTGCACCACCAGATCCGCATCCTCGACCTGGTGCGGACCCTCATCCACCAGCAGCAGCTCGCCGCCGTCGTCGTCACGCACGACCTCAACCTGGCCGCCCGCTACTGCGGCAAAGTCCTCCTCCTCCACGACGGCCGCCCCGTCGCCTGCGGCCCCGCCGCCGACGTGATCCGCCCCGACGTGCTCGCCCCGGTCTACCAGGTGGACCTCGTGGCCCTCGCCCACGAATCCACTCCGACCCGCTGGATCGTCCCGACCGCCCCCCGGCCCGCCACCGTCCCCAACGCCGCCGCGGACGCCCCTCCGCCACCGAAGGAGGTCCCGCCGTGAAACCGCTCACGCGATCCCGCTACCTCGGCTGGCTGACCGCCTGCGCCGCCTTCGCGGCGGCCACCGTCTTGCTCAGCCCCGGCATCGGCACTGAGTCCGGACAGGTCGGGCTGGCCGCGGCCTGGCGCGCCTGGTGGCACGCCGACCACCACTCCATCGAGTACTGGATCGCCTTCCAGCACCGGCTGCCCCGAACCCTGCTGGCCCACGAAGCCGGCATCACCCTGGCCCTCTGCGGCGCCGTCTTCCAGATCCTCTTTCGCAACCCCCTCGCCACCCCCTACACCCTCGGCCTCGCCTCCGGCGGCTCCCTCGGCGCCCTGCTCGCCCTGAAACTCGGCCTCGGCTTCGTCGCCGCCGGCCTGTCCGGCGTCACCCTCGCCGCCTTCGCCGGGGCCTTGGCCGTCATCGGCGTGATCCTTCTGTTCACCCGCGGCACGCGGCGGCTGTCCACCAACGAACTGCTGCTGGCCGGCGTCACCCTCGGCCTGTTCTGCTCCGCCATGATGATGCTGGTCACCTACCTCTCCGGCGTCCGCGAGACCTTCGCCATCGTCCGCTGGATGATGGGTTCCCTCGACACCATCGGCCATCTCCGCGCCGCCTCGATCCTGCCGCTGCTTCTGCCCGCCTGGGCCGTGCTATTGGGATCCGCCCGGGCCTTGAACCAATACCTCCTCGGCGACGAACTGGCCCGGGCCCGCGGCGTCCGCGTCGCCCACCTCCAACTGCTCTGCATCCTCGCCGCTTCCGTCGCCACGGCCGCCGTCGTCTCCCTCTGCGGCCCCATCGGCTTCGTGGGCCTGGTCGTGCCGCACATCACCGCCCTCCTCGTGGGCCGCGATGCGCGGCTGCTCCTGCCCGCCTCCGCCCTGCTGGGCGGCGCGTTCCTGGCCGCGTGCGACTGGATCTCCCAGTTGGCCATGGGCTGGGCCGGCATGCTCTCCGGAAAAGACCTGGGCAGCGCCACCCTGCCCATCGGCGTGGTCACCGCCGTCGTCGGCGTCCCCATCTTCCTCGTCCTGCTGCACCGCCGCTCGGTCTAGGCCGCCGCGCCCCTTCGCCGCCCGCCCCGCCACGGCTACCCCTCCGGCTCCGCCCCCGCCGGCACCAGCCCTTTCCGCCTGTACAGCGGCAGCGCCTCGCGCCGCAACGCCGGCAGGCGGCAGGCGAACGCCGCCGCTCCCACGGTGATGCACGCCCCGCCGATCCACAACGCCCGCGGCGCGCCGAACGCGTGCGCCAGCCATCCCGCCAGCAGGCTCCCGAACGGCGTCATGCCGAAGAACGCCATCGTGTAGAAGCTCATCACCCGGCCCCGCTTGTCATCATCCACGATGGTTTGCAACAGCGTGTTCGTGGAGGCCATCTGCAACATCATGCCCAGCCCCGTCGCCGCCATCAGCGCCAGGCACCACCCGTAGCTCCGCGAATACGAAAACGCCGCCAACGCCAGCCCGAACAGCCCGCCGCCCGCCGCGATCACCCCGCCCAGCCCCACCACGCTCTGCCGACCGGCCAGATACACCGCCCCCGCCAACGCGCCCAGACCGGCCGCCCCCAGCAGGAAACCCAGCTCGTGCGGCCCGCCCGCCAACACCTCCTCCACGAAGATCGGCATCACCGTCACATAGCACATGCCCATCACGCTGCTCAACGCCAGCAGCAGCAACACCGCCCGGATCGGCGCGAAACCAAATGCGTAGGCGAATCCCTCCCGCAACCTCCGCAGCACCGCCACCCCGTCCGCGGCCCGCGGCGCCGGCCGCACCCGCATCGCCAGCAACGCCGCGATCACCGCCACGTAGCTGGCCGCGTTCAACAGAAAACAAACCCCTTCCCCCACCGCCGCGATCACCACCCCCGCCAGCGACGGACCCACCAGCCGCGCCCCGTTCACCAGAAACGAGTTCAACGCCACCGCGTTCCCCAGGTCCGCCGGTCGCTCCACCATCTGCACCAGAAACGCGTGGCGAGCCGGCATGTCGAACGCATTGATCAGCCCCATGAACACGCTCAGGGCCACGATGTGCCACGGCGCGACCACGCCCGCCAGCGTCAGCGCGGCCAGCATCGCCGCCTGCACCAGCGCCAGGGCCTGCATCGCCACCACCAGGCGCCGCAGGTTCACCCGGTCCGCCAGGACCCCCGCCAGCGGCGACAGCACCAACGCGGGAATCTGCCCGGCGAAACCCACCACCCCCAGCAGCACCGCCGATCCCGTCAGCCGCCACACCAGCCAGCTCAGCGCGATCCGCTGCATCCACGTGCCGACCAGCGAAACCCCCTGCCCCGCGAAGAACAGTCGGTAATTGCGGTGACGCAAGGACCTGAGCAGATGCGCGTCGCCGCCGGTGGAATCCCCCCTGGGGAATGCGTCAGCCATGAATGTCGTCCGACGAAACGCCGCCGATCGCCCCTACTGCATCTGCCCCGGATCGAACCGACCCAACGCCTCCTCCAACGCCCCCATCATCTCCCCCACGGTGGCGTAGGTCTTGGCCCCCTCGATCAGGGCCGGCATCACGTTCCGCTTCGCCGCGGCGTCCGCGGTGATCCGCCGCAACGCCGCCCGCACCGCACCGGCGTCCCGGCGCTCCTTCGTCGCCCGATGGCCCGCCTTCACCTCCTCCTCCACGTCCTGGCCGATCTTCAGCAGCTCGATCGGCTCCTCCTCCTCCTGCACGTACTTGTTCACGCCCACCAGGATCTTGTCGCCCCGCTCCACCGCCGAGCTGTACCGATACGCCGCCTCCGCGATCTCCTTGCGGATGTAGCCGCTCTCGATCGCCGCGATCATGCCGCCCATGTCGTCGATCCGCTGGATGTACTCCCGCGCCTCGGCCTCGAGCTGGCTGGTCAGCGATTCCACGAAGTAACTGCCCCCCAGCGGATCCGCCGTGTTCGTCACCCCCGTCTCGTAGGCCAGCACCTGCTGCGTCCGCAACGCCAGCGTCACCGCCTGCTCCGTCGGCAGGCAGATCGTCTCGTCCATGCTGTTGGTGTGCAGCGACTGACACCCGCCCAGCACCGCCGCCATCGCCTGGTACGCCACCCGCATCAGGTTCACATACGGCTGCCGCGCGTACAGGCTGCAACCCGCCGTCTGCGTGTGGAACCGCAGCCACATCGACCGCTCGCTCTTGGCCCCGAACCGCTCCTTCATGTACCGCGCCCACAACCGCCGCGCCGCCCGGTACTTGGCGATCTCCTCGAAAAAGTCGTTGTGCGCGTTGAAGAAGAACGACAGCCGCGGAGCGAACGAGTCCACCGCCAGCCCCCGCTCCACGCACGCCTGCGTGTAGTACAGCCCGTCGCCCAGCGTGAACGCCAGCTCCTGGCCCGCCGTCGACCCGGCCTCCCGAATGTGGTAGCCGCTGATGCTCACCGGGTTGTACTGCGGCAGCTCCGCCGCGCAGAACTCGATCGTGTCCACCACCAGCCGCAGACTCTCCGCCGGCGGAAACACCACCTCGTTCTGGGCGTGGAACTCCTTGAAAATGTCGTTCTGGCACGTCCCCCGCAGGTCCTTCCGCGAAACCCCCGTCTTGTCCGCCGTGGCAATGTAGAACGCCAGCAGAATCGCCGCCGGCGCATTGATCGTCATCGACACGCTCACGTCGCTCAGCCGGATCCCCTCGAACAGCGTCTCGTAATCCGCCAGCGACGACACCGCCACCCCGCAACGACCCACCTCGCCGCACGACATCGGGTCGTCGCAGTCCCGCCCCATCAGCGTCGGCAGGTCAAACGCCGTGCTCAGACCGGTCTGGCCCCGCGACAACAGAAACTTGAACCGCTCGTTCGTCTGCCGCGCCGAACCGAACCCGGCGAACTGCCGCATCGTCCACAACCGACCTCGGTACATGTCCTTGTGGACGCCGCGCGTGAACGGGTACTCCCCCGGCAAGCCCAGCTCCACCGCCGGGTCGAATCCCGCCAGGTCCTCCGGACCATATACCGGCTTCACCGGCCGACCCGAAATCGTCGTGTGCGGGCCGATCCGCCCGCCCTGAATCGGTCCGGGCGATGCCCCCCCGCCGACCGGAGCCGGACGACAGGCCCGCGGCACACACGAAACCGCCGGCCCGGGCAGATCGTCGCCGCCGCCGCACCTGCCGGAACTGTCTTTGTTGAACATGACGCGTCCATCCTCTGCGGGCACCCCCCTCGGAGTCGCCCGCCCGCGGGTCCTTTACTTCGGCCAGTTCGGCTTCCGCTTCTCCAGAAACGCCTTCAACCCTTCGCGGGCCTCCCCGCCCCGAAAGACCTCCCCAAAAGCCTCCGCCTCCGCGAACAGCCCGTCCTCCAGCCACGCCGCTTCCGCCGTGCAGATCGCCCGCTTCGCAAAACGCACCGCCGTCGCCCCCGAGGCCAGGATCGACGCCGCCAGCGACTCCGCCGTCTTCATCAGCTCCGCGGCCGGCACGCACTCGTTCACCAGACCGATCTCCGCCGCCAGCTCGCCCGTCAGCGGCTCCCCGCTGAACACCAGCCGACGGGCCCGCGCCGGACCCAGCAGGTGCAACGCCCGCTGCGTGCCGCCCCAGCCGGGAATCAGCCCCAGCCGCACCTCCGGCAGGCCGATCTTGGCCTCCTTCGCCATCACCCGCAGGTCGCACGCCAGGGCCAGCTCGCACCCGCCCCCCAACGCCGCCCCGTTGATCGCCGCGATCGTCACCGCATGATAGTAGCTGGCCAGCTTGTTCAACGCCGCCTGCCCCCGCTGGCTGAACGACTGCCCCTCCTCCAGGGCCGAAGACGACATCTCCGCGATGTCCGCCCCCGCCAGAAACGTCTTCCCCGCCCCCGTCAGGATCAGCACCCGCACCTCCGTGTGCTGGGCGATCTCATTGAGCCGGGCCTCCAGGCTGGTCAGCACCTTCGTGGACAGGATGTTGACGCCGGTCGGCGAACTGAACGTGATCCGGCCGACCGGACCGGCCTGCTCATACAGGATCTCAGTGGACATGTTGGACCTCCAGGATGCTGCGGCGGCGAAACAACCCCGCCGCGACCCGCCCGGAAAGCGAGTTCCAGCCGCAGCACGGCGAATCGTGGTTTTCGACCGCAATATACCGCGCCAACCCCTCCGTGGAAACCGCGGTGCGACCCACCGGCACCCCCCCAAACCCCTCCCTGCTTCACGCGGAAGACCGCTCGAACCGCACCGTCGGCGGCGTGTCCGCTCCGCATCATCCGCCCGAAAACGCCCCAAAACCTTGATTCGCCACCCCCGCCGTGATAAGCTGGTAATGGTGTTCGGGAAATAGCGGCGGATTCCACCCGCGGTTCGGTCAGCGCAAACCGCTCTCATTGCGCCCTTCGGCCTTCAACGAAGCGCCATGACCGCCCCCTCCACGGTGGATCGAAAACGGCCCCGCCGCGGCCACGTCTTCTGCACGAAAAGGAGAATCGCATGTCCACGCCTCCCCCTGAAACCACCCCGTTTTCCCCCGCCCGCGGCCCCTCGCTCCTCGCCGCCCTCTGCGGCCTCGCCGCCGCCCTGGCCGCCGCCGCCCCGACGCCCGCGGCGGTCAAACTCAACGAAATCCTCCTCTTTCCCGGTTACACCGGCGCGGAACTCCTGCCCTACAAGGCCCAATGGGTCGAGCTGTACAACCCCGGCCCCGGTACCGCCAACCTCGCCGGCTGGACCCTCGCCGACCGCGACGGCACCGCCCTCGCCGTCCTCCCCGCCGTGACGCTCCCCGCCCAGGCCTACCTCACCATCCACTGGGATACCGGCACCGACGACTTCGACTTCTCCGACGCCGACGGGCACTACTACCTCAACAACACCTCCCTCCCCTTCGACCGCCGCAGCGATGAGTGCGCCCTCTACTCCGCAGCCCCCTCCGTCGCCGCCATCGTCGATTTCGTCGCCTGGAATATCGGCCCCGCCTACGTCCCCGGAACCGCCCACGGCCACGCCGTCGCCGCCGGCCTCTGGACCTCCGGCGCGTTCGTCGATCCCGGCTACATCGCCATCGCCAACACCCTCGGACGCACCTTCAACGGCTGGGACACCAACACCCCCGGCGACTGGATGATCTACCGCTGGTTCGACTACATCACCCCCGGCTACACCCAGCCCGCCAACCCCGTCCAGCTCGCCCCCGAAAAGAACCTCGTCCTCACCGACACCACGCCCCTCTTCGACTGGCAGGATTCCCCCGTCGTGGACTTCTACCAGCTCCAGGTCGACGACCAGCACGACTTCTCCTCCCCCGTCATCGACGTCGACACGCCGGTCTCCGAATACCAGCCCGCCGCGCCGCTGGACGGCGGGGCCTACTTCTACCGCGTCCGCGGCTCCCAGGGCGGCGTCTACACCGACTGGAGCGCCGCCTGGCTCTTCGCCGTGGACGACACCGGCACCATCGCCGCCCTGGACGACCCCCGCACCGCCTGCCCCTTCCGCTGGCAGCACAAGGACACCCGCCTCCTCTGCATCTGGGAAAACGAATGGAGCGAACGCCCCGGCTGCGCCGAACTCGGCGCCCACGCCTGGGACATCCCCCACCCCGACGGCCCACCCCCGGATGATGAGCCCCACTGCGCCAACTACTGCGCCCGCGCCTCCATCGCCATGATCAACGCCCGCTACGGCGGCAACCTCTCCCAGGACCGCATCTCCTACCACTACTTCAAGGAAATTGCCGATCGCGTGGCCGGCCCCGAAGGCGACCTCGGCCACGGCAGTTGGCTGGTCGGCCAGGATTTCATCAACACGATCAGTTGGGCCTTGGGCGGCGCGGCCATCACCGCCCATCCCGCCCCGGCCGGTGGCTTCACCTTCCAGCAGCTCCGCGACTGGTTCGACACCCACGGCTGCTTCGTCACCAACCTGCCGGGACACGTCGTTGTCACCAACGGCTACACCAACATCAACTTCAGTCTCGGCAACATCGTCATCCGCGTGATCAAGATCAACGACCCCGCCCGCGGCCCCAATCGGCCCAAAATCTACACCTGGCAGGTAGGGGGGCTACCCCAGCCGGGCGGCATCACCGATGACATCACCTGGGTCTTCCTCCAGCCCGCTCCGCCGGCCGTGATCGCCGGCCGTCAGCAGGAAGCCGCCGTCACCACCGACTCCGACGGCGACGGGGTCATGGACTTCGACGAAGGCACCCCCCGCGCGTTCCATTCCAACAAGAACCTCCGCGACACCGACCGGGACCAGGTGGAAGACAAAAACGAGATCCGCAACTACACCTTCCACGACACCTATCACGCCGGACATGACAACGACGCCCTCAACTTCCCCGACATCGACGGCGACGGCTTCCGCGCCGAAAACGACTGCGACGCCGACTCGCCCCGCGGGGTCGGCGGAGACGGCGATTTCGACGGCGGCGAAGACATCGACGGCGACGGGCACAACCCCGGCGCCGGCGAAACGTGCTTGTTCGATCCCGCGGAGTTCCTGATCACCGTGAGCGTGAACAAGGACATCTATCAGGTTCCCGAGCTGGTCTACCTCGTCGATTGGCACGGCTCCCGCGAAACCCATACCTACCATGCCAACTCGCTCTACTGGTACGAGCTTGGACAGGGCTGCCCCAGCAAACCCGACGGCTCCGCCCTGGGGCACAGCGGCGCCTTCACCACCAACGTCGGCGGCCACGCCAACCCCGCCCTGGTCATGCTCTGCCGCCGCCCCGGCCTCTACTACCTGACCGTGGACGTCCTGACGGACAACAAGTACTCGACCCCGGACAACACCGACCCGCAAACCTGCTGGCTCTGTATCCGCCGCTGCTGGGATTATCCCTTCCCCCGATACCCCGTCCCGGTCACCTACGGACCGTCCACCTACACGCTCGCCGGCCTGCCGGTCGGAACCACCTTCCCCGGAGGCGTCACGCCCCCGCCCTACACCTTCGTCTCCGACTCGATCGATTTGGATGTGGATCACGACGGCTGGCGCTGGCCAGCGGACTTCCTCTGGAACGGCAATCCCCTTCACTGGGATGTCGTGGTGGAACCGCTCGACCCCGAACACGCCCTCCGCGTCGAACTCGTCGCCTCCTCCGTGCTCCCCGGCTCCGCCTTCACCCTGGAGGTCAACGAAATCGCCAACACCTACCGCATCCTCGATGAAAATCTGGTGCCCCTCTACCAGGGCGTCTGGAGCCTCTACCCGGGCGACATGCCCCTGAGCCTCGGCTTCGAACCGACCGGCATCGTCCGCCAGAACTTCCAGCCCTGCCTGACCTGCCTCGGCGACATGGACCATTCCGGCGTCGTCCACTTCGACGACCTGCCCCCCTTCGTCGACAACCTGCTCGCCTTCCGCCCCGATTACTGCGCCGACGTCAACGACGATCTCCGCGTGGACGGCCTCGACATCCAACCGATGGTCGATCTCATCCTCGCCAACGGCGGCGCCGGCACGCCCTGCGAACAGCAGGCCGTCACCGTCCCGCCCGGCATCGACTGCTTCTCCACCGTCTGCGACGGCACCAGCTTCTTCGACTTCGGCCCGTACCCCATCGGACCGAATTTCTTCGACCCCGGCTCCGACCCGTTCCTGCCCCCGCCGATACCGTGGGGCGGCCTGATGGCCCCCTTTGAGACCGACACGCTGGTCCACCGCACCGGCGCCATGACCTTCCCCCCCGAGCTGCCCGCCACGGCCGCCGTCCCCATCGAAATCGTCCAGCTCAACCTGGTGAGCTGCCAGCCCATCACGGTGACCTACTTCGGCGGCGCGTGGTCGCAACAGTGGAACGTCGAGTTCAGCCTCTCGGAAGTGGCCGCACCCCAGGGCATCCTCAACGCCACGAAGCTGGATCCGGCCGGCGGCGTGTTTGACGCCACCCTACCCGTCCAACCGCGACTTCTCTTCACGCAGGTCGACAACCCGTCCAACATCCGCGTGCTGGACACCGGCCTGGCGGGCTATCCGCCGATGCAGTTGCACGCCTCCAACGTGCCCTGGCTGCACGCGGAACCCTTCGGCTCGGCCTGCGCGCCGCAGTTCGCCCCCGGCTTCCAAGACGTCCCGCCGGAAGGGCCGTGCGGCGTCCCGGCGTGCCTCCAATCCCTTGGACCCGGCCTGCACCGCCTGTGCGGCCGGCCGCCGAACGCCCCGCCCTGTCCGTAGGGCCTCGCGCCGCCCGCCGCGGCGACGCCCGCGCGCTGCCAAACGCCCGCCCGCGCGGTAAACTGGCCGGCGCCGCTCCGTCCGATCCGACGCCGGATCGCGACGGAGGGGCTGCCCGGCGCGACGTCACGCCTTCTCCCCAGGCTTCCTCCACCCCACGGAGCAAGTCCCCCGGACCGGCGGCGTCCCGCCCCACCAGCGCCCCAGGAGACCGCCCAGATGGACCCTCAGCCCCTCAGAATCGGCTCGCAATCCTTCCGCTCACGCCTCTTCGTCGGCACCGGCAAGTACGCCTCCTACGAGATCATGCGCGACTGCCTCGAGGCCTCCGGCTGCGAAGTCGTCACCGTGGCCGTCCGCCGCGAACGCCTCTACGACGCTCAGAACCGCAGCCTCCTCGACTTCATCGACACCCGACGCTACACCATCCTGCCCAACACCGCGGGCTGCTTCACCGCCGATGACGCCGTCCGCGTCGCCCGACTCGGCCGCGATATCCTCGAACAACTCAACAACCCCGGCGCCGCCTGGGTCAAACTCGAAGTCCTCCACGACAAGAAAACCCTCCTGCCCGACCCCGTCGGCACCCTCGACGCCCTGAAAACTCTGATCCGGGACGGTTTCCAGGTCCTGGTCTACACCAGCGACGACCCCGCCATGGCCTGCCGCCTCAAGGAGGCCGGCGCCGCCAGCGTCATGCCCGCCGGAAGCCCCATCGGCAGCGGCCAGGGCGTGCTGAACCCCTGCAACATCCGCATCATCCTGGAAATGCTCAAGGACGGCGACCCGGACTACCCCGTCATCGTCGACGCCGGCGTCGGCACGGCCAGCGACGTCACCGTCGCCATGGAACTCGGCGCGGACGGCGTCCTCCTCAACACCGGCATCGCCCACGCCCGCAACCCCGCCGCCATGGCCAAAGCCATGGCCCACGCCATCGACGCCGGATACCTCGCCTACCGCGCCGGGCGCATCCCCCGCAAACTCTACGCGACCGCCAGCTCGCCCCTGGAAGGAACCATCGCCTCGAAGTGAACCCCGCGCGCCACCCCACGCGGCCTTCCCTCGGCCTGGGGCGTGACGCGGCCCCGAACCGCCGCCGACGTGCGGCCCGGAACGCCGGCCCCCGGAGCCTGGTGCCGCGCTGATGACCCCCCAGCCCCACCGGATCGGCTCGCGGGCCGCCCCCGAGCCCCGGCCCGCCCGCGCCTCATGCGCTCTGTAGCGTCGTCCGAAGTTGCTTCAGAAAACCCAGCAGAACCGGCCGCGGCAACGTCGGCAGACCGTACGCCGCCAGATCGTCCGACATCATCCCGTCCAACGCCGTCAAGGTGTTCAGCCGTGCCGGCAGCAGCTTCGCCACCAGCTTCTGCGCGGCCTCCAGTTGCCCCCCGGCCATCGCCTCCACGTACTGCACGATCAGCCGATTGATCTCCTTGGCCGGCATCCGCGCTGCCGCCTCCGCCGGCGTCTCGATCGACCGCGACGGCTTCCGCTGCCCCGGCTCCCCCGGCACGCTCCGCTCGTGCAGCAGCTCCGCTTGCAGCCGCGCCGCCTCCGCCTGCGCCCGCAGACGCTCCCGCTCCTCCTCCTCGTCCAGCGGCGCCAACGGGATCTCCCCCTCTTCCGCCTCCGGCGATGGAAGCGAGGGTATGTACACCACGCCGTTGCAGTGTGGGCACTTGCCCCGCCGGCCGGCGGCGGACTCCGGAGCCTGGATCAGCGCGTTGCAATGCTCGCAATGCAATTGAATGGCCATCTCGCCGTGCTCCTGGCGACGCCGCGCCGCTCAACGCCCGCCCCGCGCGGCGCCGGCGTCGGACTTCCGCGCCCTCCACAACAATCGTAACGGAACCTCCTCGAAAGGCAAAGATTCCCGCAGCCGCTTCTCCACAAACCGCCGATACTGCTCCTTCATCAACGCCGGCTGGTTGACGAACAAGGCAATCGTCGGCGGGCACGTCGCCACCTGC
This sequence comes from uncultured Planctomycetaceae bacterium, assembly GCA_964572385.1. GTDB lineage: Bacteria > Planctomycetota > Phycisphaerae > UBA1845 > UTPLA1 > CAZNFM01. The sequence continues at coordinate 27,205 of CAZNFM010000020.1, read as the reverse complement.
GTGGCGTAGTAGATCCGCGGCTGCCCGCCCTGCCGACCCGCCATCGGCTGCTGCGCCGCCAGCGTCTCCTCAATGGCCCGGTTGAGCTGGCCCGTGGTCACCCGCGTCTGGGCCTGCTTGAATAACGCCTGGGCCAGCTCGACCGTCGAACGGATGTTCCGCCCGTCCTTGGCCGTGGTGAAGGCGATCGGCGCGTAAGCGATCTGCGGCATGGTCCGCGTCAGGTACGCGCCGTAATCCTCCGCGTCCGCCTTCCCCTTGGCCAGGTCCCACTTGTTGACGACCAGAATGCAGGGCTTGAACTCCTCCACGATCAGCCCGGCCAGCTTCTTGTCCACCTCGCCGATCGCCACCGTCGCGTCGATCAGAAACAACACCACGTCCGCCCGCCGAATCGACGCCAGCGCCCGCGTGTACCCGTAATACTCGATGTCCGACTTCACCTTCCGCGACTTCCGCACCCCCGCCGTGTCGATCGCCAGAAACTCCCGCTCGCCCATCTGAAAGCGCACGTCAATCGCGTCCCGCGTCGTGCCCGGCACCTCGCTGACGATCACCCGCTCCTCCCCGGCCAACGCGTTGATGAACGTGCTCTTGCCCACGTTCCGCCGACCCACCAACGCCAGCTTCATGATCGGCACGGGCTTGACCCCGACCGTCTGGTCCCCCAGCTCGGCCACGATTCGCTCCATCAGGTCCCGCCGATGCCGCCCATGCAACGCCGACACGCAAAGCGGCTCCCCAAACCCCAACGCCGCGAAAACCCCCGCCGTCTGCTCGTGCCGATCCGTGTCCGCCTTGTTCGCCACCAGCAGGACCGGCGTTCGCAAACCCCGCAGCAGCCGCGCCACCTCCAGGTCCAGCGGCGTGATCTCCTGCTGAATGTCCACCACGAACAAAACCAGCGCCGCCCCCGCCAACGCGTAACCGATCTGCCCCTCGATATGCTCCGTGAGCTGGTCCGGATCCTCGATCCCGTATCCGCCCGTGTCCACGACCTCGAAATACTGGTCGTCCAGGTCGCAAACCGCCGTGACCCGGTCCCGCGTCACCCCGGGAGTCGGCGCAACGATGCTGATCCGCTGCCCCGCCAGCAGATTGAGCAGCGAGCTTTTCCCGACGTTCGGGCGTCCGACGATGGCAACCAACGGCAGCGGCATCCCGGCATTCTAAGCCCCGCTCCCCGTTCCGTGAGATCACCTCGCCAAAACAGTCCTCACCCCAACTCGATATTATATGATAAATAGTATTTTATTGTCGTTTTATTTTTATTCCATAAACGAGACAGGCCGGGAATACTTTCTCCCTTGACACCGTTATAAATAGTACTAAATTGGTGCTCTATCGGTCGCCATCCCGACGCGGACCGGAAGACCAGGGGCGAACCAGATCGCCGCACCAAGAGTAGAACTGGCGGCCGACCCGGACCGCGATTGGTTAATAACCGGAACCTTTGACGGCACTATAAGATACAGAACAAGCCGGAAAGCGAGACCCAACATGCTGCGAGTGACCACCAAGCTTTCCAACCGGCAGGCCCTCCGCGACTGGATGTCCCCGCCTCCCTACATCATGAACGCGGAACTTCGCCGCCGCGACATCGAGACACGACTTTTCAGCAACTGGCCCGGACCCGCCGGAACCTCCGGGCGCCTCACCACCGACGAAGAAACCCTGTTGTTTAAGCAACTTCATTACTGCGGTTATCGGCTCAGCAAACTCTACCGCTCCGCCCACCGCCAGCCCTCTGCCGCCCTCAAGCGCAGCTACTCCCGCTGGGTCCAACGCTACAGCCAGATCCGCTCCCGACTCGTCGAAGGCAACCTCGGACTGGTCTACGACCTCATCGGCCGCACCCGCTTCGACAACCTCGACCGCGACGAAATGACCAGCGAAGGCATGATGGCCCTCCTCCGCGCCGCCGACACCTTCGACCCCTGGCGCGGCTTCCGCTTCAGCACCTACGCCTGCAACGCCATCCTCCGCGCCTTCGCCCGCAGCGCCCTCCACGACTCCAAACGCCGCAGCAAGCTCGGCGGCTCCTTCGAAGAGGAATTCGAAAAAAGCGACCTCCCGGAGACCCGCCGCGCCGACCAGCGCGCCCTGTTCGCCGAGCGCCTCCAGCAGATCCTCCGGATGGACAACGCCGACCTCTCGGATATTGAAAAAACCGTCCTGGCCCGCCGCTTCCCACTCGAGGAGGGCCGCCAGCGCCAAACCCTCGAAGACATCGGCCGCCAGATGCGCGTCAGCAAGGAACGCGTCCGCCAGATCCAGCTCTCCGCCATCGCCAAGCTCCGCGAGGCCCTCGCCGCCGACGAAATCCTCCAATAAACCCCCGCCGGCACCGCCCCGGTCTTGGCAAAACCGCTCGCCGCCCGATACGCTGATGACGCGTGATGGCCGAGCCTCCCCCACCCGCTGATCGCCCAAACGAGCCGCCCTGGCTCTCCGCCCTGGTCCGGGCCGAGCCGAAGGCGCCCCTCATGGCGCCCTTCATGGCTTACCTGGTCCTCATGCTGCTCAACGACGCCTCCCCCCCGCGCCTCCAACCCCTCGCCGTCGCCCTGCACATCGCCCTCGCCGGATGGGTCGTCCGGTTGTTCCGCCACCATTACCCCCCCTGGGGAAAACCCCTCCCCGGACCCGCCATGATCGTCGGCATCGCCGCCGCCATCCTCTGGGTCCACGGACAATACTGGCTCGACGGCCTCTTCCTGGGCGGGCACCGCCTCGGCGACACGATGTCCTTCGGCTGGCGGCCCCCGTTCATCCACCTCGAACCCCAGACCGTCCTCAACCCCCGCGAAATCTACGGCGACGGCCCACTCTTCTGGGCACACGTCGTCATGAAAATCTGCCGCGCCGTCACCATCGTCCCCATCGTCGAGGAACTGTTCTGGCGCGGCTTCATCCTCCGCGCGTTCGTGAACTGGGACCGCTTCGAGCAGGTGCCCTGGGGCCGGTTCTCCTGGGTGGCCTTCCTCGGCTCCTCGCTGCTCTCCACCGTGCAACACCCCGCCAACTGGGGCGTCAGCATCGCCTGCTGGATGCTCTACAACCTCCTGTTCTACAAGACCCGCAGCCTGAGCTGCCTCATGCTCACCCACGCCGTCACCAACTTCGCCCTCTACGTCTACGTCGTCCGCGCCGGCGACTGGCGATTCTGGTAGCGGCCCTACGGCGCTCGGCTCGTCGCCGCCGGATCGAAGTGCCGACGCCCGCCGTCGTCCAGTTGCAGCAGCAGCCCGTCCGTCGGATGAACATCCAGAATGCGGCCGCAAAACGTCCGGCCGTCCGCGGTCAGCGTCACCCGCTCGCCCACGTCCGCGCTATGCCGTCGCCACGTCGCCGCCAGGACCTCGTCCAGGCCCCCCTCGTCCACGCCGCCCAGCCTTTCCTCCACCCGCCCCAGCCACATGTCCAGCCTCTCCAGCACCGCCCGCGCCACCGCCACCCGGTCGATCGCGTGCCGCGACTCCAGATCCAGCGACGTCGCCGTGGATCGCAGCTCCGGGGGAAAATGCGCCGCGTGCTGCAAGCAGTTGATCCCCACCCCCAGCGCCGTCGCCCACCGCCCCGCCGCGATCCGGCGCTGTTCCACCAGAATCCCCGCCAGCTTCCGACCCCGACTGTACACGTCGTTCGGCCACCGCAGGACCGGCTCGACCTCCGTCGCCGCCGCGATGCCCTCCACCACCGCCACCCCCGCCGCCATGATCACCCGCGCCGCGGGCCAGGCCTCCACGCCGCATCGCAGCACCGTGAACAGCAACGACGCCCCCCGTGGCGAATGCCACGACCGCCCCAGCCGGCCCCGGCCCGCCGTCTGGTGCTCCGCGAACACCACCGCCCCGTCCGCGGACTCGCCCTCCCGCTCCGCCAACTCCTCCAGCACGAAGCGGTTCGTGCTGTCCACCTCCGGCAACACCCGTATCAGCCGCCCCACGCGGCGGGTCTGCAACCCACGCTGCAAGGCCTCCACCTTCAGCAGCGGTGAGACGCTATCTCCGCTCATACCGCGTCCAGGCCCAGATCCAGGATCCCCGCCGAATGCGTCAACGCCCCCACGGCGATCCGCTCCACCCCCGTCTCCGCCACCGCCCGCGCCTGCTCCAGCGTGATGCCCCCGCTCGCCTCCAGTTCCGGCCGACCGGCGACCCCCGCCGCGCCCCGCAGCGCCACCGCCCGCCGCAGGTCCGCCGTCGAAAAATTGTCCAGCAGGATCACGTCGATCCCCGGCACCCGCAGCAATTCGGCCAACTGCTCCAACGCGTCGCACTCCACCTCGACAAAGCCCGGCGGCGACGGCAATTCCCCCCTCCGCCCCAAGGCCGCCCCCATCGCCTCGCCCAGCCGATCCGCTCCCAACCCCGCCAGATGGTTGTCCTTCAACAACACCGCGTCGAACAACCCGAACCGATGGTTGTGCCCGCCGCCGCACCGCACCGCGTATTTCTCCAACGCCCGGTGGCCCGGCGTCGTCTTGCGGGTGTCATAAATCCTCGCGCCCGTCCCGGCGACGGCCGCCACATAGGCCCGCGTCAGCGTCGCGATCCCCGACAACCGCTGCACGAAGTTCAGCAGCGTCCGCTCCGCGGCCAGCATCTGCTCCAGCGGACCCCGCAACTCCGCCACCGCCTGACCCGCCTCCACGTCCTGCCACTCCGCGTCCGGCCCGAGCCAACCGGCCTCCACCGCGGGGGCCATACGCCGCAGTACCTGCCCAATCACCGAACGCCCGCAACAACGCCCCGCGCGCCGCGCCACCAGCCGCCACGCCCCCGCCGCCCGTCGCCTCGCCTCCGGAAGCAGCCGCGTGGACAAATCGCCGGCCCCGCCGAGGTCCTCGGCCACGGCGAGGTCCAGCAATCGCTCAAGGGACTCTTGGCAGGAGAGGTTCCATTCGGTGGTCATGCCGAGGGGCCTCGCTTGGGATGGGCCGTCCCGATCGTGTTGCCGACAGTTCTGCCGGACTTCACCCCCGCCTCACGTGATCTTCAGCTCCAGCGGCGGCGCCGCCCGCGACTGCCGAATGCTCACCTGTCCGGCCAGATTGCGCACGAACGTCATGATGGCCTCCCGCGTGCCCGCGTCCGTTCGCTCGAACAGGTCCGCCGGCGTGCCCGCGTCCCCCGACACGCGGATCCCGATGTTGATCGGCAACTCGCCCAGAAACGGCACCCCCAGCCGGTCCGCCGCCTTCCGCGCCCCGCCCCGCCCGAACAGGTCGTACACGTGCCCGGTGTCCGGGGCCACGAAGTAGCTCATGTTCTCCACGATCCCCAGCGGCATGACGTTGAGCTGCTCGTACATCCGCAGGGCCTTCACCGCGTCCAGCAGGGCCACCTCCTGCGGCGTGCAGACCACCACCGAACCGGTCATCGGAATCGACTGCGACAGCGTCAACGGAACGTCACCCGTGCCCGGCGGCAGGTCGATGATCAGATAGTCCAGCTCCCCCCAGTCCACCTGCTCCAGAAACTGCTTCACCACGCCGTGAACCATCGGGCCGCGCCAGATCACCGCCTTGTCCGGGTCCACCAGCAGCCCCATCGACATCACCTTCAACCCGTGCGCCGTGATCGGAATCAACCGCTCGTGGTGGATATGCGGCTGCTCCCCTTCCACGCCGAGCATCTTGGGGATCGACGGGCCGTACACGTCCGCGTCCAACAGCCCCACCTTCGCCCCCTCCCGGTGCAGGCCCACCGCCGCCAGCACCGCCACCGTGCTCTTGCCCACGCCCCCCTTGCCCGCCCCGATCGCGATGATGTTCTTCACCCCCGGCAACTGCGGGTGCGAAACCGCCGCCGACCGCACCTTCGCCGTCCAGTCGATCTCCACCTGCCGGATCCCGTCCAGACGCTTCACCTCCCGCTCGATGTCCCGACCGATCACCTCCTTGAGCGGGCACGCCGGCGTGGTCAGCTCGATGCCCACCCGCACCCGCGGGCCGTCCACCACCACATGCTTGACCATCCCCAGCGTCACCAGGTCCTTGCCCAGCTCCGGGTCCTGCACGCGGCCCAGGGCCTCCATCACCAGATCTTCGGTTACCGCCATGATGCCTCCGTCCGGCGTGTGCTTGAGAGACGTCCGCCCCCAACGCCGCACCGGCAGGATTGTAGCGGCCCCGCCCGCCCCACGACATCCGCCGCCGCCGGCGCATACCGCCGCACTGCCCCTGATCCTTGTCAGACCCGCCCAACGCCGTTACGTTGCCCGCCTCGACCGCCGCCGCGAACGATCGCTGCTTCGCGCTGCCGTCACGCCGGGCCTGCGCCCGGCCAGGGAGCCACGCCCGTGAGCCAGCCGCCCCCACGCGAGCCGCACGAGCCGGCCTCAGACTCGCCCGCCCCTGCTCCGACCGCGGCCCGACCGCGGTGGCATCGCCGCCTCTACGACTGGGTGCTGAGCTGGGCCGAAACGCCCCACGGGGCCGCCGCCCTCTTCCTCCTCGCCTTCGCTGAATCCAGCTTCTTCCCCATCCCCCCGGACGCCCTGCTCATCGCCCTCGTCCTCGGCTCCCGCGCCCGCTGGTGGCGATTTGGCTTGCTCTGCACGGTGGGCAGCGCCCTCGGCGGCGTCGCCGGCTACGGCATCGGCTACGGCCTCATGGACGCCGTCGGCTGGCCGATCATCCGCTTCTACAACGCCGCCCAACACTTCGACCACGTCAAGGAGCTGTACCTCAAGTACGACTTCTGGATCGTCTTCGTCGCCGCCTTCTCCCCCATCCCCTACAAGGTCTTCACCATCGCCTCCGGCGTCTTCCACATGAGCCTGCTCGGCTTCCTCGCCGTCTCCCTGGTCGGGCGCGGGGCCCGCTTCTTCCTCGTCGCCGGATTGCTCTACCTCTTCGGCCCGCCCCTGCGACGTCTGATCGACAAGTACTTCGACCTGCTCGCTCTGGCCTTCGTGGTCCTGCTGATCGGCGGCTTCCTGGCCATCAAACTGCTGGTCTGACCAGCCCGGCAGCCGCTTCGCCCCGCCCAAACGCCGTTCTCCAGCCCCGGCGGGCAGCCGACCTCCGCATCACTCCCCACGCTGGTCGCCGACCACTTCGCCGACTACCATAGTCTCGCCATGGATGAACCTCGATCGGCCGCAGACTACTACCGCTTCTGCCCCGGCGAGGAGCAGGTCAAGATCTCCAACGCCATCTGCCGCGGCCGCCGCCGGTCCAGCTTCCCCAAGTGCAAGGGCTGCCGCTTCAACGACGACGAACAGGCCGCCCGCCCCGGCGCACCGGCCCTCGAGAAGGCCCAGACCCTCCGCCGCACCGAAGCCCTCTTCCGGCCCTTCGACATCTGCGGCCCCGTGCCCGATATCCTCAATGAAGACGTCGCTTGGCGCATCGGACACGCCGCCGCCCAGTACCTCCGCAGCAAACTCCGCGGCTACGAACGTGCCCATCCCGCCGGCCGATCCCTGGCGATCGGGCACGACCAACGCCCCAACGCCCGAACCATCCAGCAGGCCCTCATCGACGGCGTCCGGGCCGCCGGACTGCACGTCTTCGATCTCGGGGCCATCGACACCCCCGGACTCGTCTTCGCCGTGAATCACCTCGGAGCGGGCGGTGGCCTCCAGGTCACCGGCGGCCGGCTCCCGATGACCTGCCTCAGCATCCTCCTCTGCGGCGCCCGGGCCGTGCCCATCACTGCCGAAACCGGCCTCACCAGCATCGGCGACATCGCCCTCCGCGTTCCCCGCCACGTCACCGGCAGCCAGGGCGACCTGACCGCCCACGACACCGGTGATGCCTACATCGCCTTCCTCCGCGGCCGCCTCCGCGCCGGCGGCACCCTCCCCCGGCCCATGACCGTGGTCGTTGATTTCGCCCACGGGCCGGCCGCCCGGACCCTCCCTCAGGCCCTCGGCGACCTCAGCAACCTGAAGCTGCTCATCCTCCGCGGCGAGCCTGATCCCCCGCCCGACCTCCGACCCGACCCCTTCAACCCCGAGAACACCCGCGAGCTCCGCAACCTCGTCCGCGAGCACAAGGCCGATTTCGGCGTCGCCTTCGATAGCGACGCCTCCTCCTGCTGCTTCTTCGACGAGCGGGGCCAGAGCGTCCGCCCCGACCGGCTCGCCGGGCTGCTGGCCCGCATGTTCATCGGCCGCGAGCCGGGTGCCACCATCGTTCTCGACCACCGCTCCACCCGCGCCGCCGTCGAGGAGATCCAGCGCGTCGGCGGCACCGCCGTGCCTTGCCGCGCCGACCGCGTCTCCCTCAAGAAACTAATGCTCGAACGCAACGCCCCCTTCGGCGCGGACCTCGAGGGCCGCTTCCATTTTCGCGACGCCTCCAACAACGAATCCGCCCCTCTCGCCGTCGTGCACGTGCTCAACCTGCTCGTCGACCACGGCCGCAAACTCGGCGACCTCCTCCGCCCCCTGCACCGCTACGGCTCACCCGGTGAACTTCGCCTGCCCTGCCGCCGTCCGGACCACGTCCTCCGCGAACTCGCCGCCGCCCACGCCGCCGCCGAACTCGACACCCTCGACGGCCTATCCGTGAAATACCCCGACTGGTGGTTCCACGCCCGCGTCGCCCCGCCGCTCCTGCCTCCCGCCGCGGCCCTCGCCGCCTCCCCCGCGCCCGCCCCGGCAACGCCGATCCTCTCCGTCCTCCTCGAGGCCCGCTCCCGCAAGCTCGCCGATGCCCGCCTCGCCGAACTCCGCGCCTTCATCCACGCCGCGGACGCCGACGCTCGCTAGCCCCCGCCCAGGCTTCGCCTCAACGCCGCCCGCCCGCCTCCCGCACCGCCTTGACCACCGCCCGCACCCGCGCCAGGTCCGGAGGGCTCTCCCACAGGCCGCCGCGCTTGAGGAAACTCCCCACGATCACCCCATCCGCATACGGCGCCACCGCCGCCACGTTGTCCGGCGTCACCCCCGACCCCACGAACACCGCCTGGTCCACCGCCTCGGCCACCGCCGCCACGTCCTCCGGCCGCGTCGGCTGCCCCGTCGCCGTGCCGGTCACGACCACCCCGTCCGCCCCGAAAAAGACCGCCGCCCGCGCCGTCTCCGCCAGGTCCACATCCGCCGTCACCGCATGGGACGAGTGCTTCTTCTTCACGTCCGCAAGCACCGCCACCCCCTCGGCCCCGATCTCTCGCCGATACCGCAGCAGCGGCCCGGCGTCCGCCTCGCCCATCAACCCCTCGTCCGCCACCTGGGCGAAAACGAAACCCTCGCACCGCACGAACTGCGCGCCGACCGCCAACGCCACCGCCAACGCCTCCCGGTTCGCCCCCGCCAGGATCTGCACCCCCAGCGGCAACGACGACGCCTGCCGCACCCCCAGCCCCACCGCCGTCATCGCCGCCGTGATCTCCGGGCCGACCCGCCGGTTCAGGTACGGCACGTCGTGCATGTTCTCGATCAGAATCGCATCCACGCCGCCCCGCGCCAGCACCCCCGCCTCGGCCGCCGCCGCCTTCACCAGCTCCGCCGGCGGCCGACTGCTCCGCGGCGTGCCCGGCAACGCCCCCACGTGAATCATCCCGATCACCGCCGGACGCTTCAGCCCCCGCAGAAAATCCAACCCGTGGCCGCTCTCGCTCATGCGCTGCCTTTCTCCGCTTCCCGCAAAAAGGGGAAAATACCTGCTTTTACCCCCCGTCGCCCGCCGCCGGCGGCAGACGCCTCAGGCCCGCCTGCACCGGCCCGAGCTCCGGCAGGTCCCGATCGCCCACCCCCAGCTCCCGCAGCCGCAACGCGCTCGGCTGCGTCCGGCTGACCCAGTTGCCCACCGCTTTGTCATACGCCTCCGCGGTCTTCTCGATGCCCGCCCGGATCGCCTCCAGATGCGTCACGAAAACGCACAACCGCTCGTACAGCTCCCGACCCGCCGCGGCGATCCGCTCGGCATTCTCCGCCATCCGCTGCTGCTGCCACCCGTGCTGCACCGCCAGCAGCAGCGCGATCAGCGTCGTCGGCGACGCCAGAATCACCTTCTCCCCCGCGGCATCCGCCAGCAAGTCCCCGTCCACCGTCACCGCCGCCGAGAAAAACGCCTCCCCCGGTATGAACATGACCACGAACTCCGGCGCCGCCGGCAGCCCCCGCCAGTACTCCCGCGCCGCCAGGCCCCTCAACGTCGCCCGCACCTGCTCCGCGAACCGCCCCAGGTGCCGCTTCCGCTCCGCCTCGTCCGCCGCGTTCATCGCGTCCAGGTACGCCGACGTGTTCACCTTGCTGTCCACCGCCAGCAGCCGCCCGTTCGGCAGGTGTACGACCAGATCCGGCCGCCGCCCCCCCGGCTGCGTCGACTGCACCTCGAAGTCGCAATGCTCCGTCATCCCCGCCAGCTCCACGATCCGCTGCAAACTCACTTCCCCCCAGCGCCCCTTGGCCCCCGTCGACCGCAGCGCCGCCACCAACTGTGCCGTCTCGCGGTGCAAACGCTCCTCGGCCTGCTGCATGGCCGCCAGCCGCTCCGCCAGCCCCCCGTACGCCTTCGCCCGAGCATCCTCCAGCTCTTTGATCTGCTGCTCATAGCGGGTCAATTGCTCCCGCAACGGCTTCAGCTTCTCCTCCGCCAACGCCACGAACTGCTCGTTGTTGCCCCGCAACGCCGCCGAGGCCAGCGCCTGAAACGTCTCCCGGACCTTCCGGTCCATCTCCTCAAGCTGCCGACGCTGCTCCGCGAAATGCTCCCGGGCCGACTCCAACCGCGCCTGACGATCCGCCCCCGCGGCCCGCTCCGCCTCCAACGCCCGCCGCGCCTCGGCCAACTCCCCCTCCACCGCCTCGGCCCGCCGACGAACCTCCTCCAGGACCGCCCCCGCCTGCGCCGACCCCGTCCGGCCCCGCAGCAGCCCCACATACACGCCGCCCGCCGCGCCGATCACCAGCCCCAGAACCAGGTACGCCACATCCACTGCTTCACCTGCCCCCCAGGCCGCCGACCGGCCCGCCCGGGCCATTGTGCGGCCCCACCCCGCCGCGTCAATCACGCCCCGCACCCGCCCCGGCGGATTCCTCCGCCCCTCCCTACAATACCGTCGTGCCCGCCGCTCCGGCCGGGCCGAACCCGCCCCTTTTCAGAAGGTGCTCGCCATGCCGCCCATCGAATCCCGTGAAGCCGAAGTCGGTCGCTGGGTCTCCCTTTTGCTCCGCCTCGCCTTGGCCTCCCTCTTCCTCTCCGCCGCCGTCGGCAAGCTCAAGGGTGGAACCGAGTCCATCCGCGGCACCGTCGCCTACTTCCAGACCACTTTTGCCGAAACCTGGCTGCCCGGCCCCCTCGTCACCCTCCACGGCTACGCCACCCCCTTCGTCGAGGCCCTCATCGCCGCGTGGCTCATCGTCGGCTACCGCCTCCGCGTCGCCTGGGTGCTCACCGGCCTGTTCACCATCTCCCTGGCCTTCGGCATGGCCGTCGCCCGCAAGCACGACGTCGCCGCCAACAACTACAACTACGTCCTCCTCTGCGCCGCCGGCCTCTACTTCAGCCGCTTCGATCGCTTCAGCCTCGACGGCCTCCGCTCCACCTGAACGGCCCCGCCCCCGCCCGACGCTCACTTCTCCTTTAGTTCCAGCGCGCCCGGCCACTCCGGAGGCGGCGGAAACACCTTCATCTCCTGGCAGGCCTCGATGTACCGCCCCGCCCCCAGGTCCTCCGGATGACGCGCCAACAGCCGCGTGAAATGCACGATGCACTCATCCCACCGCCGCTCCTGATACAGCCGCACCCCCGCCTCGAACCGCGTGATGAACTCCGCCGTCGCCTCGTCCAGCACCTCCCGTCGGCCGACCAGCTCGTACACCCGCTCCGCCCGACTCTTGCCCTTCACCTGCAAGTCCGCCAGCCACCGAAACACATACCGCTCGCCCACCGCCCGCCGCGTCGCCTCCGACACCATGATCCGCGTGCCGAACACCTTGTTCGCCGGCTCCAGCCGCGCCGCCAGGTTCACCACGTCGCCGATCACCGTGTAATCCGCCTTCAGGTCCGAGCCGAAGTCCCCGTTGCGGCAAACCCCCGTCGCCAACCCCACCCGCGCCCGCAGCCGCTGAAATACCTCCGCCGCCCGGCCCGCCCGATGCTCCCGCCGCAGCCCCTCCAGCTCCTCCTGCACCGCCAACGCCGTCTCGCACGCCGCCGCCGCGTGCTCCGCCACCGGCTCCACCGAGGCATTGAAGAACGCCATCATCCCATCCCCCATGAACTTGTTCAGCAGCCCCTGCCGCGCCCAGATCACCGCGCTCATCCGCGCCAGGTACGTATTCAGCACATATTGCACCACATCCGCGTCCTCCCCCTCCGTGAGCGCCGTAAACCCCTCCAGATCGCTGAAAAAACAGGTCACCTCCCGATCCTGCACCGTCTTGAAGGCCCGCGCCGCCTCCGGGCTTTCCGCAATCCGCGCCGCCACCGCCGGCGCCGTGTACTGGCTGAGCTGGCGGGCGAAAAACCGCTTCTCCCGCTCCGCCGTCAACTGCCGAAACAAAGTCACCACCGCCCACGTGCCCGCCATGGTCATCATCACCCCCGCCAGCGACAGCCACGTGTGCCACCGCATGAACACCACCCCGCCGTTGAACGCCGTGTAGGCCCCCATCAACGCCAGCGTGCTCACCAACGCCACCCGCGGGCCGCTCACCGCCGTCACCCCCGCCACCAGCCCGCTCAACAGCAGGCACACCAGCAGCTCCACCCGCCGATCCGCCACCGCCGTGAACTGATTCTCCAGAAACGCATTGCATACCTGGGCGTGACACATCACCCCGTGCGTCCGCGCGTCGATCGGGGTCGTCACAATGTCACCCGCCGCCGTGGCCGCGAAGCCCACGAACACGTGCCGGCCCTCCAGCCGCGGACGCAACTCCGCCCGCACCGCCTCCGCCGTCTCCGCCAGCCGCCGATTGGCCTCCTCCAACGCCGCCAGATCCCCCTCCACCAGACCCAGGACCCGCCGAAAACGACCCGCCTCCGCCGCCAGCTCCGGATCCGCCGCCAACTCCTCCGCCGGCACCGCCTCCAGCTCCCGGCAGGTCTGCCGCACAAAAGCGATCGCCGCCTGCTCCTCGCCGGCCACCTCCGCCGCCAGCGCCTCCGCCTCCGCTCGCAACGCCGCCTCCTCCGCGGGCGACCGCCCCCCCGAACCGGCCTCCAGCAGACGCCGCACCGCCAACAGCCGGTTCACCGCCCGCCGATAGGACTGATCCGCCCCCACCGCCTCCGCCTCCCCCGACACCGCCCCCGCCCCGTCCACCACCCGTACCTCGCCCTTCGCCGCCGCCACCACCTCCGCCAGCACATAACCCCGCGCCACCCGGTTGGCCTCCATCTGCCGGCGGGCGTCGACCAGCGACCACACCTTCGCTGCCGACAAATGTGGAAAATCCAGTCCCTGCCGCCACTGACGGGCCGTCCGCGTCCAGGGAATGATCAAATTACCCCCGTCGTCCAGCGGCACCCGCACCTCGCCGCCGCCCTGCCGCGGCACGACCAGCACCCGATCCGACGCGAATCGCATGCCCGCCAGATCCAACCCCAGCACGTCCGCCGCCACCGCCAGACCCAGGTGCGCAAAGGCCCGATCCCCATAGACCACCACCGGCGGAACCCGCCGCGTCACCCCGTCCCCGTCGGCCACGAAGTTGACCGCCGCAATCCGGTAGGCCGCCTCCGCCAGCATCGTCAACGGCGGGTCCGCCGTCACCGCCCGATGACACCGCTCGCGAAACCCCGCCTCCACCGGCCAGGATGACCCCGCCGCCGCCGCCAGCCCCGAAGCCCGACGGTAAGCGTAAAACACGTCCGCGCGATCCGGGTTCCGACGATCCTGCCGATCGCCCAGCAACGCCGCCAACGCCTCGGCGGGCGTCACCCTCCGCCCGCCGGCGAACAGCTCCTCCACCCGCCGCGCCGCCACCAGCCGCTTGGCCCCCGCGAACACCGCGGCCACCTCGTCGGCCGGCACCCCCAGCGCCGCCGCCGCCTCCGCCTCCGTCAGCACGAAATCCGTCTGGAGCAGCGCCTCGACCCGCAGACGGACCAGGTCACGCGCCGCCTGCGCCAGATTCTCCGCGGTCGGCTCCTGCCCCGTCGCCGCCACCACCTCCGCCGCATCCGCCCCCGGCACCCGCCGCAACAGGTCCGTGAGCACCTCGCGGCGCGTCGGCCCCGCCCGCGGCGGACGCAGGTCGAGCTGAATCGGCAGGAACACCCGCCCCGCCGCTGCCAACGCTGCCCGCAGCCGCTCGTCGCCCACCACCACGTTCTCCGGCGACAACGCCCCCAGCACCTCCAGCGACGGCTCCAGGTCGGCGTCGCGGGCATATCGCGGGTCGTTGATCCGCGGCGGCTCCCGTTCATTCAAGATCAGATCGACGGCGATCCGCGACGCCCCCAGCTCGTGCAGCGCCGACAACAGGTCGGCCAGCTCGTCCCGATGCCAGGGCCACCGCCCGACCCGCTCCAGCGAGTTGTCATCGATGTCCACGTGAACGATCGGCGCGGCGGCCTCCCGCCGGTTGCAGTGGTTCACCCGCCAATCGAAGGCCAGCAGCTCCAGCCGCTCCCCCAGCCTCATCCCCACCAGGGCCACCGATCCGCAGAGCGCCGTCGCCGCCCCCAAGACCACCCCGTAAAACCTGGGCCGCTGGATGAGCCGCATCAGTAGAGCTTCTTGATCGTGCTGCCCGGATAGTACGTCGCCAGTATCTGCCGATAGCTCTGACCCCGCCGGGCCTTGCTGTCCATGCCGTACTGGCACAGCCCCACGCCGTGGCCGAAGCCCTTGCCGTTGCTGAAAATGAACCGATCCCCCCGAACCGAAATGTCGAAGTTCGTCGACTTCAGCACCCGGCCCCCGATGCACAGCCGAAAATCCTCCCCCAGAAGCGTCTCGTTCGCCCCGTTCGCGCCGATCAACAGCAGGCGAATGATCCGCCCGTCCGGCGTCCGGGCCTTCGGCTGCAACCCGGTGATCGTCCCCAGCCGGCTCAGCGACGGATAACGCGCCACCAGCCGCTTGGTCAGGTCCGCCGCGCTGATCTCCACCGGATCCCACCGGTAAAACTTCGCCAGGTTGCAGTCATTGCACACCACCCCGCCCGCCAACGGCGGAACCGCCGGATCATTCGGCTTCAAGTGATTCACATGCTGCGTGCAGCCGCCGCACGTCGACGAATAATACGTGCAGAAGATCCGCTCCCCGGCCGCGTCCCGCCACACGCACACCTCGCCGGTCGTCTGGCTCACCGCCTCCACCGCCACCGCGTCCTCCCCCCGAACGCCGATGTACATCTGGCTCCCCTCGTGGTCGAACACGTCGAAGGACCGCCCCGCCGGACCGTGCATCTTCTGATATAAAACGTACGTCCGCGCCGCCACCGCCTGCGCCTTGAACGACTCCGGATGAAAAAAACGCGGCAACTCGCCCCGCAACACGCCCCGCAGGTACGACTCCACGTCCACATGGTTGTCCAGAAAGAAACCGTCCCCCGACCGCACCACCCGCAGCCGCCCCCGATAAGTGTGCCCGTCCACGACCACCGCCGCGTCCCGCGCCGGCGTAATCAACACATCGTCACGGTCGCAATGCTGCTCCCCCAACAGCAACCCCCGACCCGACGCCGCCCGCACCACCACCGGACCCAGCCGCCCGGACTTCTCCGCCAACACCTCTCCCGTCGCCCCGTCCGCGATCGTGCACGCCGCCGCGATCTCCACCGTCGCCGACTTCCGCGGCTCCTTGCCCCCCAGCCGCACCCGCACCAGCCGATCCGGCGGAGCCTCCACCACCGGCTCCACCGCCGGCTCCCGCTGACCCCACTCCCCAAGCTGCAAACAGCCCACGAACGACAGGACGCCCACCGCCACCGCCCCGACCGTCACCCGCAACCGGCGACGACGCGACACCCGCGACCAAAAAGCCGGCCGCCGGCGGGCACGTCCAGACGGTTGACTCACGCCACGATCTCCCGACGCCCCCGCCCAAAACCCGCCCCCAACGCCGTCATCCTTCCCGCAGCCGCAGGTTCAGCCGCGCCAACTGGTCCTTCACCTCTTGCAGCGACCGCTCCCCGAAGTTCCGCGACTCCATCAACTGCGACTCCGTGCGGGCGACCAGGTCCCCGATCGTGTTCACCCCCAGCCGTTGCAGGCACTTCCGCGCCCGCACCGACAACTCCAGCGTCGACGCCGGACGGGCCAGCAGCTCCGCCTGCGCCGCCGACACCGGCGACCCCGCGGCCTCCACCGGAGCAGTCGGGCTATCCGCCGCCTGATGCGCGAGCTGGCCCAGCACCAGCCCTTTCTGCGCCAGCATCGCCCGGATCTCCCGCAGCGAGGTCTCCCCGAAGTTCTTGTAGGCCAGCAACTGGTCCTCCGTCGTCCGCAGCAGATCCCCCAGGGTGTTGATGTTCATCTTCTTCAGACAGTTCCGACTCCGCACCGACAGCTCGAAATCGGTCACCGGAATGTCGAGCACCGCCGCCTGCTTCTCGTGCTCCCGCAACTGGTACTCGTCGATGTACATCTCCCGCGCCGCCAGCACGTCCTTGAGGTATAGCATCGCCCGCGGATGGTTCGGGTTCACCGCCAGAACCCGCCGGAGACACCGCGCCGCCAGCTCGTACTGCCCGTCATCCTCGTACAGCACCGCCAGGTTCAACAGCGCATTCGCATAAACGTAGGGCTGCTCGGCACAGTCCTCGTAGTGGTCCCGCGCCCGCTCGTCCGCCCCGTGCAAATCCAGCACGAACGCCAGCCGGAACATCGCCTGCGGGTGCGACGCCTCCACCCCCAGGGCCCGGTCATAACAGTCGATCGCTTCCTCGAGCTGGTTCCGCAACTCCGCCAGACGGCCCCGCACATAGTGCCACTGCGCCGAGCCGCTCCCCTCCGCGGCATGCCGCTCCAGCAGGCTCGCCGCCGCCGCCTCTTCGCGTTGCAGAATCAGGCACTCCGCCTTCAGGCAATCACACTCCAACGCCCCCCAACCCGCCTTCGCCGCCAGATCGAACTGTCCCGCCGCCTCCCCGAAGCGACGCGCCTCCATGTACGCCCGGCCCAGGTAGTAACTCCGCAACGCCCCGGCAGGGGCCTTCTCCAGCCAGCCGATCGCCTCCTTCAGCCGGGCCAGCATCAGACAGCACACGCCGGCCTTCAACGCCGCCGACCCGTCGCCCGCCGCGGCGCGCTGCTCCAGTTCGCCCACCACGGTCGACAACCGCCCCACGGCATCGGCACTCCCGAAGCCGGCCTGCCGGATGGCGGCGATCGACTCAGCGGTAAAGTTCTCGTCCGTCAGAATGACGCGAAGATCGGCTACCGTTTCCATAAGTTGCGGGTTGTCTCCGGATGTCCGGCGGCACGGCGCGCGGAAACCCCTGACCTACCGGCTCCGCGCCGGTTCGCAGGGGCAGCGTACCCAGGTTCTCAGAGCCGCGCCATTCTACCGGGCCGCCCCACCGCGCCAAGGGCCACGCCCCACCGCCGCCCGCGGCCGTTGCAGCCCGAACCCAAAAGCGTTACCATGCGCCCCAAGCCGCCGCAATGTCAAACTCTATTCGTTGCCCGACATAAACTTGCGAGATTACCGCGGCCACCCAGAATACCCCGCTATGACCCCCGCCGCTCCCGGTATCTCCGACGCCGTCTGGGCCGACGTCCTCGCCCACGTCCGCCTCCACCACCCCGTCCTCGCCCGTGGCTGGTTCGTCCAGCTCCAGCCCGGCACCTTCGACCGCGGCGAACTGACCGTCCTCGCTGCCAACGACGCCCAGCACGCCTACCTCCGTGACCACTGCCTCACCGCGTTCGTCGAAGCCGCCCAGGCCGCCACCGGCCGACTCGTCTCCGTCCGCTTCGCCACCGCGGCCGACTCCGCCGTCTCCACGCCGGCCGGCTCCCATCCCGCGACCCCCTCGCCGACACCCCGGCCGCCCGACCCGGACCTAGCCCCGCTCAACCCGGAGTACACCTTCGACAACTTCGTCGTCGGCCCCTGCAACCGTCTCCCCCACGCCAGTTGCATCGCCGTCAGCGACGCCCCCGGCTCCGCCTACAACCCGCTCTTCCTCCACGGCAGCGCCGGCCTCGGCAAAACCCACCTCCTCCAGGCCGTCTATCACCGCGTCCTCGACCGCTCGCCCTCCGCCCGCATCCTGTATCTAAGCTGTGAAACCTTTGTGAACCAGTTCATCGACGCCGTCGAACGCGGCGCCCTGGACGGCTTCCGCTATCGCTATCGCCACCTCGACCTCCTCCTCCTCGACGACATCCAGTTCCTTCCCGGCGGCGACCGCTCCCAGGAGGAGTTCTTCCACACCTTCAACACCCTCTACCAACTCCGCAAACAGATCATCCTCTCCGCCGATTCCGCCCCCGCCGAAATCCCCAACCTCGAGGAACGCCTCGTCAGCCGCTTCAATTGCGGCCTGGTCGTCCGCCTCGAGCCGCCCTGTCTCGAAACCCGCCTCGCCATCATCCGCAAGAAAAGCCGGATGCGGAACATCGAACTCCCGGAAGATGTCGCCCTCTACATCGCCTCGCGCCTCAAATCCAACACCCGCGAGCTGGAAGGCGCCATCAACAAAATCCACAGCCTCGCCCAGCTCGACCAGCGCCGCATCGACCTCCAGCTCGCCAAGGAAGCCATCGGCGCCGAAAACGCCTCCCGCAACCGCCAGGTCCGCATTCAGGACATCATGGGCGCCGTCACCCAACGCTATAACGTGAAGCTCTCCGACCTCCAGGGCCGCCGCCGTACCCGCTCCGTCGCCCTCCCCCGGCAGGTCGGCATGTACCTCGCCCGGCAATTAACACCCCACAGCCTCGGTGAGATCGGCGGCTTCTTCGGCGGCCGCGACCATACCACCGTCCTCCACGCCCATAAGCTCATCAACCGCCGCCGTGAACGCGACCTCCAGTTCCGCGCCGAACTCGACGACCTCGAACGGAGCCTCACCGGTGATTAACCCCGCCGCCGCACACCGCCACGCACCGGCCCGCCGACCGCAAACCGTCGGCCGCCGCCTACTCCTCGCCCCGGGCCGCTTCATCCACACCGTCAATCACAGGCCCGGCCTCGTTGGACGATCGACCCCCGCCGGATTAAGATTCGCCTCCGCAGGCCCTTGCGCCCCCGCAAGCTCGGCCGAACACGGGTTTCACAGACCATATGGAATACTACGGCTGACTTTAATCAAACAGTGATCCCCATATCAGACTCGGGCCTTGGCCCCCAACGATGAGAAGCCGCCATGAAGTGCATATGTGATCGAGCCGCCTTACTGGAAGCCCTCAACGCCGCCGCCGGAGTCATCCCGGTGCGAACGCCCAAGCCCATCCTCGAGTGCGTCCGCTTCACCGCCCACAAAGACCACGTCGTCCTCACCGCCTACGACCAGGAGGTCGGCCTCCGCTATCACGTCAATCAGGTGGACATCAGCCGCTCCGGCGACGTGCTCATGCCCGGCAAACGCTTCCATGAGATCGTTCGCGAGTCCCCCGACGAAACCCTCGCCATCGAGGCCTCCGCCGACGTCGTCCATATCCGGGGCGCCGACAGCCACTTCGAAGTCCTCGGCCAGAACGCCCGCGAGTTTCCCCCGGTCCCCGATGCCGAAGGCGACGCCCTCTTCACCGTCCAGGTCGGCCCCTTGGTCAAGGCGATCGGCCAGACCCTCTTTGCCGCCGCCAAGGAAAACACCCGCTACGCCATCAACGGCGTGCTCTGGGAGCAAAAGGGCAACCGCCTCCAGATGGTCTCCACCGACGGACGCCGCCTGGCCATCTCCAGCACCCCGCTCGCCGGCGGCCCCGCCGGTGCCGACGCCGCCGCCCGCGCCATCGTGCCGCTGAAGGCCCTCAACCTCCTCACGCGGCTGCATCTCGGCGCCGAGGAAGCCGTCGAGGTCCGCCTCTCCAGCAATCAGATCATCTTCCGCACCGAGCACGCCGTGATCAGCAGTCTCCTCGTGGAAGGGCACTTCCCCAAATACGAGGACGTCAT
The DNA here is from genome assembly GCA_964572385.1 of uncultured Planctomycetaceae bacterium. Taxonomy (GTDB): domain Bacteria; phylum Planctomycetota; class Phycisphaerae; order UBA1845; family UTPLA1; genus CAZNFM01. Next base: position 7,220 of record CAZNFM010000020.1, on the reverse strand, counting down.
CCCCCGCGACCATGACAAGACCGTCACCCTCGACACCGCGGAATTTCTCAGCGCCGTCCACCGCGCCAGCCTCTTCTCCGCGGTCGAGAGCCGCGGCGTGAAACTGACCTTCAGCCAGGAGGGCCTCGTCCTGTCCGGCCGAACCCCCGAGCAGGGCGAAGCCACCGTGCGGCTGGCGGTGGACTACACCGGGCCGGAACTGAGCATCTGCTTCAACCCCGAATATCTCGAACCCGCCCTGAAAGTCGCCGAGGAGAAAGTGACCTTGGAACTCAAGGATCACGCCCGCCCCGGCGTCTTGAAGAGCGGGACCGATTTCCAGTACGTCCTGATGCCGGTGAACCTCTCGTGAAAACGCCCTCCCACTCTCCTCGGCCAAGTCCGAACCGGCGCCGCGCCATCCTCAGCGAGCACGACCTCGAGCTGGCGCCCGCCGCCTGCCGCGAGCTGTTCTGGCTCGGCTACAACCGCCGCCGCCGCCGCCAGCCCCGGCCCTTCGCGGACCTCGTCGGCCCGGCCTTGGACGAAGCCCTCCGCGCCAACGAGGGCGACCTCGCCCGGGTCCGCGCCCTCTGGCATGCGGCCCTTCCCGCCCAGTACGCCGGGCGCACGGAGGTCGAGCAGCTCGCCGGCGGCCGCGTCACCATCCGCGTCGACAGTGCCGCCACCCGCTACGCCCTCGGCCGCCGCCACGGTCGGGCGCTGCTCGAGGCCCTCCGCGCCCAGCTCCCCGGCATCAGCATCACCGAGATCCGCTACCGCCTCGCCGCCGGCGACCGTCCGGCCGAGGAGCGAGGGGGCCTCCAGGCATGAGCATCACCCCGACCGAAACCTCCGATCTCCATCCCGATGAGAATCTCCCCGACGCCGTGCCGCCGGCCGCCGAGACCTACGACGCCGAGAGCATCCGCGTCCTCGAAGGCCTGGAGGCCGTCCGCAAGCGGCCCTCCATGTACATCGGCGACACCCAATTGCACGGCCTGCACCACCTCGTCTGGGAGGTGGTCGACAACGCCGTCGACGAGGCCCTCGCCGGGTACTGCCGCAACATCCGCGTCCGCATCAACACCGACGGCAGTTGCATGGTCTCCGACGACGGCCGCGGCATCCCCGTCGAGCCGAAGTCCCTCCCGGAAAACCCCCAGCTCGACGGCAAGAGCAGCCTCGAAATCGTCATGACCGTGCTGCACGCCGGCGGCAAGTTCGACCGCAAGTCCTATTCCGTCAGCGGCGGCCTCCACGGCGTCGGCGTCAGCGTGGTGAACGCCCTCTCCGCCTGGCTGGCCGTGGAAGTGGCCCGCGGCGGCAAGGTCTACTCCATGCGCTTCGAACGCGGCAAGATGACGCGCGGCCTCGAAGTCATCGGCGAGACCACCCGCACCGGCACCCGCGTGGAGTTCCAGCCCGACCCCGAAATCTTCCGCGACACGGCCTTCCGCACCGAAACGCTGCTCACCCGCCTCCGCGAGCTGGCCTACCTCAACGAGGGCCTCCGCATCCGCTTCGAGGACGAACGCACCGGCAAGACCGAGGAGTTCTTCTACAAGGACGGCCTCCGCGCCTTCGTCGAATACATGAACCAGGGCAAGGAGGGCCTCCACAAGGTGCAGATCCTCAGCGGCCGCGACGAGGACCGCGGCCTGGAGTGCAAGATCGCCCTCCAGTTCAACGACAGCTACAACGAAAACCTCCTGGCCTTCGCCAACAACATCAAGAACCGCGACGGCGGCACCCACCTGTCCGGCTTCCTCACCGCCCTGACCCGCTCGTTGAACGCCTACGCCAAGAAGTCCAACCTGATCAAGGGCGACCTCCAGCTCAAGGGCGAGGACTGGCGCGAAGGCCTCACCGCCATCGTCACGGTCAAGGTCCGCGAGCCGGACTTCCAGGGCCAGACCAAGGACCGCCTGATGAACAGCGACGTCGAGTCCTTCGTTCAACAGGTGGTCAACGAGCAACTCGGCAACTGGCTCGAGGAAAACCCCGCCGACGCCAAACGCGTCGTCGCCAAGGGCATCCAGGCCGCCGCCGCCCGCGAGGCCGCCCGCAAGGCCCGCGAGGCCACCCGCAAAAGCGCCCTCAGCAGCGGTAACCTCCCCGGCAAGCTCTGGGACTGCCGCAGCCGCAACCCCGAGGACTGCGAGCTGTTCCTGGTCGAGGGCGACTCCGCCGGCGGCTCCGCCAAACAGGGCCGCGACTCCCTCGTCCAGGCCATCCTGCCCCTCAAGGGCAAGATCCTCAACGTCGAAAAATCCCGCATGGACAAGATCCTCTCCCACGAGGAGATCAAGACCATCATCAGCGCCCTCGGCTGCGGCGTCCCCGGCAGCGAGGACTTCGCCCCCGCCAAGTGCCGCTACGGCAAGATCATCATCATGACCGACGCCGACGTGGACGGCAGCCACATCCGCACCCTGCTGCTCACCTTCTTCTTCCGCCACATGCGGGAACTCATCGACGCCGGCTATGTCTACATCGCCCAGCCGCCGCTCTACCTCCTCAAGCGGGGCCGACAGCAGGAATTCGTCCTCAACGACGCCGTCCTCGACGCCCGCCTCACCCAGTGGGGGCTCGCCGGAACCCGCCTGTCCATCCGGCGCTACGGCCCCGACCCGCGGAAGCCCGCCGCCGAGCGATTCCTGAGCGGCGACCAGCTCCTCGACCTCGCCCGCACCCTCGATGAGATCGCCCGCGCCGAGCGCGTCCTGCGCCGACGCGGCCTCGACTTCCAGGACTTCATTGCCCGTCACCGCGGCCCCGACAAGAAACCCCTCCCCACCCTCCGCGCCGTCCTCGGAGAAGAGGAGCACTTCTTCCAGTCCGACGAGGAGTTCAACGCCTACCGCCGCGCCGCCCACGACCGCCTCGGCGAACTGGAAGTCCTCGACGGCGGCCTCAGCCTCCCGGCCGCCGACGGCGAAAACGGCCTGCCCGTCCTGGTCCGCTACGAGCTGCCCGAAAGTCGCGCCCTGGACCAGGCCCTCGCCCGCCTCGACGAGCACGGCATCGACTTCGCCGACTACTTCAAACGCCGCCAGGAACTCGTCACCGGGGAACTCACCCCCGCGGAATACGTCCTCCTCCCCCAGGAAGGCGAACCCGTGGAACTCCACGGACTCGCCGACGTCGCCGAGGGCATCCGCCGCATCGGACAACGCGGCGCCACCATCAAACGCTTCAAAGGACTGGGCGAGATGAACCCCGAGGAACTCTGGGAAACCACCCTCGACCCCGCCCGCCGCCAACTCCTCCACGTCGTCATCTGCGAAGAAAAGGACGACCCGGAGCAGGCCGAGGTCGACCTCCGCTCCGCCGACCGCATCTTCTCCATCCTCATGGGCGACGACGTGGAGGTCCGCCGCGACTTTATCGAAACCAACGCCATCCACGTCCGCGACCTCGACGTCTAGCCGCGGCCTGCCCCCGGAGGCATCCCGCCGATGCTCAGCCCCGCCGACCCTCCGCCGACCGCGCCGTTCTCCCTGATCCGCTGGTTCGAGTCCACCCGCCAACCCGCCGCCGCCCTCTGCGCCGCCGCCTTCCTGCTCTATCTGCCCTCCCTGTTCGGCGGCTTCGTCCTCGACGACCTCCGCGGACTCCGCTGCCTGGAGGAGTACCGCAGCGGGCACCGCGACCGCCTCGACCTCTACCGCTTCCTCCGCGGGCCGGAGGACAACCGTCAGGCCCGCGCCGCCGGCCGCTATCCCTGGTGGCTCGGCGACGACGTCCGCTACCTCCACTTCCGCCCCCTCGCCGAACGCTTCCTCTACGCCGAATACCTCCTCTTCGGCCGCTGGGCGGCCGGCTACCGCGTCGTCGCTCTCGCCATCTACCTGGCCACGGTGGTCGCCGCCTGGCGGCTGTTCACCCTCCTGGCCGGACGCGACCGCACCGCCCGCTGGGCCGCCCTCATCTTCGCCGTCGCTGCGGGGCACGCTGTCCCCGTGGCGTTCATCTCCGCCCACTGCGATGTCCTCGCACTGGCCTTGGCCGCCGTCGCCGCCCTCGGCACGGCCCGCTTCGTCGCCGGCCTGGCCGGGGCCGGAACCCTCGCCTGGGCCGCGGCCGGCTACGCCGCCGGGCTGTTCGCCAAGGAGGCCGTACTGCCCGCCGCGGTCGCCCCCGCCTGCTGGGCACTCGTCTTCGGAGGTTCCCCCGGCGCCCGGCGCCGTGGGGGCTTCGCCCTGGCCGTCCTCGCCGCGATCGCCGTCGCCTGGCTGACGCTCTACACCGCCCGCGGCTACGGCTGCAACGCCGAGGCCATGCTCGACCCCCTCCACGCCCCCGGCGCGTACCTCGCCGCCCTCCCCAGTCGGGTCGTGTTGATGCTCGGTTCGTGGCTGGTCCCGCTGAACCCGTTCCTCTTCTGGCTCAACCCCCGCTGGACCCCCTGGCTCCCCGTGTATACCGCGGCCCTGGCCCTCATTCTGGCCGTCACCGTAGTGTCATACATCCGGCACCACCGCCGCGAGCCGGTCACCCGGGCCCTGGCCCTCTGGGCCGCCGCCTTCCTGCCCTTGCTGGCCTGCACCACCCCCGACGACCGCATCATGGCCATCCCCAGCATCGGCCTCGCCTGGCTCGCCGCCGTCTGGCTGACCCGCCCGCGCCCCACGGACGCGGAGCCGACGAATCCCCCGGCCGCCCCCGCTCGCCGGCTTCGCCGCCTGCCCCTCGTCCTCTTCCTCATCCTCCCCGTGGCCATCGTGCCCATGACCACCGGGCTGCTCCAGTTCATGGAACGCGAGGCCCAAAAACACCTCCGCCTCGCCTTGAACTCCCTCGATCGGCCGCCCCGCGACGGCGACCGCCTCTACTTCCTCAACCTCACCCGTGCCTACGAAGCCCTCTTCACCCAGGACCGCCTGGAATGGATCGGCGCCCCGCCCAACGTGCGGGCGATGCTCCTCTCCGACGTCGCCGACCCGAAAATCGAGATCATCGACCCCCACACCCTCCGTCTGACTCCGCGCGACCAACCACTCTTCGCCAGCTACCTCGGGCGCATGGCCACGTCCCGCGACCGCCCCAAACGCCCCGGCGACCTCTTCGAGGTCGGGGATTTCACGGCCCGACTGCTGGGCGACGGCGAGCAGATCCAGGGCGTGGAGATCCGCTTCGACCGACCCCTCCAGGCCGACGGCTCCTTCTTCTTCCGCAGCCACCCGAACCGCCCCCCGGATCGCGTGGACCCCGCCGCCTTGGCGCCCGCTGACCGCGACGAATGATCTTCCCCTCGCGGTCCTCCGGCCTGTCCGACCATCTCGACGGGGCGAACCTTAACGGATAAGCTGCCGTAGCACTCAACCAAGCTGCGGCAGGGCGAAAACATACCGGGAGGGCATCTGGCGGATGGGCACGCCGCTCGACAAGCTGACCATCGAGGGCTTCAAGTCGATTCGCTCCCTCACCGACTTCGAGCTGAAACCCCTCAACGTTCTGGTCGGGGCGAACGGGGCCGGCAAGAGCAACCTGGTCAGCTTCTTCCGCCTCCTCCGGGCTATGGCCGATCAAGGTCTCGAAGCCTTCGTCGCCGACCAAGGCGGCGGTGACGGTTTCTTCTTCCTGGGGCCCAAGTACACCAAGACGATTCACGGCCTGCTTACCTTTGGACCGAACCAGTACGAATTTCGCCTGAAGCCCGCCGCCGGCTCGTCCAAGCTCATCATTGAAGACGAGCGGATGTGCTTCACCCCATCCGGTTCGTGGAACGTCATCGCCCAAGGCACGCTGGAGTCGGCGCTGAAAGACCGGCGCGATGACAAATCGACTCTATGGCCACGCGCGCACGGCGTCGGCTACCACGTGTACCAGGCGGTCTCCGGCTGGACCGTCTACCATTTCCACGACACCAGCAATACGGCTTCCGTACGCCGCGAGTGGACCGTGCGCGACCACGACGAGCTTCGTCCCGACGCCGCGAACCTGGCCGCGTTCTTGTTCAAGCTGCGTGAGGCGGAGCCGGCGGCGTATGGGACCATCCGCGATACCGTGCGGCTCGTCGCCCCGTTCTTCGACGACTTCCTCCTGCGCCCCAGGAAGGCGGGACCGGATGAAAACATCCTGCTGGAATGGCAGCAGAAGGGCAGCACCTATCCCTTCCACCCGAGTCAGCTCTCCGATGGGACGCTGCGGTTCATTTGTCTGGCGACCGCGCTGCTACAGCCGAAGCCGCCCACCACGATGATCTTCGACGAGCCGGAACTCGGCATGCATCCGTATGCGACAAGTGTGCTGGCGGGCCTATTCAAGCAGGCCGCCGCCGCGAATCGGCAACTTCTCGTCTCCACGCAGTCCGCCCTGCTGCTCGACTACTTCGCGCCGGAGGATGTCGTGGTGGTTGATCGCGTGGAGGGAGCCTCAACCTTTCGGCGTCTCGAGCGCGACGACCTCTCCGAATGGTTGAAGCAGTACTCCCTGGGCGAACTCTGGCAGAAGAACGTCTTCGAGGGAGGCCCCGCCCATGAGTAGGGTTCTCGCCCTGGTCGAGGGCGAGACGGAAATCGCCTTCGTGAAGACGGTGCTGGCGCCGGAGTTGGCCGGGAAGGGAGTGTTCCTTTCCGCCACCAAGATCGGCAGCGCACGCGGGCAATCCGGAATCCGCTCCTATGAAAGCAACCGTCGAGATATTCTGGCTGCCCTCAAGCAGGACCAAGGACGGTTCTGTACGACCATGCTGGATTACTACGGCATGCCCGACGACTGGCCCGGCCGCGCGGAGGCCCGGGAGAAGCCGCCTGTCGAACGGGCCGTTTGTGTCGAGGCACGACTTGGCGAAGACATAGCCGGGGCGATGGGGCCGTCATTCGACCGCCGGCGGTTCGTTCCTTATGTCCAGATGCATGAGTTTGAGGCGATCCTGTTCAGCAACCCGCATGAATTGGCGGCGGCGCTCCGCATGCCGGCAATCGAGGCTGATCTCGCCGCGATGGTGACGCAGTGCGGCTCACCGGAAGAAATCGACGATGGCGAGACCACTGCACCAGCCAAGAGAATCCGGAAGCTGGCCCCACAATACAACAAAATCGTTGGGGGTATACTGGCCGCTCAGCGTATCGGCTTGGCGGCGATTCGGCGCGAGTGCCGCCACTTCGACGACTGGGTGAAACAGCTCGAGACTCTCCCGTAGCGAACACTGATGGATGCCACTGCCGCCCCTGTCGCACTAGGTTCTGTCTGACGAATGGCTTTTGCGTCGATGTTAGTCCTGAAGGACCACG
>CAZNFM010000019.1:0-95518 GCA_964572385.1 uncultured Planctomycetaceae bacterium | reverse complement strand
GCGCGAATCCTTTCTCGGGCAAATATCGCCGAACCGGGCCGCCCGCCGGCCCGCCGGCTCGGGCGCGAATCCGTTCGCGCACGCCGCCGTGGTGGCGGGAAGGGATCCCCCGGAGCGCCGGTGCGAGCAGGGATTCTCGCACCAACCGTCGCGGGCCCGCCGCTCGTGCAAAGGTCGTCTCTGGGACGCCCCCGCCGCCCGGCGGCCTACCAGGACAACGTCAAACCGGTGATCCGCCCCTCGAAGACCATGCGGCCGTCGACGAAGCCCTGGGCGTCGCAGATGATCCGCCGCCGCCGGATCTCCACCGCCTTGCAGGCCAGCACCAGCCGCGCCGGCGGGACCACCGAGTCGCGAAACTTGGCCGCGTCGATGCCGCCGAAACCCATGAAGGACGACGGGTCGTTCATCACGAAATGACTGCCGAAGGCCGCGAGCTGCGCGGCCGACTCCACCATCAGCACGCCGGGAAACAACGCCTTGGCCGGCATGTGCCCCCGACACCACCACCCGTCCGCCCGAACGTCGCAAAAGCCGACCGCGTCGCCGCGGACCGGATCCAGATGCACGATGCCGTCGAGCAAGGCGAACTCGAACCGCTGCGGCAGGATCTCGTAGATCCGGGCGCGGTCATAAAGCAGACGCGAGAAGTCGATCGCGTCCAGGTCGATCAGCGCCGGTGGCGGCATGACAGACTCCCCGATCCATGGGCGGAGGCCCGCCGGCGACGGACCTCCCCCCCGCCGCCGGGCCGGTCGCCCCCGCGTCGCCCACCTCAAACCCGCCGGCCGAGGCTTTTCGACCCCGGCCCACCCGCCGCAACGCCCCGCGGGCCGAGTGCCGGGGGGCTGCGTCCGATCGGCCGGACCGCGCCAGGCCGCCGCGACCGCGGAGACTACACCTCCGAGGACCGCACCTCGAGGATCTTCTTGCGGACGTTCTGGGCGGCGTTCTTGATCTCCTGCATCGCCTTGCGGACCCGCGTCCCCGCGGCCTTGTTGCCCCCCTCGGCCTTCGCCACGTCCTCCGCCGCCGCTTCGACCAGCTTTTTCAGCGTCTCGTATTCCTCCATGAGCGATCTCCTGATGGACAAACCACGCCAAAGTGCCTTTGGGGCCCAGCGAGGCCGGGGCCTCAACCGGCGGAGAAGTCTAACCAAGCCCCGCGGCGTTCGCAAACGGCGTTTTCGGGGCGAAATCCGCAAGGCGCGGGGGCTGGTGGGGCCGGTTTCCCGCGGCGGACGCGGGCGGAAACCGGGGCGCGGCCACTCCGCGGGCCGGCGCGGCCGGTCCGCGGGCCGGCGCGGCGGTGTGGGCCCGGGTCTGGACGGCAGTTCCAGACTCGGCCTCGCCGCATCGGCCCGGCAAACGGCCCCGCCAGGGCCGTCGCCCCCCACCGCTTGCGTCGGCGACGACGCCAGGCTATGATACGCGGCTCGACCCGAACCAGACCGTCCCAAGAGGTGCGTCCGTGCATTACCCCCACCGGATCAGCCGACGTAAGCGCTACCGCAAGCATGGTTTCCTGGCCCGCATGAGAACCGCCGGCGGCCGCAAGGTCATCGCCCGCAAACGACGCAAAGGGCGCCGGCTCAACATCAAGAAGCGAATCGGCTGATCGGCCCGCGGCGGGCCTCAAATGCCCGGAGGATCGAACGGCGCCGGCACCGGCCAGGCCCCGAACAGGCCCAGCGGATCGCTCACGCCCAGGGGCCGCGGGACGGCGTACAGCTCGCCGTAGCGATACCCGCAGGCGGCGCCCTCGAAGCCGGCGGTGCTGCACAGATGGTGGCGGAGCCGCTCCATCCGCGGCGGCGGAAACTGCGATGCGTAGCACGCCACGGCCGCCAACTTCTGCTCCATCGTCTCCGAGATGTCCACCACGAACTGCACGGGGAACCCGAGCGGCTCCGCGCTCCTCGGCGTGGGCCGGTAGATGAGATGATCCACGCGGTGGGGAGGCGTGCCTCCGAAACGGTCGTCCCATTTGGTCAGCTGGGCGTAAAACCGGGCCGCTTCGGTGATGAGCTGGGCCTGATAGTGGTCCGGCGAGGCGGCCACGGTGCGGCCGGCGATGCCCACCAGGACGCGCGGGCGATGCCGCCGGATCGCCGCGGCCAGGGCGTAGCGGGCCTCCGGGCCGTCCATCAGCACGCGATTGGGCAAACCGAGCATCTCGCAGACGGCCACGCCCAGGATCCCGGCCGCCGCCCGCATCTCCCGCTCCCGCACCTCCGGAGAGCCGTGGGGCGTCGGCTCCCCGTTGGTCAGGTGGACCATGCCGACCTGATAGCCGCGCTGCACCAGAGCGGCGATCGTCCCGCCGCACTCGATCTCCAGATCATCCGGATGAGGAGCCGTAAAAAGGATGTCCAATGGCATGGGGAGGGCCTCGCTGCCGCCATCCTCCGGAAGAAACCGGGCCGTACCGGGTCCAAATGGCCGCCACCGGGGCAACCGCCTCCGGATTCATCCAGATGATAGGGGCGGAAACCGATATTCCAAGTACCTGAGCGGCCGCCGCCGGCCCGCGGCGACCGCTCAAACCGTCTTGAAAGGGTGACCCGGAAAGCGCCTTGCGTGAACCTGCCGAAATGATCTAATATTCCCCCTGGAGCAGTGCTGCCTCCCGCCACCAGCGTGCCGGGAGCGCGGCGAGAATCAGGGCGTGTACCCAAGTGGCCAAAGGGGGCGGGCTGTAAACCCGCTGGCTATGCCTTCCCAGGTTCGAATCCTGGCGCGCCCATCCGGCATCCCCTGTCAGTATGCTCCGTGTAGCGCAGAAACGCGGTTTCTGCCTTTAGGCTCTCGCTCCGGTTCGCTCGTTTCCGCGGTGGAGCGCGCCGCAAAGCGCGCCGCGCCCGTTTCGCCCTGAACGGCGTCGGTGAAGTACTCGTCCCGGACCTGCAAGTAGTGGTCTTCTGCGACCGACACGGAGTTCACCATCCGAGTCACCCACTTCAAGCGAAGCCGCCGCGGGGCGACCTCGGATTCGGTCCGGTCCAACGGGATTCTGAGTCTGGGAAGGAGCTCGGTGCCGCGGGCACAGTGCGTGAGGACCTCCTGAAGCTCCGCTACCCGTCGGTGGGTCTCTGCCTCGGTGACTGGCTGGGTTGGTATACTTGCGATACTTGTCGCTCGACTGTGGGCCGCTGCCGCCGGCGGCCGAAGGGGACCCGTCCATGACCGGCACGGTGTGGGCGTTCTGGGCGGCATGGGCCAGGGCCTCGACGCGGATCGGGGCTTCATCCTCGCTCACCTTCTGAATCTGCGAGGAGGTGGTGAAGATCGCGTCGTATTCCTGCTCGCCGACGCCTGACACTTCCAGGATGAGCCGTCCGCTCTCGGCGAAGCGTGCGGCTCCGCGAGGCAATTCGCGGCGCAGCCAATCGGAGTATGGTTTAGAGTCTCCGAAAACGGGAGCAGAGGCGATTTCGGTGCCGTCGTCATGGACCAGCTTCGCCTTCCCTTTCAGGTTTGTGCCTGTCACCAGGATGCGGAGCCGCCGGTCGGCGGTCGTGCTGGGCGACGAAACGGCGAAAGCCGTGGGGACTGGTTGGTCCCCAGATCGGGCGTTCAGTTCCATTCCATTGTGGCCTATTTCACCCGGTGCCGCCATACGCGCTTGCGTTCACTCGCCGCGCGGCGGACCATGTTGTGCAGGAGGTTGCCGATGTCCACTTCAAGAAGGCGGTCGCGCCCCACCTGCCCGGAATGCGGCTCTGCCGATGTTGTCCCCATCGTGTACGGCCTGCCCTCTCCCGAGCTGATTGAGGAAGCCAAGCGCGGCGAGGTGTCCCTGGGCGGCTGCTGCTTGACCGGCAACGACCCGCAGTGGTTCTGCAAGGCCTGCGAGCACGAATGGCGACGCGACCGCGAAGAGTCCTTCTGACGCGCGAAGCGGCTTTTACGCCCCTATCCAGTCCCCTCTCCGCGCTGCCCGCCGCCTTTCCTCCCAGTACCGCTCCAGCGCTGCGAAACGACGCCACGTTGCCGAATCCGGAGCGTTCGTCGCGCCGTACACCATCCCCCCCGTCCCCCCCTTTGCTTCCTATGAGCAGATATCGGATTGCTTTTATTGTTTTATTCCGGACTTATTAGGGATGGGAATACGTTGGCTACAAGCTGTCGCCGGCCCCCGGGGGGCGTGGTCAAGTTTCCGGGCCTGGTGGGCGGCGATGGCGTCAAGGGTCTCCTGCGCCCGGCGGGCGACGACGCCCCGATGGGTCTGTCGGGCGAGTCTCTCGGAGGTCTTGCTGGGCTAATGCCAAGGGAGTATCGATCCCGACCGCATTCGGATTCAGGTTCCGCTCAAACTCAGAAAACATGAGTCATTTTGTCATGGTTCCGGCGACGAGAATCGGTCGTTGACAAGGCTCTCGCTGCGGACTATGTTGCTTCTCACGACGAAAGCTTCCCACGGGGGCAGACCGAAGCCGCCTCGGAGAGATTCGGCGGTGGCGGTCGGAGGGCGTCCAGCACGCGGCTGGATGTTCTAGCCCAGGGGAAGGCCCTATCGCAGCCGCGTCCTGACTGCCTCCACCGACGCCGCCCTGGGGCGGGCATCCGGTGGTTCCAGTGGATTCATGCTGCTGCACAACACGACGAAGCGGCCTGCCGTTACCCGGTAGTGTAATGGTAGCACAGCAGGTTTTGGTCCTGCTGGTCGAGGTTCGAGTCCTCGCCGGGTAGTTCTGCCTGTGCCCGCCGTGCTGGAATCCGGCATGAAGCCGGTTCCGCAAGGAGCTTACCGAGGCGCACTGCGGCCTCGTCCTCTGACCGCGGCAGAAACGGCCGACTCGAAGCGGCCCGCGACGGAACGAACGCAAGGGAGCGACTCAGGAGCCGATGGCAATCATGCCGCACGACTGCACGACGCCGCCTTCTGCGACAACGCCGATCCGACCCACGGCCGCCGTGGTTCTGGCCGCCGGCCGGTCCACCCGCATGAAGTCCGACCGCCCCAAGGTCATGCACGACATCTGCGGGCAACCGATGCTGGCGTATGTGCTGGGGGCATGCCGAGCAGCCGGAATTGAGACGATCTACGTAGTCGTGGGATTTGGCAAGGAGCAAGTCATCGAGCATTTCCGGGGCGAAGCCGGGCTGCGGTTCGTGGAGCAGGCCGAGCAGAAGGGAACAGCACATGCCGTATCGATGTGCGCCCCATTCCTCACCGGATATGCCGGCGACGTTGTCGTGATCGCCGGCGATATGCCGTTGGTCCGCTCGGAAACGCTGCGTGCCCTGCTCGAATCGCATCGTGCGGCAGCGGCAGCGGCGTCAATCGCCACGACGGTCTTGGCAGACCCGACAGGCTACGGCCGCATCATCCGCGACCCGGCCGGTGGTTTCGATCGCATCGTGGAGCATCGCGATTGCACGCCGGAGCAGCTCGCCATCCGCGAGGTGAACCCCAGCTACTACTGCTTCGACTCAACGGCGTTGCTGGAGGCACTCCCACAGGTCAGGGCCGACAACGCCAAGGGCGAGTATTACATCACCGACGTGTTGACGATCCTTCGCCAGACCGGCCGGCTTGTGCAGGCCGTGGTATCGCTTCCGGCGGAGGACGCCACCGGAATCAACTCCCGTGTGGAGCTGGCCGAGGTAACCGCTCTCATGCAGCGTCGGATCCAACGTCGTTGGATGGAGGCGGGCGTGACGATCGAATCCCCCGCCAACACGTGGATCGACAGCCGGGCGATCATCGGCGAGGACAGCGTGATTCGCCCGTTCACTTGCATTGAGGGCCGGGCGAGGATCGGCCGCCGCTGCCGCATCGGTCCCTACGCCTGTGTCGCCGATGCGGCGATCGTTGAAGATGGCTATCAGGTCGGGCCGGGAGTATTGACGGCCTTGACCGCGTTGACGGCTGCCCGCGGCGACGCGGATACGAAACGCAGCGTGTCCGCAGCACGTCGTCCGCCGGCCCAGACCGGTTGTCAGTAAGGACAGCATTCCATGCCAGGTCCGATGGATGATCTGAAAGTCTTCAGCGGACGGGCCAATCCGGCCCTAGCGGAGTCCATTTGCCAGTACCTGGAGATTCGTCCGGGCCGCGCCCAGGCGGAGACGTTTCCAGACGGGGAACTGTTCGTGAAGCTGCACGACGACGTTCGCGGCCGGGACGCTTTCGTCGTGCAGCCGACCTGCCGACCGGTAAACGACAACCTGATGGAGTTGATGGTTTTTCTGGATTCGCTGAGGCGGGCCTCGGCCCGGCGGATCACCGCGGTGCTGCCCTACTTCGGGTATGCCCGACAGGACCGCAAAGACGAGGGCCGCACCCCGATTACAGCCAAACTGGTCAGCAACGTGATCAGCACCGCCGGCGCCGATCGCGTCCTGACCATGGATCTGCATGCTGCGCAGATTCAGGGCTTCTTCGACATTCCGGTGGATCACCTGACCGCGGCCCCGGCGTTCTTCCGCCATTTCGCGAGGCTGGATTTCCGCAACGTGACCTTCGTCAGTCCCGACGTGGGCAACGTGAAACGGACCCGTGCCTTTGCCGAGCGATTGGGTGGAGACATCGCCATCATCGACAAGCGGCGGACCAGCGGCTCCACCACCATCATGTACAACATCATCGGGCAGGTTGAAGGGCGTGATGTACTGATGATCGACGACATGGTGGCCACGGCGGGCACGCTGTGTGAGGCTGCTCGAATCGTCAAGGAACGGGGAGCCCGCACCATTCGAGCAGCCGCGACGCACCCGGTATTCGCCGGCCCGGCCCTCGAGCGGCTGGAAGCAGCGCCGTTCACCGAAATCGTCGTGACCGACACGATTCCGGTGACGAACGAGGCTCGTCAGCGATTGCCGAATCTGGTCGTACTCAGCGTGGCCGATATCCTGGGCGAAGCTATCGCCCGAATTCACGAGAACAAGTCGGTCAGCAGTCTGTTTCAGTAACCTTAGAGGAACTTGCCATGGAGATTCCAACCCTGAAGGGTGAACTGCGAAAGGCCGCCGGTTCCCGCGCGGCTCAGCGGCTGCGGCGGGCGGGCAAGCTGCCGGGCATCGTCTACGGCCACCAGCAGGATCCGATGCCGATCACGCTCGACGAACACGAAGTGGACCTGTTGCTGCACCACGGCGCGTACCTGATCAACCTGGAGGTCGACGGGAAGGTGCAGGCCTGCCTGTTCAAGGACACGCAGTATGATCACCTGGGTCTCAAGCTCGTTCATGTGGACCTGAGTCGCGTCGATCTGACCGACCGTGTCCAGGTCCGGGTGGAGATCGACTTCCGCGGAACACCCAAGGGGGCCGCCGAAGGCGGCGTGTTCAGCTCCATGTTGAAGGAGCTGGAGATCGAGTGCCTGGTCACCGGTATTCCGGAGAAGGTGCGGGTAGACGTCAGCGATCTGGCGCTGGACCAGGTTCTTTACGTCAAGGACCTGAAGTTGGAGCCCGGTTTAACGGTGCTGAACGACCCCGAATCGGTCGTAGCCGTCGTGCGGCTGCCGGCGGCCGAGGCCGAGGCCCCGACGGTCGAGCCTGGCGCGGAGGCGGCATCCGCCGAACCCGAAGTCATTGCCAAGGGCAAGGTGGCCGAAGAGGGCGCCGAGTCCGCGGAATAGCGGCCTGAGCGGTGAGCGAGCAGAGGACGCGACTGCTGGTCGGACTGGGCAATCCCGGCCGCGAGTATGTCGACACGCGGCATAACGTGGGTTTCCGCGTGCTGGAGCGGTTGAACGAGCGATGGCAACTCGGCGAGTGGCGCAACAAGTTCCAGGGGCTGGTTGTCAGCGGACAGGCGATCGACCGGCACGTGGTGCTCCTCCGGCCGATGACCTATATGAACCGCAGCGGCCGCAGCGTGCTGGCCGCGGCGCAGTTCTATCAATGTCCAATGGAACACGTCCTGATCGTGTCGGACGATGTGGATTTGCCGTTGGGCCGCCTGCGAATGAGGCTGCGGGGTTCAGCGGGCGGTCAGAAAGGACTGGAAGACATACTGAGTTGTCTGGGCACGCTGGAAGTTCCGCGATTGCGGATCGGCATCGGCCGGCCCGCCCGCGGCAGCGTGGCCGACTATGTGCTGTCTCGTTTTGCAGAGAGTGAGCTGGCAACGGTCGAACAAACCGTGGCGCGGGCCGTGGACGCGGTGGAATGCTGGCTGGGTCAAGGTATTGACGCCGCCATGAACCGCACCAACCGGGTTCAGGCAGCAGAAGCCGAGCCCGACGCCGGCAACTGAATCGGTCGCGGCCGTTGATTGGTAAGGAGTGTGCATTCGTGAAGACTTATGAGGCGATGTTCCTGATGGAGCCGGCCCTGGTGGCCGATCTTCCGGCGGCCGAGGCCGAGATTCACCGCATCCTCGATCGCGCCCAGGCTAAGCTGATCGGCCTGCACAGTTGGGGTGAGCGGAAGCTGGCCTACCCGATCGGCCACCGCAAGCGAGGGCTCTACATTCTCAGTTACTTCGAGAGCGCACCGGACAAGATCGCCGGAATCGAGCGAGACGTGCAACTGAGCGAGAAAGCCGTACGAGTGCTGGTGCTGCGGCGTGAGGGGATGTCGCCGGAAGACATCCAGAAGGCCCTGGCTGCCGAACCTCCGGCCAAGGTCGCGCCCCGTGAGGAATACGGCGCTCGGCCGCGCGGGGAGCGCAGCGACGATCGCGACAGTGGTCCGCGACCCCCTCGCCGAAGTGAGCCGGCGCCGGATGCTCCTCCGACAGACGCCGTGGGTGATTTGGAAGCCGGCGAAACGTACGATCCCGACGCCATGAACGGTCGCGGGACGGAACCGGAATGACCGACTGGGTCCGATCGCATCCGCAGCGGCAATGCCGCAGCAGCGGATTCGCTTGACGAGCTGGACCACCCGCCGGAGCCGACGGGCCGAATTCGGCTTGGCGGCCAGGAATAGGCTCAGGGAGCAGGACATGGCGAATTTCAACAAGGTCATCTTGGCCGGCAACCTGACGCGAGACCCGCAGTTGTCCTACCTGCCCAGCAACACGCCGGTCTGCGAATTCGGCATGGCGATCAACCGCAAGTGGCGGGGGCAGGACGGCCAGATGCGGGACGAGACCTGCTTCGTGGACCTACGGGTTTATGGTCGTCAGGCGGAGACCTTCAACCAATACATGAGCAAAGGCCGGCCGGTATTGGTGGAAGGCCGCCTGCGGCTGGACCAATGGGAAGGCAAGGACGGCCAGAAGCGCAGCAAGCTATATGTCGTGGTGGATTCCTTTCAGTTCCTGGGCGGGCCGGGCCAGGGCGGCGCCCGGAGTGGCCCGCCCGCACAGCGTGCGGCCTACCCGGCTCCAGCGGCTGGAGGGTACGCCCCGCCGGCCCCGGCGTATGACCCGCCGGCCGGTGTAATGGACGAAATGCCACCCATGGACGAATCGCCGTCCGGCGACGAGATACCGTTTTGAATGGCCTGCCGGCCGGGCGGGCGGAGTGCCTGCGGCCCGACCCGGGAAATGGCAACAGCAAGGGATGCAAGTCTCCGGTGCTGGTGGGCCGGAGCCACTGAATCAGAAATCAAAGTGAGGTAGGGACATCATGCCGATCGTGAAGAAGATGGTCGCGGCCAGTAAGAAAAAGCGAATGCGGGTTCGTGAGGCGGCCAAGTGCCGGTTTTGTCGGGAGAAGGTGACGGAAATCGACTACAAGGACCTGGCGGTCCTGCAAAAGCTGGTCACCAACCAGGGCAAGCACTTGACGCGCAAGCGGAGCGGCAACTGTGCTCACCATCAGCGGCTGTCCAAACAAGCCCTCAAGCACGCCCGGTTCATCGGGCTGATGCCCTTTTGCGGATAGGAGCGACCAACATGCAACTGCTATTGCGAAAAGACATCCCCAAACTCGGGTTGTGCGGCGACATCGTGGAGGTCTCCGAAGGCTACGCCCGCAATTACCTGCTGCCTTGCCGGTTGGCCCTGGCGCCGACCAAGGCGAACCTGAAGGCGATTGAAGAGGACAAGAAGCACGCGGCCGAAGAACGGGCTCGCCGCCACGCCTTCCTGAAATCGATGAGCGAGCGGCTGGCCGGCGTATCCGTCACCATCAGCGCGGCCTGTACGCGAGAAGGCCACCTCTACGGTTCGGTCGGGCCGCGGGAGATTTCGCGGGCCCTCATGGACGAGGGGCATTCCGTCCACCCGGACCAGATCAAGATGTCCCAGAACATCAAGGAGATCGGGGCAGTGGATGTTCCCATCGTCCTGTCGGACGAGATCTCCGCGACGGTCAAGGTGTACGTGACGCCGGAGAAGGGCGCACTGGATCTCGACGAGGAAGAGGCTCCGCAGGAGGCCGGCCATGACCCAGGCAAGTCCGCCGACGAGCAGCCTGAATCCGCCATCGCCGAAGCCGCCGACACCGGGAGCCCGGGCGACTGATCCGGTCGCGGAAGGCCGTGTGCCGCCCCAGGATCTGGAGGCGGAGATGAGCCTTCTCGGCTCGATGCTACTGGATCGAGAGGCCATCGGGCTGGTCCTGTCCATTATTCCGCGCGACGAGTCGGCGCGGTTCTATCGGCCCGACCATCGCGTCCTCTTTGAGGCACTGGTTGACCTCTATGACCGCAACCAGCCCATCGACCTTATCGTGCTGGAAGACGAACTGCGGCGCCGCGACCAACTGGAGGAGATCGGCGGCCGAGATTACCTCCTCGAGTTGAGCCACTCGGTTCCCTCCTCGGCCAACAGCGAGTACTACGCCAGAATCGTTCGCGACAAATCGCTGCTGCGGGACCTCATCTCCTGCGCTATGGGGATTCTGCAGAGCGCGTACGACCAGCGGGAACCCGCCGTGCAGATTCTCGATGACTCGGAGAAGCTGCTCTACAACGTCACCCAGCAGCGGGTCAGCCAACAGGCGGTGCCGATCCGCGAACTGCTCGACGAAGCCTTCCGTCAGCTCGAATCCGCCGAGGACGGGGCCATCACCGGCGTGCCGACCGGCTTCGCGGCACTGGATCAGTTGCTCGGCGGGCTGCAAAGCGGCGACTTGATCGTCATTGCGGCCCGCCCCAGCATGGGCAAGACCTCCCTCGGGCTGTCGATGCTGGAATACGTCGGTTTCGAGGAGCAGATCCCCGCCGCGTTCTTCTCGATGGAGATGAGCAAGTTGCAGATCGCTCAGCGGCTCCTGTGCGCCAAAGCGCGGGTGGATATGAGCCGTCTCCGGCAGGGCCGACTCAGCGGTTCGGAGATACAGCGGCTGCAACTGGTCTGCGGCAACATGCGCGGCGCGCCGGTGTTCATCGATGACACGCCGGGCATGAGCGTGATGGAGGTCCGCGCGAAGATCCGCCGACTGAAGATGCTGCACGATATTCGGGTGGCGTTCGTCGACTACCTCCAACTCATGCATGATCGCCTGGCTGCGCGGGAAAGCCGCCAGCAGGAGATCGCCTCCATCAGCCGCGGACTGAAGGCGCTGGGACGCGAGCTGAACATCCCGATCGTGGCCCTGGCCCAGCTCAATCGCCAAGTGGAGGGGCGCACCAGCAACCGGCCGCGCATGAGCGATCTGCGCGAGAGCGGGGCCATCGAGCAGGACGCCGACGTGGTGATTCTCCTTCACCGTGAGGAATACTACTGGGACAAAAAGAAACGAACCCAGGCTAATGAGGAGTTTTCCCGCATTCAGGGCAAGGCCGAACTGATCGTCGACAAGCAGCGGAACGGCCCCACCGGCGTCGTGGAGCTGCATTTCCATGAACAGTTCGCCCGCTTCGACAACGCCGCGCCGGGCTACATGCCCGAGGATGCCGGGTATTCCGCCGGCCACGAAGAGGTCTTCGACGAGACCGCCGCTTACGATGACCCGGTGGCAGCATCTGGGGATCGGGAGGAAGACGTCCCCTTCTGATCGACGCGGTGATTACCGGCCGTTGTCCTTATGGGACCGGACCGCCGCATTTTTCATCGACGCCGAGAAGCATTTCTCTTCTTTCTGCCCGCGACTCCATCTAGAATGGTAGTGTGCAGAAATGCAGCCTTCTCCGCGGAGAAGCGGGTCGGCCGGCGTGAGCGGACCGTCAACGGTTTTGCGCCGACGCCGCCGACGGCAGCTTCGGCTATGACGTTGCGCGAGCTTCACTCGGGCGCGGCGTCAACCGTGAGGGAGAAGTGGAGGTCAACGTCATGACGCGAACCCAGCTTTGGCCGGCAACCGCCCTCCTCCTTTTATTCACCGGCCTCGCCACCGCCCAGGTCGGGGAACCCACCAGCCTCACCATCACGATCCGTCAAGGCGCCCAAGTCGTGGCCCACGACACCGTGTCCATCGGACCCGGCGGCGATCTGCCCGACATCAAGGTCAATGACGGAACCCCCGAAAGCCTCGCCCAGATCGGCACGCTGGTCAGCCCCGCGGGTTCCTCCCCGCTGATCATGAAGGTGGTGACCGGTGACGACCCGTTCTTCCGGCTGCTCAGCGTCTTTATCAACGCCCCACTCAGCCTGGCGGAGCCTCATGTCGCCGGACCGAACCCGATGTTCAACCCCTTGGATCCCTCGCCGATCTCCGTCGAAATCACCAACGCGACTTTCGCCGGCACGACCTTCGTGACGCCGTTCCTGGTGGGCAACAATTCCTTCTTCACGGCGTTCATGCGCGATGCCATGGGGCATTTCTTCGAACTGCCTCAGGCCAACGCTTACAACTCCTACGGACACGGCATCCTGGATATCCAGGTGCCCGGCGAGCGGTTCCTCGACGGCAACGTGGCCCAGTACAACTGGTCCGGCGTCTCCGGCCCGGCCGCAGCCTGGATCTGGGGAGGAATACCCAATCCCGGACCGGCCAGTACGGTGCATAACGGGTTCCAGTCGGGCGTTCCCAGTGCGGGCGGCGGCCATGTGTTTGAACTGGGCTTGACCCTCGCGCTGGTGGGCATCCCCGAGCCGGCCACATTGGCTCTCCTCGCGGTCGGCGCGGTGTTGCTTCGCCGGCCTCGCCATAGGTGAGCCACGATCACCGCTCCGTCCCTGCGTAGCCAGCGCGCACACGGCAGCTCGGCCCCGATTCCGTTCGGCAAGGCTGGGCAGGTCACGTGTTTTACTCCCTCAATGGCCCAGATCTCAGCGGTGCTGCCCTTCGCGGCGGGGGCTTGCTAAACGGGCTTCGTTCGCCACGGCGGCAGCGGATGCGAACCGGCTGCGGAGGGCCGCCAGCTCCCGGGCCTGTCGAGCAGATAGACGAACCGGAGAACCCACCTGGCGAGCCAACAGCAGAATGCGGCAGTAGGCATCCAAAATCTCGGTGTTCCACCAAGCTCTTTCCAACGTCGGACCCCAACTCACCGTGCCGTGATTACTGAGCAGGACGGTGTTAGCCTGCCCGACATATGGGCGGATCGCCGCCGCGAAATCCGCCGTGCCCGGCGTTCGATACTCGACCCTAGGCACATCCCCCAGGAAGATCTCCACTTCGGGGAGAATACCGGAGGGAATCCGTTCGCGGGTCACCGCAAAAGCCGTCGCGTGGGGTGGGTGACAGTGGACGACGGCCCCGGCCGATGGATCGTGGCGATAAATCTCCAGGTGCATGAGGATTTCGCTGGTGGGCTGGCGGCGCCCGGACAACAGGCGGCCATGAAGATCCACTTTGCACAGGTCCGTCGGCTTCATGAAGCCCTTCGAGATCAGGGTCGGCGTGCAGATGACGACTCCCTCCGACAGGCGACACGACAAATTCCCGTCGTTGCCGGCCGCGAATTGGCGGGCGTACAAACGACGGCCGATCTCACACAGTTCCCGGCGAGCGGCCTGCTCGTGAGGTGTTCGGCGACGGTCTGGCTTCATCTGAAGGGACTCCGTGGCCGGGGAACCTCGCACGGTTCCGCCGTCGCGGATATTGTGGCCGGATCGGGCAAAGAGGGAAACAGTGCCGCAGTCTTCGACTTGCGGCGAAAGGATCAGCTTACCGCACAGCCGGCCAAGTGCTTCCTGATGAAGGCCTCGGCGGCGGTCGCGTCCCGGGGACGGTCGTAGTAAAATCCCTGGGCCTGGTCAATCCGGAGTCGGGCCAGCAAAGCGGCTTGTTCGGCTGTCTCGACGCCCTCGCCGATCACCAGGAGGCGAAGCGCGCGGGCCATGGCGACGATGGCCTCCAGCAGGGCCACCCGTTCGGGGCGTTCCGTCACGTTGGCCACGAACGATCGGTCGATCTTGAGGCCGCTGAGAGGAAACTGGTACAGGCAGCTCAGCGAGGATTGGCCCGTCCCGAAGTCGTCCAAGTGAAGCCAGACGCCCATCTGCTGGAGCCGGTGGAAGACCTGCCGGGCCGTGGTCGGGTCATCGAAGACCGTGCTTTCGGTAATTTCCAGGACCAGGTCGCTAGGTTGCAGGCCGGCGGCTCGGACGATTCCGGAGATCCGCTCCACCAGCTCCGAGTCGATCAACTGCTTTCTGGAGAGATTCACGCTCATCAGCAGCCGCCGCAAATCGGGATAGCGTTCTCGCCAGGTCTTGAGCTGCCGACACGCCTCTTCCAGCACCCACAGGCTCAGCGGCAGGATCAGCCCGGTATCCTCGGCGATCGGAATCAGCTCTGAGGCGTTGATCAGACCACGCCGGGGATGATGCCAACGCACGAGGGCTTCAAAGGCGACGAGATTACCGGTGCGGAGGTCCACGATCGGCTGGTAATGCAGGCGGAAATCCGATTGCTGGACGGCCTGCCGCAGCCCGTTCTCCAGATCCATGCGGGCGGCCACCTCTTCATGCATCTGCTGATCGAACATGACGAAGCGGGCCCGACCGGCGGCCTTCGCTCGATACATGGCCGTATCGGCATCTCGAATCATGTCGCCCGCCTGCTGGTAATCGCGGTCGCTGGTAGCGATGCCGATGCTGAGGGTCACATGGATCTTCTGCTCGTTGAGAGAATACGGTTCGGCGAGAACCTTGAGCAAGCGGGCAGCCACGCGGGCGGCATCGGACTCCTCACGGAGATCCTCCAGGAGCACGATGAATTCGTCGCCCCCCAGCCGCGCGGCGGTACTGGTGTGGCTGATCAGGTCGGTGGCCCGCAACGAATCACGCAAACGCTCGGCCACCTCGATGAGAAGAAGGTCTCCCGTCTCATGGCCCAGGCTGTCGTTGATCAGCTTGAAGCGGTCGAAATCCAGGAAAAGCAGAGCGAACTTGCAGTCTGGGTGGCGGCGACGGCGTTCGATAGCGGCATTGAGCCGCTCCGTCAGCAGGGTACGATTGGGCAGGTCGGTGAGCTTGTCGTGCAGCAGAGCGTACTCGATCTCCGCGGTTCGCTCCTGCACCAGTCGCTCGAGCGCCTCCATCTTCATCGCCGCCTGCCGCTTGAGCACCCACTTCTCGCTGAGGGCGTTGGCGAGCTGGAGCACCTCCACATTGTCGAAAGGCTTCTTCAGCAACAGCAACCGGTCTCTCTGGCCGAGTTCGCCGGTGATCTCGTCCAGCGAGTAGTCGGAGAAGGCGGTACAGATCACGATCTGGATGTCGTCGTCGACCTGCCAGATGTTCCGTATGGTCTGGAGGCCGTCCCAACCCGGCGGCATGCGCATATCCACGAAGGCCACCGCGTAGGGATCCCCGGCTCGCAAGGCTTCCTCGACCATCCGAAAACCGTCCTGGCCTTGAACGGCCGTGTCGAGGACGAAACTCGGCTTCGGCGACGCGGAAATCGCAGCCGCAGACCCGAAGAGTGCGGCCTTGGCGGCCTTCAGTGAATCGGGTTGCGGCGGCGTCTCGATGATCTTACGGAAATCGGCATGGATCGCCTCGTTATCGTCGATAACCAGGATTCGCCGCCGCAAGGAAAGACCGGTCTCACTCATGCCTGCACCTTTCGCCGCTCAACCGGCAACTCCAGAATGAATCTTGCTCCGCAACCCGGCCCGGCGCTCTCCGCATGAAGCGTTCCCGACATCTCTCGAGCCAGGTTGGCGGCACTATGCAGCCCGAAGCCATGCCCGTCTGGTCGGGTGGAGAAGCCGAACGCGAAGATGCGCGACAAGTGTTCCGGCGGAATGCCCACACCATTGTCTTCGACCACGAGCCGGATTCGGTTCGGCTCGATGTGATCCACGATGGTCAACGCCACGGTAAGCCGCTTGTCCCCCCGCCTGCTCTCTTTGAGGCTGTTCTTGGCATTACTGATCAGGTTCACCAGGATCTGGAGGGTCTTATGCCGATCCATGAGCAGCGGGCCGACAGCCTGTATCCGCCTTTGCACGGTGATGTTGTGGCGGTCGAAGGAATCGAGGTTCAGACGAATAGCCTCTTCGAGGATGGTGGCCGGATCGGTCTCCTCCTGCATCCCCCCGAATTTGCTGTGGATCTGCTGCAAGCTGACAATCTGCTTGATGTGGTCCACGGCCTGGTTCAACGATTTCATCTCGTCGAGGAGTTGCCGTTGCTCCTCGGCCAGGATCTCCGCCAGGGAGACCAGGAAACCCGGCAGGTGGCGACCGCGTTCGTCAGAGTTGACGAAGCGGCCCAAATCCTGCTGATGCTCGACAATCAACTTCGCTGCCTGGGCGAGACTCGGCGTCTCCGAGTGCCGCAACCGCTCCATGACCAGGTCCGCTGACACTTTCACGCTGGTCAGGACGTTGCCCACGTTGTGCAGGACATCCGTGGCCACTTCCGCCATGCCGGCCCGGCGGGCGGTGTCCAGAAGTTGGGCGCGGTACTCCGCCAAGCTCTGCACCATGCGGTCGAACTCTCCGGCCAGCGTGCCGATCTCATCGCTCCGCTGCAATTCCAGCCGGGCCGAGAGATCGCCCTCCCGCCCAACCCGGATGGCGTGCTCGGTTACGCGAGTGAGCGGCGCGATCACCATGCGGCGGAGGGCCAGCCACATGGAGCCGACGACCGCCGCCGCGCCCGCCAGACTGGAGACAGTGGCGGCATGGGCGGCGGCCACACCGCGACGGCTGATCGTTCGCGGCAAATCGGTACGCAGCAACGCGATCGGCTCGCCGGTTACGTCGCGGAGATAGGTGTACCCATGCAGGATCCGGGCATCGGCCGCGTGGACGTACATGGCGTCCTCGCCGTCGAGATGCGACAAAGCGGCTCGATCCGGCGCATCCAGTGCCGCGTCTGGCAAGGGCCACAGGCTCAGGGACATGCGAGTGCGCAAGGCCAGTTCCTGCACCGCGGCCTCATCCAGAAACCGCCCCATCATCAGCACGCCGCGAACGGGGCCTTCGCTTTTGCTGGTAACGATGGCGTGCGCTGCAATGATGAGCAATCCGCATTCGCTCCGGACCACTCCCGCAGCCGCGGCCTGCGGAGAATCAACGGTCATCAACCGGTGCCCCGGTCTGGTAATGGAATGGATCAGGTCGGCACACGGCATGTCTCTTCCGGTCGCCAGGTCGTAGACCCGACTCCAAACGATCCGGCCGTCCGGCTTCGCCAGCAACAAGAGATTCAGCTTGTTGTTACGGAAGGTGTCGGTGACGAGGTTCTCTTGCTCGTAGGCAGAATTAAGATCCTCGACGTACTGCCAAGTCGCATCCCAGGCGGCCCAGTCGATGGCAAAACGAGCCAGATCCTCGGAATCCCGGCGGATCGCCTCCAGGCAACGACTTAAATTGTCCCGGACAGCGGCGGCCTCCACCTGGTTGAAGCCGGGGAGTACGACACCCACCTCGATTGCATAGGTCGAGACGACGAGCAAGACCGAAACGGCAGCCAGTAGAAGGCTGATCTTCCAACGCAACGAGGCCGGTTTCTTCATAATCCTGCTCCCCCATTCAGAAAACCGGACAAGCCCGGCGGACGCGATGGCCGCAGCCTGAGCATCGCGCTTGCCGACAACGCGAGGCCCACCATGAGGCGCTCAGGCCGTGCCGGTCAGAGCATCCCGCCAATCGTCTATCGAGCATCCGATTCGCTTGCATCAGCATCCACCTTGGATGCCGACGGGGCTTTGCAAGGCAGTTCCGATAAATAGCCGCCGCGATGTCCGGGTGTCCTTCCGGCCCCAGCCGAGACCACTATTACTCACACGCCCCGTGCCTCTGGACCGAAAAAAGGAGTAGGAGGGGTCGCCGTGCCCGAGAGGATTTTCCGATGAAACGTCGCAGTTCTGCCGTCGCTTCTTCGTGGATGCTGGTGATACTGGTGGTTTGCGCGGTGCTGACAGCGGGCTGCGAACCACTGGGGTGGATTGGACCGAACTTCAACGTCTACACAGTCGTACCGCTGGGTCTCGGAGGATCGCCCGGGCTGCTGAACCCCTTCGGGATCGTCCAAGCCCTGGTCAACGCCTTATTGGGAATCGACGCCGGCGGTAGCGCCAGTCAAGCCTACGTGACTCCCCAGCCCCCTGCGCCGGTGAATCCAGCCATACCTGTCGTAGCGGGAGGTTGAGCAGTACCTCGTTCCTTGGGGAGGGGCCGCAACCCCGCAGGCGCTCATCTGCGACCCCCGCGCGCTATTGATTGAATAACACCAAGGAATACCCTCTGAGCATCAATCCGCTCGGCAGGCCCAGCGCCTCCGTCACCAGGTCAAACATGAAGTAGAACGGATACCAGGCGGCATCCACCGTCCAGAGGATAAGGAACAACAGGGCGAATGTCGTCATGGCAACCTGAGGCTGGCGTAGATGCCATTGCCATTGCTCTGGCAAGCGGTGCTCTACCAGACGATAGCCATCCAGCGGCGGTACGGGCAGAAGGTTGAACAACGCCCCGATGAAGTTCAGAAAGGCCATGGCCCCGAGGAAGTAAACCCAGGTCGGCTGCTCGGCGGCCGGATGCCCGACCAGGCCCAGGGCGGGGTGCAGCAGCAGCCCCAGAGCAAGGAAAATCAGGAGGTTAGCCCCCGGACCGGCCGCCGAGACATACAAGCCCCATCGGCGACTCTTCAGAGCCGATTCGTCGATCATCACCGCCCCACCGGGAAGCGGCACGCCGCCCAAGGCCAGCACGATCGCCGGCAGCAGCAAACTGGCGAACGGATCCAGGTAACGCGTGAAGTCCAACGACAGGTATCCCTTCTCGCGCACGGAGCGGTCCCCTCCAAACCAGGCGACGAGGGCGTGGGCGAATTCATGGAGGCAAACGCACAGGATCCAAGCCAAGATGGCCGCCAACAGCAGGGGTGTCAACCGATCGGAATCCATAAGACTCAGGAGCATGCTCTTGCCCTGTTCGCTGGGAAGCGACGAAAACGGTTCCATTGCGCCGGGCACGGCCGGCGACCCGGCCCGGCGTCAGCCAGTTCGGCTATAATAGTCGCTGACCCGTGGCTCTCGCCATGTGGGCAGGACGGTTCATGACCACCTGTTTCTTTGCTTCCGATCTGCACGGCCGTACGGGACGCTATCTCTCGCTCTTTGCGGCAATGGTCAGGGAAAAACCGGCGGCCGTCTTTCTGGGCGGCGACCTTCTGCCTTCCAGGCACCCGGCACAGAAGGGCACGGATTCGGAAAGCCGCGATTTCCTCGCCGATTTCCTGGTGAACCATTTGCTCGGTTTGCGGCGAGACCTCGGACCGAATTACCCGCGGGTGTTCGTTATCCTCGGCAATGACGACCCGCGGTCTCAGGAGGTGGCATTCGTGCGGGCCGCAGCCCGGGGCTTGTGGGAATACGTTCATGAACGCCGCGTTTGCTTCGATTCCTTGGATGTGTATGGCTACGCCTGCGTACCGCCGACGCCGTTCCAATTGAAAGACTGGGAGCGATACGATGTGTCCCGCTATGTTGATCCCGGTTGCATCCCGCCGGAGGCGGGTCGGCGCACGGTTCCGGCGGACGAGCATGCGATTCACTATGTCACCATCCAGGACGACCTGAATCGGCTTGTTGGGGACGCGGCGTTGGACCGAGCTATCTTCCTCTTTCACTCTCCTCCCTACCAAACCGGCCTGGACCGCGCCGCGCTGGACGGAAGAATGATCGACCATGCGCCGCTGGATGTGCATGTGGGGAGCATCGCCATTCGCCGGTTCATCGAAACCCGCCGCCCGCTAATCACGCTCCACGGGCACGTCCACGAATCGCCGCGGCTGACGGGTCTGTGGCGGGAACAGATCGGGACGACCTGGTGCTATACGGCAGCCCACGACGGGCCGGAACTGGCCTTGGTGCGGTTCGACCCGGCCGCGCCCGCGGAAGCCACGCGAGAACTGCTGTAAGCTCGGTTCGCGGGAGGGGTTGGCACGCCCTCAGTCGCCGGCCCCGCCGGGCACGGCTTCCTGAATGCGGGCCGGGCCGCGGCGACGGAACTCCTCCGGCTCGCGAATCGACTCGAGAGCAAAACAATCGCGGGTCCGCGCGTACAAGGCACCGCCCATCCGCCCGACGGCTTGCAGCCGCGCCGCGTCACAGACCAGCTTATCGGAGAGAAACACCTCGTCGGTTACGTGAATGGCCAGCACGTCCCCAAGAATGGCGGCTCCGGCACCGGGCTGATCGCCGAAGAAGATGATCTGTCGCAAAGCGCACTCGATGTTGACCGGGCTCTCCGCGACCAGCCGGGCACTGATCTTCTTCGCGGGAACTGGCGTCAACCCGGAGTGCTCGAATTCGCTTACCCCGTGTTCAAACTCCACACTACAGATGTTCATTCGCTCGGCGATCGGTTCCGTGACGGTCGCGATAGCAAATTCGCGGGTGGCCTCGATGTTCAGCAACGTGTCCTTACGCCGCCCGGTTCGGGTGATGGACGGACAGAACATCACCACGGGCGGATTCGCGGACACCATGTTGTAGAAAGAGAACGGCGCCAAGTTCAGCCGCCCGTCCGCCGCCACCGTGGACGCAAGCGCGATCGGACGCGGCTGAATGAAACTTGTAAACAACCGATACAACGCCCGCCAGGAATGCTGTGTTTGACTCAGGTCAAAATACGGCATCGCGCTGCTCCCACACCTCGTCGCTGACACACCGGGCTACGGTTCGACAAGGGTCGTATCCGCCCGCATGACCCGGTTCTCCAGACTGCCCAACCCATCGGCCTCCAGTCGAACGCAGTCGCCGGGCTGGAGATAGCGACCCAGCTCCAACCCGCACCCTCCCCCCACGGTGCCGCTGCCCATGATATCCCCTGGGTAGAGGGTTCTGCAGCGCGCGGCGAAGACAATCATTTCCTCAAACTGATATCGCACCGATCCGTAGCATCCGTCCGTCCACTGCTCTTCGTTGACGAACGCCCGCATCCGCACCGCGCCCAGGTCTGCTATTTCATCCGGCGTCACCAGGAAAGGGCCCAGAGCACTGCAGAAATCCTTCCCGGGCGCCGGTCCCATGTTAATGGGCATGGCCCGAGCCTGCCGCTGGCGGCAGGAGAAATCGTTGAGCAGGGTGTAGCCCGCAATCGCCTCACGCGCCTCCGCCAGTGTGGGGTTCCGCACGACCCGACCGATGACACAGGCCAGTTCGCACTCGTAATCCATGTGCGGTTCTTCCGGCGGGAAATACGCCGTCATGCGGTGGCCGATCAGAGCGGTGGGATTCGAATTGTAGTAGGCCGGGATCTCATACCACTCCGGCGCTACCCCATTCAGGCCCCGGATACGTCGGGCAGCTCGGACATGTTCTTCAAAGGCATAGAAGTCCAGGTATTGGGACGGTCTGGGCACGCAGGGCGCGAAGTAGATCAGCTCAGGATCAAGACTGCGTTCATCGCCTTCGCCCGCCTCCGCGACTGCCCGCAGTCTTCGCAGCAAGGCGGACCCCTGATCCAGCCCCGCCAACCAAGCTGCCAGGACGCCCGCGTGTTGCGGATCGACGAGGTCGACATATCGGCCGACCTCGGACGTGACATCCACCACGCGATCGCCCACCAAGATTCCCAGCCGCGGAGCGACCGGTACGCGTCTTCCTAAGTCAAGATCGCGTTCGGCCGCCGACGTATAAAACTGACAAAGCCGCATCGTGGTCTGAGGTCCGATTCACCCAGGCCGGCGGTGGGACGCACAGCCGACTCGGCGTTGCAGCATAACCGCTCGGCAATCGCGGGTCGACGCCGGAAAAAGCCGGCGGTGGCGTAGCCTGATACGGGCGCGTTTCAAGCCGCTGGGGCGCGATTACAATATTAAGGAGGCTCTCGACCGCGACTGCTGACGCGGAACCGACACGGCTTCATCGTTCAGGATCCCCGATGACTGAGCGACCGGACATCGTGATTGCGGCCATGCGGGCGGCGGAATCGGACCATGACCAGCGGCTCTCGGCCCAATGGCCGACCGTGCGGCCGGCCTGCCGGCTTGCCGAGAATGCCTGGGGTCGGGCTTTTGTTCTGGCACTGCTGATACACGTCGGATTCCTCGGCTCCGCTCTCAGCACGACCTTGCCTTTCAGCCTGTCCACGCCACGGCCGCCTGTGGAACAGCTCATTCGAGGAACCCTGGTTTTCGAGAATGAGGCAGATCAGCCTGAGCATGTCGCCGTGGAGGTGCCCCAGGCTCCTGCGCGGGTGGGCGACGCCCTCCGAGACGCCGCCTCGATTGACGCCGATATCTCACGGCCTTCGGCACGCGACCTCGAGGGCCATGCCCTGGAGCCTGATCCGGAGACCATCCGACAAGCCGTCGGCGCGTTGGCCTCCGCTCCTGCTGGACCACCCTCTGAGGAACTCTACGACCACCTGCTGCGTGACGCCGAGCGACTGGAGAGAATCAGCAACCCCGTGGCAGTGGCCAGGATGGCCAAAGCGATTCGTCAAGTCTTGAACGCACCGGCTTTGAACCAGGCAACCACCCTTCCGGCCGATGGTGAGCCGTTCGATTTCGACCGGAGCGTTCTCACAGAGGTCCAACGAATCACCGGCGCTGGGACCGTGGAGATTCATGAAACGCTCCGCGACCCTGGCGGCCGAATGTTGACGGTCATCACCAGACACCGCCCGGCAGAGGATTCCGGCCAGGACATCTACGAGCAAACGTTGCTTGAGTCTGGACAGCCGCCCTCCACGCACCGGATCACCTCCGAGGATTTCGAAGAAGCCGAAGCCCGGTATCGCCCCTTTGAGGTGATTAATCGCTTCCCGCTCGTCAAGCTGCTGCATCAGGAAGCCGTCCTCCCCTTGCTCCGCAAGATGAGCGAGGATTCGGCCGCCACCTCTCGCCCCGCCGAACCTACCTCTCAGCCTTCGGGCCCCGCCCTGCCCGTTGGATCACCTGCGGTTCAGTAATTCCTCCTTGCGAGACGGACCGATCTGCGGCTAGCCTTGCGGTCGCTCGGTGGGTTGTGGGCAGGTCGTACGAAATAGGGCACGAACCTGGCCGGCGCCGCAGCGATGAAGAAGGGATGATCACATGGCACAGCAGTTCGCGGATCGGCTGCTCCAAGCGATTGCCGACAAAGGAACCCCGGTCGTGGTGGCGCTCGATCCGGTCTATGGGCAGCTGCCGGAGGAGCTTCGGGAACACCCCTCATATAACGACGAAGACGACGTGCAAGCCGCGTTGGGTGCAATCCTGGAGTTCTGTCGCCGGGTCATTCGCCTCACGGCCCCGCTGGTTCCCGCGATCAAGATCAACTCGGCCTGCTTCGAGCGCTACTTCGGCGAAGGGGTCGATGCGTACTTTCAGGTGGTCGAGGAAGCCCGCGGCCACGGACTGCTGGTCATCGGCGACGTGAAGCGCGGCGATGTCGGCCACACCGCCGAACTCTACGCCGCCGGCCATCTTGCCGACGTCGAGTTCGTAGATATGGAGGAGCGAAACATGCCGGACGCCGTCACGCTCAACGGCTATCTGGGCTTCGACGGCGTCAAGCCGTTCCTGGAGATCGCGGCCACGCAGGGCAAAGGTGCTTTCGTTCTGGTGCGAACGTCGAACCCTTCCGCGGCTGGAATCCAGGACGCCCGACTCGCGGACGGCCGCAAGGTCCACGAGAGCCTCGCCGAACTGGTCGCACAATGGGCAGCCGACACCCGCCTGGTCGGCGAAAGCGGCTATTCCTCCCTCGGGGCGGTCACGGCGACCCGCGACCCGTCGGACGCGGCCAACCTGCGGCGGCTCATGCCCCGGTCCATTCTGCTGGTCCCCGGCTACGGAGCGCAGGGCGGACGGGCAGAGGATTTTGCACCGTATTTCGCGGCGGACGGCAGAGGCGTCGTCGTCGCCGCGGGACGATCACTGATCTTCGCTTATCAGCAACCGAGGTATATCGAAATGCACGGCGGACGATGGGAACGATGCGTGGAACAGGCGTGTCGGGATACCATCGCCGATCTGGCGGGCGTCCTCCCGCCAAGACGATGACTCAGTGAGCAGCGGGGATATGCGGCAGTTTAAGCTGCACCACCAGATCCTGGCGGCGATGCTGCTCGGAGCGGGCATCGGGCTGCCGCTCAACTTCCTGGCCGCGCGCGGCAGTCTGTCTCCCCTCTGGGCGGAGACGGTCGCGGTCTATGGCAAAGGCGCCGGGGATCTCTTCCTGCGAATGCTTTCGATGGTGGTTGCCCCGCTGATCTTCACCTCCCTTGTAACCGGTGTCACCAGCACGCGGACGCTACAGGGCCTCCGGCGCTTGGGTTCACGAACCATAGCGATCTACATCGTCACGACGCTGTGCGCGATCACCACCGGGATGCTGCTTTTTCATCTGATCGAACCCGGCCGCGGAGTGAATCTGGAAGCCTTGCTGTCCAGTGCCCCTGAGCAACCTTTGGTGATGCCGGTCCAGCAGCAGGGCCTGGGGGAGACCCTCTGGCAGCAGTTGTTCAAGCTGATCCCGGCCAATCCGCTATCCGCCCTGGCGGATCCATCGAATCAATCGATGCTAGGGGTGATCTTCTTCGCCGTGCTGTTCGGCGGGTTCACCAACGCCGTGGGCGGCGAGACGGCAACCTGGTTATCGAATGGCTTTCGAGCGGCGTTCGAAGTGATGATGCGGATGACGCTGTTCGTGGTCCGGCTGGCGCCGTTCGGCGTGCTTGGCTTCATGCTGTACGCCTCCGCCGCGGCGGGCATCGCGGTCTTCCAGGCGTTGGGCTGGTACGCATTGACCGTGGCGGGCGGGCTGGCCATTCATGCCGGAATCACCCTGCCACTCCTTCTGTGGCTCATGGCCCGGCGTTCTCCTTTCGCCTACGCTCGCGCCCTCTCTCCGGCGCTGGTCACGGCCTTCTCCACCGCCAGCAGCAACGGCACACTCCCGCTCACCATGACCTGCGCGGAGAAGCGAGCGGGCTTGAGCAACCGAATCAGTGCCTTCGTTCTACCCCTTGGCGCCACGGTCAACATGGATGGCACGGCCCTCTACGAAGCCGTCGCCGTCCTGTTCATCGCCCAGGTTACCGGCCATGAGCTGACCGTGGCGCAGCAGATCGTGATCGCGTTGACGGCTCTCCTAGCCAGCATCGGAGCGGCCGGCATCCCGCATGCGGGCACGGTCATGCTTGTTGTCGTGCTCAGTGCCGTGCATCTTCCCGTGGAGTACGTCGGGCTGATTCTGGCCGTGGACCGGGTGCTGGACATGTGTCGCACGTCGGTCAACGTCTGGAGCGACGCGACTTGCTGCGCGATTGTGGCGCGACTGGAGGGAGAAACAATCCCCCCAGCGGCCGGTGAAGAGCCGATGCCACCTGACTCTTCGCGACCCTGCGGCAAATGATCTCCCCAGGTCGACGGAGAAGGAATGGCCAAAGCGGCATATCTTCTGCTTCTCTCCCACCTCGGTGCAGGCAGCCGCTCGATAGGGCGAACCCAAGGACTGGGTTCCCCTCACACGATCAGCATCGCGTCTCCATAACTGTAAAACCGATACTGCTCACGGATCGCCATCTCATAGGCGTGCAGGGTCTGCTCCCGCCCGGCGAACGCGAACACCAACGCCAGCAGCGTGCTGCCCGGCAGGTGAAAGTTGGTCACCAAGGCATCGGTCACCCGAAACTCGTAGGGCGGATAGATGCACAGACTGGTCCAGCCCGACTGCGGACGCAGCGATCCGGAGGCGGCGCAGGTCTCCAGCACGCGGACGGAAGTGGTACCGACGGCGACGCAGCGACCACCCGCCGCACGGGTGGCAGTCACGCGATCGACCGCCGCCGAGGGAAGCGAAAACCACTCGCGGTGCATCGGGTGATCCCGTAGGTCCTCCACTTCGACGGGCTGAAACGTCCCCAGACCGACGTGCAGCACGAGTTCGGCAAAGGCGATGCCGTAATCCTCCAATCGCTGCCGCAGTTCCGCCGTGAAGTGCATGCCCGCCGTCGGCGCGGCGACAGCCCCGGCTTCATTTGCATAGATGGTCTGGTAGCGGAGCAGGTCGCGACGGATCAGCTCAGCCGGCCGATTCCGGCCTCGGTGGATGTAGGGCGGCAGCGGGGCCTCGCCGATAGCCTCAAGGACTTGCGCTGCTGACTTGGGCGGCGTGATCTCCAGCAGGCACTCGCCTCGGTCGCGCCGCTCCAGGAACGTGAGGCCGTATTCCGGGGAGGACGTGGTCAGCCGCTCAGCGGGCTTGAGGCGGCCGCCGCCCGCCAGAAGAGCGACCCATCGGCCGGGGCTTTCTTCCCGAATGAACAGGCCGTTGATCCGCCCTCCCGTGGTTCTCCGGCAGGCGAATTTCGCTGGGATTACCCGGGTCGTGTTGACGACCAGACAATCCGGCGGTCGCAGGTACTCCGGGAGATCGCGGAAGATCCGATGTTCGATCCGGCCGGTGTTGCGGTGCAAGACCAGAAGCCGCGCTGCATCCCGCGGCTCCCGAGCCTCTTGAGCGATCAGCTCCGGCGGCAGGTCATAATGTAGATCGCGAGTCTTGATCGCGTCTGCCTCCCTGGCGAGAACGCCAAACCTCAGCCTGACCGCTGGAACCCGATAATAGCCTAACCTGAGCCTCCGGACCGTGTCACGCAACATCGACGCGTGGTGAATCCTACGATTAGTTTGGCGAGCTCCCGAAAGAGGAGACGCTGGCCGGACGTGACGCCGAACCCGGCCCCAGCCTCGTGTCTGACCGTATCGGGAGTTCAAGGCCATGATGGAGGTTCCCAAGACTCATCCGATTCGACGCTGGTTTGCGGGTCTCGTGGAAGAGTCGTTCCAGCAGGAGCTGGGCCTCTGCGATACTCGGATTCTGGATTATCTAACCGATTTACTGACTACATTCCTCCATATGGAGCGTATCAACGCAGCGCCGGATGGCAGCGGCCGCCGCATCGAGGAGATCGCCCGGTTGCTGAGCGATGCGGAACTGACCCATGTAGGGGCTTCGGACGATGAGCGACGCCGGATCATCCACCGGCATATCGGCGATTTCACACTTTTCTGGACCGGGGTGTACCCTGAGCAACTCCGCCGCATGCGACGGCACGGCACCGCCGACGAGCTGCTTGATTACTTCGCTCAGGGAAAACGGTCTTACGCGATCGCCTCTGAACTGAGCAGCGATCTCACCGTGCCCGCCGCAGCGGTCCTGCGGGCCATGAGCGAGCATTTCGAGTATTGTGTGTACGGACTGGGCCTGGTCCGGCGGCACTGGGAGGAAAGCGGCGACAACAAATTGTCGTTGTGGTAGCGGGACAGCTCAGTCGGAGACGCCGGGCGTTTCGGGCCCGATCGCCCCCACGTCCTCGCAACCGGCATCGAGCCGGCGGGCGAGTTCCTGGCGAATCGCCTGAAGAGGGGCGCCGAGCTTCTCCAGCGCGGCGTGGGCCACGCTGCCGCGCTCGCGGGCCAGGGCCAGGAGCAGATGCTCATTGCTGATGACCTTGCTCTCCAAGGCACGAGCTTCCTCGATCGCCTTGGCCATCACATTGCGGAAATGCGGAGTACCCGGCAGGCGGCCGAAGACCCAGGTATCCTCCAGGCTGCTGCGGATTAACTCGTCCACAACAGCCTTAGCCTTGGCGGGCGTAACCCCCAGCGAGGCCAGGATGTCCACCGCGGTGCCCGTTCCTTCCTGAAGTATCGCCAGAAGAAGGTGTTCGGTGCCGACGTAATCCTGCCCATAGTCGCGAGCGATGTGTTGCGACAGCTCGATGACCTTCGACATTCTGGGCGTCAACTTCTCGAACATGCACGAGCCCCGGTCGGCAGGCACCGTCTCGCCCCACTCGGTTCAGGATTCCGCCTGTCGCGTGGCGGGCGGAGCGGGCGGAGTCGCGGTGACCCTCGACTTCAGCACATTGTAGCCCAGACTCAGGATGGCAACAAGAACCGTGAAAATCAGCGTGAGGCGAAGAATCTTAAGACGGTTGGCAACCTCCCGATCGCGCCACTCAGTAAGACGCCGGTCAATCTCATCCAGCTTCGCGTCGATCCGCGCCTCGATCTCGTCCATCTTCTGACGCACGTAGTCATCTGCGGCGGAGCGGATCCGCGTGGCGAGACCGGCCATGACTCCGTGTTCCTCGATTTGGTCGCGGAGCGATGGACGGCTGTCCGAAACGGTCGCCGCCGGCGTTTGCTCGTTGTGCCTTGCGCCGGATGACGCGTCCTTGTTCCCGCCGCTGAGCAGTCGCATGACCAACGAAGCAGTGGTTGAGCGGCGCCATCGTCCGACACGTTTCCAGAACCCGTCGTGCTTTCGCAGCCTCGCGATGATCTGTTCAGGCCGATCTGAAGCAGCCACGTCAACCCCGCGAAGCTTGGCGAAGGCCACCAGACTCGACGGGGCCAGATGCTCATAGTCGGTACGTTGAATGGAGGCGATTTCGCGGACCAGGATGTCCTTGCCGGCCTGCGTGTCGACAGGTCGTTTGGCCCACACCAAGATGGCCGCCAAATCGCGGCGATCCAATTCCATCAGGAGTTCCTGACGCCGGCGGATCCGGCGGATGATCTCTTCGCGCGGGGTGTCTACCTCCAGACTGAGTCCGAGACTCATGCCGAGATGCAGGAGCTCTTCCAAGGACCACTGACTCAGCACCGCGGCCGAGTGGGCGACGTCGCCGGAGTCATGGACGGGGCCGGGCATGGCCTGCTTCCTGAATCAGGGCGGTAGGCAAGTCCGCCCGAGCTGCGGGCCGATTGCACATACCGCAGCTTGCCGAAGGGGGTGCGTTCCAACGCCGACACCGGCCGCACCTGGCACCGAGTGGACATGCCAAGCAGGTTCTGCATTCGCTGTTCGACCAGCGGCGCGACGGCGAATACCCGCTCCGCAGGCCAAGCGACGCGAATGTCCACGCTGCCTTCGGCCGACTGCACCACCTGAAACCGACCATTCTCCAACAGTTCGCCGAGACACGCAACCACTGCGGCAGGCTCATGCCACCGGCCGTCATCGCCCTCAAGGAAATCGCCGACGCGGCCCAGAACCGGCGGAAGACACGGCAGCCCCAGTCCACAGTGACAGTGCATGGGCGAAACGCGAACGACGTCGCCGGTGCAATACCGGATCATCGGCATGGCCCGGCTCTCCAAACCCGTGGCCACGATTTCGCCCAGTTCTCCTGGAGCGGCCGGCCGCCCATCCCGCAAGACTTCGATGATGACCGATTCGGCGGCCACATGCCAGGTCCCGTGCGGACAGGTGAACGCGATCGCTCCCAC
Organism: uncultured Planctomycetaceae bacterium; assembly: GCA_964572385.1. GTDB lineage: Bacteria > Planctomycetota > Phycisphaerae > UBA1845 > UTPLA1 > CAZNFM01. The sequence continues at coordinate 66,088 of CAZNFM010000019.1, read as the reverse complement.
TTCCTGCACCCCGTAGGATTCCGCCACCGATACCTGTAGGCTGGTTTGGATTAGCTTCTTCTGCCATTCAAAAGCGACTTCCCCCGTCAGGAAAACACACCGAAGAGATCCCCCGTTGATCTGCCGGCCGTTACGGCGAGGGGCAGCCAACAGGTCACACAATGTAGAGGGATAAGCAGTTACCCGAAGCGGATTCAAACGTTGCCAGGTCGACGCAATCGCGGGTGCATTGCGACTGAAATCGGCCAGACAGTCGATTTGGACGTCGTCCAGAAGACGGTCGCGGCACTGTCGCAGCCAGTGCTTCAATCGCCCTTCCAAATTTACGGGCGGATCGACCGGCCACAAATGGAGTTCTCGCTCCGAGGCCGAGAAGCCGTGCCAACTGTGGCCGCGAAGGCGGTTGGCTTTGTCCCAGGCCTGTCGGTGGCGGTCCCAGTAGTAGCAGAGCGGCTGATCGGTGGAGCCTCGAGAATGATCCAACAGGCGGCGATGCGGCATCCGATTCCAGCACATCGCCCGGGCATTCTGCCGCACATCCCGGCGAGTGAGTAGCGGCAACGAGGCCAAGGAATCCAGATCATCAATCTGGTCAATCAGCCCGGTGAGCCGCGAAGCATAAAACGGACAATGATCCACAGCATGGCGCAACAGACGCCGCAATTTCGCCAGTTGCAGCTCGACCAATCGCTCCGCAGGCCAAAACTGGGTTCTCAGCAGGCGATCAAAGATCAACCACGTCCGGCGCCCCATCAACGCTTCATGCAGCCGGGATAGGTACTCGGACTTGCGCCAAGCGGAACCCCGCGAGGCCCGAGGTTCAGGATGCCTGCCGGGTCTGGTTCGCATCGGCTCTGGCGCTGTCGTCGCCATGTCTCTGCATCGGCCGTTTTTGCGGACCGGCGACACCGGATCGGCCGGTCCCAGTCGGAGCGACTTGTCAGGCAGAAAGTTATATTGGATTGTTGCATTGGAGTTCCGGACCGATTCGCCGGCCCGGCCCGGGGAAGAGTGAAGGTGGGATCATGTTGCCAGCAATCTCAGCAGATCTGCCGGCCTACCTCCTACCTCCCAAGAGCGGTAGTGGGGACCGGCCGACAGGCGACCAGGAGGGCCATGAGCCGTCGGTTCGCCTGGATCTTTCCGAGAACGACGCTCAGGAGACCCAATCCAGGAACCCAGGTGTCGGCCTTTACGGCCCCGACGGACGGTTTGTGGAATCCGTCTCCCCTGAGGCTGCGGCTAATCAGCTTTTCGGCGGCGGGACGCCGAAGGAGAAGCCTGCACGCGACCTTGATCTGGCCCAATTCGACTCCGTAATCCCGCCGGCCGCCAAAGAGGAGTTGCGTGCTTTGGCCGACCGGATTTCCCGGAAAGCCGAAGCCAGTTCCTTCGATCCGAGTGACCTTGAGCAAATCGCTCAACTGATGCAGGCCGTGGGACGCTTTGACCGTGCTCATTGGGCTTTGACACGGGCAAAGGAACTGGAACGTGGCGGTGATCAACCAACGGCGGTGCCGCCTCCGGCAACGGACGTCGTGCGCACCGAGATGTCCGACTAGGCTCTCCAACTGCCGGCCTTCGACAGGACGTAGCAGTTGGCGAGGCGCAGAGACCGCATCACGCTCAGGGTGGTTTACGTTGGCTCAATTCGATCGTGCTCCCGTAGAATGACTTGCAACTCAGCAAGCCGGTTCGCCCACCGCCGCAGGAGCATATCGTCTGTAAGCAACGCGGGTGACGCCCACACCAAGACGGATCACCTTACCGCCGACTCCAAATCCGCGACGAATTGGAACGAGCCATCCCGCAGGGTGCCGCCAGCCTTCGTTGAGTTTCCGAGTGGCGGGTTGCGGCAACCGCGCTAGAATCCCCCGCTCCGACTATGTCTGGAAGCTTGCGATCATTGGAATGTAGCGTGGACCTCGGTCAGATCATCGACTTCAGCGAGTGGATTCCGGTTTTTCCGCTGCCCAATGCTGTGTTGTTACCAGGTGCCGTTTTGCCCCTGCACATTTTCGAGCCGCGGTACCGGGAGATGACGAGGGATGCGTTGGCCGGCCAACGGGTCATCGCCCTCGCTCTGCTGAAACCCAATTACGAAGAGAAGTACCACACGCTGGAGGCGGCACTGCACGAGGTTGTATGCGTGGGCAAGATCCGGCGTGAAGAAAGGCTGCCCGACGGTCGCTACAATTTCCTTTTGCAAGGGGTCATCCGCGGCCGGATTCTGCAAGAGAATCGGGAGCTGGCGTATCGCCGAGCCGTGATCCAGCCGATCCACCCGGTTTCCGCGGCAACCGATCGAGAAGTCCAGTTACGGCAGGACCTACGGGCCTTGCTGGAACGTCCACCCCTCAACGAGGTGGCGCACCGCAGCCATTGGCTGGAGCTGTTCGATTGCGAGGGATTAGGTTTCTCCGACCTTCTCGACCTGCTGGCTTCCGGGGTGGTGACTGATCCGGAAGCACGCCAGCTCTTCTTGGCCACTCCATGCGTCGAAGTCAGGGCTGCTTTCCTTCAGCGGATTCTGGGTACCCTGAGTGCACAGGCGGCCAAGGCCGTACGACCGCCCAACCCGAGACCGTGGCCTCCACCCTGTCCCACGAACTGATCGGACCCGATCGCCCCTGCAAAGCAGAGTGTTTCACCTCATGACCAACCCCAAGCCTGCCCAACCTGGGGAATAGTGCCCTTTCTTGGTTAATCGTGGCCCAACTCGGACGCGGACAAAACCGCTACTTCCTCCGACGGACCTCATGCCATTCATTATCGGTTTGGGAAGGGGGTGATTGCTTCAGGTTTCTGCGGCACGGGTGTTGCACTTCTCCCGATGTCGTCGCCGTAAAGGAACCTCTCCATGAGTTACCTCACTACAGCCACGATGGCCCTCGGTGTCTTACTCGCCACGATCGCGGGTGTAGCCTGCTACTTCGGATCGGGAGTATTCCTGGAGCACCTGGCCTGGCTGCCGCAGGCGGACCTGCTTTTCGCCCGTCCCGAGGCCGCCCTCGGCGCAGGCGGAATGCTCATCCTTCTGAGTCTGCTCACCCAGCCGACGCCGGCGGATTAACCTGTGAACGCATACTGTCAAGGGCACGCAGCAGCGGGGACACATAAAAAGCTGGTCCGGCGCGAGGTCAGAAGCCGCTGCCGATCGGTCACCGCCGCGGTTTCAGACCTCCTGAGCTACCGGCATGAAACCGCCGGCCTGTGCCATGGACTCTGCCTCGCGGAACTGCTGAGCCAACAGCTCCTGCTCGCGAACGGCGTTGACCACGGCCTCACGCGCCACGGCCATCAGACGAAGAAAGACGCCGGCGCCGAAGGCCAGCAGACCCCACACCAACCAAGTCTCACTTATCGTCATCTTCCCCCCCCCACTGCCCGGATTGCCACGGCGGCAGGCCGAATCGTGGTCAGCCTAATGCCAAAGGGCTCTGTTCCAATTTACCAACCCTGCCCGGATGATGACGACTCCGCGTCGTCATCGAACCAAGGCTCCTCCACGGCATCGGTTGCCCCGGCACCGCCGGTCGGAATCATCATGATGTTGACCTCTTGCAGGAACTGACTGTCCGTCAAATAGACGGGGAAGTAGCCCGGCTTGGAGATGCGAATGCGGCCCCCGCTCTTGACCTTCTCCTTCATGATCCACCACTTGCCATTGCCATCGGTGGTGCCCAGGTTCTTCCACGTGCCGTCGGGCTGTTGTTGATCGATGCGGGCGTTACCAACCGCAAACGCCGCCTCGCGATCGCTGATCTGCCCCATGTGAACCAGCTCTTGGCAACCCCCGAGCAAGACGATGCCAGCCCAACCCGCCGCCACGACCGCGTACCGCCTAAACCGTCGTCTCATCACGTTCTCCTTTCCGCCGCTTGGATCGTCCTGGCGTTGTCCCATCCGCTTCAGCAGCCGATGTATCGTGCATAGATCGAGCGAGCCTCCTCCGGCCGAGAGGCCCCCCGGATCAGCGCTCGCCCATTGCGAAACAGCGTCACTTCATACGATTCCACGGCAAACCGCAACAAGTATCGGTTAAAGACCGGGGGACTATTCGCCACGGCAGACAGGCGGCTTGCCAGGTCCGCGAAATCGACTACTTCCGTCGTGCCGCCCCCGAGCTGCAACATATCGCGCCCGCACAATACGATGGGCGACTCACTGCGATCGCCGTCCAGAAACTCGAAACGCCGCTCGCGGCAACAAGGGCAATCCGCCGCGGGTGGTCCCCATTCCAAACGGCGCCATTTCCCGGCCCACAGGTCCACCTCCAACATGCCGCGGCTCATCTCATCGACCCGCCCGGCGAGCACCTGCATCGCCGCCATAGCCTGCAATGCTGCCACGACGTGCACGGCCGGCGGCAGCACCCCTGCGGTTTCACAAGTGGGGCAGGCACCCGGCGGAGGAGGATGTGCGTACACGCACCGCAGGCAGGGCGTCTGATTCGGCAGAATGGCCCAGACCATTCCGGTCGCTGCGAGGCAGGCGCCATAGATCCAAGGTTTGCCCAGCTTCATCGCGACATCGTTTATCAAATAGCGCGTATCGAAGTTGTCGGTTCCATCGAGGATCAGCTGGGTCGACTCTACCAGGTGCTCGATGTTTCGGTGATTCACATCTTCCACCACCGGCTCGATTTCGATGCGAGAATTGATTTCGGCGAGGTGGGCTCCCGCGGCGATCGCCTTGGGGAGACACTCTGCCGCGTCCTGCTCCGTGAAGAGCGACTGCCGATGCAAATTGCTCAAGTCCACGAAGTCGCGATCCACAATTCGCAGGAAGCCCACGCCCGCTCGGGCCAGCAACTCCGCCATCACCGAGCCAAGCCCGCCGCAGCCGACCAGCAGAACTCTCCCAGCACCAAGCCGCTGCTGACCCTCCCGCCCAAGTCGGTCAAATGCCTCCTGACGCGCATACCGCCCCTGCTGGTCGGCCGGGCGGCTACTGGCAAGCGGGTTGTCGAGAGGGTGGGTCATCGAGACAGCTAGACGACTGTCCTAAGGGTTCGGCGGAGGGTCTTCCTCCCTAGCCAATGCCGCCAGATAACCGCCCGGTGGCGGGGAACCATCGGCCGGCAGGCCGGTGGGGCGAAAGCTGGCCGGATGAGGCGGCTCGTTCGATGGAGGCGACGAAGGTACCTGCCGACGACGAAGCCAATGCCGTGCAGAATCCGCGTCTGCCTCCGAGCGAGACCGATCTCCTGCGCCGGCCGCGTCGGCACGATACCAGGACCATGCAGTGTGGGCGGATTTCAGCAGCAAGCAGCCGAAGACCAAGGCAATCCAGTAGTTCAGTACCCGCGGCGACCCAAGGGCCAACCGACAGAGATTCGATCCAACGAAGGCCAAGCCGCAGATCGCCGACACCACGGACGAGATCAGCAGACTGCCGCGGAAACCACAGAAACCGATCGCGGCCACCAAGAGGAAGGCGAAGCCGCCCAGCCAGAGTGTCCAATTGAAAACCAGGACGGCCGCGTTGAAAATTGAACTGGAGCTGATGCCCCTGGTGCCCATGAGGTAAGCGTATGCCAGCATCACTGCCGCGATCAGGGCGGCCCAGACAGCGTTGTCCTGGGCTGATTGGCTTCTCATGAGAAGGCCCCTCGTAGCAGGTCAGGCAAGCGGCACGCGGCCCAGGGTGTGCGGCCCGCGCCACACTTGGTCATCCGCTCATGCCATTCCTTGTTCATCGCATGGGCAGCGCCCACGTAGACCTCTCCGCCCACCCACGCGTCGGCCCCGTGCGGCTGGTCAATCCAACGGCATGAACGGCGCGCTCAAGCCAGCCTCGCCGAGTTCCACCTGGATTCCCTTGCTTCGGAGGTAACTGACGGCACGCGCCATCTCCTCAGGCGTGCCCCACACAACCAGCGAGATGATGGCCATGTTCGGACCGGTCGCCGAGTTGGTGATCTTGTAACCGATGTCAAACTCGCGGCCGAGCGTCCAGAGAAACGGTTCCCGGCGCTGGTCTCGAATCACCGTCAGCCAAAGTTTGCGTTCGACACGCTCTCCCTCCACATGGGGTCGACGGCTGGTCCGAAATGACTCCGGAAGCCGGCCCCGGAACGAGCCGCTCGCCAGCGTTCGCACCCGCGCGCCGACCTCCTTTAGGTAGGCCTTAGCCCGCTGGACGTCCTCTTCCTCCCCTACCAGTGAAAGCCGCATGTCTGCCTCATGAATGCCGACGTTCAGCGAGAGAACATTGAACATCAACTTCTGAAACCGGCGAGACATCTCCCAGGTCAGTGGCTCCTGCACATGGGCCGTCGCAAACCTCAGGGCCAGCCGTTGCTGCACGAGCATGGATGGTTACCTCGAAAAGCAGCCCCGCCGCACCTCCTCGTGATGCTCTGCCGTGAGCCGTGCGGGGCAAATCAGCCACCCCATCTTACTTTGGGAGCCAGGTTGGTTCCACTTGCTGACGTGCGGCCTAATCCGATGTCGGCCGGATACCAGAGGGGAAACCGATCTGCTCCAGCCAATGCTTAGCCTGTTGAATCTGGTCGGGATCCCGCAAGCGGGCCACGCTTTCCTCTAGATATACGCGGGCTTCTGCGGGCCGCCGGAGGTGACGGGCAAACAGGATGCCCAAGAGCAGCCGCACCTGCGGGGCTTCCGGGTCCGTGGGATACGCCTTAAGGAAACGCTCGTAAGCCGCGGCAGCCTGGGGATACCGGTTCATTGCCGCGAGCTGATTGGCCACGAGCAACATGTTGCCGCGAGGAAGGCACTGGCCCGGATCTCGCGCCACCAGGGCCTGATATACCTCCACCGCCGTCGAATAATCGCGATTGGCGACGGCCTCACTGATCCGGCCCCGCAATTGGATGATCTCATCATCGACGGCGACCGGCCGGGCCTCCAACACCTCGCCCGTGGCGGCCACCGGCGCGGCCACGCGACCGTAGGCCGCCCGTGCCCGATTCTCGGCGTCCATCATGGCGACCTGGAACTGACGCCGCTGGTAGTAGCGCCGCATCAGCCCAACGATGTCGAACTGGTCTCTAGGCAATGCCCGAACCAGCAACAGCAGACAGCAGAGCACGAAGCCGAACAGGTAGCCGGCGATGTGAGCCGAGTAAGCTACGGTCTGCACTCCCGCCCCGGCGGTCAGCCGCGGCGCGAGGATGTTATCCCAGAGAATGATCTTGAGCCCGATCAGCAGCAGAGCACGGATGTGGACCGTTCCCAGGTAAAACCACAGCCAATAGAAGACCGTCACCTCGCTCCGCGGAAACAGAACCAGATAGGCTGTCGTGACGCCCGCCACCGCGCCGCTGGCCCCCAGACACGGCATCTGTGACGTCCAAATGAACCCCAGACCGGCAAAGACCCCGCTGGCGAGGTAAAAGAACAAATAGGCGAGATTGCCCATCTTCGAATTGACGCTGTTGCCGAACACCCACAAGAACAGCATGTTGCCCAGCAGGTGCCACAGATCACCATGCAGGAACTGGTAAGAGAGAAACTGGGGCAGCGTCGGTGCTTGCGGCCACAGCATCAGCGATGCCTTCCATCGCGTAGCGGCGTTCCACCCGGCGATCTCCGCAAGGACGTCCACTACCAAATAAGCAAGGACGTTCAGGGCGATCAGCGCATGATTCACCCGCGGCACCCGCCGGACCGGAGAATCCGTTCGTATGGGCAGAAACAAGAGCAAACCGCCAGCACTCCCGTGAACCGGTCCCCCGTGGCAACCGTCTCCGCAGGGCGGAAGCCGGACAACCCCGGATTCTACGCTCCAAGCCGCCCTGGGGCCACCACTTGAAATCCGACACCACGGCATCTCGCATCCCCTGAGAGCCGGGGATCCTTATACTAGACCGGATGCAGCAGAGACGAAGCGTACGGCCGCTGGCCCCGTGTTGCTGCGGATGCATGACCATGAACGCACTAGGTCTCACGTTCGACGAGCTTCTCCTGCGGCAGCAGCCGTTCGCCGCCACGACACCCAGCCTCCGCTCCGCCTACCGGGCACTATTCTCCGGAGCCGTTCCAACGGACTCCTTGCTGGCCGCAGATGTCCTGCCCATCTCACAAAGATTACCGGATGGCGAACTCGTGAAGTTCACCCAGCGAACCAATGACGGTCTGGAAATCGAGAGCGTGGTCGTCCCCATGCAACGCTCTGGACGCCACTGGAAAACCCTTTGCGTCTCGTCGCAGATCGGCTGCGCCAGAGGCTGTGCCTTCTGCGAGACCGCCCAACTCGGCCTGCTCCGCAACCTCACCGCCGCAGAAATCGTCGGGCAGTATGTGGCCGCCCGACGTCACTTCGGCGAAATCCGTAACGTCGTCTTCATGGGCATGGGCGAGCCGTTCGACAACTTCGAGGCCGTGGCGCAGGCCATTCGCGTTCTCCATGACCGTCGCGGGGCGTCGCTGGGCCGGGAGCGGATCAAGGTCTCGACCGTCGGACGAGTGGCCGGCATCCGCCGGTTCGGCCGCCTCGGCTGGCGGCGAATTACGTTGGCTGTCTCACTGAATGCCCCGAACGATCAGATCCGCTCACAAATCATGCCGATCAACCAACTGGATCCGATGCCGCGGTTGCGGTCAGCCCTCCTCGAGTACCCCGGGGCTGATCGGCGGTGGTTCATGATCGAGTACGTGCTGCTGCCCGGAATCAATGACGCGGCCGACCACGCCCGCGAGTTGGCCGAGTACCTGCGGCCGCTACGCTGTGTGGTAAACGTGATTCCGTACAATCCCCGGCGAGATTCTCCTTGGCGAGCGCCCACCACCGCCGAGATTCGGCGTTTCACGACCGCCCTTGCGGACGCCGGCCAGGTGTGCAAGCTCCGCATCACCAAAGGACTGACGCAGATGGCCGCTTGCGGGCAACTCGGCAACCGATCCCTTTCCCGCATTCGCGTGGTCCGCTCCGAGCACGGATCCGCTTGGGAATAAGATGCGGCTCCTGCCTGCGGCGGGACGAGCGACTGCGAGCAAGCTTGGGAGCGAGCTTCCGCCATCCCGACGCGAATAAGGGGGGGGAATCCACCGTAACCATTGAAGCGCAATGCGGTAAAGCGCGGGGAGACGCGGACGTGACATTGGGCGTTACAGGACTTGAACCTGTGACCTCCTGCATGTCAAGGGGTCGGGGAACCACGCCGAAAAGCCCAGAAACCTCAATGTTTACAGGCATTTTACGCACTTTCGCACACATTGCAAGTCTAGAACCTATCCCTAAACTTGCATTTTGTATAGCCATGATGTATACTACACAACATGTTGAAGCTCACGGATGACATTCGCGATTGGTTGCTGGAACGGATTCCCGATGCGCCGGTCAACCCGAAGGGCGGGCGGCCCCCGCTGGACAAGGCCCGGGTGCTGGGCGGCATCTTCTGGATCCTGGACAACGGGGCCAAGTGGAAGGACCTCCCGCCGGAGTTCGGCTCCAAGAGCGCCGTCCACCGGCACTTCCAACGCTGGGTTCGGGAGGGCGTCTTCGAGCGCATCCTGCGCGACGCCGGACACGTGGTCGAGGAGCGTGGCGGCTACCGGCTGTACGAGTGCTTCATCGACGGCACCTTCGCCAAGGCCCGGGGCGGCGGGGACGGCGTGGGGCTGACCAAGGCCGGAAAAGGCGTGAAAATCATGGTTCTGGTCGATGCCCGAGGCCTGCCGGTGGCGGTGGAGACGACGTCCGCCGCGCCGCACGAGAGCAAGCTGGTGCAGCGGCTGTTCGATTTCATGCTGACCGAGGCGACGCCGGAGCGGGTGATCGGCGACAAGGCCTACGACAGCGACGAGCTGGCCGCCGATCTGGCCGAACAGGGTACGGAGCTGATCGCGCCGCACCGCTCGAATCGCCGGTACCCGACCCAGGACGGCCGGCCGCTGCGGAGATACAAGCGCCGCTGGACGGTGGAGCGGACGATCGGCTGGATCCAACACTTCCGCCGCCTGTGCATCCGTTGGGAGAAGTCGACCAGGTTGTTCCAAGGCTTCCTGCATCTGGCGTGTGCCATTCTGCTCATTCGACAGGTTTAGGGATAGGTTCTAATCTTCTACCGTCATTTTTACGCAGTAAATGCGGGTTCGGGGAACGTAAAACGGTATGTACATCCGACGTAACGTGTCCGCTGAAACCGACAAAAAAGCGCCCGACGGCCGGAAATGACCTAGGGCGCTCTGAGGGGTACCTGATATGGGTAGCACGCGCTGCGCGGCGTGGTGTTTGCGGCGATTCTCGGGGGCTACTCACCGAATACCGCGACCAGTCCCTTGCCCCAGTTCCGAATCGTCTCGATCAGTTCCCGCCCCTGCTTCATCATGTCCTCGTGCTGTCTCCTGCCCTCGTTCAATGCATCCGTCTCGATTCGGTTCAACTCGGCAATCTGCTCGGCGGTCAGCTTTTCCGTGCTCGGCACAAAGGTCGCCGCCGCGCCGGCAATCCGGCTGAACGACTCAAGGACGCCGCCCTCGATGCCGCCCCAGGCAGTCTCCACCACCTTGGCCTTGGCTTCCTCTGCCCGGCGCAGCTCCTCCACCAGCCGCTTGACGTTCTTCTCATAGACGTCGGTCGATAGGCCCTCCTTGAGTGCTGTTTGGAGTTCTTCCAACTGGTCCTTGAAGCGGTCCAGCGGGGTCTTGACAGCATCGACGAACCTGGCAATGCGTTCCTGTCTCGCTTGAAACGCGGCATCGAGCGTAGCCTGCCACTTCTTGGCCGCTTCGGCCTGCGCATCGAGTGCTTTGGAGAGTACCTCGTTGTAGTAGGACCACTGCGACGCCGCCCTCGCGGCTTCGATCGCGGTCTCTGCGGCCTCTTTTGCCGCTTGGTTTCTTCTCTGGATCGCCTCTGTTTCCAAAGCCCGCGACTGCTCCAGATACTGCATGTTCTGAGCGAGAATTGCCCTGTCGCTCTCAGTCTGCGGTCCCGCATCGAAAGCAGCCTGCACCCGCGCCATTGCCGCCTCGTACTTCTGTGCGACGGCCAGTAGCTCCCTCTCCATCCCCTCCGGGGTCATCAGCAGCCTCAGATTTTCGTAAATCCCTTGGCCTAGCTCGCGTAGCTGTCTGCCATACTTGTCGGCGGCCTGCGCTCCGATCAAGACCAGCACGTTGTCGATGCTCTTGGCGAGACTGCCGATGACCGGCAATGACTTGATGATTTCGTCCGTCAGTTCCGCTGCACCCATTGCCCCGCTGGAGTAGGCGGTCTTGAGTTCGACCAGCTTGGACGTGACTGACTCAATCGAACGAGCCGCCATTCCGACCGCCGCCAGAGCGCCGCCGCCGACGGCCATCTTCATGATGTTGCCGAACGCGGACTCCTCTCCGAACATCCGCTTGATGCCCTTGATGGCATCCTGCTGCTTGACGGCAACATCGGTGCTCGCCCTGCTGACTTTCCCTAGCTGCTCGGCGGTCCCCCCCAGCGCGGCATTGACGGCGTTGATTCCGGCCTGTGCTTCCTTGGTCTGCGCCCGGAAAATGATGTCGGCTGTTTTGGTGGTGATGCTCATACGGTCCTCTTTTCTGGGGTCAACGGATTCACAATCCGCTGTCGTCGTTCACAACTTGCTGTCAATTAGACGCTTGCGTTTGGGGGTTTCCTTGCTTGCCTCTTTGCTTGCGCTCTTACGGCCGAAAAAGGGGGGCGGCGGCGTGCCGCCCGCCGCCGCCCGGGGGGGCGCAGCGGGCCAGGAGTCAACCCGCTGCACCAGATTCGCTTAGCCGCCTGAGGGGGGCGTCGCGTGCCCGCAGATTCTCAAGAACCTGGTCCTGAACGCGGTTACGCAGGCGGTGGAGTTCAAGGCGTTCCTCTTGAGCCTTGAGCGCGGCGTTCTCGCGTCGAACCACTTCGCCGACCAGTTCGGCGGGGGTTTTCCCAATCGGCACGACGCACAGCCCGGTGTATCCCTCTTGAGCGGTCCCAAACTTGTTCCGTACCTGCTGGGGTTTGCCGCCGAGTTCCACGACGCACTTGGCGATTTCGTCAGCATCCATTATGTCAACGCTGCTGAGTTCCCGAGCTTGCGCCCAGCTAGAGTAGGCGGCTTCGACCGCCGCCGCCGTATCGCTCAGAATCGCGTGTCTGGCGAGCCGCTCGGCCGCGAACTCGGAGAACAATGCGCGCCGTCGCGGTCGGGCTTCCTCTCGGGCTTCGGCCTCAGCGGCCGCGCGCTCGAGGTCGGCGAGTCGCGCGGCCTCCCGGGCTCGCTGCATGAGAAGTTCCCGTCGCACGGTCGGGCAGGCCGCCAGTTCTGCAAGGAGGCGTTCCGCTTCGGCGATTCTGTGTTCCAGCGTCGGAGCTTCTCCGGCGCGGTGTTTTCCGTTGGTAGGCAATCGTGGCATTGTGTGTGACTCCTGAGGGTTGTTGATTGACACTGTTTATACGCGCTAACTCTGCATCGGCGGCTTGGTTCAACGCCGCCTTCATACCAAGGGCGTAGGTAACAATGGTGCCCGGCGTGGCGTCCGTGCTCAGGCCGAGGGCCTGACGCAGCGTTGCGGCCTCAGTGCCGCTGAAGATCAAACGTCGCTTCATGACCGGCTGCTCCGTCGCATCTTCTCGGCGTTCGCCCTCTTGATCGCATCGGCGACGATCGGCGGGGCGTTGACGGGGATCGGTTCCGGCTCCTCCTCCGGGTTTTGCGCGGCATTTAGCCGCCGTTGCGGGCGGGCCGCTGCGGGCGGCTGGTCGTTGCTCAAGCGCAGTGCGGCGCGCAGCTTTCGCTCGGCGTCGCCGACGATGCCAGGGGGCGAGTACTCGCATAGGGAAGCCGTGAAGCGGACACCCTTTAGGGGCATGCCGGTCCTAAGATCGGTTACGCGCATTGTTCGTCTCCTTGTGTAAAGCCTCAATGGTATTTAGTTCGTCGGCCCGGTCGCGCCGGGTAATTTCCTCCAGCACGCGAGCCGCGTCACTCTCTAGCGGTAGCGTTCGCAGCAAGTTGGCGCATAGTGTCAATCGCTGCGTGCGCCAGGCCAGCGCTCCGATTGCCGACCAAGCGGAATCGACCGGTGCCAGTTCGGCCCATGCGAGCAACTTACTGGGCAAGCTCTCTCGCGGATATCCGCCCTCCGTTGTCGGCCAGCGTCGTACGGCATCGAAGAAGTCGGCGAGGGCCGCCGCAAAGGCGGTCTGGATTTCCGTGGCCGTAGGCGTCTGCCATGCGGCGGCGTCGGCGCGAGCGATTGCTTGCTCCAGCCGTTTGTTGATCTGCTGCTCGATCAGCTTCATACGAGCCTTTAGTTTGCTTCGCATCTTGCGGCCTCCAGCTCTCGGGTTCTGGCCAATGCTCCCTCCAGTGCGTCCAGTCGCACGATCAGGTCGTGCGGAACCGGTTCGCCGACCAAGTAGCCCAGCACGACCTTCGCCGCCGATATGTCGCCGCCGATCGCGGCGGAAATCAGAGTTCGCATGATCGAAGCGACGTCCTCAACGGACGCCGCTTCGAGAATGGCAGCGCGGAACTTTCCGACTTTGGAGGCGAACGGGTTTCCTGGGCCGCCGGGGTTTCCCTTCACAAAGCGGCCCTTGCCGTCGCGCCCGTTTGTTAACGCCTGACCGGACATGCCTCACCTTAGCGCTCTCGTCCCGCTCAATTCCGACACGTTGAAACTTAGACTCGGCATTAATGAAATCCTCCTAGGTTCGGCGGCCGTTCGTACAAACGGCCCTTCGTTTCTGACATTTTGTGTCCGGCCTTGGCGCGGTCAAAAACGCGGTTCGCCAAAACGCGTTCGGTAACTCCCGTCCAATTCATGGACCCCCCTTATCCTGTTCGCAGCGCAAGTTGCTGGAATGCTGGTAGTTATGATCTTCCGCTGAACCTGTGACCGCTTGCGGGTGAGCATCGTGTCGGCCCCGCCCCAGCCCCGCGCGCGTGCGGCCGCGGCGACGGCGGGCCGGTGCCAAAATCTCCGCCGGAGTTGGTCCGGCGTCTGCTTAATTCGCATCTCGCTGGCCAAGGCAGTGAGCTGTTGGTCCGTGAGCGATTCAAGCAAGGCCCGGTCCCGGTCGTCTTGGGCCGCCTCCCGCGCTCTTGCCGCGTCGTCGGCCCGCTGTTTCGCCAGCTCGGCGGCGCGGCGGGCGGCCGCGGCATCGGAGGCGTCTGCGGCGTCGGCCGCGCAGGCCCGCTCGGCCTCGGCCAGGGCCAAAGCCTCCAGCTCTCGGATGATTGCGCCGCCCCGCTTGCCTCGCTCCCGGAGGTCGTCCGCGGTGGTTCGGATCCGCTGGGCGGCGTCGGGGATTCCCTTCCAGGATTCAGCGAGGCGGCTGCGGGCCGGCTCGCCGATTCCGGCGGCGGTGAGAGCTTGGCGTACCGGGCAGGCCGCGGAGGCGGCGTCGGCCGGCTCTTCCCCCTTGCATTGCGATTCAATCCCAGACCCCGCAGCAGCAGCAGGCCGCAGGCCCCTCTTCTGTTGCTGATTTCTTCCTTGGTCTGTTCTCTGTTTTGTTCTGGTGACTGCCGAGTCATCTTTTTGGCGCTCGCCGGTCATCTTTTCGACCTTGGAAACCCTGACCACGCGGTCATCGTTACCACGATGCGGCGAGGGCACGGCGACCACGTTTGTCATCAAGCGGTATTCCCCAAGTCGCCCCCTTCCGCACCCGGGGCGACGCCAAATCAGGCCCTTACGCGCTAGGCCCGCCAATGCTCTCGGCACGCTTCGTGGCATAAGTCCGGTTAAGTCGGCTAGTCGCCGGATCGACGGCCAGGCGCGCCACTCGCGGTCAACATGGATCGACAAGGCCAGGTAGACCAGTGCCTCGGCCCGTGTGATGCCGCGAAGCCCCCCCGACTCAATGAGCGCCTTTGGAACTCGCCCGAATTGAAGTTCTTCGGTCGTGTTGCCGTCGTTGCTCATCACGTCAGCACCCCAACGACTCCAGCCGCTCGCCAGCACGCTGCGCGGCCGAGCAAGGAGGTGGTGGAGCGGCATCTGGTGGATTCGTGGCTGCGAGGAAACGGGCGACGGCCTCAGCAGATGTGAAGCGGACCCCGCCGATTTTCAGGGTATCGAGTTTTATTCGATTTCGTCCGATCCCTCGCATCGCCCACCTCCAAAGCGTCGCGGCGTGCGGCGGTCGTTGCGGGTTGGCTAATCGGCCCGCCCGCGCCAGCCTTACAAGTTCTTCCTTATTGAGATCAATCATTGTGAGTATCCCCGCGCTGACCTTGCGATCATCGCGAAGATAGTCTAGAGCCCCCCCGACGCCGAAATCGGCGGCAAAAGCGGCAAAAAGCGGCGTTGCCGGTTTTGTCCGGTCTAGCGGGCGGGCTGGAGAAGTCGCCGCACGGTCCGGTCGGATACCTGAAGGGCTTTGGCGATGGCGGCGATTTTGGTGCCGCCGTCGCGCAGCGCGCGGGCCTTGGCCCGGCGGTCGGCGATCTCACGTTGCTTCGCTGACGGTGTCACTGGCTTGGCACTCTCGGCCGTCATTCGGTGCCGGGCCAGCGCGGCGCGGCCTTTGGATGTGAGTGCAAAACATCCGCCGTGCGCACCGGGTGCGGGGAGTTCCTTGCCGCCAACGAGTTGCCAACACCTGGCGTACCGGTGGACCAGGCCGGTTGTGGCGCAGTAGGTCAGCGCGTTCCGAAGATGGCCGGGGATGTGGCCGTGGAAGTCGCCGACTTCGGCGAGCGCGAGAAGCTCGTAAACGATGGGGGGAAAATCCGACGATGGCATGTTGCGACTCCGGAAGGCCCGCCCGCGCCGGAGTCGCAACAAACCGCGCGGGTCGGGCCGAATGGCCGGGGATCAGTCCGGCCGCGTTCATTATGTCATCAGCCGAGGGCCAGGGCAACGCGGGTGGCCAGTTCCGCGTTCTTTTCCGCGTACACTTCAATCGTGTTCAGCTTCGCATGGCCGAGAGCGGCCGCCGCCGCGTCGAGGCCGTGCGTTGTGCGGACCATTGTGGCGAACGTGTGGCGGAGCCGGTTGGGCGACCAGCTTGGCACGCCCGCCTGATGGCGTGGGCGTAGGCCGTGACCGTGTAGCTCTCTCCCGGTTTCCGCCGGGGGCACGGCTTCCGGTTCGTGCCCGGTCGGTTGCCGTGATGGAGCGGAGTCTTGCGTTTCGCCGCGCGATCGGCGCGCATGGCCGCTTCGGCATCGCGCGGCGAGAACAGCAGCGCGGTCGGGTCGGGGGTGAGGTACTCACGAATGACCGCCTGTGCCCGTGGTCCCAGGGGGATGATCCGCTTGTGACCGCGCCACGCGGTCTTGTGATTCTCCAGCTTCCACAGCCACACGGGGCCGCTCATGTCGATGTCAACGGCGCGGCACTGGCACGCCTCGCCGGGGCGGCAGCCGGTGTACCGCTGAAGCTCGATCATGCCCCTGACGGGGCGGGGAACCAGGTTGAGAATCGCGTCCACATAGGCATCGGGGACCGGCCGGACCGGCTCGTGGTCCTTGGCCGCTGAACGGCCAAGGCGCAGACCTTCCAGGGAGTTCAGGGCGTGCCATACGGATGCGGGGACAAGCTCTTGTGCAGCCGCCCAACGGAACGCGCGCTTGATGATGGCGACACGGCGATTCACCGTCGACCGGCACATGGTTCCGGTGGCCACGAGTGAATCCCGAACCAAGGCGAGTCGCTTCGGTCCGAAGTCGGTCGCTGGCAGCGTGCCGAATAACAGCCGTGTTGTGCGCACCGCTGTGCGGGTGTTGTCATCGACGGGTACGCCCGACTCGCTGACCCATCGCTCCAAGACTTCGTTGACGGACAAGCCGGTGATCGGCTGTTCGTCGGGGAGCCGTCGGCCTCCGGCGATCCATCGGGCGATCAGGGATTCGTACCGCTCCACGGACTCCGGCGAGCCGTATTGTCCGAAATAGTGGTCCCGGCCGTCGACGGTGGCGACGGCGTTTCCGCTGGCCTTGTGGCGTCGGTAACTGGGGATTCCGGGCTGCGGTTGGGGGATTTTGAGTCGCGGTTTTCGGGGCATTGTGCGACCTCCAGGTACACGTCGACGGTATATACCGTCGATTTCGCGTTTCTGGGCCGCACTGCCCGACACAGGCAGGTACGCTAACTCTTGCGTTCGGCGAGGTTTATGTCGATGGGCGTTACAGGACTTGAACCTGTGACCTCCTGCATGTCGAGCAGGCGCTCTAGCCAACTGAGCTAAACGCCCGACCGGCGGGGCAGGTTTCGCAAATGCCCCGTGCGGCGGAAGAGAGAGCCATTCTGCTGTCTCAATCAGCTTCTGTCAAGCGAGCTGACCTGCCCTACTACGGACGCAAACCGCCAATCGCCGCTCAACCACCAGCGATCAGCCGTCGCCGCGGAATTGCAGGATCGCGTGACAAAACGGAACCCAAGCTCCGGTGCACTGAACGAGTAGTAGGAACGGGTGAGTGACGGGGCTCGAACCCGCAACCCCCAGGACCACAACCTGGTGCTCTGCCAATTGAGCTACACTCACCATCGTAACCGGACCAGCCACGCCGAAGCTTCCGGAACCTCTCGCTACGGCCAATCCGGGATCCAGCTCGCCACCTCGGGGCATTTCCGCATCGACCCCGCGGAAGCAAAGGATGCCGAACCGCTCACGTGGCCACGGCTCTCATTCCACGCGCGGTTCTGAGACTATTCACGATATGCCGACCGACGACACTTGGCAAGCCCCTTTGGACGACGTTCTAGGGCGAGATTATCCGACGTCTTATTCCTCAATCGCGGGTCCGCAAAGGGGCCGCGATCCGCCGGGACTCCTGCGTCAAGGGCTTTGCCGTGTGGAACGATAAACCTGCCGGCGATCACGGCATTCGGAGGGCAGCCATTCCCTTCGCATCCGGCTGCGTCAACCTGGATTGACGATCCTCTCTGGAGGGAAATGCGTTTGGGCGCGGCATGGAGACAGGTTCGCCTGGCCTTATGCGGGCTCCAGTTCCGCACGACGGTGCTGCTTTCCGGAGTGGTGCTCTCGGCATGCAGCCTGACCGGGGCCTTGTATCTACGGATCAGCGCCCGGCTGTCCCTTGCAGAAACGAAGGCTCGGGCCCACGACGTGGCCATCGGCGTAGCCACCGCCGCGGCCGATGCCGTGGAGCGGGGTCAGCAACCGGAACTGCTGCGGATCGTCGATGAGTTGGCCAGCAGCGCCGACTTCGCCTACGTCTTCTTCACCGACGCCAAAGGAGAGATGCTTGCCGGACACCAGCGTGGAACCGGCAACGTCACCCGCCTGATGTTGGACGATCCCAGGTTGTTCTCCGTTCAACCGATTAACCAGCCGCAGGTCATCAAGACTGAGAGCGGGACGCTTTGTCTGGACGTGGTCTATCCGGTGTTTGCGAAGCCGACCAATCCTGCCATTACTCATGCCGGAACGGTGGGCTACGTTCGACTAGGGCTGGATTTGTCCGCCAGCGAGTCGCGGCTGGCAGAGGTCGTGCGCAACACCATCGGCCTGACCGTGGGAATAACGCTGCTGATGGTTCCGCTCGGATACGAAGTCGTCAGACGCCTGATCGGGCCGATCCGCCAAATCGCCCAAGCCGCGGCCCGTTTCTCCCATGGCGATCTCGATGTTCGGGTCGAAACCGACCGATCCGACGAGTTGGGAGACCTGGCCCGGAGCTTCAACGCGATGGCGGACGAGTTGGCACGATCGCATCAGCACCTGCTCACACTCAACGCGGAATTGGAGGAACGCGTGCTGCAACGCACCACGGCCCTACAGGAGGCGAACGAGCGGTTGCGCGAAATGGCCGTGCGTGACTCTCTGACCGGCTTGTACAACCGCCGCCACTTCGCGGATCTGATCGACAGGCTGGATGCGGAAGCGGCCCGCTACGGGACCGACCTCACTTGCATGATGCTCGATCTTGACAATTTCAAGCAGATCAATGACACCCTCGGGCACCAGATCGGCGATCATCTGCTGCAATTGACGGCCCGGGTCATCCGGGACTCGATTCGAGATGCCGATATTGCCATCCGCTTCGGCGGCGACGAGTTCGCCGTGCTACTGCCACGCACGACGCCGGCGGAAGCGAGGGCTTCCGCAGAACGCATCCGTGACAACTTCCGCGAAGCCGTGATGCGGGAGATGCCGCTGGCGCGAAGCGCGTCGCTCAGCATCGGAATGGCCAGCCGGGACGAAGACCGTCCCCTTGAGGCCAATGACCTGGTCAAACTGGCGGATGAAGCCCTTTATCTAGCCAAGGCGAGGGGCAAGGACCGGGTCACCTTCGTCGGTTCATCCCCGCTCCAATCCCCCTGACCAACCAAGTTCCTTTCTCGCTGGCGAACTCTCTCGTGCAAAACGCTGAGCGGCAGAGGTCTACGATCGGTCGCCATTTTCAGAGAACTTGCCAACGCGCTACCTCTATGCGAGGATATGCGTCATGGGCGCTGGGTCGGAGCGGAATAAGCTGCATGAGATGGCGTGCGAGTTGGCCAAGGTCGGCGCTGCCGCTGCCCGCCTGCACTTTGGCCGCACCTGCGCCCGCCGCAAGGCGGATGATTCACCGGTCACGGAAGCGGATCACGCGGCGCAGGCGGCGATTCTGCACGTCCTGGCCTCAAAACGGCCCCAAGACGCCGTCATCACCGAAGAAGCGATTGCCGAGCCATGCCGACACAGCAGCACGACCACCGCCGACTATTGCTGGGTGGTTGATCCCGTTGACGGAACCCGCAATTTTGACCGTGGGCTGCCCGCCTGGTGCACGGCCGTCGCCCTGCTGAGCGGCGGGAGGCCCATCGTCGGCGCCATCTACGACAACCTCACCGACCGTATCTACTCCGCCATTGCGGGCGTTGGTGCGTGGCGTGATCGCGAACCGCTCCGGTTGAAAGAACGGCCGCTGGACGCCGACATCACCATCGCCATCGCCTCCGGAAGACGGCGGGGGTTGCCGCCGGTAGTCCGGGACTGGATGGGGAAGTACCTTTATCGCAATGTCGGTTCACTCTGCCTGCACTTGGCCTGGACCGCGGCCGGGCTGGTGGACGCGGCCTTCGCGTGGGAGTGCAAGCTCTGGGATATTGCCGCCGGGGCAGTGCTCATCGAGGAAGCCGGGGGCATCGTAAGCGACCACCGCGGCAACGGCCTCTGGCCGGTAAATCCAGCCGCCTATAAAGGAGAGGATCTCCCGATACTGGCTGGGCAAAGGGAGCTGCACGCCCTCCTGGCGGCTACAATCCGGCAAGACGGAGCATGACATGAAACGAACCCGAGTGGCGACGACGATCCTGGCGGTTCTGGCGGTGGCAGGTGTGCCGATTCTGCTTAGCCGCCTGGCCTCGAATGCCGCGGAAACGCAGGTCACCGCATCGCGACGCGTGGTCTTGATCAGTTGTGACGGTTTGCGGCCGGATGCTCTGGGTGCCGAGTGGTCCCCTACCATTTGGCAGTTGATCACCGGCGGAAGTTTTCACAACGCCGCCCTCTGCGAACTACCGCCAGCTACGCTTCCCAACCACACCTCCATGCTGACCGGGCTCAGCGTCGGTCGTCATGGCGTGATGATCAATTACGAATACCCCGGCCGGATCGAGCAGACCACGATCTTCGATGTCGCCAAGGCCCACGGTCTGCGCGCGGGGTGTTTTCTCGGCAAATCGCGGCTTCGCTGGCTATGCAATGAGGGCAGCGTGGAGCAATGGGGCCTGCAACCCGATACCGCCGCCATCGGCGAAATGGTGCGTCAGGCGATCGCGGCAGACGATCTGCACCTGATCTTCGTGCATTTCGCGGGCACCGACGGCGTTGGCCACGCCTCCGGCTGGATGAGTCCGGAGTACATGGCCGAAGTGACCCGTATTGACGAGGCCATTCGCGGTATTCGGGACGCGGTAGCAGCCGCTGGGGTCCTGGAAGAAACCGTCTTCATCCTCACGGCGGATCACGGCGGTCATGAGAAGGTCCACTACCTCGACATCCCCGACGACCGCCACATCCCCATCGTATTGAACGGACCTGGGGTCGCCGTCGGACGGCGGCTCTGCCAGCCTGCCCGCATCATGGACGTACCCGCCACCGTGCTGCACCTGCTGCACCTGCCGACGGACAGTGTCGTCGACGGGTTGCCTCTTCTCGAAGCCATGGCCGATGTGGAGCCGGCACCTTGCAGCCAGGAGGCCTACTTCTTCACCGGCGTGTGCGGCGTGCTGCCTTTTCTGGTCGTGCTGCCCGCGGCCTTATCGGCACGTCTGGGGCTGCGCCGAACCATGATCGCTGCCGGGAAGCGGCACGGGGGTGCCCTTGACAGGATTTCCCAGCCCTTGCATCGTCAACTCCGATGAAGCCGGGTTCACCTGAAGGACGTGACGCGGACCGCCGCCACCAAGCCCCCCTGCCTCCTGTCGGGGGGGGGGTGAGCCGATCGCACCGATCCCTGCCAGACCGTGCCGTGTTGTTTGTCGGATCGCTTGCCTATCTAGGTTTTGTGCCGGTGGCGTCAGGCACCATTGCCGTCGCGGTCGTGGGAGTGCCGCTGTACCTGGCCCTGCGGCTCTGGCTCCAGGTCAACTGGCCCCTTTACGCCGCATTCGTGGTTGCCTTCACCCTACTCTCGGTCTGGATTGCCGGTCGCGCGGATCAAGTCCTTCATGAAAAGGATAGCAAGCGGAACGTCATTGATGAGTTGCCGGGGTTTCTCATCGCGATGTTCGGGCTGCCGACGACGTGGCCGCTGGTCGTAGCCGGCTTTCTGCTGGAGCGTGCGCTGGACATCGCCAAAATCTGGCCGGCGTCCTGGATCGAGCGACGGCTACCCGGAGGCTGGGGCGTTGTACTGGACGACGTGGTGGCGGGCGTGTACACGCTGGGCGTCCTGCACGCCGCCGTGCGGCTGGCGCCGGGGTTGCTGCTACAAGAAGGATAAGCCGCCAATGGGCAGGCTTTTCCGAGTTGCGCTGTCAACACAAGTCCGTTTCGCGGCGATCATTCGTGCAACGAGGGAGCGTGGCGGAGCTGGGGCCGCGGCTGCTTGCGTGCCAGGTCTTCCGCGTCGATCATGTAGCCTGAAAGTTGAGGGAGTTTATGAAGAATAGCAAGATCGTCGTCTTAGGCTGCGGCATGGTTGGAGCGACGATTGCCCGCGATCTCGCCGCTGATAGCAAGCTGGATGTCACCGTCGCCGATGTCAACCCGCAGAACCTTGCCCGCCTGACAGCAGTCTGTCGTGCTCGGGCAGTGGAAGCCGACTTGGGCTGCTTTGCCGAGGTGGCCAAGCTGGCCAGGGAGCATGACATCGCCGTAGGAGCTTTGCCCAGCCACCTCGGTCTGGCCGCCCTGAAGGCGGTGATCGAAGCGGGCAAGCCTTACGTCGACATTTCTTTCATGGCCGAGGACGCGATGGACCTGGACGCCCTCGCCAAGGAGCGGGGCGTCGCGGCCGTGGTCGACTGCGGCGTGGCTCCCGGGTTGGCCAACGTCTGCATCGGCTACGCCGCGTTGCTTGAGGAAAAGCTGGAGGACGTCGCCTTCTACGTCGGCGGGCTTCCTCGCCGACGCTCATGGCCCTACCAGTACAAGGCTCCTTTCTCCCCCGCCGACGTACTGGAGGAGTACACTCGCCCGGTCCGGCTGGTCGAGAACGGCCAGGTTCTGATTAAGCCCGCGTTATCGGAACCAGAGCTGATGGACTTTCCACAAGTTGGCACGCTGGAGGCCTTCAACACCGACGGTTTGCGAAGCCTGATTCGCACGATTCCCGCTCGCAACATGAAGGAGAAGACCCTGCGGTATCCGGGGCATATCGAACTCATGCGGGCGTTGCGGGAGACGGGTTTCTTCAGCAAGACGGAGGTCGAGGTCGGCAACGCACGGGTTCGGCCGCTTGATCTCACCGCCAAACTGCTGTTTCCGAAATGGACGCTAACTCCGGGTGAGCAGGAGTTTACGATTTTACGGGTGGTTGTGGAGGGGATCACGGGCAGCCGCCGGCATCGCCATGTGTTTGAGCTGTACGACGAGACCGACCAGGCGACCGGGCAGACCTCGATGGCGCGCACGACCGGTTTTCCGTGCGCTATCGTAACGCGGATGCTCGCTTCCGGGGAAATCGGCCTGAAGGGCGTCCTTCCCCCAGAGTTGCTGGGTCGACTGCCGGGTTTCTACGAGCGTCTCACGGATCAACTTGCGGCCCGGGGCGTCAATCTGACGCACCGACGCGAGGAAGTGGAGACCTCCCCCGCAGCCGTGTGACCACCGCTCCGGGCGGTCGGCGGAGGGGGGAGCTGCGGCCCGTGCGTGCGGGCTGCCGCGGCGATCGTAGCCTCCGATAACATGAGCAGCCTATGCCCTTGCGGCGGTTGATCTTAGGATCGCCCTCCGCTAGTCTGTCCGCTCATCTTCGGTGGGCCGGCCGCTGGCGCGGCGGTCGGCGCCCCGCAAGTCGTCCGATCGAGCTGGAAAGGACCCAGGCATGGCCGACTACCCACAGATCCTGACGAAGCTACCCGAGAATGCCTACCGCGAACTGAAGCCCGGCGAAGTGTACGTGCCGATGGTGCCGCCGAACGTAACGGTGCCGGAGATCACACTGCGGTCGATCCTGTTCGGCATTGTGATGAACATCGTGTTCTCGGTGGTGGCGACCTACCTGGCTCTGAAGGCCGGCCAAGGCATCGAGACTGCCATCCCAATCTCGATTCTGGCGATCGGCTTGTCGGGTGTGCTTCTGCGAATGGGCTATAGACGCAGCTCGTTGCTGGAGAACATCAACATCCTGGCGATCAGCACGACGTCCGGCATTGTGGCCGGCGGTACCTGCTTTACCATGCCGGCAATCTACGTGCTGAAGCTGCACACCACACTAGACATTTCGGACTGGTCACTCTTCCTGCAAATCTTCTTCGTACCGTTCCTTGGGGCAATCCTCGGCTGCCTGATGCTGATTCCGTTCCGCCGGTACTTCGTGAAGGACATGCACGGGAAGTTTCCGTTTCCTGAGGGAACGGCGACGAACGAGATTCTTGCCACCGGCGCATCCGGTGCGGGCAGCCAGGCCTGGATTCTGATCTACTCGTTTTGTCTGGCCATGGCTTACAACTTTATCTCGGGGGCTCTGAAGCTTTTCACCGAGATCTTCACGACAGGCAAGGTGGCCATGGAAGCGGCCGGCAAGTCTGTCGAGACCCTGGCTTTCAAGTCAGACCTCTTATCTACACTAACCAATAAGGTCAAGGCTGTGGTTTTGATGGGAACGGGGGCCTACTATCTGGGGCTGGGGTTCATCATCGGCATCCGGTACGCCGCCATCATCTGCGCCGGCTCCTTTTTGTCATGGTTTGTCATCGTGCCTTTGCTGGGGCAGTTCGATCTCGATACCCTTCGCCAACTCAATAGCCACGCCGAGTTTGTGGACACCGAGGCCAAGTCGATTTTCTATTACATCCCGCGAAACATTGGCATCGGCGGCATCTTTGCCGCCGGCATTATCTCGATCCTGAAGATGAGCAAGGTCATTGTCACGGCTCTCAGTCAGGCGTTGGGCGGTCTCTCCAAGTCCCGAGGCATTACAGGAACACCGGATCGCACCGACGAGGACATGAGCTACTCCACCATGCTGATGCTCGGCATCGTTGCGACAATAGCTATGTTCTTGTACTTCCGCTTCGTGGTGCTCGCAGCCATGCCGAATCCAACGCGCCTCACCATCATAGCCACGCTGTTGGCCCTCGCCGTGACGTTCCTATTCACGACCGTGTCGGCATGGGCGATCGCGGTCATCTCCACGACCCCGATCTCGGGAATGACCGTGACGACGGTGATCATCACCGCAGTGGCGCTGATGGCTGCCGGCCTGCAGCAGGGCCCTGAAGGAATGTTGGCCACACTCCTGGTGGGCGGCGTCGTCTGTACCGCTCTTTCGATGGCCGGTACGCTCGTGACGGAATTCAAGCTGGGTTACTGGCTGGGAGCAAGCCCCAAGAAGATCCAATGGAGCGCCATCATCGCCTCGCTGTTGGCGTCCGGTGCCGTGACGGCGACAATCCTGCTCCTGGCCAAAAGCCAGGGCTTTGTCAAAGGGCCGGATCATCCCGACCCGCTTCCGGCGCCGCAAGCCAACATGATGGCCACCGCCATTCAGAGTTTCCTCGGGACCGGAGGGCAGGTACCTTGGTTGCTCTATGGGACCGGCGCGGCGGTCTCGATTATCCTGGTCATGTTGAACATCAGCCCGCTCGCGTTTGCCCTCGGCATGTATCTGCCGATGGAAATCAACACATCCGTCCTGCTGGGCGCGTTTGTCGCCTGGCTGGTGGGACGAGGAGCCAAAGATGAGACAATGGCCAAGGCGAGAAACGACAAGGGCATTCTCGTGGCCTCCGGCTTGATCGCCGGTGCCGCGATCATGGACGTGCTCATCAGGCTATTCGTTGCCTTCATAGATAAGCCGCGGCTGAACAATCGGGTCATGGAGTTTCTCGACCTCCCCGCCCGCTGGATCAAGGGTGGCGCGAATCCCGAGGACATTGCCCGGATGAACAACCTGCTCGGCATCGTCTTCCTCCTGGCTTTGGCACTTTTCACTTACTGGGACTGCCGCCGGGCGAAACCAGAGTAAATGCGGCAGTCCGTCGCCGCAGGTGCTTGTGAAGCAAACGCCGACACCGGCTCTCCCCCGGAGATCATGCACAAGGAGTACACGTGGCCGCCGCAGACCCCACCGCCCATCCATCCCCTGCGAAGCCCCCACTCCTCAAGCAGCTCGCCAGCTTTCCGCCGACGTTCTGGGTCGCCAACGTCATCGAGCTGATTGAACGATTCTCCTTCTTCGGTGTTCGGGCGATCTCGGCCCTGTACATCGTGGCCGCCGCGGAGGAGGGCGGATTGGGGTTGACCAACACCGACAAAGGTGTCTTCTTCGGCGTCTGGTCGCTGATTCAGTGCCTGCTGCCCATGTTCACCGGCGGCTTTGCGGATCGGTACGGTTACCGCGCCTCGCTGCTGGTAGCCTTCGGCATCAATATTGTCGGTTACGGACTGATGGCCTTCGTCGACAGTTGGTGGGGCTTCATGCTCGCCTGCTGCCTCATCGCCACCGGTACGGCCATCTTCAAACCGCCGCTGCACGGCACCCTGGCCCACTGCGTCAACGAGTCCAATTCGTCGCTGGGTTGGGGCACCTTTTACATGGTGGTGAACATCGGCGGCTTCGTCGGACCGGTGGTGGCTGGCGTGCTTCGACGCATGGAATGGCGCTATGCGTTCTTCGCTTCGGCCGGCATCATCGTTCTCAACATCCTGGTGACAACCCTGCTGCTGGAAGACTACGCCAAACGCAAACCGCACGAGAAGGCAGCCGTTCCTCCCAAGGGACCGCTCGAGACCTTCCTCGAATCCATGAAGACCCTGCTCAAGGATCCGAAGTTCGTCATCTTTCTGGCTATCTTCTCCGGCTTCTGGTTCATGTTCATGCAACTCTTCGACCAGTTGGCGATTTTCATTGAACAATGGGTGGATACGAACGACGTGGCCACCTTTTTCGCCAATGTTACGGGATGGGAGTACTTCAAGAAAATCGCTCAAGACGGCGGGCAGTTCAATGCCGAGTGGATCGTCAACGTCGACGCAGGATCCATTGTCGCTCTGGTCATCTTCGTCTCCTATCTCACCGGGTTCTTTCGCCACATCAGCGCCATGATCGTGGGCATGTTCATTTCCTGCGGAGGCTTGATCATCGCGGGTTCTGTCACGACCGGATGGTTCTGCGTGCTGGGCATTTTCATCTTCGCAATCGGCGAGATGATCTGCAGCCCCAAGTTCAGCGAATACATCGGCCTTATGGCGCCGTCGGACAAGAAGGCCCTTTACATGGGATATTCCAACATCCCCTTCGCCGTGGGCTGGGCGGGGGCAAATTTCATCGGCGGCCCGCTTTACGATCGATTATCCGACAAGGTGGAACTCGCTCGCCACTATCTCACGGAGACCCTAAAGGTGCCGCCCGCTTCGGTTGAGGAAATGACCCGCGGGCAGGTATTGCCGGCCCTGGCCGAGCGGCTCGGCGTTTCTGACCGGGCCGCCACGCAATTACTCTGGTCGCATTACCACCCCCAATATTTCTTCTATGCGTGCATTGCGATCGGCCTCCTCTCGACATTTGCCATGGTGGGGTATCACTTCTGGCTGGAGGCAGAACGCCGACGGACTGCGGCGGCGGGCCGCTGATCTCCGCAGCTTGCACACGCCGCGAGAGATCCCGGGTAGGCCCGCCGATTTTGCTGGGCACTCCACTACTTTCCGATAGAATCCTTCCACCGATCTTCGAGCCCAGCCACCGGGGTCCGGTTACCGGCTGAAGGCTCGGGATGCCTGCGGCGCGGTGCTTGCCGGATCCGGCCCGCCGCCCCTTGAACTCAATGGGAACTTCTGTCATGAGCGATTCCGACGTCCACGGTTCTGATTCCGCGAATGGACCGCTTTCGAACATTCCGCAAAGGGTCCCCGCCGATGCCGCCCCCCCGCCCGGCAGGGCTTTCGGCCGCACCTTCTGGCTACTGAACACCATCGAGATGTTCGAACGGCTGGCCTACTTCGGCATCCGGGCCGTCGTTCCTCTGTACATCATGCAGGCCACGGAGCCCGGGGGCCTGCACCTGACCGCTATTCACAAGGGCTGGATCTACATGTGGTGGGCGGTCTTCCAGTCCTTCCTGCCGATCGTGACCGGCGGCATCGCCGACCGCTACGGCTACAAGCGAGTGCTATTCTTCGCCATCTCGGCCAATGCCGTCGGCTATGTAATGATGGCCAACCTCCACAACTACTACGGCTTCTTCGCCGGAGTCCTCGTCCTGGCGACAGGCACGGCCTTCTTCAAACCGTCGCTGCAAGGCTCGCTGGCCCAGAATCTGACCAAGGCCAACTCGTCGCTCGGCTGGGGCATCTTCTACTGGGTGGTCAACGTCGGCGCGTTTGCCGCCCCGTTCATCTCCACCCTGGTGCTCGGCAAGCCGCATAGCCTGGAAGGCTGGCAGAACCTCTTTTACCTCTGCGCGGCGTTCACCAGCGTCAACCTGCTGCTGCTGTTCACCTTCAAAGACGTGCCCTCCGGCGCGGACAAGACTGAATCCCCCCTGGCCGTGCTGAAGCGGACCATCGTCAACATTTTCGACCCCCGCCTGATCACCTGGCTGCTGATCATGTCCTGCTTCTGGCTGATGATGTATCAGCTTTGGGATCTACACCCGAACTTCATCACGGACTGGGTGGACAGCTCCGGCGTTGCCGCCCACATGCCTTTCGACACCTTGAGGGAATGGGGAGATCGCGGCAAGATCCAGGTGCCGCAGCAAATCCTGCTCAACCTCAACGCCGGCCTAATCATCCTATTGATGGTGCCCTTATCCTGGCTGTCCGGCAAAATGCGAACGCTGAGCGCCATGCTGGTCGGCATGGGCGTGGCGACGCTGGGCGTGCTGGTCGCCGGGTGGACCACGAGCGGGTGGGTCTTCCTCGCCGGCGTGGTGTTCTTCTCGCTGGGGGAGATGTGGACGGGGCCGAAGAAGAACGAATATCTGGGTCTCATCGCCCCGCCGGGCAAGAAGGGGCTCTATCTCGGCTACGTCAACATCCCCGTAGGCATCGGCGTCGGCATCGGCTCGTACTTCGGCGGATGGCTGTATGACAACTACGGCGAAAAGGCCACGCTGGCCTTGAAGGAGTTGGCGGCGCAGCCGGCTTTGGTCGCCCGCGCCGCCCGGTCAGCCGACTGGAGCGACGCACTGGACAAGCTCCCGGCGGTCCTCGCCATTGATCGTCACGCGGCGTTTGAAGCGGCGCAAACCGAGTTGGGGCAGGATGCGGACTCCGCCGCCGAGACCCTGCGAAGGATTTTTCGGCAGGACGCTGGGCAGGTGACCAATTTGGCCCTGCTCTATCTTGCGGAGCATGACCGCTTCAAGACGCAGGTTGAGGCTGCCCGATCAGCCGCCGCTGCGGCCGGCAAGATTCCCAAGGATGCCAGTCTGGCCGCCTGCGTTGCCGCCCTACCCGATTGGCTCGGCCAGAAACGAGCGGTCGCGTTCGACCTGGTTCGAGAGCTACTCCTGACCGAGAACGAAGCCCTCGCGTCCGCGGGCGATTCGGCCATTGCTGCCTTCTTGTGGCAACGGTTCGGCGATGAGGCTGAAGTCATCAACAACCTGGCCCTGGAGTATCTTGCCCAGGGCACGGGCCTTCTGCGACTGGGTGTCACGGACCTCGACGGCGACGCCGCGGCCCCGCGGGAAAAGAATCGCATCCGGCTACTCGAGGACCGGCTGGGTCTGGGACGCACCAAGTCATTCGAGGCCCTGGCTGCGGCCCTCGGCGCTGATGATGCCACCCTGGAAGAAACCCTGCTTCGAGAAGGGGCGGCAGATGTCTACTGCTACCTCGCCGGTTTGGATCACCGTCGGTTCATCGCTATCGCCAGACGCGACTGGACGAAAGACGTTCCGCTGCTTCGGGAGATGATCGAATCCGACGAGGGAGCCAAGGCAATCGTCGAGCAGCAGGTCTGGCAGAAGAGTCTGATGGAGCGACTTCTGGCCGTGTTCCGCGAACCGGCGAAGCAGGATCTGTACGAGCGGCTCGCCGAGAATCAAAGCCTCATTCAGCACGCCCTGGCGAAGAAAGACTGGTCCAACGCTGGCGAGCAGGCTGCCCGACTGTTTCGGCTGAACCCGTTCGAGGCCCGTGCCCTGGCGGCGGCGGAGGTTAACCACGCCGCCCAGCGCGCGACACTCATGCTGTGGGAGAAGTACCATCCCAATCGCCGCGTCTGGCTGCCGATCGTCGCCATTGGGGTCATCGCCGCGATCGCCCTGGGCGTTTTCGGACAGATGGCCAAGCGGTGGAACGACATGAACGCGTAGTAGTGAAAAGCCGCTTGGCAAGGCTCAGTGCGCCGACCTCGCTTTTCGGCCATCATCCGCAATCCCGGGGAGCCGTCCGTCCCGCTACTGAACACCGTGCATCATGCGCTTCAGCGGACGGACCAGCACGGCGAGAACAACCGCCCCGGTTGCGCACATTGCGACGAAGATCAGGAAGAACTGCTGTGGCGGCATCTTGCCCCACATCGCACCGAAGACCTGAGCTACTTTCTCCGCAACCGCGGTCGCCAGGAACCAACCGCCCATGAACAGGCCAACGTGCTTGGCCGGTGCAAGTTTGGTGACGAGCGAGAGTCCGACCGGTGACAGGCAAAGCTCACCCATGGTCAGAACCAGGAAGAAGGCCACCAGCCACCAGACACTCACCCGATACTGACTCGACTCCCGAAAGAGGGTATCCACGGCCTGCTTGAAATCTGGCTCAGCAGCGAGCGCCAGCAGCTCCATCCGTGGTCGCTCCTTAATCTCACCCGTTATGACCAAGGTCCGAGTGGCCTCGTCATAGCGAATGACTTTCAACAGATCATCTCCCACGATCTTCAGGCCGGGCGGCGGAGAAGCCAGTACTTTGGTCAGTTCCCAGGGCTGCCCTCGCTTTGCGGCCTTGGCTTTCTCGACGCTCTGCTTCACGAGGGAATCCACAAGTTCCTTGAAATCCGAGGGAGCCGTTTCAGCCAGAAGCCGCAGACGATCATTGTCGGGCAGTACTCCATGAAGCTGCAATTCTCTCGCCTTGGTGTCGTATCGGAGTCGCTTGAGGCCGTAGTAGGTTCGTGGAGCCTTCTCTCCCCCCGTCTTGTCCACTGTGAAAACCAAGCCCCTTTCATCCACTTGGATGCCTGATGGAAGCGCTGCCAGCCTTGTGGCTGAAGGACCGCTCTCTCTCACAGCAGCGGGCAACATTACTGTGAAAGCTAAGGCAACGCCGGTGACCCCCAAGGCCATCTTCGCGGGCGTCGAAGGCTGTCGCCCGCGACGATCCAGCCAGAGCCAGAAGAAGGCTGCGATCGGCGCCAAGGTGATGATGAAGAACGGATTGAACGA
This sequence comes from uncultured Planctomycetaceae bacterium, assembly GCA_964572385.1. Taxonomy (GTDB): domain Bacteria; phylum Planctomycetota; class Phycisphaerae; order UBA1845; family UTPLA1; genus CAZNFM01. The sequence goes on along the minus strand of CAZNFM010000019.1, from coordinate 35,213 downwards.
CTGGGTCTGCCCTGAAGTCATGGCAAACTTCCACCACGCGTCTGGTGTGGCGGAGGCATCCGGGGTGACCGGCTCACCAACCATGACGGGCGGCGGCTCAGCGGAGAATAATCGCAGGTTGGTGTGCTTGTCCGCCCAGACCAGCATGACATTTGGGCTCTGCTCGAAGGCGGTCCAGAACAGAATAACGAAGATGAAAATCACCAGCAAAACAATGATACGATCGCGAATCACATGGGCGGGCTGGTCGGCGGCCGAGGAAACGGCGGTCTTCTTGGCGGAACGATCCTGAGCCTTCTCCCGATACTCCGCCAGATGCCGCTGGCCCAGCAAATAGACGATGAGACCAACGATCATGCCGACGCCTGCGGCCCCAAAGCCGATGCCGAAACCGTAGTGGAGGCGCAGCCAGTCGCAGATGAGCGGACCGATCAGGGCACCCAGATTGATGCCCATGTAGAAGATGGTGAAGGCGCCGTCGCGGCGAGTATCATCGGCCTTGTATAGGTTTCCAACCTGCGTGGAGATGTTCGGCTTAAGCAGACCGACACCGCAGATCAGGAACACGAGACCGGCATAAAAGAAGGACAGCGTCTCGTTCACGAGCAAGAACTGGCCGATCACCATCAGCACGCCACCAATGAAGACCGCCTTCCTCGCCCCCAGGTAGTGGTCGGCGATGAAACCGCCGATGGGGTTCACCCCGTACGCCAGAGCGGCATAGGTTCCCAACAGGCTGGAAGCGTCTTCCTGCGACCAGAAGAAGTGGTTCAGCATGTACAGCACCATCAGCGTCTTCATGCCGTAGAAGCTGAATCGCTCCCACATCTCCGTGAAGAACAACACATACAGGCCGAGCGGATGACCGAGCAGCGTGCGCTGCTCCGGTGCGGCGGCGGTTGCGGTGGCATTCGACATCGGCTAGCTCTCCTGAAGGGGCCGCGGGGGCCTCAGGTCACGCGGACGAATGGCGGGCAGCATAGCAAGCCCGCGGCCGTTGTGCGAGCGTCCCATCATAACCAGTTGTTCGGATCATCCAATGTCTGGGACCGATAATGCGGCACCTTCCGCCGCACTGAAGCTTCAGCTTGACCCCGTTCTGTCCGTTATTTCCGCCATGGAAAAGCAATCTGAATCGAATGCCACCGAATCGGTCGTCGAATCCCCAAGGACTTGGCGGCAGCGGCTGACCTTGGCAGGGCTCGCGGTGCTGGGACTGACGTCCTGGGCAGAGGCATCCCAGGCACTGCCAGATTATCCGGCGGTTTGCCCGCCACTGACGGCCTTCGCCACGCCGACCTTGTTTGATGTCTGGTGGGGTACGGCTCCGATCCGTTTCCCTTATGGCTGAGCAGCCTTGACGGCATCGCCGGAGAGGTCCGGCATCGGCCGAATGGGCGGGTCTTGACGGCTCGCCCGGAATAAGGCCCGCTTGCCCACGGCGGCTCCCCATGCGCGAGGTCTGGGGGCCTTGGCGGCGAATCCGCGGCCGGTCGGCAACAGCCAGAAGTACTGCGCCGGATCCTTCATGATCGCGAGCTCGACCAATGCCAAGACCTCCCGTACGATGCGGGCGGTTTCCTGACCCGGCGACTCCGCCCAGGCGATTTGGTCGGCTTGAACGACCCCGTGCGGCGTCAAGGTGAACTCGAATGACCGAGACGGATCCCGACGGCACAGGACCACGCCGATGGGAACTTGCAGCCAGCCAGCCAAACGGCCCAAGGTCGGATAACCGTGAAACGGGCGACCCAGAAACCGCGCGGGTATGACTGGCCCGGCACATCGCTCCTGGTCACAGAACATCAGCACTGCTCCGCCGTTGCGCAAGATGTCCGGAACCTTCAGGGCCGTCTCGTGCCGTTCGATCGTCCGCACCCACCGGTGGTGATACCAGGATTCCTGCCATTTCCGTAGCACGGGTTGCGGGAACCGATCGACGACCACATGCACGGGGCGAAACAGCTCGCCGAGGGCCACCGCTGCGACCGCCGGATTCCCATAGCACGCGGTTGTCAGCAGACAGCCTCCTTGCCGCCGGAGAGCAAGCAGTTCGTCCTCGTGATCGATGCGGACACAAGACCGCCATGAGGAGCTCCGGAGCCGACGATGAATGAAAGCTGCTTCGATCCAGAAGCGAGCCACGTGGTCATACATGTCGTCGATGATCGCCTCGGCAGAACGTAGCGTCAGAAAGCGGTCGTCCGGTGAATCCGCATCCGCCGATTGCAAGGCCAGTTGGCAGCGGCAACAGGCTTGGCGCCAAGCTGCGGAGCGGAGTCGCCGCACCTCGTGCGCAAGCCTCCTGGCCAGCCGGAGAGACCCACCCAGCCCCAAAGCCCCGATAAGCGGAGCTACGACCCGGCGGAGATAGGCGTAGCGGAGCGATTCTCGGTCGGGCATGACTTATCCTGTCGACAATCCCCCGGGGAATATCGGCCCATTTGTTCGACAACATCACTCGGCGGCTGCGGCGGAGAGGCTGCGTCATACACCCGGGATCCACAGCGGCGTACGTCCCAGAACGACAAGACAAAAGACGAGTTACGTAGTCACTTCCGTAGCGGCTCTGACCGATTCAATCCTCGGGTATCACTGCGGGGCGGTTGGCGTGGGTCGAAGGCACAAGACCTTGACGGGCATGAACCAGCATGAACACTGAACTCCGCACCGTCACGCCCTCGCTGTTAGCCCTGGTGGTTGACGACGACCCGGCCGTTCGCCGTCTTTGCACGGCCATCCTGCACCGGGAGGGTTGGCGAACCTGCGAAGCCCAGGACGGGGAGACCGCCGTGCAACTCGTCACCACTCAAGCTCCCGACGTCATCATCATGGATGTCCAGATGCCGGGCATGGGCGGTCTGGAGGCGACCCGGAGACTGCGACAGGAGGCGGCCAGCAGCGATATTCCGATCATCATGCTCAGCGCCATGGCCGACCGCGGTGACATCGCTCGGGGGTTGGAGGCCGGTGCGGATGAGTATCTGCGCAAGCCGCTGCGCCGGGACGAATTCATCATGCGGCTCCGGCTGGTCGGTCGCCTTCGACGGGCCTGGCGGGAGCTTCGCCACAGCAACGAGACTTTGAACGAGCAGACACGGTCACTCGGGGTCCTGCTGGATCTGAGTTGTGTTCTCAGTCGGACGGAGCACCTGGACCATATCATCACACACACCATACATCACTGTGCCCTGCTGACCTTCTGCCGGAGGGTTGTGATCCTTCTTCCGGATCAGGAACACGCCCGACTGAAAATCGCCGGCACTTTGGGCGTCGAAGGAGCATCCTCTGACCCGGAGGAGATCTTTGGTGCTGACACGCTCCTCGGCGCGGCCTTGGACGCCGCGGCTCCCATCCTGCTGAACACGCCTCATGACTGGCAAGCATGGGCATGGGCAGCGGATCGCGATCGGGTCAGCCCGTATCCGGCGGCAATCGTACCACTGCGAGCGGAAGGCCGGCCTGTGGGTGTGCTGGCAGCGTTCGATCGGCCGGACGGTCGACCGTTCACGGCGAGGGAGATTAAGTACCTGAGTCTTCTCTGCAATCAAGCCGCGTCATCCATCGATAACGTGCGGTCGAGGGCCGCCCGGGACCAGGCCCATGAGTTCGTGGTCATTGCCCTCGCGAAACTGGCGGAACATCGCGATGACGATACGGGGCGGCACCTGGATCGCGTCACCACTTTTTGTACGAAGTTGGCCGAGGAGTTGCGGACGCTGCCTGAGTACGCAGAAACCATTGACAAAGACTTCTTGCGCAATATTCGGCTGGCCGCCCCGCTGCACGACATCGGCAAAGTGGCCATTCCGGACGCCATCCTGCTGAAACCGGGTCAGCTCACCGACGACGAAATGAAGATCATGCAGACCCATGTGATCGCGGGAGTCGAGACGATTCGTTCCGTGCGGGCACAGGCTCCCCATACCGGGTTTCTGACCATGGCTGAAGAGATGATCCACGGACACCACGAGTGGTGGAACGGCCGCGGATATCCAGACGGGCTTTGCGGGACGGACATTCCCCTATCGGCTCGTATCCTTGCCGTGGCGGACGTGTATGACGCTCTCACGACCAAGCGGGTTTACAAGGAAGCGATTCCACACGATCAAGCGGTGGACATCATCGTTAGACATGCCGGCACACAATTCGATCCCCAGGTCGTGGCCGCCTTCGTCCGTTGTGCCTCGGACATTCGCCGGCTGGCGGAGAGTCTGGGAGCCGCCGCCCAGTCCAAGACAGCTTCCCCACCGCGCGTCAAGGGAGCCCCAATCGCCTCTGCCGCCTCGGCCATCTGACAACGGCCGACGGACCTCGGTCTTCGGCAAGCGATCTCCAGCCTCCGACGGGACTGGGCGCAAGGCCATGCCCCTTCGAACGACCAATTGCAATTAGCCCCAGGTCCGTATAAGTTTCCGGCGGAGCGCGAGTTAGCGTGCAGATAAAGGCCTTTTGTCCGGCCGCTTGATCGGCCACTAACCGCAGACCCGCAACGATTGTCTACCTTGATGGCCGATGATGCGCGACAGGTTGACCAGGCGGCCGATGACACCGCTCGGCGGCTCGACGCGGAAGCCGTCCGCCGGACGCTTGCCGGAGAGACCGCGGCCTACGATCGGCTGATCGACACCTATCAGCGGCGAGCGGTGGCGGTCGCCTATCGCCTCCTTGGCGACATCGAGGATGCGATGGACGTCTGCCAGGAGGCTTTTCTGAAAGCGTTTCGGTCCTTGGCCACGCTCCAGGATCCGGAACGATTTGGGGCCTGGCTGATGCGGATCGTGACCAACTTAGCCCTGAACTTCCGCCGCGGACGCCGCGGCAACCTGTCGCTGACCGCCGACGAGGACGGCGAGACGGTAGACGAGCGGGCCGCCAGCCTTTCCCCCCGCGGTCGGACCTCGGCGTCGGACTCGTTGGAGTCGGCGGAGACACAGCAGGCGGTGTCCGCAGCCATCAAGGCCTTGCCGGAGCCGCAACGGCTGGCACTGATCCTGTTCGCCGTGGAGGGGCTGCCCCAGAAGGAAGTGGCCGAGATCCTGCAATGCAGCGTCGAGATGGTCAAGTGGAACGTGTTTCAAGCCCGCAAGAGGCTGCGGGAGATGCTTGCGGAGTACCTGGAAGAGTGACGGATCGCCCGAACAATGTGGAACGGCTGTTAAGTGAACGCGGGGACGGCATCTTGACGCCCGCCGAGCTGAGCAGGCTCCAGGAGATCATTCGCGAGGATGCCCAGATGGCCGCCACTGCCCGACAATATGATCGGCTCAACGTCCTGCTGAAGGGCTGGCGCGCTCTGCCGAGTGCGGTGAATTGGGCGGAACTGTCGCAACGAACCCGCCGAATGGTTGCCTCCGAAGGCGCCGCGGAAACCGCGGGGCTGGCTTCAGTAGACCGGATGCTCCGCGACTGGGCCGGACCGATGCCCGAAGTGAATTGGGAGGCACTGCGGCGGAGGATCTCTGCCGCCGTGGGGCAGGAGGCAGCCTTGTTGGAGAGCCGTCAACTGCACCAAGCCGGTCGAGCGGGCCGGTTCGGTCGTCTGGTCGCGGGAGTTGCCCGGGTGGCGGTCCCTCTGGCTGCCGCGGCGGCGGTCGCCTTGATGGCCTGGTGGCCGCGGACCGAGCTGGGGCCGCAGCCCAGCGCGAGCGGCGGCAGTCTCGTGGCCGTCGCCTGGGAGGTTCCCCGGGAGACCGGCGAGGTTCGCGTGCGGGTGGTCGGCGGGGAATACTCGGAAGCGTCCGCCGGCGGCGACACCGGTCCCCTCGTCAGACTCCGCTTCGATTCGGCTGCCGCGCCGCCGTCCGCTGAGCCGCCCGTCGAGAACGGCATGACTTTCGTGGCCGCCGGGGAAACCTTCGATTATGCTCGCGGCAGTCCGCGCGGCGATGAAGCGGACGACGAAATTATCTTCTACTGAGTGGGAAGGGCCGATCGAGCCGGGTGCAGGCGGACGGCCCTTCGGTCGCCCCAGATGATCGATTTGATTCGGTCAATCGTCCATCGGCACATCAGGAGGTTTGCCCCGTGAAATACCCAGTCATCGGCCTCCTCGGGTTTCTTCTGCCCGCTTTGGCGGGTGCGGCGCAACCGCCGCCGGCCGCACCGGCCGCCGTGGACATCGGCCGGGCCATGGATCAGAAACTGGACAACGTGACCATCTCCGGTCGGGAGCTGCCTGCGGTTCTGGACGAATTAGGGCGGCGGGTGGGAGTTCGGATCGTGCTCGATGACCCGGCGGCGGAACTGCTGCCGTGGGGCCGCCAGACCAAGCTCGCGGACATGACTCTCCGCAACGCTTCCTTGCGGGAGGCCCTGCCGCAAATCCTGGAGCCTCTGGGCCTGACCTACGAGTTGCGAGAGGGCATGCTGGTCGTGGTGGCCACGAAGCCGTTGAAAAGGATGAATCGTCGAGCGAACTGGGACGACCTTAAGCTGCTCCAGAAATGCCGGGAAACCGCGTTCACGCCGGAGGCCTTCGCGGAACTGCGGATCGAGTATCGCATCACCAGCAAGGTCGATGCCCCGGCCCTGCTCCGCAAACAGATGGAGCAGGCCGGCAAAGGCACGATCGCGCAGATGCTCGAGGTCGCCACGGGATCCCTGGGGTGGGTATGGTTTCCCGACGAGGATCACCTGGTGATCCGCTCCGCTGAAGCCCAGATCGCCAATCAGCTCGCCCGACGCGTCTCGCTCCGCTTTGAGCGGGCGCCGCTCTCCCGCATCCTGCTGCATCTCGCGGATCAAGCGGAGGTGGCCCTACTGCTGGAACCCGGCCTGATGCAGAAACTCCCCCCGACCACCGCCCAGAACTACACGCTCGTCCTGGAGAACACCTCCATCCGGCAGGCCCTCAATGTGATCTCCGCTGAAACGGGGCTTAAATACGAATTGCGTCGCGACCTGCTGTTCATCGGGCTGCCCGACGATTACCGTGCCCCGGGCGAGCCGCCGGCGCCCCGGCGCGCGGCGGCCGTCGTCGGCCGGATCAGCGTGCCGAACCGGGATGGAACCTATACGTTCGATCTGCTGGTGCGGGAGGATGAATTGCCGCAGGATGTTCTCGACTATCGCCGACAACTGATCGAGGAGTACATCGAGCGGATGCGGCAGGATCTCGGCGAGCGGCATGGCGGCTCGCCCCTTTCGGGGACTCCGCCCGCGGAAGACCGGCCGGTCGGTGACGCCGACGCCGGGGCGGCCTCCGCCCGACGAAACGACTGGCATGACGCTGTCGACCCTGGTCGATAACCTGGCCCGCCTGCTGGTCCTGATTCTGCTCGTGGGCGTCAGCGGGATGATCTCCGCCGGCGAGACGGCGTTGTTCGCCCTTTCCCGCCAGCAGTTGAGCCGCTTCAAGCAGTCCGCTCGTTGGCTGGACCAGCTTGTCCTCCGGTTGCGGGCGCAACCAGAATCGCTGCTGGCGGCGGTGCTGCTGGGCAACATCTCGGTCAACATCCTCATTTACTCGATGCTGGCGGTGCTGGTCGGCCGCGTCGGGGCCGACTCTCCTTTGGCGGGTTTGCTGATCGGCGTCGGCGGCTTCCTGGCGGTGATCCTCTGCGCTGAGATCATCCCCAAGCTGCTCGCGTTGGCGGCCAGCGAACGGCTGGCCCCGCTCGCCGCGGTACCCATCCGCCTGCTCCAGATCGGCTCCTGGCCGGTGCGCGCAACGCTCCACGCCGCCTTGGTCGAGCCGCTGACCCGCATCTTCGGCGGAGGGCCGGCGCGGATCGAGCCGATCCGCCCGGAGGAATTGCAGGAACTGGTCCGCATCAGCCAGGGCGACGGCCTGGTTGAGGAACATGAAAGCACCCTCCTGCACCGGGTGATGGACCTGGCCGACACGCGGGTGAGCGAGCTGATGGTGCCGCGCGTCGACGTGGTCGCCTTCGACCTGGCCGACGACCGCGTCGAACTGCTGCGGTTGTTCCTGACCCACCGCCTGCTCCGCATTCCGGTCTACGAGGGCCAGATCGATCGCATTCAAGGCGTCATTGCGGCGCGTTCGCTGCTGCTGGAGCCGACTGCCCCGCTGCGGCGGCTCATCGAACCGGTCCATTTCATTCCGGAGCAGGCCGGGGTGGAGGCCCTCCTGCGGCATTTCCGGGACACCGGCTCGCAACTGGCCATGGTCGTGGACGAGTACGGCGGTCTGGCCGGGGTCGTGGCCCTGGAGGACGTGGTGGAGGCCCTGGTCGGAGAGTTGCACGCCCCGGAGGAGGGGTTGGCGGGGCCGGGGCTGCAACGGCTGAGCGATCGGGCGTACCTCGTGGATGCGGCCGAGGATCTGCACGATTTCTGCCGGGCCTTCGGCCTCGCTCCGGGCGAGTCGCGGGTCCACACCGTCGGTGGGCTTTTTGTCGAGCGGCTGGGCCGCGTGCCTCGCTCCGGCGATGCCCTGCGGATCGGGCCGCTGCGAATGCAGGTCGTCAGCATGAGGGGCCATCGCGTGTTGCAGCTCCGGGTCGAGGCCGACGCCCCGCCCGTCGAGGGTCCGGATCTCCGCCGCCTGCTGGGGCAGGAGCCGCCGCCCGCCCCGCGGTCGCCGCAGCCGCCGGGAGGCCGATCATGACGGCCACCCTCTCGCCCTGGGAACCGCCCTTCTGGCTGGCGCTCTGCGGTCTGTTCGTGTTTCTTTCCGGGGTGTACAGCGGGGCGGAGACGGGGTTGTACTGCCTGAACCGGCTGCGGCTGCGGCTGGCGGCGCACCGGCGAGATCCTGCCGCCCGCCGTTTGCAGACGCTGATGGAGGACCAGCCCGGCCTGCTGGTCACGACGCTGCTGGGGACCAACGTGGCCAACTATCTGGCCCCGGCCTGCCTGACGGCCGTCTTCCTGCGGGCCCTGGCCGACACGCCGGGCGGAGAGCGGCTGGCCGAGGCCTACACGACGCTGATCCTCACCCCGGTGGTGTTCATCTTCGGGGAGATCGTCCCCAAGAACCTGTTTCAGCGGCAGGCCGACCGCTTCATGCCGCGGCTGGCGGCGTTTCTGGCGGGATCGCGGCGGCTGTTCGCGGCGACGGGATTGATCGGGTTGCAGCGGCGTCTGTCGGGCTTCGTCTCGCGCCGGTTGCACCTCGGCCCGGCCTCGGGGGCCGCCTGCCACTCCCGGCACGGCTTGTACCAGATGCTGCGCGAGGGCGTCGCCGCCGGGGCCTTGTCCCACACGCAGGGCTTCATCCTGGAGCGGGTCCCGCTCTTGCCGTCGATCGTACTGGGGGCGGTGATGGTCCCCCGGAACCGGATGGTCGTGCTCCGCCGCGGCGACACGCGGCCGGCCGCCGCGGCGGTACTGCGGACGGCCCGGCACTCCCGGTTTCCGGTGGTGGGCGACGATCCGCGGCGCGTCCTCGGCGAGGTGCACCTGCTGGACCTGCTCGGGGCGGCCCCGGCAGCGACGGCGGGCGAGTTGATGCGGCCGCCGCTGGAGCTGCGCCCGGACCTGCCGGTCGTGGAGGCGCTGTCCATCCTCCAACGGGAGCGGAGGCGGATGGCCGTCGTGGTGGACAAGTGGGGCAACGCGGTGGGGCTGGTGACCGTGAAGGATCTGGTGGAGGAGGTCGTGGGCGAGCTGTCGGCGTGGTGAGGGCTGCGGGGATCAGGCAGCGGCGGGAAGGGCCTTCTCCCGGCCCCGGCTACGGCCTTGCCGGCCTTTGGTCTGTTTACAACCATAAGCTGGTAATGATATTATCATCAGCTTGTTTTGAAAAGATCAGCGGCTGGATTTTGGCACACCAGCCGCTGGTATGATAAAGACCAGTGGATGGACGTTGCTTAATAAGCCACTGGATTTGACCAGACCAGGTGATAAATGTACCTTAATTAGCGGCCGGAATTTGTAAAACCAGCCAATGGATTCGGCCGATCTCCCCTTCACCGCAGAAGCCATTCGCCGCCGGGTGGATCAGGCCTGGAACCAGACCCGCCAACGGCCGGCCGCCCCGCGCCGCCCGGCAGCCGACACCAAAAGACCCGGCGGGCGGGCGGCCGGATGGCGAGGAGCAGCCGATGAGCATCCGCTACTACCCGACCCAGAACCCGCTGCGGCCGGGCACCTGGCGAGCGGTGCTGCTCAGCGGGGGCCGGGCCTCGCTGGACGCCTTCCTCGACCACTGTGCGACGGCCTCCACCGTCGGACGGGCCGACGCCCTGGCCACGATCGAGATGATGGCCCGCTGGATCGAGGTTCACGCCGCCGACGGGCGGGAGGTCGACTTCGGGCCGCTGGGCCACACGCGGCTCGGCCTGGGCGGCGAGTTCGCCGCGGAGGAGGCCGCGATCCGCCCGGACCAGTGGCGGCTGACCATCGGCTGGGAGGTCGCCCCGCGGCTCCAGCGGCGCGTGGCCCAGGTCGCCCGGAACGCCGGGCTGCAACGCCGCCCTCCGCCCCACCGCGGGCCGAATCTCGTGCAGGTCGTGGACCTGATGACGGGGCGACGCGACGGCTACTCGCCCGGCGGACTGCTGGAGCTGACCGGCGCACGCCTGAAGCTCGACCCCGCGCGCGGCGACGAGGGGATCTTCTTCTGCCCGGCGGCCGGCGGCGCGGAGGCCCGGGCCGACCGCTATGTGGAGGTCTTCCCCAAGCGGATCCTCGCCGTGGTCCCGGCCGCGCTGACCGGCCCGCAACGCCTGATCGTCCGGGCCCGCCCCCGCCCCAGCCAGCCGGCCCCGGCGGAGTGCGCCTACGCCGCGACCCTGGCCCCCGCCCCGCCCGGCCCCTGAGCCGCGACGGGCGGGACCCCGGCGGCAACCGGTCGCCCCTTACCCCCGCTGGAGCCAGGCCTGCATCCGGTCCAGGCAGGCCTCCCACGCCGACGAGAGCCGCCGGGCCAAAAACGCCCCGTAGAGCAGATCCAACGCCTCCGTCAACCGGCGGAGCTGCTCCAGACGCTCTTCGTCTCGCGCCCGCTGGTCGCCTGCGACCTCCGGCTTGGGCAGGAGGCCCCCGCGCACATTGAAAGTCTCGGCCTGTAGCCTGAACGTGAATTGCTCCTCCCGGCGGGTGATGGTCAGCCCCGCCTGGCGAGGGAGTTTGCCCGAGCGGACGGCCCGCCGGCTCTCCGGCAGGGCGGCGGGGCCTTCGCTGGTGATCACCTCCCGCCCGCTCTCGCCCCAGGGGCATTCCAGCGTGAGCTGGTTGGAGATCAGCACCGCGGCGGCGGTCTGGTCCGGCAGTGGGATCGTGTCGGCTTCCTCCGCCAGCGTGTACCAGAGCCACAGCAGGAATTCGTTGCCGAGGAAGTCGCGGGCCGCGGGATCGTGGGCGGTCCAGAACCACTCCGCCCCCTCGCGCGGCGGGCTGACGAACGGCGAGGGCCGGGCTTGCTCCAAGGCTCGCGCCACGCCCCGGGCCTCGGCCTGCTCGGCGGCCAAGGCCCCGGCGGTCAGCGGCTCCAGCCGCTTGCCGAAGGTCTCCTTGAAGAGCGGGTGGAGTCGCTCCTGCACGGCCGGCTGCGTCGCCCCGACGAACAGCACGTCGCCCCGCGTGTCCAGCAGCATCGGGAACTGTCGCTGCCGACTGAACCGTCCGTCCTTCAGCTCGCGCTCGGCCCGTCGTCGGGCGGCCTCCTGGGCCTGCTTCTTCAGGCGGGCGAACCGCTTCCCGCCGGCGGCCGGTTCCTCGGCCCGCAGGGCTTGCAGCTCCATCTCGACGTAGGCCCGCAGCAGCTCCGGCGGGACGCGGCCGGCGTCGATCCGCATCCCGAAGTGGAGGCGGTCGAGGATGACGTTCTTCTCCACGTCGAATTCGCGGTCCAGCAGGTGCTGCCCGCCGATCCAGCCGATCTCCTCGTGGTCGCTCCACATGAAGCGGCGGCCGCCGATGGCGTGCTCCCGGAGCTTGTCCAGGAGTCGGTCGTCGAGCCGCTTGGGGCCCCCGCCGACGATCCGAAACCGCGAGTACGCCACGCTGCCGGACAGGAAACCCACGATGTCGTCCCCTTCGCGCAACCCGGTCCCTGGAGATCCCGGCAAGACGCCCCGCCGGGGGGCGGTTATGCTATGAGCCGATCGGGGTGGCGGTCAAACGCCGATTCGCCGTCGGCCCACCCCGACGTGAACAGACGCCGCGCTTCCAGGAGAGACGACCTCATGAGGCGACCCGCCCCACCGCTCGCCGGCTGGGCCGCGCTGCTCGCCGCCGCCCTCGCCGGCGCCGCAGCCGACCCGTCCCGCCCCGCCACGCAACCCGCCACCCGACCCGCGTCGCAACCCGCCACTCGACCCGCGTCGGAGTATCGACAGGACGCCCGAGAGGCCATTCGCCGCGGGCTCGCTTACCTGGAGAGCCGGCAGCAGAAGGACGGCGGCTGGACCGCGGAGTACGGCCCGGCGGTGACGGCGCTGGTCGGGCAGGCCTTCGCGCAGGATGATCGCTACGGACCTCGGCACCCCGTCGTGCGGCGGGCGGCGGCTTCGATTCTGCGTCATGAGCAGTCCGACGGCGGCTTCTACGAGCGGCGGCAGAACCTCGCCAACTACCAGACCTCCGTCGTGCTCATGTTCCTCGCCAGCCTCGATGATCCGGAGCTCAAACCCCGGATTGCCCAGGCCCAGGCCTTCCTGAAGCGGCTCCAGTACGACCGGGAGGAGTCGGTCGATCCCGGGGACGCGTGGTACGGCGGTGCCGGCTATAACGAGCGGAAACGCCCGGATCTCTCCAACACCCAAATGATGCTGGAGGCCCTGCACCAGAGCGGCCTGCGAAGCGACGACCCGGTCTATCAGCGGGCCCTGGCCTTCGTCTCGCGGTGCCAGATGCTTGACGCCACCAACGACCAGCCCTTCGCCGACGGGGCGACCGACGGCGGGTTCATCTATACCCCGGCCGGCGGCGGCGAGTCGAAGGCCAACGACGAGCGGGCGGAAGGGACCGTGCCGCTTCGCTCGTACGGCTCGATGACCTACGCCGGCCTCAAGAGCATGTTGTACGCCGACGTCTCCCGCGACGATCCCCGCATCCAGGCCTGCCTCCGCTGGATCAAGCGGCACTGGGCGCTCGATCGCAACCCCAACATGCCCGAGCCGCGCAGCCAGGAAGGGCTGTACTACTACTACCACGTTTTCGCGCGGGCCATGTGGGCCTATGGCGAGCCGATCATCATTGATGAGAGCGGCCAGTCGCACGACTGGCGCGAGGAACTGTGCCGCAAGCTGATCGCGCTGCAACGGCCGGACGGAAGTTGGGTGAACGATCGGGACCGCTGGCTGGAAGGCGATCCGAACTACGTGACCGCGATCGCGATCCTATCGCTACAGACGGCTTGCCGTTGAGCGGCCGACCGCAAGCCCGCTTTGGTCGGCATGGCGTCAGGAAGCCGAGCCCGCGCACCGCTCCTGCAACCAGGCGCGAAGATCCGCCGCCAGGCCCGCGGTGTCCCGGCGGCGCCGCGGGCGGGCCGGGCGGGCCTCGGGCAGTGCGGCCGCCAGCTTGCGCGGGGAGTCGATCCAGCAGAAATCGTATTCCGCCGAGAGCTGCTCCAGGAACTCCAGTTGGTGATTGTCCGCCTTGGTCTCGTTGACCACGGCGATAAAGGGCTTGCCCAGCATCAGGAACTCGATCAGCGACCCGGTTCCGGCGTGGGTGATGATCAGGCTGGCCTGCGCGGCGGTTCCGAGCAGATTGCGGTCGAAGGTCAGGTAGTCCACGTGCTTCGGGCGGTGACGGGACAGGCCGATCTGGGCCAGCACCGGCTCCGAAAAGACTCCCTTTGCGGCCAGCCGATCGACCTCCTCGATCAGCTCATCGAAGTATTGCGTGCCGACAGTCACGAGGATCATATCACCGACCCCGCATAGACGGTGCCTGCGCAACGCTGCTGCAAGTTCGACCACTGCACGTAAAGGCGATCGGCCAGCCGTAGGCGGTGCAGAATGCGTCCGGTCCGCGACATCTGTCGGACACGGGTCAGGGATTCGACGAACACACAGCAGGCGCCGTAAAGCCGTCCCGCGATGAATAACGGAATCGCCGTGGCCGTGCCGACCGCCAAAATCACCTCCGGCCGCAACCGGCGAACCAAGGCGCACGCCTCCCACATACTGAGAAGCAGCCGGAGTCCGTCGGGCACGAAGCCGAAGGCCCGCCGACGGGTGGGACCCAGGTAATGGATGGGATAGCATGGTCCCGGATGCGGCATGGGCAACCGAGCGGCCCCGTGGACGCCGGAGCAGTGTCCGTAGGCATAAGCGAAGTCATACTCCCCCGCCGGGAACTTTTGCAGTAACAGGGCTGCCTCACGGTGCCAGCCGCCGCCGAACAGCGTGACCAAAACCAAAGGTTTGGATTTCCTGCACGTCGTGCTCATAACGACCTCACCGCCGACCGATCATTCCGTGTCCGATCATCGACCGGGTCGGAAGGCGAATGAAGCTGTATTTGCGGCCCCTGTGGGCGGGAGTCGAAACGCCACAACGGAGCATCCCGAGGCATTGCCGATAGGTGTTTATGGGACGGGCTCTGTGAGAGGATGCCCCAGCATTCCGGAGAACCATCCGCCATGCCCGATCTGCTGACCGTGCCGGCTTCCTCAGCGGCGCCCAACGTTTCCCCAACGGTGGCTCGTCGTTCGGCGAAGCCGCAAGTTACCGTCGATCATTATCTCGGCGACTACCTGAATTTGCCGCGGATGATCACCTATTGGTATCAGGCGGAGGCGGTCCGGCGATGTGGGGGCAATCGGGTGATGGAGATCGGCCTCGGCATGGGTTTGACCACCTGGATCCTCCGTCGCTGGGGGCTGAACGTCACCACCCTGGACATCGACGCAGAACTGGGGCCGAACTGCGCGGGCGACATCCGCGAGCTGCCCTTTGCCGACGGCAGCTTCGACACCGTCTTGGCCGCCGAAGTCCTCGAGCACCTGCCCTACTCCGATCTCGATCGCTCCCTGAGCGAACTACGCCGCGTCGCTCGCACGCACGTCGTCGTGACGCTCCCCTGCGCCCTGGTCGGCGTCCATGTCGGCATCAACCTGCCAATCCTGGAGCCGTTTTTCCTGGCTTTCGGCTTCCGGCAGTGGACGCGGCCCCGGTTCGACGGGCAGCACTACTGGGAACTCGACCGTCGCGGCTACCCCAAACGCCGCATACGCCGCGCGATGGTCCGAGCGGGTTTCGCCATTGAAAGGGAATTCCGCCCCGGCCTCAGCTTGTACAACTACTTCTTCGTCCTGAGGAAGACCTGAAGGCACCAGGACATCTCCTCCGTAGCCACGGCCGCCGCTTGCCATCCCGCCCAGGCATGACTACATTCCTTGTGACACGGAGGAGTTCATGCCCGCCGCCAAAGTCGCGATTCTTCGAACCCGCCCGGCCACGGTTCTGGATGATTATCACCGACTCTTGAACCTGGCGGATTACCAGAGCGTCATCGACAAAGGCGCCGACACGGCGCTCAAGATCAACATCAGTTGGCATTTCTTCTTCCCCGGCAGTTCGACGACGCCCTGGCAGCTCGAGGGCGTGATCCGCTGTTTGCTGGCGGACGGCTACGACCCGCGGCTGATCCACGGATGTCATAACCGGACCGTGGTGATCGACGCCCATCTCGGCGAGCGGGAGAACAAGCAGATCAACGTGATTCAGGCCCACGGCCTGCGTAACGTCCACCTCTACGAAGGGGAGGAGTGGATCCATATTCGCGACGCGGTCGGCGACCTGTGCGATCGGTTTCTCTGTCTCAACGAGGTTTACCCGGATGGTTTCAGCATCCCTCGGCGATTCCTGGGCGAGAACATCATTCACTTGCCCACGATCAAGACGCATGTCTTCACGCACACCACCGGGGCCATGAAGAACGCCTTTGGCGGCCTCCTGAACGAACGCCGCCACTGGACCCACCCGGTCATCCACGAAACGCTTGTGGACCTGCTGATGATCCAGCAGAAGATCCATCGCGGGGTTTTCGCGGTCATGGACGGCACGTTCGCCGGTGACGGCCCCGGGCCTCGCTGCATGATCCCACACGTGAAGAACGTGCTGCTGGCCAGCGCGGACCAGGTGGCCATCGACGCGACCGCGGCCCGGCTGATGGGCTTCGACCCGCTGTCCATCAAGTACATCCGCCTGGCTCACGAACTGGGCCTCGGCGTCGGCGATCCGCGACAAATCGAACTGGTCGGCGACCAGGACGCCGCCCGCGAAAACTGGCACTTCGTCGGCCCTTACCGGAAAATGACCTTCGCTTCCACGATGCAGCACAAGATCTACTGGGGACCGCTCAAGGGGCCTCTCGAATGGTCGCTTAAGACGGTGCTGGCGCCCTGGGCCTACATGGCCAGTGTGCTTTATCACGACTCCTTCTGGTACCCGACGCGGGCCAAGCGGATGATGCAGGAAGCCCTGAATAGCGAATGGGGCCGCCTGTTTCAAAACTGGGAGCACCTCGTGCCTGATGAACGCGGCTACCCGGCCGTTGGAGATGCTCCGGCAGTGCTGCATCGGACCGGCTGGCGGGCCTTTGTTTCCTCCCTAGGCATTCTGGCCACCTGCCTCAAGGACGCCCCCGAATTCGCCACCGGAGGTCGCCGGCGGAATAAGAGAGAAACCGCCTCTTCCTGACTCGTGATCGGGTCGCCGTCTCTGCGGGACTCCACCTCCCCCAAGAGGACTTCCTGCCACGAACGCCAAGGTCGTGCGTGGTGGAAGAAAGTACATCCGCCGATCCGCTGCTGTCCGCCGTACTCGCCGCGGACCCATGCCTTAAGCGGAGCCAGCATCCGCCCCTCCAGCATGACGTGGTCCGGCATCGGTTCTTCCCACAGGGAGAAGCCGCCCGCCGTGGTCAGTAGCACGGCCTCCGTCCCTCCCGGGCCGCTGCCGGTGAACTCCACTTCGACCGGCGACCAGTCGACAATCACCTGGGGTGGACGATCCCGCAGGCGGGCCAGGAGCTCCGGCATGGGCGGAGACAGTCGGTGGATCTTGCCTTTGAAGATCACATCGGAATTCGAGCACTCCAAAGGCGTATTTCTCGCGGCGTAGTAGGACACCGCGTAGTCCGTCGGCCACACCATCACGCTCTGGCGGGCGTCTGTATGCGTGGCGATCACTTCGGCCAGTTCGGTGACGCGTCGCCGTTGCTCGGTGTAGGCCAGCCGATAAAGGTAGCCGGGCTGGAGGGTGAAGGCGAGGTGGTCCCGTAGTGCCCATGTGCCCAGCAGCAAGAGGCTGGCCAGGAGATAGCGAAGCTGCGAACGTCCGGTTTGGCGCAGGGTTCGGTCGAAAGCCCAGGCGGCCAGCACCGCAGCCGGGGGAGCGGCCTGCAACAGGTAGTGCCCGTAACCATAAGGCGCCACGGCAAAACAGCCCAAGGCCAGGCCGGCGTACCAGAGCATCATGTTCAAATCCGCGGCCGTAGTCCGGTCTCGCTCGACCGAATGTATCCGGCGGCAACGACACCACATCACGCCTCCGACCAGTGCCGGGCCGAACAAAACCAACCCCAGCCAAGCGGTGCTGAGCACCGCTTGCCAATGCTCGGCGTCAAGCAGTCGGGACCGTTCTCCCCCGGCGCCGCCGACCCGAAGCAGGTCATACTTCAGCACTTGCTGACAGAAGCCATCTCCGGCCCCGGCAACATGAAGGCCGCCCCCTACCGGCGCCCAGACCGTGGCCACGCCCGCCACGACCAGCAACCCTGGCAGGATCCGCTTCAGGCCGGAAGAATCCCACCCCTCACCGACTGCGGCCGCCAGAGTGACCGACAGAAAGACCACGCCGGTTTGCTTGAAAAGCAGGGCAAGCCCGCAGCACAGCCCCGCCAACCACCATCGCACCAGTGATCGCGGCCGTCCGGCCGCCAGCAGACATACGCCGGCGGCCATTTCGAAGAGGGCCGTGAACTTCTCGACGTTGTTTCCCCAATCTGCCAGAATGCGGTGTCCCAGCACCAGACTGAGCGGCAACATGATGCCCAGGCAGGCGGGGCGGGCCGCAAATCGACGAGCTACTCGGTAGGTCAACCCCATGAGGCCGCAGGTCACCAGCCCGTCCAGCCAAAGCAAGGCCCGCTCGCTGGCTTGGCCGAAGATGTGCTGGACCGCGGCAAAGATGTAGTAGATGCCCGGCGGCTTGCTTTCCCATAGGTCGCGATAAGGAACGGCGCCGTCGAGAATGCGTCGGCCGATATAAGCCCACATGGCGGCGTCCGTTTGGAGCACGGCACCCTGCCAGCTCACCCGCGTCAGGACGACATGCACCACGGCCAACAGGGCCAACATCAGTGCTGCCGCGAGCATTCCAGAGTCAGCGGCGGGTTGCTCCAGAGTCGAGTGCGGGGCAGTCTGTCTTGTGCGCATGGCCGTGGGTTCCGGGTCGGCGAAGATTGTACTCGATTGAGGCAAGGGCACGACCGCCTTCCTGGGATCCGGCGACAGGCGGTTGGCGTCGAACCTCATCGCCGTTAACATCCCACTCCTGCTGTGGGTGGATCGGTGCAGGGGTCAGAATCCCGCAGAGATTCGGGAAGCCCGCCGCTGCATCTGGAGAGGCGTGGTCCGTCCCAGCTCGTGGAGAATCCGTGATGAAGGTGCATGAGTATCAGGCTCGCCGGCTGCTGCAACAAGCGGGCGCGCCGGTTCCTCCGTTTGAGGTGATCGAATCCGCTTCCCAGGTCCGCCAGGCCATCGCGGCCTTGGGCGGGGGCCGGCTGGTGCTCAAGGCCCAGGTACACGCCGGCGGCCGGGGCAAGGCCGGCTACGTCATCCTCTCCGACAACCCAGCCGAACTGGAGGAGAACGCCCGACGCATGTTGTCCGTGCCGATGGTGTCCAAGCAGACCGGCCCGGACGGCATTCGGGTCCGCAAGTTGCTAATGGCTCCGGCGGTAGAGATAGACCGGGAGTTCTACGTCGGCATGGTGATCGATCGCGTGCGGTCTTGCCCCGTGATGATGGTGTCGCGGGAAGGCGGGGTGGAGATCGAGGAGGTCGCGGCCCGCAATCCGGATGCGATCCTCAAGGAATGGCTGCATCCGCACCTCGGCCTGCAACCGTTTCAGCTCCGGCGGCTGACCGCGGCGCTG
Source organism: uncultured Planctomycetaceae bacterium (assembly GCA_964572385.1). Lineage (GTDB taxonomy): Bacteria > Planctomycetota > Phycisphaerae > UBA1845 > UTPLA1 > CAZNFM01. The sequence goes on along the minus strand of CAZNFM010000019.1, from coordinate 16,181 downwards.
GGGCTGTCGGGCGAGGCGGCGGAGTCCGCCGCTCACACGATGTCGGTGCTGGCCAGACTGTTCGTGGAAAAGGATTGCAGCCTGGCGGAGATCAATCCGCTGGTCCTGACCAAGGCCGACGGCCGTTCCCCCCCGCGGATTCTGGCTATCGACGCCAAGTTCAACTTCGATGACAACGCCTTGTTCCGGCATCCCGATCTGGCCGAGATGTTCGATCCGGCAGAGGAGAATCCGAACGAGTTGCGGGCGGCGAAACACAATCTAAATTACATCGCCCTCCAAGGGAACATCGGCTGTCTGGTCAACGGGGCCGGGCTGGCCATGAGCACGATGGACATCATCAAGCTCCACGGCGGAGAGCCGGCCAATTTCCTCGACGTCGGCGGCAGTGTGACCAAGGATGGAGCGACCGAGGCCTTTCGCATCATCCTCTCGGACTCAAAGGTCAAGGGTATTCTCGTCAATATCTTCGGCGGCATTGCTCGGTGCGATGTCATTGCCGAGGCCCTGGTGGCCGCCGCTCGCGAATTAGAATTCAAGATTCCGGTTGTTGTCCGCCTGGAGGGTACCAATGTCGAGAAGGCGCGCCAGATTCTCAAAGAGGCCGATTTGTCTGTTCTGATGCCAGCCAATGACCTGACCGACGCGGCCCGTAAGGTCTGCGCGGCCGTATGAACGGGGCCGCAGCCGGCCCGTGGGATCAGGCCGTGCAGGACGCACGCTGCCGGCGGCCCGGTAAGTCCACCGACTGCTCTCCCAGGACTTTCTCGACCTCGGCAACGAATCGCGGCGTGGGCCGCACGCAGAACTCGCTTCCACAGCGCACCAGCGTCACCAAGTTGTTGGGTGAATGCACCCGCACATAGATGACCTTGTCGCCCGGGTAAGCCCGACAGATGTCGCGAAGGCGTTCCAGGTCGGTCGAACTGCGGCCGATGGAGGTCATCTTCACGACTACGGCATCCGCCAGGGTGGCCGCGGCTTCCTCGATGGGTATCACTTCGCTGACCCGCAGGCCCGGCTCCTCCCGGCGGCGGTCGACCCGGCCGCGGAGAAAGACAATCGCGTCCGGGCGAATCGCTGAGCGGTACTGCTCGTACTCCTCGCTGAAGACCATCGCTTCGATGCGTCCGCTCAAATCCTCGAAGGTCAGCACCGCGTTTCGGCTGCCGGCCTTGGCCCCCTGCTTGGTCACCGTGAAGCGCACGCGGCTGATCATGCCGCCGATGGTCACCTCTGTTCGATCCTCCAGCCCTCCCAGGTCTGCGCACCTCGCGCTGGCATAGGTCGCCAGCAGTTCGGCCCGCCGGGCCAGAGGATGGCAGGTGACGTAGAATCCCAACACGGCTTTCTCATGGGCCAGCATTTCCGCCTCTGTCCACTCCTCGGTGGGAATGACTGGCGGCGGCGCCGCGCCACTCCCGGCGAAAGCGCCGAACATGCTCAATTGGCCGCTCTGGCGGTCCCGCTGAGCTTCCGCACCGACCTGCAAGGCCCGATCCAGCACACTCAGAAGGCCTTTTCGCACCGCCCCGGTTGTGTCGAAAGCCCCGGCCTTGATCAGTGCCTCGAGCACGCCGCGGTTGACTACGGAAAGGTCCACCCGCTCGCAGAAGTCGAACAGATGTTGAAACGGACCACCGCGAGACCGGGCCTCCATGATGGCCTCCACCGCCCGGTGCCCCACTCCCTTGATCGCGGCCAGTCCGAACCGCAAGAAAGGTGCGTCGCCCGTCGAGGGCCGGACGACGGTAAAGGCGTCCTCGCTGGTGTTGATATCCGGCGGACGGACCTCGATTCCCAGACGGCGGCATTCTTCGATGTATTCGACGACCTCGTCCGTATCGCCCATTTCGTAGGTCAGTTGGGCGGCGAGGAACTCCACCGGATAGTAGGTCTTCAGCCACGCCGTCTGGAAAGCAAGAAGAGCGTAGCCGGTGGAATGCGCCTTGTTAAAGGCGTATTCGCCGAAGGGCAGAATCCGGTTGAAGATCTCCTCCGCCACGGACCGCTTGAGTCCGTGCTGCATGGCTCCAGCGACGAACGGTTCCCGCTCCGCTTCGATCATGGCGGTTTTTTTCTTGCTGATGGCCTTGGCCAGCCGAAAGGCTCGCTTCCGTTCGATTCCGCCCAATTGATTCACCAGCCTCGCCACCTGCTCCTGATAGACGATGATGCCGTGGGTTTCGGCCAGCACCTCATCCATGATGGGATGCGGACTGGACCATTTCTCCCCGTGCTTGCGAGCGATATAGGCGTCAATGTGGCTCATCGGGCCTGGCCGATAGAGGGCGTTGGCGGCGATCAGATCTTCGATGCGGTTGGGCCGCATCCGCATGAGGACTTCGCGCATGCCGGAAGACTCGAACTGAAACACGCCCTTGGTCTGGCCGGTGGCGAACAGTTCATATACCTTCTGGTCAGTCAGATCGACGTGATCCAGATCGACGTTGATGCCGTGAATCTGCTTGACCAGGCGGCTGGCGCGGGCCAGGACGCTCAAGGTCTTGAGACCCAGAAGATCCATCTTCAGCAGGCCCACCTTCTCGACGATGGTCCCCTCGTACTGGGTCATTACCGCATCAGAATCCGACGGCTTGTAAAGCGGCAGGAGTTGGTCCAGCGGTTCATCGGCCACGACCAGGCCGGCGGCATGCACGCTGGTGTTGCGCGCCAGGCCTTCCAGGCGGCGTCCAATGTCGATCACCTTCCGGATCGTCGCATCGTTCTCGTACAGGTCCCGGAGTTCCGGAGTCTGGCCCACGGCTTTGTCCAGGGTCATGTTCAGTTCTTCGGGCACCAATTTCGCCAGGCGGTCGGCCTCTTGCAGAGGGACTCCCAGCACCCGACAGACGTCGCGGATCACGGCCTTCGCCTTGAGAGTGCCGAAGGTAATGATCTGGGCCACGTGCCCGTACTTCTCGCGAACGTACTGGATGACTTGCTCCCGACCATCCTGGCAGATGTCGATGTCGATGTCGGGCATCTCGTCGCGGTCGGGGTCCATGAATCGCTCAAAGTAGAGCCCGTACCGGAGGGGATCGCTTCGGGACAGGTAGAGGCAGTAAGCCACGATCGACGAGCACCCGCTGCCACGAGCGCCGCAGGGAATGCCATGGTCCCGAGCGTAATTCACGAAGTCCCAGCAGATCAGAAAGTAGCTGGAGAAACCCTTCGACTGGATCACCTGAAGTTCGTACTCAATCCGATCGCGGATTTCCGGTGTTACCTCGCCATACCGCTCAGTCGCTCCGCGATAAACCAGTTCGGAAAGGTAGGTTTCGGCTGATTTCCGCTCCGGGGGGCGATAGACAGGCGTATACCGCTTGGTGAAATCCAGGGCCACGTTGCATTGCTCGGCAATGCGGATCGTGTTGTCGCACGCCTCCGGCTGGTCGGGGAACAGAACTCGCATCTCCGCCGGCGACTTGAGGTAGAATTGGTCACTCTCGAACTTGAAGCGGTTGGTGTCCGATTGCAGCGCGCGGGTGGAGATGCAGCACAGGACATCGTGGGCCTCCACATCGTCGTGACTCAAATAATGCACGTCATTCGTGACCACGAGGCCTATTCCGCGGCGACGGGCGATGTCGATGATTTCCGGGTTGACGGTCTTCTGGTCAGGGAGACCGTGGTCCTGCAATTCGAGGTAAAACCGCTCCGGGCCGAAGAGCGAAAGGTACCACTCCACGATCTCCTCGGTTTCCGCACGATCCTTCCGAAGCAGGGTCTGCGGGATTTCGGCACCCAGGCAGGAACTGGTGCAGATCAGCCCTTCGTGGTGTGCCGCCAAAACCTCTCGGTCAATTCGCGGACGGTAATAGAACCCCTCCCGATAGGCGATTGAGGAGAGCTTCATCAGGTTCTTGTAGCCGGTATTGTCCTTGGCCAATAGCAGCAAGTGGTAGCTGGCATCGCTGATGCCCTTGGCCTCTCGGTTACGCCGGTCGCCCGGGGCCATGTACGCTTCCAGCCCCAGGATCGGCTTGACACCGGCCTTGATGGCCTCCTGATAAAACTCGATCGCACCGAAGAGATTGCCGTGATCCGTCAACGCGACCGCGGGCATCCCCAAGTCCTTGGTGGCCCGAACCAACTCGTCGATTCGATTCGCTCCATCCAGGAGGCTGTAGTGCGTGTGAACGTGCAGATGAACGAAGGACGCAGGGTCGGCCGCGGGCATGGCGGGCAGCTCCGAGAATTCCTGAGACAGGCCGCTCGGCCTCGGTGGATCCGCAGGCCGAGCCGGCCCGGTCATGATAGCGATTTTTCCGGGACCTGGCAGATCCCGCAATCGGTCGGGTCGTAAGAGATTTGCAGCAACCGACGTGACTTGAGGTTATGGAACCGCCGCGTTCTCCTCGAGAGGCTCGGCGAACCGAATGACGGGTGGAACCTCAACAGTGCAGGTGTTCTCCCTGACTGTCCGGCCTGGGATCCATCAAGGCGCGACCCGGAAGGTGGAAAGGCTCCGGCACGCGGTTCTTGATCGCCGAAGGCATCGCCGTCAGAAATGGCATTCTCCCGGCATCGTAATCGTCGTGGGACCACTTGTCGTCCCAACACCGGGGGCACAGAAAGAGGTGAGGTCGGCGATTCTTCGGATCGCGGGCCACGGCCACCAATCCGGCCTCACGGATGCCACACCAATCACAAATGGCCATGATTGCACCCCTCCTTCGGCAGCTAGCGCCGATTCAACACGGTGTTGCGCTCGGAACCTACAGGAGTCCCGAGGGATTCGAGCTGCGTTCCATCACCGCCCACTGGATGGTGATGAGAATCGCGGAAAAGGCGACAGCGGCCAGGGCCAGAAGCAGGGCGTGAGAAAGCAACATGGCCGCCAGGGGCCCGGCGTAGCCGGCGGGACTTGATCCGGCGGCCACCACCGCAGCCAGGACCAGCAAGCCGCCGTGGACGCCGGTGACCACAACCGTCGCTTCACGCTGGACGGCAATCTGCCACGCCATCACCATGCTCCCCACGATCATTCCGCTCAGAACTCGCACCACCAACGGTAGGTCATCAAGAGACAGAAGCAATTGCGGGAGAATGAAACCCGCGATGCCCCCCATGGCGATCAAGGCCCAACTCGGATGCCGCCAGGCCAGGAAAATCAAACCGCCACCAATCAGCATACCGATAAGCCAAGGTTGCACGACCGCCACGTCCGCATCGGCGGAAACGTAGCCGGCCACGATGGCCAGAGCGACCCCATCGAGCACGACCAGTGCGCGGGCCAGCCGCCAGCCGAATAACCCGAACAGCAGCCCCCCTGCCAGCAGCATCGTGGCGACGCTGGGGCCGGCGTTCTCCAGCCGACTGAGCAGCAGCTCCATATCTATTCCCCCTCTTGTCCTAGTTCTCGCGCCAAACCGGCCAAGTCTGAGTATTTAGCAAGGGTTTGCTCGTTACATCATTCTACAATTTGGGGAAGACTTTGGCGGATGCAGCGGCAGAGGGCGGCTCGGGTCGGATAATGGTTCTTTCAGGGAGTGTGCCGCGATCGGACGGGTGCCTCTAACGGTCACGTGGGAGGCCCGAGAAGTCGCCCGGATATGCCTGTCGGGGTTTTGACGGTCAGCGGGAGCTGATCGGCGGAAGCAAACAGCCGCCGGCGGAGGTTAGCGGCCCTTCCGTCGGCGGCTTGTTATCCTGACAACGCGAGCGGTCAGACTCGTTCAAGGCAAGAAGAGATCGACGAACGGTTGCACATCGCGCCCGTCAACCAATCCGTCGCAATTGAAGTCGCTGCGGGGCAGGTGCGTGGGGTCGCCCAGCAGCGTGGCCACCAAAGCCGAGACATCGAGCAGATCCACGATGCCGTCGCCATTGACGTCCGCCGACTGGGCCGAGATGACTTCGAGAGTCAGCGACGCACTGGCATAGTCACCGCTGGCGGGGTTGCCGTTCGCAGCGGTACGGCCCACCTTGAGGCCGTGAGGCGTGCTGGCCTGCATGCCAGGGTGGGCGGCCGGCGCAACCGTGAGGGCGGTCGCGCCCACGCCGGTTCCGGTCAAGGTCACGCGATACAGCGGCGTCGGCCCAGTCAGGCCACGGTCGAACAAGGTCGTGTAACCGTTGACGTTCCGCACGCCAAGGTCGCCGCCGGAACCTTGCGGCGCCTCCAAGGCGGATCGAGTCTTGCTGAAGCCGCTCAGCGGTTCGACGGATGCAACGCGCATGACGCCACCGGTGCTGAGCAGCACGTCATGCACGTATTGCATGATCCCGTTCTGCTCGTCCGGCGTCAGAATCGCGCCGGCTACAACCTGCCCATAGACTGTGACCAGAACGACGTCGCATCCCTCCAATGCCGTAAGGGGCCGGCCGCTGGGGACGTGCGCACTGAGGGTCACCGCGCAGGTGATGCCGGTGTTGGGGTTCAGATGTACTCCGGCGCCGGCAGGCGTTGGGGTGGTGCTGTCGTAGCGGCGTCCGACAATGCGGCCCGTGGTGTTGCCCTGGAAGTTCAGAACCCACTGGAGGTCGCTGGCCTCGATGCCCTGGTCACCGGTGCCGTCGACATCCCACGGGCGAGTCTGCGTCGCCGGGTCGCCTTCATCCCCTTCCGGTGCCTCCTCGAAGCTGTTGCTGAAGATCCAATCCGCGTTGCCGAACACTGCCGCGAGCTTGGCGATGTCCGCGGCGTCGCAATCGCCGTCGCGATCCACGTCGCCGGGAATAAACGGCACCGCCAGCGGGTTCACCCTCCCAGCCATGATCTCATAGCTCTTGGGCGTGGCGAAGTCGAAGTCCGGCGCGCTGCCGTCCGCCAACCAGCTCGGCACGTTGGTCACATACGGCTGAATCGCGTCGGGGTTGGTGTTGGTCACGTTGCTATAGAAGAACGGCGGAGTCGTTGAACCACTGTTAGGGATGCTCTCCCCGCGGATCCACTGCTCAGTCGCCGTGTCTTGCCAGTTATTGCCGTTGGGCAGTTGCCCGGTACCGCCGCCCGCCGGTGCCCACCCCGGCCCTTTGGTTCGGTAATCGACCCGCGTGAGGCAATCGGGATTGAAACCCTGCGAATCGCCGAGGGCATGTACGTTCCTGGGCTTCAGGCCGCCGTGAGAACTACCGAGATCGACCTGGCGATCATCCAGGTCGTATTCCCAGCCGCGATCCTGCTCATAGCTGACCTCATCGACGATCTCCAGATCGTCCGTCAAGACCAAAGGGGTGGAGGCGCCTTTGAAGTCTCGGGTGTTGCCGTCGATGTTGTTGGGCTGGCCTTTGTCAAAATTGCCGTCGCCATACTGGTCCTTGGCCACGCCATCCTGGGGGTCCACGACCGGCGTGATCAGCTCATCATCCGGATTGACGTCCTTGCCCCACAGCAAGCCCAGCGGGTTTTCCGGATCCGCTTGCGTGGCACCCGGCCGGTTTCGAATCAGTAGGATGGTGTTGCTGCCGTCGTTGTTGAGCTTTCCCGGCGTATCCAGACCGCCGTTCCAAATCGTATTCCACCGCTGGAAATTCGTGTCGGGCAGCACGGTCGGATAGTTGAAAGCCGCCCCGATGCCAATGACGAGGAGCCCATTGGAGCCCAATTCCAAGCCGTCCAGGCTGAAAAACTCATCAATTTCCTGGGCGATCGGCCGCGGCGGGATGCTTCCCAACGGATAGTACTTGGTGAGAGTGCCGTTGACGATGGCGATGGCGTAGCCGTCGAGCTTCATTCCCGGCGTGCCCATGAGTTCGATGAACTCGCGGACGTCATCGGCGCTGGAAGGCGGATTAATGAACACTTCGTTGATGACGACCGACGCCGACGCGGCGGCCGTGATCATCAACGCCAGAGTCCATCCCAGACACAGGGTGTGCTTCTTCATATGAAAAATCTCCTTGTTGTTGCCTGATCAATGGCCCCTCTTGGCGGCAGAGGCCGAATTCGGCGATAGTCGGCGGATTCTCAGCAATCGTGACGTCACCGCAGCTCTTCCACGCTGCGGGAGCGGCGCCCGAGGCTGAGCACACCGTCGAACACGTCGACCCCGAGATCCCGTTGCACGAAATCCGGAGTACTGTCGTCAATGTTGAACTCCCCGTCTCGGTCGTGGTCGGTGAAGTAGCCCACATGCCCGTCGGCAAACAGGATGTTGGCCCGGATGGCGTCATGGTCCTTGAACCGCAACCAACTGCCGCGGCCATGGGCTGGGCCGAAATCGTCGTAATTCTGCGGTCCATAATCGCCGCCATACGGCCCATCAGTCATCGTCTTCACCGACCTCTGGCCCAGCACTCGCTCTTGAGGATCCGTACGACCGTCACCCAGCAGCGGCACGCGGGCGGCGTCCACGCTCTTGAGACTGTTGGCGTGGAGGGCCCACAGTGTCCCCGTGATGCTGCGGAGATTGCCCTGACCGTCCGGCCGCCGTTCGGTCCGGCCCATGTACCACGACTGCGTGTAGTTGGTGTTGTAGCCCCGCTGGACGTAGTCGCTGGCGGCTGCGGCGTAAAAAGCCAGCTTCTGGTTGTAAATAGCCGGATTGGATGGGCAAAGCTGCTTGCCGGGATACGAGTACTCGCCGTTCACCTGGTCCGCGACCCAGCCGACGTGGTCCACCGGCCCATCGCGGCCGGCGCTGACCTCCGGGTCGAACGAGCCGCTGCAAAAGTACTCGTCATTGGCGCTCGCATAGGCCATGACGCCTTGACCAATGGAACGGATGTGGGAGCGGCAGAGCGTTTCCCGACCCTGCTCGCGAGCAGCACTCAGCGCCGGCAGTAGAATGGACAACAGCACCGCAATAATGCTGATAACAACGAGCAACTCAATTAGAGTGAATCCGATGCGAAAACTCGCCCTCGTAGTGTTCTTCATGGATCCAGCCTCACGACAGGTCTATTGAGTTCAGCCGCCTGCGAGTGACGGTGGACGGTCGGGCCGACCGGCTTCCAACCGTCCACCGCCACGAGAACCTGCCCCTTCCTTCCTCCAATGGCTTCCCGATCCCTTCCTTTGGAACCGTGCTTCCCGCCTCTTATCCCCCTAAGCGAGGGCCGATGCTGCCCTGGCATGGCCTCGTATGTTGAATCCGTGCGGACTCAGCGGCGGCGGAGCAGAGCCGCCACGCCGACGACCATCAAAACCAAGGTCGCCGGCTCGGGGATGTAGATTCCGGGATTGCCGACATTTCCGGCGGTGGAGGTGTACGAGCCAAAGGAGTCACCCACGAAGGAAAGCTGCCACTGCCAGACGTCATTCGCGCCGAGGGCCGCCGGCGTGCTCGGGTTACCGCTGAACCGCTGAGTTCTAATGCTCCCCGGAGCATAGGTGCTGTCGCCGTAGGTCAGACGATCCACGAGGTTCCCGCCGGCATCAAACAGATTGATCTCGTCGTTGCGGCCCAGATTGTTCGTATACTGGCCCAGAACCTTCACGCTCGCCGGCAAGCTCCACTTCGACCGAAACACGTCGGCATCGTCCTCTGTAATGATCACGGATTCGCCGGGCTGCACGATGCCGAAGCCGCTCAGGTCGAACTCACCGGGAATCCGGCTATCGTCATCGTAGCTCCAGCCGGTCATGTCGACTGGCGTGGCGCCGACATTCGTGAACTCGACGAACTCGCCGTTCAAGTTGCCATCGTACATCCATTCCGTGATGTAGATGCCGGCGGGGCTTGCCGACGCCAGAACCAGAACCGCGAACGCAGTCAATGCCAGTCTCATCTTCAATCCTCCTTCTGCTGTTTGATCAAGTCTGCTTTGCCGCCCATACCGCAGGCGGCCGGGCCGTTGCCGTCGCCACACACTGGCGGCGGCTCTCCGACGGGGCCTCAACCTAGCCCCCGACAGTTCAGTTCGTATTAAGTGGAAGTTAAGATTCCGTGAAGAAACTGGCTGGCTCTTCTAGATCCCGCGCAACCAACCTGAGGATCATCAGGTCGCGGCTGACGAATCGTTTTCGGGGTTGGGCCTGCTGGCCCGTCTCGCTAGTTGCGCGAAGAGCTGGATCGCGTCGTCGTGTGGTTGGCGAGATGGCGGCTTCAAGCTGCCAGCACTGCCAGCAACCGCAGCGGGTAAGAGTTGGGCGGCGAGCTGGCGAAATCGGCGAGCACTGGAACGAACGCGCTGCCGCGAGACGGCGTCGGATCAATTCTTGGCCGGGTGGGGATTCGACGGTTCATAGGCCCGCCCCTGTCGGTACAGGGCGATCCGCTCCATAATGCCGGCAGCGAGTCGATCCTGCCCGGACGCGACGGCCAGCCGCAGGGCTTGTTCGGCGGCGGTGATCGCCTCGGGGAATTGCCCGGCGGCGGCGTGACTCATCCCGAGTATGTCCAACGGGCCGATCTCGCGGCGACCGGTCAGCTCGCATGCTCGCCGGGCCAACTCCACCGCCCGCAGACCATCTCTCTCTGTCGGATCGGGAGCGAGGGCCAGCATCCAGGCCAAGTCGCAGAGGAGCATGGCATCGTCGGGCCGCAGCTCGACCGCCCGCGAAAGCTGCACCACGGCTTCGGAGACTCGCCCCTTCAGGAAGAGCAGTTGACCGAGCAGTCGCCGCACCTCGATACCTTCTGGGGCAAGCCGCACGGCTTCCGCCAGGTGGCGGAGGGCCTCGTCCACGTGACCCTGCTCGGCGAGGGCCTTGCCAAGCAACTGCCGCGCGACCGCGTCCTGCGGGTCGAGGCGGGCCGCTTCGGCAAGCTGCTCCAATCCATCGCGGGCCGCCCCTTGTCCCAGGAGGAGTGCCCCGAGCGTACGGTGGGCGTCGGCTGCGTCCGGACGGTAGCGGACGGCAAGCGTCAGATGCCGAATCGCCTCATCCACACGACCCTGTCGCGATCGCAACATGCCCAGGTTGTAGTGCGGCCCGCCGTTAGCCGGATCGAGACGGATGGCTTCCTCCAGGTGCCCGACGCCTTCATCGATCTTCCCGAGCGCGACCAGCACGCCGCCGATATTGCTGTGGGCAACGGCGTTGCGCGGGTTCAGCTCCAATGCGCGGCGAAATTGATGAACCGCCCCCTCCGGATCGTCGCCGCGAAGGAACGCATCCCCCGCCCGAACATAGGACACGTCATCGACGAACTCCGGGCGGATGCGGGCAATGGCCTCGGGCGTGGTGTGGACGAACTCCGGAATGTTTGCCGCCCGATCCGGCGCGGTGAGACTCGACAACAGCACAGCGGGGCTGCTCTCGCCCTGGTCGTCGATGTGCGTCAAGTAGAGCTGGGTGTAATCCGATCGGGCCTTGGAAGAAAACACCAGCCAGCGGCTGTTCGGCGACCAGCTATGCCAGGAATTCATGCGGCCGGCGTTACCACGAAGCCGCCGGGCCTCGCCACCCTCGGCGGGGATGATGTACAGTTCACTGTCCGGCTGAAGCAGCATGTAACTGCGGGCCTTGCAGAAAACGATCCACTTGCCGTCAGGCGAGTACCTGGCGAAGAAATTGCTCATGCCATTATTCGACGCGCCGAGCAGCGGCTCGGCCGGTCCGCCTGCACCACCATTAAACGGGATGCGGTACAGATCGAACAGGAAGGTCCGGCCCTCCTCCAGAAACTCCGCACATTCTTCTCTGGTGAGTAGGACGCTGGTTGATTCATGGCGCAGCCGATGGGCTCGACTGCGGGCAAAGACGATGGTCTGTCCGTCGGGGCTCCACGAAGCGTTACTCTGCACGTACTCGGGATCATCCGCCCCGGCCAAGGCATGGAAGGTGCGTGTCTGCCGGTCGAACACGGCCAGGATGCCGCGGATCGGAAAAAACAACTGCGAGAAGGCGAGGTCCGGCGTGGCTACGAAGACCGAGCGGTCCTTGACCGTGCTGACCGCGTAGCGGCCGTCCGGCGAGACCTGCGAGAGCAAGCCAAAGGTCGCCTGGCCGTCCTCCGGACGAAAATCGCTCCAGGTGATGATTTCGCTGGTATGTAGAGCGAGGTCGCGGCGCACGGCGGTGAAGGCGTAGGAACCCTTGTCGTTGGCGTAGTCCACGTCCATTCCCAGCATGGCGCCGTCGGCGGAGAAAGAGTGGCAGTTGCCGCAGACGGGCAGGTTCTCCAGTACCACCGGCGGCGGGTGCGGCGACGACACCTGGCCGAAACGCCAGCGGATTCTGGTCGGGTCTTTCACCGCTTCGGCGAACGGAAGGTTCACCTCGCGATAAAACAGCGGCGCGCCGACCTCGTCGGTGGAAGTCCGAAATGCGATCCGCGCAGAAGAGAGAATCGTGTAAGGTGCCGTAGCTTTGACACCTAAAATAATGACATGTGCGGGCTGATCGACCGATTGCTGTTTCATCTCCTGCCACAAGGCCGCGTCCGGCACCCATTGTTGATTCCGGGTCATCCGGGCCTCGCAACGACCGTCTGCGAACTCGAGCCCCACGACCCAGGCATCGGCTTGCGGCTGCTCATCCCGCCACGCAAAGAGCGGCGGCGCCAGATCGGGCGGAAACAACGTCCCGTCGAGCGGGCACTCGAGGTGCAGGCAGGCGTAGGAGTCTTGCGGGCGGTACGCCGCAAGGATGTCCTCTGGGCGGGGCTCCGGCGGTCGAGAGCACCCTCCGGCACAGACTGCCCAGGATGCTCCGAAAACCAGGAGTGTACGAACAGAATGCAGCGTCATCGCGATCAGGCCCCTTTGTGCTGACCGGACTGCGGCGGAGGGCAGTGAGAGTTCGCGGACAGTCCGGGAAACCATGATACCGCGAAGTGCCGGGGCTGCGGAGCAGCGAATAACGCGCCGATCGGCCCAGCCGCGAAGAATGTCCGCTCGACCAATCCAGAAATGTCCGTCCGTAATGATAGAATTAGGGTGACACTCAACGCCGGAGTTGGGGGATTCACCAGACTCAAAACGCCGCCGGCGAGGGCCGGAACGCCGTGATGAAGCGGCTGAGGCGTGCCTGAATCGCCGAACGATTGTTCGCGATGATGCGGCGCGGCCACCCGCCAAGAGAAGGGAAGCACATGATGCGAATACGAAGCCTGAAGACCCGGTGCCTGACGACGGCCCTGCTCACTGCTGGGCTGTTTTCGACATCGGCCGTCGCCGCGCCAATCACGTTCACCGCCTCGGCCGGATCGAGGTCCGCCTCGGCTACCTTCCAAACCAGTGGCACGGACCTCATCATCACCCTGGAGAACACCTCCACCTTCGACGTGCTGGTACCGGATCAGATTCTCACGGCGCTCTTCTTTGACATCAGCGGCCCGCCGCTGGCGTTCACCCCGGTCAGCGCCAGTCTCCCGAGCGGATCGACGGTCTGGTTCGGGGCAACGGATCCCGGCGGCGTGGTCGGCGGGGAGTGGGCGTACCGCTCGGGCCTGTCGGGACCGCTGGGCACGAGCTACGGCATTAGTTCCGCAGGACTGGACCGCTTCGGCCCCGGCGACCGATTCCCCGGCAGTAACCTACAGGGGCCGACCAGCCCGAACGGACTTCAGTACGGCATCACCTCAATTGGTGACGACCCCGCCACCGGCAATACGCCGGTGACCGGAACCAACGCGCTGATTTACCACTCCGTGGAGTTCCGCTTGTCCGGCGTGCCGGTCGGCTTTGCGCCCGAGGCGGTCATTGGCAACGTGGTCTTCCAATATGGCACGTCACTGTCGGAACCGTTCATCCCCGAACCGGCAAGCATACTGCTGGTCGTCCCGGCGGCGTTCCGGCTCATGCGGCGGCGAACAATCCGGGGATAGATCCCGTGGAAAGGCTGGTTGACCTCAGGTGGCGGCGGTGTCGCTTTGGGCCTGATGCAGCGCCATGGCCGCGGCGCCCGCTCGGCGTCTTGTTCTCAGCGCCAAACTGCCTGTCGGTCAACGCCCCAGCCCGCCGGCGGTTACCCCCCCCACCAAGATCCCCGTCGCCGAACCGTGGATGATGTCGGCAGCGGGCAAGTTGACCTGAACTACCGCCGCCAAAACGATCATTCGCCCGCCTCGGCGGCCGGGCGTGTGGCCGCCGACGGCGAACCGATGCCCAGCCCGGCCAGCTCCGCGCGAATCTCCCGCTCCTCCTCCTCGCCGCCCCAGCCCCGCCACGTCTTGACCACTTTGCCGGATTCGTCGATCAGCACGGTGTACGGAATACCACCCGCGAAGTACGACCTACTCACCTCGCCGGTCGCGTCGTGCAGGATCGGGTACGGCAACGGGTTGCTCTCCAGGAATGACTTGAGCGTCTCCATCTTGCCGTCCGTGCTGACACTGACAACGGCCAAGCCCTTGTCGCCGAACTCCCGGTGAAGCTTGATCAGCGTCGGCATTTCCTGCCGACACGGACGGCACCAGGTCGCCCAGAACACCAACAGGACAGGCTTCTTGTCCTTGAAGTCCGCGAGCGACACCTTGTCTCCTTTGACGGATGACAACGTGAAGTCCGGTGCTGGCTGGCCGTCCAACGAAGGCGGCTTCTCGCGCCGGTGCTCGATCTTCTCCGGCGGAATGAACTTGCTGCCCGCCGGCGGCGTGAACGTGAACGCGTCCTCGGGCAGTTCGACGTTCGGGCGAATGTGACGAAAAAGATGGCTTCGGGAAAGCGAGTTGACTCTTCGGCCGCCTTTGGTTCCTTCCGCGGTCTCGGACAACTTGACCAGGAAGTGATGCTTCCGATCAAAACAGACGGTTGCTCGACTTGTGAATCGCTCGTCCTGCCAGGTATCGACCGTTTTCTGCTCTATGACGTCACACTCGCGGCCGTCAATCGTTGCCGTTCCGACAATCTTCGCTTCAGGCCGGGCAAGACCCTCACACCACTCGGCAATGGAACCTTGCGGCTCAATAAAATCCACACAACCCACGAAGGGGTAGTCCTTATAACGGAGGAGGACTTTTCCGCCTTGCTCCGTCGAGGAAGCCGCCGCATACCGCGTCCAACAGTCTCCCTCCTTGGCCCATTCGAACACTTCGTGTCCGTCACTCACCATGGTTGCTATCCGCTCCCGGCCCTCGAAGGCTTCGGCCCTGAACCTGCCGCCCTTGGCCATCAGCACGCGAACCTCCAGCGTTCTTTTCCTAGCCCGCCGGTACTCATCCGCAGATCGCATCTCCGGCAAATCTTCTTTGATCTGGAGTTCGAACGAAAGCGTCTCCAGGCCCGAGTATGCCTCCCGTATCTGTTCCAGGAGGGTGGCCTTGTCGTCCGAGAGTCCGACGAACGTGGCGGTTGCCAGCATGGGGACCAACATGAGCGAGTACATTCCAGTCCATCCTTTCGGGCTTCTACGGTGCAACCTGATGTGCGGCGTCGCCCGGAGCAACCCTGGCGACGCCGCGATTCTCACAACTCAGCCCCAAACGGCGGGATCTTGCGTTCGGAGGTTGAGCATTCTCTTCCGCTGTGACCCTTTACGATTCCGGGGGAAGCGGCACCGGGATCGCGGATGCCTTCTTCTTGAAGACCGGCCTCTTCTTGCACGGATGCTTATCACTGCCATCGCCCACGCACGGGTTTCCCTGTTCACACGTCGCCAGGCAGCAGTTGCACCACGAATCGCACAGGTAACGTTCCTTTGAAAGCGGCGTAGTCTCCCACGCACACCGTGCGCGACACTCAAAAAACGCGATCAGGCACCCGAGCGGCACGATCCCGGTCTCCAGCAACTCGCGGGGGCCGTCAGGTTCCGACGCGGAGGGCAGGAAAACCACCGCCCGCTCCGTCTGGGTCGCCGCAGCGCCCGGCGTGTCCACTCTCAGGATCAGAGCATCCAACGTGGACGGATACCCCGCCAGCACCTCGGAAGACAACTCCTCCTCGCCCACGTCCGCCACGATCACCACCTGCCACGCCGAACCCAACAGACGGGTCACAAACTGGTTCGGCTCGGTCACGTAGGACACCTCGGCGCCCTCGCGCCGCAGACCGATCAGGCCCTCGTCCAGCATCAGATTCCGCCCGTCCGACGGAGCATAATACAAAATGCTCGGCCCGGCAGCAACGGGCGGGTCGGGACAAGTCGGCGGCCCTGCCGGCCCCTCCGCCACCGAGAACGACACAGGCGACAGAAAGCAGACCCACAACGCCACCACCCCCGCCAACGCACTGATTCCGATGGTCCATTTCATGGGGATGATCTCCTCTTCAAGCACACAAACTACCAGCAACAAACGAAACGGGCAAACCACTATCTCCGGGCTACACGACCATAGGCGGCTCCTGATTCGTTCACCGATCGGACCGTTCCCTGCGAACAGTCCACTTGGCCGGGTATTGTGCCC
>CAZNFM010000018.1:0-98509 GCA_964572385.1 uncultured Planctomycetaceae bacterium | reverse complement strand
AAGGGGCCTTCGGGGCGAAAAACGCTGGAGGTCTTGCACAACGAGTTCATAGGAGAACCCATGAAACTGTTTGGGGGGATCATCGCTCTCGTCGCGCTCTGCTCATTCCTGGCCTTCGGCGAAACGGTCCGGGCCGATCTGCTCCAGCGCGTCACCATCCAGGACCACTACGGAACCACCAATGGAGGCGAGTTTCTCGCCACGCCGATCGACTTCGATTTCGCTCCGGTCCGCCTGAACACCATCGCGAGCGGGGCCTTTGAAACGTTCTGCCTGGAAGTCTCGGAAAACATCGCCTTCGGTGGAACCTACTGGGTCGAATTGAACACCGCGGCCGTCCACGGCGGCGCCGGCGGCGGCGATCCCGACCCCCTCGACCCGCTCACCGCCTACCTGTACCAACAATTCATCAGTGGAACCCTGGCCGAGTACGCCTATGCGGTGGACGATGGCGGAGCGGCCCGCGCCGCCAGCGCCGACGCCCTCCAGCGGGTCATCTGGTACATCGAACAGGAAACCGCCATGACCTGGACGCCGGGCGACGGATCCAAAGCGGATCTCTTCTACCAGGACGCCCTGGCCAACGCCGGCTCCGACATCGGCAATGTGCGGATTCTGAATCTGTACAACAACGCCCAGGGCACGTCCCCCGCCCAGGACCAGTTGGTGCTCATTCCCGAGCCGGCTTCGCTGCTCCTGCTCGCCCTGGGCGCCGCCGCGGCCTGGCGCCGCGTCCGGGTCTGATGCGCTCATCGGCGGCGCGCCCTCCGGCCGGCGCCCTTCCCGCCCTCGTCCCTGCCGGGCGCGGGCCCGAAGGAGCCGGCCGGAGCGCCGACCCCCGCGCCAGACCGTGGCGAAAAGGATAACCTCGCGAAGAAAGTCCGCCCGCCCGTCCACTCCCCAACCCGCCGCGGATCCGCCCCGCTCAGGGCGACGCCGCCGGCTGCAACCGGCGGGCACGGACCCGGCCCGCGGAGGCTGATTTCGTCGGGCCGGGCCGCTCCAGACAATTCTGGAACCACAGCTCCAGGCAGAGCAACCCCCACAGCAGGCGGCCGTGCCGCGCCGGCTGGCGGAGCCGCCGGGCCACCTCCTCCATGTTGTAATATCCCCGATTCCGCGCGGCCCGCCCCAGCAGCACGTCGGCGGCGAAGTCCCGAACCGGCCCCTGCTTCAGCCACTCGCCCAACGGCACCGGAAACCCCATCTTATCCTGCCGTTGCCGGACCGCTGCCGGCACCAGGTCCGCCACCGCCTCGCGCAGCACGTGCTTCGACCGCCCCCCCTCGAAACGCATCACCGGCGGCATCCGCGTCACCAGCTCGGCCACGCGATGATCCAGAAACGGCACCCGCGTCTCCAGCCCAACGCCCATGCTGACCCGGTCCTCCACGTGCAACAGCGCCGGCAGCAGCGTCTTCAGGTCGAAATGCGTCATGCGGTTGAAGTAGCTCTTGGCCTCCGAACCGAAAAACACCTCCCGAAACTTCTCGAAACATCCCTCCCGCTCCGCCGGCGGACGCACCTCCGGCCGCAGGACCGCGTCCAGGCCGTGATCCCGCGCCACCAGCCGGAAGTACCGCCGGTCCATGTCCTCGAACAGCCCGCCGCTCCAGAAATCCTGCAACAGCGGCTGATAGCTCCGCAGCATCGGCAGGTGCGGCGCGATCGCCTCCCAGGTGACGATGTACTGCTCCCCCTTGCCCGTCCCGTAAATCGCCCCCTTCAGACATTGCTCCAGATAGGCGACCAGGTACCGCGCGTAACCCCCGAACAACTCGTCGCCGCCCTGCCCGCCCAGACACACCTTCACGCTCCGCGCCGCCAGCCGCGAAACGCAATACTGCGGAAACAAACCCGGCCCCGCCATCGGCTCGTCCATCAGACGGATCAGCCCCGGCATCAGCTCGACGAAATCCCGCGGCGTGGGACGCACCTCCTGGAGCGCCGCCCCAACCTGCTCCGCCACCAGGCGGGCGTAAGCCGACTCGTCGTACTCCGGCCCGTCATCGAACGCCCCGGTGAAGACGGGCAGCCGGCCGCCCAGACGCGGCGCGGCCAGCGCCGCGATCACCGAGCTGTCGATCCCGCCGGACAGATACGCCCCCAGCGGCACATCGCTGCGCAACTGCAACTCCACCGAGTCCGTCAGCAGGTGCAACAGCCGCTCGCGAAAGAACTCGAAGGTATGGTGCGTGTCGATCTCGTAGTTGAAATCCCAGTACCGCACCACGCTGGGCGCGGCGTCGGCAAAGGGGCGGAACGTCAGGTAATGCCCCGGCTCCAGTCGGGCGACGCCCCGGTACATCGTCCGGTCGCGGAGCGTGTACTGGAAGGTCAGATACTCGTTCAGCGCCGACTCGTCCGGACGCGGCTCCACCGCTCCCGCCGCCAGAAGGGCCTTGACCTCCGATGCGAACGCGAACCCTCGCGGTCCGTTCGTCCAGTACAACGGCTTGACGCCGAAGCGGTCGCGAGCCAGGAACAACCGCCGCTGGCGAACGTCCCAGATCGCCAGCGCGAACATGCCGTTCAACCGCTCCAGGCACCGCTCCCCCAGCTCCTCGTACAGGTGCAGGACGACTTCCGTGTCGCTCTGCGAGCGGAACGTGTGATGCCGGGCCAGGTCCCGCCGCAGTTCGCGGTAGTTGTAGATCTCCCCGTTGCAGACGATCCAGAGCGTCTCGTCCTCGTTGGCCATCGGCTGGCCGCCCGTGGCCAGGTCGATGATCGCCAGCCGACGATGCGCCAGGCCCACCGGGCCGTCGCTCCAGAAGCCCTCGCCGTCCGGGCCGCGATGCGCCAAGGCCGCCGCCATCGACGGCAACACGGCCGCGTCCAGCTCCGCCCCGGCGTCCCGCCTCAGATAGCCGGCGATCCCACACATGTCCCAGGCTCCCGCGCCGGCCGGGCCGTCGGCCGCCGGCCCCCGTGTACTCCGGCCACCCGCCGCCAATGCCGCCGCCGCACCCCCAGCCACGGACTGAACTTCCACGCCAACGCCAGGTAGCCCCACAGCGTCGGCCAACTGGCCATCTTGCTGGGGCTTCGCTTGCGGTCGTAGTGCAACACGTGCGGCACCTCCGCGAACCGCGCCCCCAGCAGGCTCAGCTTCACCACCTTCTCCAGCGTGCAGGAGAATCCCAGATGCCGCTGCTCGATGAACCGGTCCCCGAAGACGCGCAACGCCTCCCGCAGGATCTCCCACCGGTACGCCCGATAGCCCGAGCTGTAATCGCGGACCCCCGCGATGGGAAACATCAGCTTCATGAACAGCCCGGCCCCGAAGCTCAGCCACCGCCGGTAGCCGAACAGCCCGGTCTGTCCCCCCCCCGGCTGATACCGCGAGGTCAACACCACGTCGTAGCCTTCCGCGATCTTCTCCAGCAACGCCGGGATATAGGCCGGGTCCTGCGTGTCGTCGCAGTCCATCCGCACGATCACGTCGCCCGGGCCGCCCGCCCGCACGCAATACTCCAGCCCGTCCCGGATGGTCTCCCCCAGCCCGCGATTGATCCAGTGCGCGACGACCTCCACCGGATACGACTCGGCCAGCGCCCGCACCCGCTCCGCCGTGCGGTCCGTGCTCCCGTCGTCCACCAGCACCACCCGCACCGCCACCGGCAGCCGCTCCAGCGCCCGGTAGATCCGCGGCAGCAGCACCGGGATCGAGTCCTCCTCGTTGTACGCCGGCAACAACACGAACAGCGCCATGAGCAACCCTTCTCACGCCGACCCGGCCGCCGCCGCCGGCGCGGACTCTCCCTCATGGCTTATCGGAGTGCCGACGCCCACGGCTGTCGCCAAATGTCGCCGACGGCTCCCGTCCGCTTCTCAGTGCTGGCAAGCCGTCTCCGGACGACGACTCCGCAGGTAAAACCACAACCCCGGCAGGCTGACCACCATCGCCACCGCCCGCCACGACAGCGACACCGCTGCCCCCCCGGACAGCCCCACCAGCTTGAACAGCTCCTCCTGGGCCGCTTCACCGACCCCCAGCCCGCCGGGGCTGAGCGGCAGGGCGTTCGTCACCCAGCCCATCGGCAGCAGCACCAGCATGATCGCCCGGGCTCCGCTGGGCGTCACCACCGTGGCCACCGCCAGGGTGATGGCCAGCAGGCAGGCTTGCGCCAGGAGCGACAACACCACTCCGCCCGCCAGCGCCCGCGGCCGTCGCCGGTACGCGTGGACCACCTGAAAAACCCGAATCAGCGTCTGGCCGGGCCGCCCCAGCCGCCCGATCGCCGACAACGGCCAACGCACGCTCCAATCCGCCCAGAGCGCCAGACCGAGCAGCACGCCCCCCACCAGCAGCAAACCCAGGCACATCCCCAGCAAGGCCAGCAGCGGGCCGTGCCCGAAGACCAGCGACGGCACGAACGCCGCCGCCAGCAACGCCAGCATCAGAAACGTGGCCAGCCCCACCGCCCGGTCCCACAGCGTCACCGTCACCGCCTCCGTCACCTTGCCGGGATACCACCGCCCCAGATAGTACATCTTCACCAGATCGCCGCCCGTCCCGCCGGGAATGCACCAACTGAAGAAAGCCGCCGTGTACGCCAGCCGAAACGCCGACCAGAACGGCAACGGCAGATCTTGCGCCTCCATCAACACCCGCAGCCGCCACGCCGTGAAGACCAGGTTGGCCACCTGCAACACCACCGCCGCCGGCAGCACCCACGCCGACCTCAGCAGCCCCCGTACCGCCTCCCACTGGATCGCCCCCGAAAGCAGCAGCCAGGCCAGCACGCCGACACCCAGCGCCACTTGCAGGACGCGAACGATCCCGCTCTTGATCGCCGCGCCGCGAGCCGGCGACGCCGCCTCAACACAGCCCCCGTCGATTTCGTTCAAGGGATTCTCCGTCATCCGGCCGCTGTGCCGCGGTCAGGAACCGCCCACCGGCCGAGCCAGATCATACACCCGAAACAGG
Source organism: uncultured Planctomycetaceae bacterium (assembly GCA_964572385.1). GTDB lineage: Bacteria > Planctomycetota > Phycisphaerae > UBA1845 > UTPLA1 > CAZNFM01. The sequence goes on along the minus strand of CAZNFM010000018.1, from coordinate 93,576 downwards.
GCGTTCTCGGCCACCTCGGCAAATCCCAGCCGCTGCTCCTTCTCCACAATCGCCAGGCGGACCCCGTGCGTCTCATACAGCCGCCGGAATTCCTCGCTCGAGCGGACCCGATAGCCCGCGCTCATCCGCGGCACGAGCCGCTCGCCCTTCGGCGGATCGCCGACCGGGCCGCCGAGATACCACTCCACGCGCCGCAGGATTTCCTCCGTCAGCCAAGGCCCGTACGCATAGGCGGTCAACTGCTGCCGGCACAGAAACGACCCGCGCTCCGCCCAGGCCCCCGGGTTCCGCAGGTCGGGCGGGGCGATCACGATCTCGCCCGGCCGCGAGCCGTGCTGAATCGCCGGGGCCAGGTCCAGCAAGGCGGCGGCCCGCCGCCGATACTCCTTCGGAAACCGCTCGCCCAGCACCCCGACGCTCATCAGCCACCCGGTGACGAGCCACACCGCGGCCACGGCCGCCGCCTGCCGGTAGGCGGATGCCGCCCGCCCGGCCCACGCCCAACCCAGCGCCAGCCCCAGCACGACGGCGGGCCACCGCCAGGCCAGGTACTCGCCCAGCCGCGGAAGCGAAGCCGCCTCGTAGCCCGCCGTGATCAACGCCGCGCCGAACGCCGCGAGCAGCAGGCCCCGCGACCCACCGCCCCGGCCTCGCGCCGCCGACAGAAACACCGCCGCCAGCCCGAGATGCCCGAGCCAGACCAGCTCGGGGTGGAATGGCGCGATGAACGCGGTCAAGGCCGCTCCGGCGGCGACGGCCGGGCCTGCACCCCGCCGCAATCCGTCCACCAGCCAGGCCAGGCCGAACACCAGCGCGAGCAGCACGAGATACCGCGTGCCGCGCCACAGCGTCAACTGGGCCACCACCCGCACCGGCCACCACTCCACGAACACGGTCCCGATCGCCAGCAGCAGACCCGCCCCCGCCAGCCAGCCGACCAGCACGCTTTGCTCTCCGGCCCGTTCCCGCCGCCGCAGGGCCGCGCCCGCCGCGCCCGGCAGCACGAAGGCCCCGCACACCATCCAGAAACGCCGGTCCACCGCGGAGATGTAGATATGATGCGGGAAAATCCAATGTGGCATTTTCATCCAATCGGAAAGCGCCACCTCGGCCGCCGGCGGCGGATCCCACAGCATCCACGCCAGCGTGGGCAGCGTCGCCGCCAGGCAGGCCGCTCCCGCCGGCAGCACCCGCGACCGCCGCAGCCGCCAACCGCCGTCCGCCCAGGCCGCCCACAGCACCATCGCGGAAACGAACACCGCCGAAGAGCCGTGCACGTTGAATGACAACCCCGCCAGGAAAGCCGCCCACACATGCCGCCGCCGCCACGACTGGGCCAACGCCGCCAGGGCGAGCGCCGTCGCCGGGTACAGCGGCCCGCAGATCAGCCCGATCCCGCCGCTCCCGCCCGGAGCGACCGCCGTCGCGTCATGCCAGATGACCGCCGTCGCCGCCAGCAGGGACGCCCAGTGATTCCGCGTCAGGACCGCCCCGAAGTAAAAGACCGCGGCCGCGATCGCCAGAATCTCCGCCCCGAAAGCCAGCCGCAGGGCCGCGAACTTGCCCACCCACCGGCTCAACCCGCCCAGCGCCGGATAGTAGTAACTGTACAAGTAGCGGTTGAACTGCCCGTTGATCCCCGACCCCGCCGTCTCCGGCGACGCCCACCAACTCAGATACTCCGGCAACTGCCCGTCCGCCTGGAAGTTGACCCGCAACGACCCCGCCTGCATCCAGACGAAGACCGCCGCCATCAGCAATGAGAGGATCAGCCCCGCCGTGAACGACAACCCGGCGAAACCCCCCTCGCGGCCGCCCGACGCCGCCACCCCGCGCTCCCCTGCCGACACCGACGCGGCCGCCTCCGCCGGGCGCTCGACCTGTGCGATCGCGGACATTGCTTTCTTATCGGGATCGGGCACTACCCGGCTTGCGTCGGGAACCGCGACGCCCCCGCATTCCCCCTCGCGGCCACGCCCGCCCGCCGGCGGCCTCAGCGGCCGCGACCGCCGCGGGCCGCTTCCCGATGCGCGATCAGCTTGTAGATCAGCCGCGCCGCCAGGAACTCCGTCTGCATCCCGCCCGGCTGCGGAGAAACCTCCATCACGTCCGCCGCCACCACGGTCCGCCGGCGGGCCACCGCCCGCAACAACTCATTCACCTGCCACCAGTCCAGCCCGCCCGGCTCCGGAGTGCCCGTCGCCGGGGCCAGTGCCGGATCGAACCCGTCGATGTCGATGGTGATGTACACCTGCTCTCCCAGCCCCTCCACCGCCGCCTCGACCCAGTTCGGCTCCCGCCGAATCCGGGCCGGCGACCACGGCTCGATCCCCCGGGCCTTCATGAACCGGTGCTCCTCGCGGCTGTAGCTGCGGATGCCCACGGCGACCGGCCGCGCCCCGAAATCAACCACCCGCCGCATCACCGCGGCATGACTGAACGGCGTGCCGTGATACTCCGCCCGCAAATCGGCGTGAGCGTCGATCTGCAAAACGCTCAGCTTCGGATACCGCCGCATCACCGCCCGCACCAGCCCGCTGGTGATCGAGTGCTCCCCGCCCAGACCGATCAGAAACCGCCCCTGCTCGACGGGACGCCGCGCCGCCTGATAGACGGCCTCGTGCATCTCGGCGGGATCGGCGATCGGCTCGACCGGCTCAAGCGTGGCGATGCCGGGCGCGACGAACTCCCGGCCGTACTCCGGGTCGAACAGTTCCACCTGCTGACTGGCCGTGATCACCGCCCGCGGCCCCCAGCGAGCACCGGTCTGGAAACTGGTGGTCGCATCGTAGGGAACCGGCAGGACGACATACCGCGCCGTCCGCGGGTCGCTTCTCGACGGAGGCAGCCCCAGGAAATTGTCCACGTCACTCACCCCGGCGCGGGCCGCCGGCCGCCCCCGCGGGCCCGCGAGTCGATCGGGTTGGATCATCCGCTGGTCAACCCGGCGGCGACGGGCAACCTATCATCAGACGTGGACCGCGACAATGCCCAGCGCTCGCGGCCGTTGACAGCGAGTGACTTTTCAGGTCTGATGCGGGCCGTACGATGGCCTTGATTTCGCTGGTTCGGGCGGCCGCGAATATGGGAGCAATGCCATGCCGCATGTGGTCGTTGAGCGTTGCGTGAACTGCCGGTACACGGATTGCGCCACCGTCTGCCCGGTCGAGTGCTTCTGGGAGATTCAGGACCCGGCCATGCTGGTGATCGACCCCGACACCTGCATCGACTGCGGCCTTTGCGTCTCGGAGTGCCCCGTCCACGCCATCTACCCCGAGGACGAAGTCCCCGACCCCTACAAGGAATGGACGAAGAAGAACGCGGAACTGTTCAAGGGCGGCACCAACATCACGGAAAAGAAAGAGCCTCTGCCGACGGCGATCACGCTCGAGGAAATCCAGAAACGCGAAAAGGATCGCGGGCTGGACATCAACGAGCCCAGCGGCACCTGATCCGACAGATTCATCCCATGACGATCTCTTCCCGCATGGACCGACCGCGAGTCGCGGCGGGCATGTTCGCCTTGCTGCTCGGCGGCGCGGCTGCCGCCGGCTGCAATCAGCCGATCAAGGCCCCGGTGGTCTTCTATCTCGAGGGCGCCGGGTGGTATACCAGCGGCGGCGGCGTCAAGCAGGGCTTTCGCCAGGCCGGATACCAGGGCCAGTTCCAGACCTACGGCTGGAGCGCCTTTCTCGGCCCCGCCCACGACCACTTCGTCATCGCCAACAACCGCGCCGTCGCCAACGGTCTCGCCAGACGCATCGAAAAGGTCCGCCGGGCCTATCCCGACCAGCCCATCAACGTCCTGGCCCTCTCGGCCGGCACCGCCGTCGTGCTCAACGCCCTGGAGCAGCTTCCCGATGGCGTCATGGTCGATAACGTCGTACTGCTCTCCTCCTCGGCCTCGTCCGAGCGCAACCTGACCCGCGCCATGTCCCACGTCCGGCGAAACCTCTACGCCACCTACAGCCCCCGCGACGCCCTGCTCGGGGCCTTGGTGGCCAACGCCGACGGAAAGCCCGGCCCGCCCGCCGGACGAACCGGCTTCCGCCTGGTCAGCCGCACCGCCGCCGCCGAGCAGGCCTACCGCCGCGTCTACAACATCCCCTGGCAACCTTCCTTCCTGGCCTTCGGCTGGGATGGAGGACACACCTCCGTCACCCGCCCCGACTTCATCGCCAGCGTCATCGTCCCGCGAATCACCCGAACCGACCCCTTCCCGCTCGACCGTTCGGTCGTCGATCGTCTGGCCGTCGCGTCCGCCCTCGATTAGCATGATTGCCGCCGCCGCGGCCCCCGGCCGGCCCGGCGGACGGAGACCCGCGTTGAACCCCCGATTCGCCCGCCTCGCCGCCTGCTTGCTCGTCGCCTGGCTCCTGGTGCCGGCGGCCGGTTGCGGAGGCAATCAAGCCTACCAGGCCGGGGTCCAGGCGGAACGCCGCGACCAACCGCAGGTCGCCTACGACCACTACCTCATGGCCGCCCGGCAGAACCCCAACTCCGCTGTCGGAGAGGCCCTGCGACGAACCGCCGCCGGCGCCGCCGCCTTTTGGGAAGCCGAAGCCGTGCTGGCCGCCGATGAAGGACGCTACGCCGACGCCTGGCAGATGTGGATGCGGGTGCTCGACATCCGCCCCGACCACCCCACCGCGCCGGACATGATCCTGCAACTGGAACGAAACCAGCCGGACGCCATCGCCGCGGTCCGCAGCGATTACCACCGCCTCGGCTCGGCGTCGCTTGCCGCTGTTCGACCCAGCGGCCGAATCGGCACCGAGCCGCCGGAAGAGCCGGTGGTCCTTGCCGCCAACGAGCGACCAGCGCGAGACCGCCGCGCCGCCCCGCCGCCCGCCGTAGGCCCCGCCTCGCCCGAACCCCGTCGCGAAACCCCGCCTCCTCGCCGGGAGCCTCCGCCGCGACAGATTAGTCGCGAACAACCGCCGACCCCGCCCAAGCCGCCACCGGCCGAGCCGACCCGACCAGAACCGGCCCCGCCCAAGCCCGCCACGCCGGCCAAACCGCCGGCCAAGCCCCCGGAACAAACCCCGCCCCCATCTACACCGACCGTCGATCCCCTCGACCCCTGGCAGGCCTGGGGCGGACGGGAGTTCACGGCCGTCAAGACCCTCAGCCTCCGCGATCGCCGCTTCCCCAAGGAAGCCCTGATGGTCGACGGCGTCACCGTCAAGCTCCGCGACACCGACGACGATCTCGAGGCCGATCTCGACCTGCTCATGAACAACAAACGCTTCCTGAAAATCCGCGAACTGCCGCTGGGAAGATCGGCCACCTTCCGCGGACAGTCCGGCCTCACCTACCGCATCACCGTCCTGCGAATCCACCACAAGACCCGAACCGTACAGCTCGGCATCAAGCCCGCCTGACGCGGACGCACCCGGCGGCCGCCCGGATCGCGCCAACGCGCCCGCCTCGCCGCGGGGCCGTCCCTCCGGTTGCCCGAACCGCCGCGCGCTGATTAAATGCTGCCCACCGAAGCTCACGGAGCCGGCGGTCCGGTGGGTGGCTGCTCCGTGTGGAGCCTGCCCCGAATGTCCTCCTGTCGCTTGTGCGGCCGCGTTGACCTCCGTTCCCGACACCGCATCGGGCCGTACCTCGTCGATGAATGCCCCGGCTGCGGCCTCGTGCAGGTCGCCGCCCAGCCCTCGACGGACGACCTCGCCCGCCTCTACGGCGAGGAATACTTCGACCGCGGCAAGTACGGCGATGCCTTCGCTGAACGCAAGGAAAACGAAGCCCGCCTCCGCTGGCTCGCGGCCGCGGGCGTGCCCCCTCGGGCCAAGCTCCTCGACGCCGGTTGCGCCACGGGCGGGTTCCTGCGGCTGGCCGCCGAACACTACGACGCCTGGGGGTTCGACCTCTCCGCGGAGGCCGTGGCCCAGGCCCGCCAGGCCCATCCCGCTCTGGCCGACCGTATCCGCCAGGGACGCATGGAAGAGCAGAACTACCCGCCCGAATCCTTCGACGCGATCGTCCTCTGGGACGTCCTGGAGCATCTGCCGGACCCCGTCGCCGCCGGCCGCCGGCTCGTCAACTGGCTGAAGCCCGGCGGCCTGCTCTGCCTATCGACGCCCAACATCGGCTCGACGACCGCCCGGCTCATGGGTCGCCGCTGGGCCTTCATGACCGTCCCCGAACACCTGGTGTTCTTCCGTCGCGAATCGCTCGTCCGGCTGCTCCGCGACGGACTCGGGCTGGAGCCGGTCCGCTGGACGACCCGCGGCAAATGGGCCAACCTGGGCTTCCTGTTCTACAAGCTGAAGAGGGTCTTTCCCCGGCTCGTGCCTCAAGGGCTGATCGCGGCCTTCCGAGCGCCCCTCCTACGCAAGCTCGCGGTCTACGTCCCCACCGGCGACATTCAGTACGCCGCGGCCCGCAAGAACCTCGGCCCCGGCGAGAGGGTTACGCCGCATGGCTGAATACACGCTGCTGATCCCCGCTTACAACGAGGCCGCCGCCCTCGGGCAGGTCCTCCGCGAGATCGGTCGCCCGCCCGATTGCCGCGAAATCCTCGTCGTGGACGACGGCTCCACCGACGACACGGCCGAAATTGCCCGTGCCGCCGGCGCCCGCGTCATCTCCCTTCCCTCCAACCAGGGCTACGGCAAGGCCCTGAAGGTGGGCCTCGCCGCCGCCCGGACGGAATACGTGGTCTGCTGCGACGGCGACGGCCAGCACCACGTCGGCGACGTGCTCCGCGTCGCCCAGGAAGCCCCCCGGCACGACATGGTGGTCGGCGTCCGCGGCGAGTCCTCGCACACGGACTGGCTCCGCCTCCCGGGCAAGGCCGTCCTCGGCTGGTTTGCCAATGTCCTGACCCGACGGCGGATTCCCGACATCAACTCCGGCCTCCGCGCCTTTCGCACCGCCGTCATCCGCCGATACCTCCACCTGATGCCCGACGGCTTCTCTTTCTCCACCACCAGCAGCATCGCCATGCTCCGCATGGGCTACGACGTCGGCTACGTGCCCATCACCGTGAAGCCCCGCCTCGGACGCAAGAGCACCGTCCAGATCCTCCGCGACGGCCTCCGCGTGGCCATGCTGATCCTGAACCTCACCGTGCTGTTCAATCCCATGCGCGTATTCATCCCGCTCTCGTTGGTCTTCATGGCCGCCGGCGTGCTCTACTTCCTGTTCTACGCGGTCCAATACCGCTTGCACGTCACCCCGTCCATGGTCATGGTCTTCATCACCGGCATCGTGATCTTCGTGCTGGGCATCGTCTGCGAACAGGTGTCGGCCATTCGCCGCGAACTCCACGAGCACGATCGTGGCGGTCCGACCGCCTAGAGGCCCTCCATGTGCGGGATATTCGGCATCATCCTGAAAGACGCCCGCCACGGCCCGGACTCCGTCCGCGACGCCATGGATGCCCTCTTCCGCCTTTCCGAATCGCGCGGCAAGGAGGCTGCGGGGGTCGCCGTTCTGAACGAAACCTCCCTGCACGTCTACAAGGAAGCCGTCCGGGCCTCGGTGATGATCCGACGCCCCCGCTATCGCGACCTGTACGACGCCCTACTCACCGCCGACGCCGGCCCCCGGGCCGTCATCGGCCATTCCCGGCTGGTCACCACCGGCGATCAGGGCAACCCGCTGAACAACCAGCCGGTGGTCAATTCCGGCGTGGTCGGCGTCCACAACGGCATCATCGTCAACGACGAGGCCCTCTGGTCGGCGCATCCCGATCTGCCCCGCCGCGGACGGGTCGACTCGGAGGTCATCGCCGCCCTGTTGCGACGGTCCCTCACGTCGGGGACCTCCCCCGCCGCCGCCGTCCGCCACACCTTCGGCCTGCTCCGCGGCGCCGCCTCCATCGCCATGCTCTTCGATGACCTCGACCTCGCCGTCCTGGCCACCAACAACGGCTCGCTCTACTACCGCGGCGGACCCCGCCACGCCGCGATCCTATTCGCCTCGGAGGAGTACATCCTCCGCCAACTGGCCCGCCGGCACCGCGTCCGCCGCGCTTTCGGCGACGCGGAGATCCTCCCGCTTCGGGCGGGCGAAGCCCTCCTGGTGGACCTCCCCACCCTCGCCCTGCACCCCTTCCCGCTGAATCGCGACCGTCCCGCGGAAAACGATCCACCCGCCGCCCGGCGCGGCACTCCCCGCGGCATCGTTGAGCTCACGCCCGGAGCCCCGCCGCCACCATCCGCGAAGGAGATCCGCCGCCGCGCCGCCGCCTTGACCGCCCGCTACGAACCGCCTGTCGAACAGGTCTTCGCGGCCATCGACCGGCTGCGACGCTGCACCCGGTGCATCCTGCCGGAGACCATGCCGTTCATCGAGTTCGACGACGCCGGCGTCTGCAACTACTGTCGCAACTATCGCCTGGTGAAGCCCCGCGGCGTCGAGGAGCTGGAACGACTCGTCGCCCCCCACCGCCGCCGCGACGGCGGCTACGACTGCCTGGTCGGCCTCAGCGGCGGCCGCGACAGCACCTACGGCCTGCACTACCTCAAGACCGTCCTGAAGATGAACCCCGTCGCCTTCACCTACGACTGGGGCATGGTCACCGACCTGGCCCGCCGCAACATCTCCCGGATCTGCGGGCAGCTCGGCGTGGAACACATCCTGGTCTCCGCCGACATCGAGACCAAGCGCCGCTACATCCGACAAAACGTCCTGGCCTGGCTGAAGAAGCCCGCCCTGGGGATGATCCCGCTGTTCATGGCCGGCGACAAACAGTACTTCTTTCACGCCAATCGGCTCCGCCGGCAGACCGGCGCCCCGCTGATCTTCCTCTGCGAGAACATGCTGGAGCGGACCGACTTCAAGACCGGCTTCGCCGGCGTCCGCCCCGCCGTCGTGGACGAAGACCACGCCTACACCCTCAGCCTCCGCAGCAAGCTCCGGCTCGGCGCCTACTACGCGGGGCAATACCTCGGCAACCCGGCGTACCTGAACGCCTCCGTGCCGGACACGCTCTGGGCCTACGCCTGCTACTACGTCATTCGCCGCGACTACCTGAACCTCTATCGCTTCATCGAATGGGACGAGCCGACCATCGTCGCCACCCTTCGCGACCAATACGATTGGGAGCTGGCCGACGACACCGAAACCACCTGGCGAATCGGCGACGGCACCGCCTCCTTCTACAACTACATCTACCACACCGTCGCCGGGCTGAACGAGATCTACACCCTGCGCAGCAACCAGATCCGCCAGGGCCGGCTGGACCGCGGCCCGGCGCTGGACCTGGCCCGCAGGGAAAGCCGCCCTCGCTTCGACTCCATCCGCTGGTATCTCTCCACCATCGGCCTCGGCGACGACTTCGACGACGTGATTCGGATCATCAACGAAATCCCCAAACTGTACCCCGTGTAGACGCCCCGCGAGGATGCCCTCATGCCCGACCCGCCCGACCCCCATCGCGAGAAATCACTGGAAGAGCGGGACCGCCGCCACTTCGACCAGATCGCCGAGGCCTACGCCCGCAAGGATCGGATGCCCTCCACCCGCGTTCCCCGCGAGTACCAGGTCTGGCACTGCGTCCAGCCCATCCTGAACCAGCGGGAATCCCTTGGCACGATCGTCGAGGTGGGTTGCGGCGTCGGCCGCGCGGCGAAGTACCTCCGCGGCCGCTATGACCGCTACATCGGCATCGACCAGTCCCGCCAACTGATCGAAGCCGCCCGCGCCTTCAACGCCGATTGCCCCGCCGAGTTCATCTGCGCGAACATCAAGGCCCCCGACCTCCCGCGCCACGTGGCCGATCTGGTGATCCTCATCGGCGCCCTTCACCACATGACCGAGATCGACGTGGTCATGGACGCCCTCTGCCGCCTCGCCAAACCCGCCGCCTGGCTGGCGGCCTTCGAACCCAACAACGGCAACCCCGTCTTCCAGCTCCTGCGGCGGCTGCGGCAACGCGTGGACCCGCACTACTCCGCCGAACAGCGGTTCTTCGCCCCGCACGAGCTGGACGGCCTGCTCCGCCGCCACGGCTTTACCGAGATCGACCTCTCCTTCCAGGGCTTCTGCTCGCCGCCGTTCGCCGAGGTGGTGCTGCGGCCCCAGGCCGTCTTCGCCCCGCTCAGCCGCCTGGCCACCGGCCTCGATCGGCTCCTCGACGGCCGCCGATCCACGCCCTGGCGGCTGCTCAGTTGGAACCTCGTGGCCCGCGCCCGCTTCCCGCAATAGGCAACCGTCATCGAGACCGGCCGCATGACCCCCCACCGACGCCCCTTCCTGACCGACTTCTCCCTCCGCCGCCGCTTCAACGTCGAAGTGCTCTGGAACGTCGGCAGCCTGGGCGTCCTCGCCGCCGCCGGCATCGCCCTCAACCTGGTCATTGCCGCCACCCGCGGCCCCGACGCCCTCGGCGTCTTCAACCAGGTCTACGCCCTCTACATCATGCTCTCCCAGCTCTCCGTCGGCGGGCTGCATTTCTCCGTGCTCAGGAGCGTCTCCCACAACCCCAACGACCGCGGGCGTTGCGCCGACCAGGCCGTCTCCGCTCTCCTCCTGGCGGCGGCCCTCGCCGCCCTGATCGGCGGGGGCGCCTGGCTCCTCCGCGACGACGCCGCCCGCCTGCTGGACAGCCCCGGCGTCCGCGCCGGCCTGACCCTGGCCATCCCCGGATTGTTTTTCTTCTCCCTGAACAAGGTGCTGCTCAACGTCCTGAACGGCCTCCGCCGCATGAAGGCCTACGCCGTCTTCCAGGCCCTCCGGTTCGTCTTCCTGCTCGCGGCGGTGCTGGCCCTCCTCGCCGCCGGACGCCCCAGCGACTCCCTGGCCTTCTCCCTCACCGCCGCCGAGGTGCTGCTCTTCGTTCTGCTCGCGGCCTACCTCCACCTCCGCGTGGTCCCCCTGTGGATCACCCGGCGGGCGGCCGCCTGGTTTCGGGAACATGCCTCTTACGGAATCCGCGGCTTCCTCAGCGGCTTCCTGAGCGAAATGAATACCCGCGTGGACGTGCTGATGCTCGGCTGGTTCTGCGGGGACGACGTGGTCGGCGTTTATAGTTTCGCGGCCATCCTGGCCGAAGGCTTCGCCCAACTGCCCGTCGTCGTCCGGCGAAACGTCGATCCCATCCTTGGCCGCTGCTTCGCCGAAAACGACCTCGCCCGCATCGAAAACACCGCCCCCCGGGTCCGCAACGCCACCTGGCTTATGATGACGCTCGTCTCCGCGGCCGCGGTCGCCGCCTATCCCCTCCTGCCCGGACTGCTCTCCAATCAGCCTGATTTCGCGGCCAGTTGGGCGGTCTTCGCCATCCTCATGGCCGGCATACTCCTCAACTCCGGCTACCGGCCCTTCCTCGGCCTCCTGTTGCAAGGCGGACGACCCGGCATGAACACGCTGCTCATCGCCGGCGTGGTCGGCGGCAACGCCGTCCTGAACGCCGTGCTGATCCCCCCGCTGGGGATGCACGGCGCCGCTGCCGCCACCGCCGCCGCCTACCTACTCGAAATCGCCCTGCTGCTCACCCTGTCGAAAAGACTCTTCGGTGTGTCCCTGTGGCGACCGGCCGCCCGACGACCCGACCCCGCCGAACCGCCCCCCGAGAAGTCATAGCGGGCGGACGTGGATCTCGACCGCCAGGCCCTCGACCTCCGCCCGCACCGGCTCCAGCCCGGGCGGCGGATCGATCCACCGCTCGGCCAGCGTCTCGGCGGCAATGACCGCGCCGAAAGCGGCGACGACGCGACGGATGGTCTCGTCGCCGACGACGGCCAGCTCGATCCGCTGCTCGTAACGCAGATTGAGATTCTTGCGGGTCTGCTGGACCAGGTTGATGAGGTCGCGGGCGATGCCTTCGTCGCGAAGCGCGTCGGTGATCTGCGTATCCAGCATCAAAATGCCCTGCCCGGGAATCCGCTCGGCGGTCCAGCCCTCCTTGGCGTGCAGTTCGACCAGCACCTCCTCGGCCGTCAGCGTGACCGGCCGGCCCTGCACCTCCAGGACGCACCGCCCCTCCTGCTCCAGGCCGCGGACCAGCGCGGCCACGTCCACGCCGCCGGACGCCAGGGCCGCCTTGATCTTCGGGGCCAGCGGCCCGTACTTCGGCCCGATCTGCTTGAAATCCGGCTTCAACTCATAATTCACGTACTGGGCCACCTCGGCGAAGGAAACGTACTCCAGACGCTTCACGTTCAGCTCGTCGCGGATCAGTTCCTCGTGCCGCCGGATCACCTCGGCCTGCCGGTGGTACAGCTCCACCGAGGCCAGCGGCTGCCGCACCCGCAACTTCGCCGCCGACCGCGCCGCCCGCCCGCACGAAACGAGCTGACGCACCATCTCCACCTCCGCGTTCAGTTCCGCGTCGATGCCGCGCTCCACCGCGGATCGCGTCTCCGCGGTGATCGGATAGCGGCACAGATGCACGCTGAGGCGGGCGTCGCCTTGATGCGTCCGCACCAGGTTCTGGTACATCGACTCCGCGAAGAACGGCGTGAACGGCGCGATCAGCTTCGCCAAGGCGACCAGGCAGTCGTACAGCGTCGCATAGGCCGCCTGCTTGTCCTCGTCCAGGCCCGGCCTCCAGAACCGCTCGCGGTTCCGCCGGACGTACCAGTTCGACAGGGCGTCCACGAAGGCGATCAACGCCTTGGCCGCGTTGAAGTTGTCATACGCCTCGAGTCCGTCGAACACCCGCACGCAGCACTGGTGCAGCTCGCTCAGGATCCAGCGGTCCAGCTCGGTCAGCGGCAGCCCCGCGCTCTGGGCGCCAATCGCCCCCTCGCCGCTCCGGGCCGGATCGGGCGTCCAGCGGTCGATGTTCGCATAGATCACAAAGAAGCTGTAGCAGTTGTACAGGCGGATGAGAAACTCCCGTTGCCCCTCGGCGATCGCCGCCTCCTGGAAGCGAATGCTCGTCCACGGCGTCTGCCCGCTGAAGAACAACCAGCGAACCGCGTCGGCCCCCTCGTGCTCGAAGACGTAGCCCGGCTCCTTGTAGTTCTTCTTGCTCTTGGACATCTTCAGCCCGTCCTCGCCCATCAGCAGGCCGAGGACGATGCAGGTCTTGAACGGCTGCGGATAGTCCGCCGCCGGGAGCATGCCGCGGGCCTCCTTCCCGCCCGCCACCCCCTGCCGCCCGAACAACATCACGCTGATCGCCGTGAGCGAGTAGAACCAGCCCCGCGTCTGATCCAACGCCTCGCTGATGAAATCCGCCGGGAACTGCTCCAAAAACGCCTCCCGGTTGCGGTGCGGAAAGCCCCACTGCGCAAACGGCATCGCCCCGCTGTCGAACCAGCAGTCGATCACGTCGGGCACCCGCTGCATCCGCCCCCCGGCGTCTCCGCCGCACTTCGGGCAGGCATAGGTCACGGCGTCGATGTACGGCTTGTGTACCTTCAGGTGCTCCGACAACGACGGATCGGCCTGCTTGGCCCGTTCCCAGACCTCCACGCCCTGCACGCCCGGCTTCTCCGCCAGGGCCGCGTACGAATCCACCGCCTCCGTGTGCCCGCAACCGCGGCAGACCCAGATCGGCAGCGGGGTGCCCCAGTACCGCTCCCGCGACAGCGCCCAGTCCACGTTCGATTCGAGAAACTTCCCGAACCGCCCCGCCTTGATGTGCTCCGGCAGCCAGTTGATGTGCCGGTTGTTCTCCAGCATCTCCTCCTTGAAACGCGTCGTGCGGATGAACCAGCTCTTCCGCGGATACTGGATCAGCGGGTCCTCCTCCGCCCGCCAGCAGAACGGGTAGTCGTGGCGGTACGCCTCGTGAAAGACCAGCAGCCGCCGCTCCTTCAGCTCCGCCACGATGTCCTTGTCGCACTCCTTGACCCAGCGGCCCCGATATCGCGGGCACTCTTCCGTGAAGGTCCCGTTGGGGGCCACCGCGCAGAGGAAGGGCACGGCGTCCGGATTCTCGAACCGCTGTCGGTCCTGCTGGTAGAGGTCGAAGTCCACCTCGCCGAAGGCCGGGGCCTGATGGACCAGGCCGGTGCCTGCGTCCAGCGTGACGAAATCGGCGTGCAGCACCCGCCAGAGAACATGCTGTTTTCCGCCGTCGCGCCGCGGAGCCTCGTAATCCGCCAACGGCGTCTCCGGCCCGCCCGGCATCACGGCCCGCGCCGGCCGCGCGGCGTAGCAGTCGAACGGCGGCGTATACCGCAAGCCGACCAGCTCCCGCCCTTTGAGGGTGCGCTCGACCTTCCACCGCTGCGTCGCCTTCAGCTTCCTGGCGATCGTATCCAGCAGGCCCGACGCGAAGATCAGCCGCTCGCCGTCCACCTCGTCGACCACCACGGCGTAGTCGAAATCCTCATGCGCCGCCGCGAACATGTTGCTCGGCAGCGTCCACGGCGTCGTGGTCCAGACCAGCAGGCTGGCGCCCTCCGGAATCCCCCGCTCCTTCGCCCGCTCGTCCATGACCACGGGAAAACGCACGAACACGCTGGGGTCGTCCACCTCGCGGTAGCCCTGCCCCACTTCGCCCGCCGACAGGGCCGTGCCGCCCTGCGCCCACCACCAGACGATCTTGTGCCCCTGATACAGCAACCCCGCGTCGAACAGCGTCTTCAGCGCCCACCACACCGACTCGACGTAGCTCTGGTGGTAGGTGACGTACGCCTCTTCCAGGTTGATCCAGAACCCCAGCCGCCGCGTCAGCTCCTCCCATTCCCGCGTGTAGCGAAAGACCGACTCCAGGCACCGGCGATTGAACGCCTCGACCCCGTAGGCCTCGATCTCCTCCTTGGTGTGGATGCCCAGCTCCTTGCAGACCTCCACCTCCACCGGCAGGCCGTGCGTGTCCCAACCCGCCTTGCGGGCGCAATAGTGCCCCGTCATGGTCTTGTAGCGCGGAAACAAGTCCTTGATGGCCCGCGTCAGGCAATGGCCCGGATGCGGCAGCCCGTTGGCCGTCGGCGGCCCCTCGAAGAAGACGAAGGGCTTGCCCCCCCGACTCTGTTCCAGCGATTTCTCGTAGATCTGATGCGCTTCCCAGAAAGCGAGGATCTCGTGCTCCATCGCCGGGAAGTCGAGTTTGGACGGCACGTCCCTGAACATCGCAGACTCCACATCCGGGGCCGCCCCCGGCCGCGCGGCGGGGCAACGGCCACGGCGCGGAGGCCGCGGGACACGTTCGGCGGCCTTACTCCTCTTCGTCCTTCTTCGGGCCGTATTGGGCGATGATCTGCGGCACCTCGTTGCTCGGCACCGGCTCGTAATGCGAAAACTCCATCGTGTAGCTGCCCTTGCCCCCGCTGATGGAGCTGAGCCGCGAATGGTAGTCCGCCACCTTCGACAGCGGCACCTGGGCCTGGATCACCGCCAGGTTGCCCGGCAGCATGTCCTGACCGCTCGGGCGGCCCCGCCGCTGGGCCAGGTCGCCCGTGATGTCGCCCACGTTCTCCGCCGGAACCGTCACCTCGATGTTGACGATCGGCTCCAGCAGCACCGGCTTCGCCTTCAGAAAGGCGTCCTTGAAGGCCCGCTTCCCCGCCGTCTTGAAGGCCACTTCCTTCGAGTCCACCGGATGGTGCTTGCCGTCCACGATGGAAACCTTCACGTCCTGGATGGGGAAACCCGCCAAAGCCCCTTCCGCCATCAACTCCTTCACGCCCTTCTTCACGGCCGGCTCGAACTGCCCGGGGATGGTCCCGCCGAAGATGTCCCACGACCACCATTCCTCCTCGTTGGCCGGGTCGCTCCCGCGCGGCAGCGGAATCACCTTCAGGAACACCTCGCCGAACTGGCCCGCCCCGCCGGTCTGCTTCTTGTGCCGGTGATGGCCGTCGGCCGTCGTCGTGATGGTCTCCCGATAGGGGATCTTCGGCGGCTTCGTGTTCACGTCCAGCTTGAACAGCCGCAGCATCTTCGACAGGATCACCCGCAGATGCAGGTCCCCCACGCCGCTGATCACCAGCTCGTTGGTCTGGGCGTCCTGCACCGAACGGAAACAGGGGTCCGTTTCCGAGAAACGTCGCACCGCGTCGCCGATCTTGGTCTCGTCCCCGCGGGCCTTCGGCTCCAACGCCAACGAAAACATCGGCGTCGGAAAACGCGGCATGGCCAGCGTTCCGTCGCGCTGCTCGGTGAACAGCGTGTTGCCGATCCGCAGGTCCAGCTTGGCCACCGCGAAAATGTCCCCGCAGACGCCCTCCTCGATCTCCTTGTGATCGCTGCCCTGGAACTTCAGCAGATGCCCCGGCCGCAAGCCCTTCTTCTCCCCCGGCAGCATCAGCGTCGCGTCGGACTTCAACGTTCCCCCGAACGAGCGAATGAACGAATACTTGATGTTGCTCCGCGGGTCCACGCTGACCTTGAACACCAGCCCGGCAAAACCCCCGTTCGGGTCCACCGGCGTCTCGCCGTCCTTCAGCTTCAACGCCCGCTGCTTGCCCTCCAGCGGCGACGGGCAACTCCGGGCCATGAACGACAACAACTCCTTCACCCCCACGCCCGCCCGCGCATTCGTGAACAGCACCGGCACGATCTTCCCCAGAACCAGCGCCTTCGTGAAATTCGCCGTGATCTCCGCCGCGGACAGGCTCCCCTGGTCGAAGTACTTGGTCATCAGCTCGTCGTCGGCCTCCGCCACCCGCTCGACGATCTGCGTATGCACCTCCCCGACGTCCCCGAAGTCCGCCGCCCCCTGATCGTGGCTGATGCAGTCGATCACCGCCTTGCCCCCGCCCGTCGGCAGGTTCACCGGCGTCACCTCCGCCCCGAAACTCTCCTTCAGCCCCGCCAGCAGCGTGTCCAGGTGGATGTTCTCGGTGTCGATCCGGTTGATCACCACCACCTTGGCCAGCCCGCATTGCTGGGCCTGGTCCCGCATCCGTCGCGTGTTCACCTGGATCCCCGCGCCCGCGTGGACCACGATCACCGCCGTCTCCACCGCCGCCAACGAGGCGATCGCCGGCCCGATGAAATCCGGCGCCCCGGGGGTGTCCACCAGATTCAGCAGCTTGCCCTCGTACGCAATGTTCAGCAGGTGCGAATCGATCGAACAACCCCGCTCGCGCTCCTCCTCGTCCGTATCCAGGTGGCTGCTCTTGTCGGCGACGCTCCCCAGCCGGTTGGTGATCCCGGTGGCGTGCAAAAATGCCTCGCAGAGCGAGGTCTTGCCGGCGCCGCTGTGGCCGACAAGCGTGATGTTGCGGATGTCACTCGTGCTGTAAGCGGGCATGGGGCCTCCGATGCTGATTCTCTGGCCGGGCAGGGCGCGGAACCGCCCTTCCCCACGGCACGCCGGCCGCTCGGCCGGGCGGACTGAAAACGCCGCATCGTACCACGACCCCCCGACCCCCACAAGACGACCGCCACGGACAAACCAGACCGCCCCCACCGTAAAAAGCATCAGCGGCCGCCCCCCCATCGCGGCCGCTGAGCAAGTACCACCCAACCTCTCCGCCGGCCGAGGCTCAGTGGACCGGAAGGGTCGTCCCGGTCCACCGAGTCAACCGGCTCGCGAACCGGTCGGTTCGGCCTTATCCCCTCCGGAAAGCCCCTGGGCTTCATGCCCTGGCAAACCGCCTGGATCTGGCGGGTGGTCCGGCCGACCGTGTTCGTGGGAGGTACTTCGGTTGTTTCCGGGGAGCAGTTGTGTTTGTTTTCCAGAGAGTCCGCGACCATCCCGCCGCGGTCCCGCCGCTCCGCCCCCCCTGTCCGATATCCGCTTGATCACGCCCCCGCCTTGCCCGCCGCCTTATTCACAACGAGCGAACATCTCGGACTCGATCAACTCCTGGTAACGTCGCGCCAGCGCCAGCGACACCGACGGCCGGTTGAACGCCATCGAGAAACTGAGCCGCTCGCGATACCGGCAGAACACCGGATTCCAGCCCGGCGGCGTGGCGACCAGACCGGCCCCCCAGAGATTGGCCACCTCCCGCCCGCCGAACCGCCGCAGCGGAGCCGCCGCCTCCCCGTAATACGAAAACCCCGAAGACAACGGCGTTCGCGCCTTCCGGCCCCGCAACACCGACCGCTGCATCGACGTCCGCATCCGCGACAACAGCCACATCAGCGACCACATCACCCGATCGCCGTCCTCGTCCAGATAGGCCAGCAACTGCCGGTGAAACGACGCCGCCAGCGTCGACATGTCCGCCAGATCCTCCGGGCCGGCCGCCAGGGTCACCGCCGTCAGGTAGTTTCCACATATCGGACGATCCTGACGGATCCCCCCGCGGCCGTCCGGCAACGTCACCCGCAGCGGCAGCGTGATCAGATAGCCCGGCGTATCCCGACCGGCCTCCCGATACAGCCGATGCAGGGCCAGCGTCGTACAGGCGACGAAATAACGCGCGTACCGGCCCGGCCCCGGCGGCGTATGCCGCTTTGCCGCCGCCTTGAGACGCTCCAGCACCTCCCCCGGCCACGCCTGATGCAGCAGACCGTGGCCCGAAATCGCCGCCGGCTGCGACGCGGCAATCAGATGCACCGTAGGGAACTCCGCTCGACTCGCTCGCCGCAACGCCCGAGCCGCCATCCGCAGCCTCCGCGGCCAGCCCGCCCCGGCCAACGGGTCCGGCCCCACGCCGTCCGGCAGGACCGGCCACCCCGTCGGGCAACTCAGCTCGCCATCGGCTTCGCACCCGTCGTGCCGCTCGATCTCCGCGAGCAATAACTGCGCCCCCTCGGCATCCATGAAGTAGTGCTGCCACCGCAGGCAGAACCGCGCCCGGCCCTCCGGCAGCGCGTAGTGATCCAGGTAAACCTGGGGACCGCGGTGCGGATCCTCCCAGGGCGCCGTCCGGCCGCAGACCAGGGCCTCGAGCCGAGCCTCCCAGTCGTCCCGCCCGCGAAGATCATGAAACGAATAGGCTGTCGCCGCCGCCGCGGCCGCGGCCGACTGGCGAGCCGCGGCGGATGAGCAATCCGGCAGCCGCCAATAGGGCCGGCCGTCCAGGCGCGAGACATGCAGGTCCGCCAGCGTGACCGGGTGCGCCGCCAGCGCCCCCATGAAGGCCCGCCGGATGCGGTCCGGCGGCACGTCGCCCTCCACATCCACGAACATCATCGCCAGACAGTCGCCCTGTCCCTCACGCCGCATCCGGGCGTTCAGGCTGTAGATGAGGTAGTCGCAGGGGTTCAGCGGGATCCAGCGGCGGCGAGTCATGCGCGGCCAGCGTAGCACCCCTCCGGGCAGCGTGACAAGAATGCCTCGCCGGGCCCGCCTCAACGGGCCGCCGCCGTCGGCAGGCCCCGCAACCCCGGCGAGTCGAGCGGCTTCCGGAAGCAGAAGGCCACCGAACGCACCCGGCCGCCTTCGTCCGCCGCGAGAATCCGCGCGGTGAAGTCGCGATGCTCGAAGACGGCTCCGACGCGTCGCCGCCGGTCCAGGCCGAGCGGCCGGTCGTACATCGCCGAGCCGAGCAGATCGCCGGCCTCCGTGGAAGCGACCAGCGTGTGCTCGTCCCGCCGCTCGAACCGCGCCGCGGCCCCCGGCGCGGTCAGAAAAACCAACGCCACCCCCCGCCGCCCGCTCACAAACTCCAACCGATCACCCGCCCACAACAGGTCCAGTCCCGACCGCGGCTCCGCCGCCAGCACCGTGTCGCCATCGGCCAGTGCCGCAGGCAACGCCCGCAGCCGCTCCCGCAGATCGGCCTGCGCGGCCCGCTCGAAGTGACCCTGAAGCGCGACGCTCGCCAGGCCGCACAGCAGGCTCACGGTCGTGTTCGCCGTCAGCAGCCCGTGCCGCAGCCAGAGCGGAGCGAACGGGCCTTCCGACGACGGCCACAGCAGCCCGCTCAGCAGATAGACCCATCCCACCGTGGCCACCGACAGCACGCGAACTTCCGCCACCGTCAGAAGCCCGATCCCCATGAACACCCCCGCCCACAACAGGAAGAACCCCGCCGCCGGATCCGCCCGAACCACGCGGGCCACCGGCCTCGCGCAACCGGCCGCCGCGGCCACCGCCGCCGCCCCCACGCCGAACACGACGCCGGAACCGGCCAGGTGCAGCACGCCGATCGGAAACCCCAGGGTCCACACCGCCAGATAGAGCGGCAAGGCCCTCGGGGCCTGCGACAGCACCTCCCACCGGCTCACTCCGCCATCCGCCTCCCCTCCTGCCGCGCCCACCGGCCAACCCCGGCTCGCCACGCAGTACGCCGCATAAGCCCCCGCCGTCAGGATCAACGCCGCGGCCGGCCACCTCGACCCCGCCGTGCCCGCCGCCGACCCCCGCCGCCAGTGGATCAACTCATACAGCAGAACCACCACGGCCAGTCCGATCGCCATCTCCTTCGACGCCAGCGCCGCCGCATACGCCCCGCCGGCCAGCAACGCAAGCCGAACACTCCGCCGCCGCACGGCACGGGCTTCCGGCCGGTCTATGGCTGCCGCCGCCCCCCGTCGCGACCGCCAGTAGGCCTCCCCCGCCAACGCCGCTCCGATGATCACCAGCAGATCACTGCGATTGCAGATGAACGTGGCCGGCTGGGCCAGCGTCTGTGAAACCCCCAGTAGCAGGGTCGCCGCGCCCGCCCTGGCGGGCGCCGCCCCCGCCGCGCAGAACAGCCGATGAACCGCCCATAAGGCCGCGGCAAACCAGAACAGGCTCACCAACCGATGCCCGACCGCCGCCCGACCGAAGATCGCCACGTCCAGCGTGAAGGACCACTCGGCCAGCGGACGGAAGAAATCCACCCGCTGATCCGCCGGAAACCACCACGGCACCGTGCCCCGATCGCGGAGGGCCTGCCACGCCGCCGGCGAATCGGCAAAACGAAACAGGTCCGGGCGGGCACTCTCTCCCCGCAGGTATCGCTCCGCCTTGAGCAGCAAATGCAGGTCGTCGAAGGCAAAAGGGCCGGTCACGCTCCACGAGTACAGCAGCACCGGAACGCCCAACCAGACCAGTCGGCGCTGTCCGCCGGCACGCAGCCACTCGAAGGGAAGCAGGAGGCGTGACACGCCCGGCGATCTTATCGGTGGCCCTCTCGGCGGCAAAGCCGCTTGTACGCAAACCTCGCTTCAGCTACAAATCCCGGCCATGTCCGAAGTTCACCCGGCGGCGGAGAGAGGCACAACGGCGGAACCATCCCGGTGGCGGGACCTCGCCGCCATCATCGCCCTGTTCGCCGCCCTCAGCCTGGTCTACTGGGCCGGGGTGCTGGGCCTGGTCGGCCGCGTCGGACTCCCCCTCGACGACCCCTACATTCACCTGCAATTCGCCCGCAACCTCTACCAGCATGGCCAGATGGCCTTCCACCCCGGCACGCCCAGCACCGGCACCACCGCGCCGCTGTACCCCGTCCTCGTGGCCGGAGCCTACCTCCTCGTGCGGAACTGGTTCGCCGCCTCTTTCCTGCTCGGAATCCTGGCGGGCATCGGCATCGCCGTCTGCGTATACGGCATGTTGGCCGCCTGGACCGGTCATCGCCGCCTGGCCCGCTGGGGCGGGATGCTGGCCGTGCTGGTCGCCCCGACGGTCGTGCAGTCCTACACCGGAATGGAAGCCGCCATTTACAGCTTCTTGTTTCTGGTCGGGCTGTGGCTCTACGCCAACCGCCGGTGGCACGTCGCCGCCTCCGCCCTCTTCGCCCTCTGCGTCTGGCTGCGGCCCGAGTTCCTGATGATGCTCCCGCTCGTGGCACTGGAGCGGCTCATCCACCTCCGCCGAGAAGCGTCGCTCTCCCCGGCCCGGCTGCTCCGCGAACTCGCCCCGCACCTGGCGATCTGGTCCGTCATGGTCTCCCTCTATGCGGCCTACCACTGGAGCATCGACGGGCACTTCGTTCCCAACACCTTCCGGGCCAAGGCCGTCGCCATGAGCGGCCCGCCGCATCCGGAGTGGTTCGAAGGGCTGCCCGCGGCGCTCCGCTACGGCCAGTTCCGCAACATCCTCCTGGCCATCTTCGTCTGGCCGCTGCTGGCCCTCTTCACCGCCGGCTGTTCCCTGGGGATGAATTGCGCTCCCTTGGCCTTCGGCCTCCGCGAAGGCCTCCTCGGGGTCTGGCGCGACCCCGGACCCGCCGCCGCCGCCTGGCGGCTGGCCGTTCTCACCCTCGTCGGTTACCCCCTGCTCCGCGGTTTCGTCGAGCCGAGCGGGCTGATCTTCTTCCAGTTCCAGAGATACTATGCCCACCTCACGCCGCTGCTGATCCTGATCGTCCTCGGCGCCTGGCCGCGGACCGGCGCGGTGGTGCAGCGGTCCTTCTGGTCCTGGCGGGGCCTGCCCGAGGCCGTGCAGCGACGCCGCACCTACGGCTGGGCCGCCCTCAACTGCGCCGGCACGATCGTCCTGGGCATCCTCGCCGTCGGCAACATCGAAACCATGCAGGTCACCCTCGCTGGCTGGGTCCGCGAGCACACCACGCCCCAGGACATCGTCGCCACCAACGACATCGGCGCGATCGGCTTCCTCAGCGACCGCCGCATCCTCGATACGGTCGGCCTGGTCGAACCGGAACTGGTCGACCACTACCTCCGCGGCGGAGACCTGCTCTCCTACCTCCGCCGCCACGACCCCGCCTACGTCATCATCTTCCCCGGCTGGTACCCCGACCTCGCCGCCCGCGAAGATGCGCTCCAGGAAGTCAAACGGATCGAACTGGGCTGTAACGTCATCTGCGGCGGATCGGAAATGGTGGTCTATCGCCCCACCTGGACGGCCGCCGCCGGCCGAGTCAACGCCCCGCCTCCGGGCAACCCATGAATCCCCGCAACGCCGCCACGCACCGCGGATCCAGCGCATGCGGCGTCAGCCCGTCCAGCACCGCGAACGCCTCCGCAACACCCATCCCCCGACGGTAGTGCCGGTCCTGCGTCAAGGCGTCGAACACGTCCGCCACCGCCAGAATCCGCGCCGGCAGAGGGATGTCCTCCCCGACCAGCCCCCGGGGATAACCCGAACCGTCCAGACGCTCATGATGGGCGACCGCCGTCTCCTCGACGCCCGCCAACTCCTCGGTGAACTCGATCTGTCCAAGAATCCGCCGCGAGTGCTCGGTGTGCCGCTGCATCTCCGCGTATTCGTCGGGATTGAGCCGCCCCGGCTTGGTCAGCACCGCCTCCCGCACGCCGATCTTGCCGATGTCGTGAACCAGCCCCGCGATCCGCAATTGCTCAAGCTCGCTGCGATCCAGCCCCAGCCGCTGCCCGATGCCCATCGCGTAGTTGGCCACGTTGATCGAATGGATGGCAGTCAGCGGATCCCGTGCGTCCAGCGCCGTGCTCAAGGCCCGCACGAAACTCTCGAACTGACGCTTCTGCGCCTCGTACAGCCGGGCATTCTCCAGCGAGATCCCGGCCTGCACGGCAATGGCCTCCAGCAAGACCAGATCCTCCTCGTCGAAACATCCCGCCCGCCGATCCAGCACTTGCAGCACGCCCACCCCGCGGCCAGCTCGGTTCTGTAGCGGCACGATCAGCATCGACCGGGGCCGGTAGCCGGTCCGCTCCGCGACCTGCCGGGCAAAGTGCGGATGGCCGGAGGCGTCGGCCACCACCCGCGAGCGGTTCGACCGAAACACCTGCCCGCACAGGCCCTGGTCCTCGGGAATCCGCAGCTCGGCGAAAGGCTCCAGGCCCTGCGCGACCAGCGTCCACAGCTCCCGCCGCTCGGGATCATGCAAATACAGCGTGGAGCGGTCGGCCCCGAACGCGCGGGTGACCTCGTCCATGATGGCCACCATGAGCCGGACCGGATCACGGATGGTGCCGATGGCACGGCACACAGCGATCAGTACGTTCAGGCGGCCCCCGCCGGTCGCAGTCGACGCAGAACCCCCGCCGCCCCCTCGGTTGACGGATGAAAGCAAGGTCATGCTCAAAACGTACCATATATTCTCCGGCCGGACCGGCCGACGCCCCCTGGGCCCCCTGAGCCAGTCCGCTACCGCCGCCCGCGAACCGCTATTCCCGGACGCGACGCCGCGATGCGGAGACGCCCGGCGGGCCGTCGTCGCCCCAGGAGGCCGCGAATAGGACGCCGCTCCGGCCGCCTTCTCACCCCGCACGCAGCCGCTCGCCGCACTGGGCCAGGATCTGTTCCGCCACTTGGTTGGGGTGATATCCCGCCGGGAGCCGCACCAGCGGCTTGCCGTGCTTGTCGCAGAGGGTCTTCACCTCCGAAAACGCGTGCCGGGACCAGCGAATGGCCAGCAGGACCGCCGCCACCTCGGCCGGCGACACGTAAGGCTCGAAATCCACCCCGGGGTTCTGCTCCCGCGTCTTGACCCACACCAGTTCGCTCAGCCGGAACGCCTCCTCCAGGGCCTGCTTCGCCGCGGCCCGCGCCTCCCCGCCGATCATCACCAGCGATCGCCCGGCCAGCAAACCCGCCACCTCGTCCACGGCGGGCGTCCGCGGCGGCGGCATCCGTCCTGCCGCCGGGGCCGGCCGCGAGGCCAGAAAACGGTCGATCTCAACCAGCACCCGCCGCACGGCCTCCTGCTCGGCCAGGCTCTCGGGCATCTCGTCCACCACGGGCAGCAGGTGGTCACGCAGGTCCACGTTGCTCGGTGGGAGACCCTGCCCCAGCAAAGCCTCGACGGCGTTGCCCACCCGTTGCCAATCGTGGTCGTGGTTCGACTCGGGTCGTTCAGCGATCTGCTTGAGGTGGTAGCGGAGCTGGTTGAAGTACTGCCGGCACGCCTTCTGCCGCTCCCGCCGGCCGGTCAGCTCCGCGTCCAGCTTCCGCAGCCGCTCCGCCAGCGACGCGAACTGGCTCGGATCCGCCGGGTCGTCCAGCCGCATGTACCGCCGAATCAGAATCTGCTGCTCCTGGGCTTTCACCCGCAGCCACAGGAAGAACTGCAACTGATCGCGGTCCCGGACCTCGCCGAACGCCAGCAGCGCCGTCCGCAGCAGCGACTGAGCCTCCGCCGCCAGATCCAGGGCGGCCTCCAGATAGCCCTCCTCCGCCGCGGATTTCTCCTCCTGCACCGAGCGCAGGACCGCGGCGGCCTCGCCGCACAGGTCGTAGCACTCGGCCAACTCCTCATAACTCGCCGGTTTCTCGGGGATCGGCCCGTCCGGATTGCACATCCACAAGTAGCAATCCGGCACGGCCCTCGCCCGCCGGATGATCTCCTCATCCGCCGGCTGGATCTCCGTCCGAAAGTCCGCCCCGCTGTCCAGCAGCCGACGCCTCTTCACCTGCCACCGGCAACCCTCCGCCTTGAGCCGCAGCCGGGCCTCGATCAGCTTCAACTCCTCGATACTGCCGCTGGGCAGGTGCGACGGCTCCGCATACCGGCTGACCGCCGGTTCCGGTGCCGCCGCGAAGGTGATCGGCGGAAGCGGATGGATCGCCTCCTCCGAAGTAGCCGCCGCCCGCGCGACGAACCTTGCCTCTTCTCCCCCACGCTCCGCCCTGCCCGACGCCTCCGCACCGGCCGCCGGAACGCGAGCCTCGCCCCCCTCCGTCTCCCAACCCCGCTCCGCCGGCGGGGCCTGACCGAGGGCCGCGATCCGCAGCAGCTCCTGGCCCAGCTCCTGGAGGAATCGCGCCCATTGCGGATCCTGTCGCGCCGCTTCTTCCAGACGCCCCGCGAACGCCTCGATGAGGCCCGCCAGTCGGCCCTGCGGAGTCTCGTTCTGCGGCTCGATCATGACGTCGGTTCCTCCCCCCGCCTCGGACCCTCGCCGCTCGGCGACGCTCCGGCAGGGCCGTCCACGGCCTCCGCCGCCTCGGTGGAGAAGCCCTCCTCCACCCGCCGACGCAACTGCCCGCACGCCGCCTCGATGTCCAGACCCCGCGACGTCCGCAGGTGCGAGTTCACCCCCCGTTCCCGCAGGCCATGCTGAAACGCCGCCGCCGACTCGCCGGTCGGGCGCTCGTACGGCAGCTCCGCGACCGGGTTGTAGCGGATCAGGTTCACGTTGCAGCGAAAACGCCGCGCGAATCGGGCCAGTTGCTCCGCGTGCGTGCGGCGGTCGTTCACGCCCCCCAACAGCAGGTACTCCAGCGTGATCTCCCGGCCCGTGACCGAAAAGTAATGCTCGCAGGCCTTGGCCAGCTCCTCCAGCGAAATGCCCCTGGCCCAGGGAATCAGCTCCTGCCGAAGCTCGTCCGTCGGCGCGTGCAACGACAAGGCCAGGTTCAGTTGCAGCCCCTCCCCCGCCAGACGGCGGATCTGCTTCGGCAGGCCGACCGTGCTGAGCGTGATCTTCCGGGCGCCGATGTTCGGCCCCCACGGCGCGTTGATCGTCCGCACCGCCGCCAGCACCGCGTCATAATTGGCCAGCGGCTCACCCGTGCCCATGAAGACGATATGACTCAGCCGACCGCCGCCCGCCTTCGCCTCCCGCGACAGGTGCAACACCTGCTCGACGATCTCCCCCGCCGTCAGGTTCCGCCGCAGGCCGCCCAGACCGCTCGCGCAGAAGCGGCACCCGACCGGGCACCCCACCTGGGAACTGATGCAACCCGTCCGCCGCTCGCCGTCGGGAATCAACACGCACTCGCTGGTCTGCCCGTCGGGCCACGCCAGCAACAGCTTGATCGTGCCGTCCGCGGAAACCAGCCGGCGGAGCGGCCGCGCGGTGTATAGAGCGAACTGCTCGCTCAACCGCTGCCGCAACGGCTTGGAGAGGTTCGACATGTCCTCGAAAGAGGCCGCCCCGTGCCGATAGACCCACTCCATGATCTGCTTCGCGCGATAGGGCTGCTCCCCGGCGGCGGCGAGCCGCTCGGCCAGCGCGGCAGGATTCAACTCGAGCAGAGGGTCCGGCATGGATGCTTCATTCTACGGCCGACCCGCCGAGGCGTCAGGCCGGCCCCGCGCCGCCGACGCCGGCGGCTCGGCGGGGCGTCCCGCCTCGTCCGCAAACCGCCGCGCCAGCACGGCAATCACCGCCGCCGACGGCGTCGTCCCCCGCGTATCCACCTCCTCGTACCGATCGCCCGCCGTGTGGTAGTGCTTCACCCCCGGACCCAACTCCCCCCATACCCCCACCACCGGCACCCCCCGCTCCACGAACGGCGCGTCGTCGCTCCCCCCGCTCGAGGCCACGCCGATCTTCGGGTTCAGCTCGTAGCCCGCCAGATCCGCCACCGCCCGTCGCAGCAGCGGCTCCACCTGCGGGCACTCGCCGATCCGGCCGACGCTCCGCGGCGAACCGGGCATGTCCACGTTGATCACGACCACCACACCGCCCAATTCCGCCTGATGAGCCTGCACGTACGCCGCGCTGCCGCGAAGGCCCAGTTCCTCCCCGGCGAACCACACGAACCGCACCGTCCGCCGCGGCTGCCAGCCGGTTCGCGCCAAGGCCCGGGCCGCCTCCAGAATCACCGCCGCGCCGTTCCCGTTGTCGATCGCCCCCTCCCCGAGATGCCAACTGTCCAGATGGGCCGTGACCATCACCACTTCCCGCGCCGGCGGCCCGCGGCCGGGGATCTCGGCCACCACGTTCCGCGGATGCCCCACCCAGTTCTCCGCCCGCAGCCGAACGTTCAACCGCGGCCGCTCCCCGCGCTGGAGCCGATCCAGCAGGTCCTGATCGTGGGGCAACGCCACGATCGGCTCGGGCCGCGGCGTCTCGTGGCCGTTGCCGATGTGCGGCGGGCGGTCCGGCCCGCTCATCACCAGCAACCCGGCGGCCCCTGCCGCCAATACCCGGTTCACCCGCTCCCGCCGCGGGCGGTTGTCCGGGTAGGCCAGCACGAACCGCCCGGCCAGGTCGGCGTCGCGACCTTGGAAGTCGGCATCTTTGCCCTCGCCGACACTGACCACTTCGGCGGTGAGGCCCTCCGGCGGCGTGCTGATGGTCTTGCCCAGGGCCAGGGCCCCGGCAATCACGCGCGGTGGATCGCCCAGGAGCGTCACCTCCGTCTCGTGGCTGATCCAGCACTGCATCTCAAACGGCTCGAAATGCACGTTGCGCAGCCCGTAGGCCCGGGCCTGGTCCGCCACGAACCGCTCCGCCGCCTCGGCGTTGGGCGTTCCACTGAGCCGCCCGCCGGGTACGGACAGCTTCCGCAGGTTCGCCGCGAACTCCGCGCGCATCATCACCTCGCCGATGATCAGTTGGTCGACCTGCGCGGGAGAAGGGGCCCCGCACCCCGCCAGCAGCACCAATGCCGCCAGCGGCGCCGCGCCAGCGACGCGCCGACCCGCCCTGCGGATCTGAATTCGCATCCTGGGAACCTTTTAGACAGCCGTCGCGATCGCCTCCGGGTGGGGTGGTCGCCTTGAACCGGCCCGTCTCATCGTTTCTTCGATTTCTTGCCCTTGCCGCCGGATTTCTTCGACGGCCGGCCCTGCGACTCCTTGATCGCCGCCTGGGCCGCGGCCAGTCGGGCGATCGGCACCCGGTACGGCGAGCAGCTCACGTAGTCCATGCCCACTTCGTGGCAGAAATGCACCGAGGCCGGGTCGCCGCCGTGCTCGCCGCAGATGCCCACCTTCAGCTTGGGATGCACCGCCCGGCCGTTCTCGATGGCGAGGCGGATCAGCTTGCCCACGCCGTCGCGGTCCAGCGTCTGGAACGGGTCGGCGGCGAAGATCCCGGCCTTCTCCTGGTCGACGTAAACCGGCAGGAATCGCCCGGCATCGTCGCGCGACAAGGCCATCACCGTCTGGGTCAGGTCGTTGGTGCCGAAGCTGTAGAACTCCGCCACCTCGGCGATCTTCTCCGAAGTCAGCGCCGCCCGCGGCGTCTCGATCATGGTGCCCACCAGGTAAGGCAGCTTGACCCGGGCCTCCTTCAGGATCTCGTCGGCGAGCTGCCGCGTGCGGTCCACCAGGATCTTCAACTCCTTGGCGTCGATGCACAGCGGGATCATGATCTCCGGCGCGACCTTGATGCCCCGATGGCGGCACTCCACCGCCGCTTCGATGATGGCCCGCACCTGCATGTCCAGGATCTCGGGGTAGGTGATGCACAACCGGCAGCCCCGGTGGCCCAGCATCGGGTTGGCCTCGTGCAGCAGCTCCACCCGCCGCCGCACCCGCTCGAAATCCACGCCGATCTTGTGGGCCAGCTCCCGCTGCTTGTCCTCGGTGTGCGGGACGAACTCATGCAGCGGCGGATCGATCAGCCGGATCGTCACCGGCCGGCCGTCCATGGCCTCGAAAATCCCGATGAAGTCCTGCCGCTGGAACGGCAGCAGTTTGTCCAGCGCCGCCCGCCGCTCCGCCTCCGTCTCCGAAACGATCATCGTCTGGATGGCCTGCCGCCGCTCGTCCGTGTCGAAGAACATGTGCTCCGTCCGGCACAGGCCGATCCCCTCCGCCCCCATCTTCACCGCGTTCGCGGCATCGTACGGCGTGTCCGCGTTGGTCCGCACCCGCAGCCGCCGCCGCGCGTCGCACCACTGCATCAGCGTGTAGTACTCGGCCGGCAGCTCCGGCGTCACCAGGGCGAGCTGGTCGCTGTAGATGCTCCCGTCGGAACCGTCCAAGGTCAGGAAATCCCCCTCCCGCAGCGTCCGCCCGCCCAGCGCGATGCTCCGCTGGTGCTCGTCGATCTGGAGGCCGCCGCAGCCCACGATGCAGCACTTGCCCCAGCCGCGCGCCACCACCGCCGCGTGCGAGGTCTTGCCGCCCGTCGCCGTCAGGATGCCCTGCGCCGCGTGCATCCCCCCGACGTCCTCCGGGCTGGTCTCCTTCCGCACCAGGATCACCTTCTTCCCTTCCGCCGCCCACGCCTCCGCCGTCGGCGCCGACAGGGCGATCTGCCCGCACGCCGCCCCCGGCACCGCGTTGATGCCCGATCCCAGCTTTCGCTGGCTCAGCGTGTGGCTGTCGATCGACGGGTCGATGATCGGGTAGAACAGCCGCTCGATGTCCGTCCCCTTGATCCGAAGCACCGCCTCGTCCTTGCTGATCACCGGCTGCACCGCCGCCGCCGCGTAACGCTTCGGCAGGTACCCCTTCTTCACCATCCGGCTGGCCTCGGCCTTGGACAGCAGCGGCTTCGTCGCCTGGTCCACGGCGATCTTGAAAGTCGCCGCCGGCGTCCGCTTCCCCGTCCGGCATTGCAGCATGTACAGCTTGCCGCGCTCGACCGTGAACTCCAGGTCCTGCATCTCCTTGTAATGCAGCTCCAGAATCGCCCGCACCCCGCAAAGCTGCTCATACACCTCCGCGTTGTACTTGCCCAGCTCCCGCAGCGGGATCGGCGTGCGGATCCCCGCCACCACGTCCTCCCCCTGGGCGTTCATCAGCAGATCGCCGTAAAACACGTTCTCGCCGCTGCTCGGGTCCCGCGTGAAGCACACCCCCGTCCCGCTGTCGTCGCCGAGATTTCCGAAAACCATCTGGCAAATGTTCACCGCCGTGCCCGGCAGGCCGTGGATCTTCTCCACCTCGCGGTACTTCACCGCCTTCTCCGCCATCCACGAGCCGAACACCGCGTTGATCGAGCCCACCAGTTGGTCCCACGGGTTCTGCGGAAAATCCTGGCCCGTCTGCTCCCGGAAAAAGGCCTTGAACTCCCCGCACAGATCCCGCAGGTTCTCCTCCCGCAGGTCCGTGTCCGCCGTCACCCCCAGACGGCTCTTCATCCCCGCCAGCTTGTGCTCCAGAACCTCCTTCGACAGCCCCACCACCACCGTCGAGTACATCTGGATGAACCGCCGGTACGAATCCCACGCGAACCGGGCGTTCCCCGTCGCCCGGGCCAGCCCCTCCACCGAGCGGTCGTTCAACCCCAGGTTCAACACCGTCTCCATCATGCCCGGCATCGACACCGCCGAACCCGAGCGAACCGATACCAGCAGCGGATCCCGCGCGTCCCCCAGCTTCTTCCCGCAGCACCGCTCGAGCTTCGCCAGGTTCTCCTTGACCTGCTTCTCCAGACCGGCGGGCCACTTCTTCTTCGAGTCGTAGTACTCCTTGCACGCCTGCGTCGTGATCGTGAACCCGGCGGGAACCGGCAAACCGATGTGCGTCATCTCGGCCAGGCCGGCGCCTTTGCCGCCCAGTAGCTGCTTCTGGTCGCCCTTGCCTTCCGCCTTGCCGTTGCCAAAGAAATAGACGTACTTCGTGGCCATCCGTGCTGCTCCTTGCGATCTCGTCCGGCGGCGGGCCGCGCCGCCCCGGGCGGAGGGGTTATTGTTGCCAACCAGGACCCAATGCAGGCCGACCGTTATACCCGCCCGCCGCGTAATCGCAACCGGACCGCTATTCCGACACTAAAACGTGATAATGAGCGTTGCCGACACCAAGAAAAGTACGGGCCGCGTGATCGCCCCGATCACCACGGCTCGGGCCGGCCGCCAACCGGCCGATTCCTCCGCCACCCCGCCCGCCGAGTCGCTGCCCCCCTCCGCCCGGCCGCTCACGACACGTACGGCCCGGCCGACCGGACCTCCGGATAGATCGTCCCGCCCCGCCGCTCCTCGATCGGCGGCACCGCCCGCAACCCCGGGCC
This sequence comes from uncultured Planctomycetaceae bacterium, assembly GCA_964572385.1. Lineage (GTDB taxonomy): Bacteria > Planctomycetota > Phycisphaerae > UBA1845 > UTPLA1 > CAZNFM01. The sequence continues at coordinate 62,310 of CAZNFM010000018.1, read as the reverse complement.
GACGTACTCGCTCCGCGGACGCATCAGGCGATTGTTCTCCGTCTGCTCGATGATGTGGGCGCACCAGCCGGCCACCCGCGCGCAGACGAAGATCGGCGTGTAGAACTGCACCGGGATGCCCATCTGGTAATACGTGTGCGAGGCCGGGTAATCCAGGTTCGGATACAGCCCCGTGGCCTCGAAAACCAGCTTCTCCAGCCGGTCGGCGATCTCCAGCCACCGCCGCTCCCCGGTCTCCCGGCTCAGTTCCTCCGACCACCGCCGCAGGATGCGGGCCCGGTGGTCGCCGTGCTTATAGACGCGGTGCCCGAAGCCCATGACCAGCCGCTTCTGCTCGGGATGGGCCTGGTTGTGCTCGCGCAAGGCCCGGAACCACGGCTCCACGTTCTCCGGCGAGCCGATCTCCAGGAACTGCCGCATGGCCTCCTCGTTGGCCCCGCCGTGCAGCGGGCCTTTCAGCGCCCCGATCGCCCCCGATACCGCCGAATGCAGGTCCGACAACGTCGAGGCGATGGTCCGCGCCGTGAAGGTCGAGGCGTTGTACTCGTGCTCGGCGTAGAGGATCAGCGTGCCGTCGAGAATCCGCCCGGCCAGCGGGCTGGGCCGCCGTCCGAGGATGAGGGCCAGCAGGTTGGCCCCGTGCGGGGCGTGCGGATCCAGCCGCACCGCCGGCACGCCGGTGGTCTTCTGCGCCCACATGCCCAGCATCGCCGCCAGTTGCCCGAGCAGCCGCTCGCTCTTGCGGATCTTGGCCTCGCGGCTCCGCAGCCCGGAGTCCGGGTCGTAGTGGGCCAGCAGCGACACCACCGACCGCATCACGTCCATCGGCTCCATGTCCTGCGGGATGTCGGCCACGGCCCGACCGACCGGCGTCGGCAGGTTCATCGCCGCCTGCACCCGGCAGCGGAAATCCTCCAGTTGCCGGCGGCTGGGCAGCTCGCCGTGCAGCAGCAGGTGGGCGACTTCGTCGAAACAGGTGTGTTCCGCGAGATCCTGAATGTCGTACCCGCGGTACCGGAGGCTGTCCTGCGTGACTTCGCAAATGGTCGTGCGGCCCGCGATGACTCCCTCCAGACCGGGGCTGTAGGCGGCGCTCGTCATGGTGTGTCTCTCCCGCTTGACGGTTCGGAAATGGCCCGATGCCGGGGAATTGTAGGGAAGGTCGCGGCGGTTTCAACCGGCCGGGCGTCATTCCGGCCCGGCCGGCGGAGACGACCCCGGCGACCCCCGCGCGGCCCGGTCCACCGCGTTCAGCCCGTCGTAATCCAGCAGCCGGTACAGCTCGGCCCGCGTCTGCATCCGGTCCAGCCAGTGCCGCTGATGACCGTCCCGCCGCAGGTCCGCCAGCATCGCGGCGATGGCCCCGAAAGCGGTCCGCAGGGCGGTCTGCGGGTAGATCACCAGGCGGTAGCCCATGGCCCGCAGTTCATCCAGCGTCAGCAGCGGCGTCTTGCCGAACTCCGTCATGTTGGCCACCAGCGGGACGCCGTCGAACCGTCGCGCGAACGCCGCCAGCTCCGCCGCGTCCCGCAACGCCTCCGGAAAAAGGCCGTCCGCGCCCGCCGCCACGTACCGCTCCGCCCGCGCCACCGCATCGTCAAAGGAAGTCACCCCCCGCGCGTCCGTCCGGGCGATGATCATGAAGTCGGGGTCGCGCCGGGCCGCCACCGCGGCACGGATCTTCTCCTCCATGGCCTCCGCCGAAATGAGGGATTTTCCATCCAGATGCCCGCACTTCTTGGGCAACACCTGGTCCTCGAAATGCACCCCCGCCGCTCCCGCCTGCTCCAGCTCCCGAACCGTCCGCGCCGCGTTGACCGCCTCGCCGTACCCGGTGTCGCCATCCACCACCACGGGCAGCCCCACCGCGTTGCAGATCGCCCGGGCATGCGCCGCCGCCTCCGTCAGCGTCACCAGCCCGACATCGGGCAAGCCGTAGACGGCGTTGGCCAGCCCCGCCCCGGACACGTACACCGCCGGAAAACCCGCCTGCTCGATCGCCCGCGCCGCCAGGGCGTTGAACGCCCCCGGCGCCGCAACCGTGGTCTCGCCCAGCAGTTGCCGCAGTCGACGACCCGGAGAATCTCCCTTCATCGGTGCCTCCCTTCCGCAGGCGGCCGCCGGGCGCGAACGTTCCATCCCGCCCGCCCGCCGATCCCGCCCCGCCGACCCGGCCCGGCCCCGTCGCCGGACCGGCCGCGCGTGGCATGTTTATGCAATCGCCGAATTAAGAAAAAACCAACTATCATGAAAGGGAATATTGCTCCGATAATCTCTAAAGTGGGGACTGGACCGGAGACCGACCCATGAGCGGGCACGCCCCGGAAATCCCAACCGGCCGTCGACGGCTCCGCGAGTGGCTGCTCGATCTATCCGACCTGCGGCTCTCCGTCTACATGCTGCTCCTCGCCCTGCTGCTGGCCGCCGGCTTTCTCCTGCTCGATCGCAGCTTCCTCCGCTAAGCCGCGGCCGGCCATCCCCGGAAAGAGGGAATATTCCACTATTCGAGCCGCCCCGTCGAGACCGCCGCCGCCGGTTCAGCCGCCGGGCGGCCCCAACGCCGCCAGCCTCCGCGCCACCCGCGGCACGATCTCCAACGCCTGGTCGATCTCCTCCGCCGTCGTCTCGACGGACAGGCTGAACCGCACGACCCCGTGCGCCGCCGCCCGATCCACGTTCATCGCCTTCAGCACGTGCGAAGGCTCCAGCGAGCCGCTGGCGCAGGCCGACCCCGCCGAAGCGCACAACCCCGCCTCGCTCAGCCCCACCAGGATCGCGTCGCCCTGCATCCCCACGAAGGCCATGCTGCACGTGTTGACCAGCCGGTGCCGACGGTCCCCGATCACCCGCGCCTGCGGAATCCGCTCCAGCAGGCCCTCCTCCAGCCGGTCCCGCAAGGCGGCCACTCCGCCCAGCCCGGCCTTCAGCCGCTCCCCCGCCAGCTCCGCCGCGGCGCCGAACCCCACGATCCCCGGCACGTTCTCCGTCCCCGGCCGCAACTCCCGCTCCTGGTGACCGCCGACCTGCCGGTTCCGCAGCCGCACGCCCCGCCCCACGTAGAGCGCCCCGACCCCCTTCGGCCCGTGCACCTTGTGCGACGAGAAACTCACCAGCGCCGCCCCCAGCCGCCGCACGTCGATCTCCACCTTGCCCAGCGCCTGGACCGCGTCGACATGCAACCAAACGCCCCGCCCCGCGGCCAGCCGCGCCGCCTCCTCCACCTGCAACAAGACGCCCGTCTCATTGTTCGCGTACATCACGCTGGCGATCGCCGTCTCTTCATCAAGGGCCTTCTCGAAGGCCTCCAGGTCCAGCCGCCCGCCGCCGTCCACCGGCACGAACGTGACCCGATACCCCTCCTCGCGCAGACGCAGCCCCAGCTCGTACACCGCCGCGTGCTCCACCGCCGACATCACCACGTGCCGCCGGCCCGGCAGCGCCGCCAGCGTCCCCAGGATCGCCAGGTTGTCCGCCTCCGTGCCCCCGCTGGTGAAAATGATCTCCCGCGGCTCGGCCCCCACCAGCGCCGCCACCTGCCGACGCGCCGTCTCCACCCCGTGCCGCGCCGCCTGCCCCGGTCGATGGGCGCTCGAGGCGTTGGCGAAGTGCTCGCGGAGGTACGGAAGCATCGCCTGCACCGCCGCCTCCGCCACCCGCGTCGTCGCGTTGTTGTCCAGGTAGATCATCCGATCATCGCCTCCGCCGGTCCCGAACCGTCCTCCCGCCACCGCCCCCGAAACCGCGACGCTCCAGCGGTTGACGCTGGAGCCGGATGGTATTATAGCCGGGCCTGAACCGGCGCCGGAGCCGCCCCCGCTCGCCGCGCCCGCCCCGATCAACCGCCCTGGAGCCTTCGGCCCCCCATGACCGCCGAGTACGTCCAGATCTCCGCCGAAACTCCCGACCCGCAGGCCCTCCGCCGCGCCGCCGACCTGCTCGCCGCCGGAGGGCTCGTGGCCTTCCCCACCGAAACGGTCTACGGGCTGGCCGCCTCCGCCGCCCGCGACGACGCGGTCCGCCGCCTCTCTTCCGTCAAAGGCCGCGACGCCAAGCAGCCCTTCACCGTCCATGTCGGCCGCCGCGAAGACGCCGAAGCCTACGCCGTCGACATCCCCGCCCCCGCCCGCCGCCTCATGACCAAAGCCTGGCCCGGACCCCTCACCCTCATTCTGCCGGTGCCCGACCCCGCCCGTGCCGCCGCCTATCCCCGGCTCAGCCCCGCCGGCCGCGAATCGATCTACCCCGAAGGTTCCGTCGGGCTTCGCCTGCCCGACCACCTGGTCGCCCGCGAACTGCTCGCCGCGGCCGACTGTCCCGTCGTCGCCTCCAGCGCCAACTTCTCCGGCGACCATCCCCCTACCGAAGCCGGCCCCGTCCGGGAGCAGCTCGCCGACCGCATCGACCTCATCCTCGACGCCGGACCCGCCCGCTACGCCCGCGCCTCCACGATCGTCGCCTTCCACGGCGACGCCTACCGCCTGGTCCGGCCCGGCGTCCTCGACGAGCGGACCATTCGCCGACTCGCCACCCTCAATATCCTGTTCGTCTGCACGGGCAACACCTGCCGCTCGCCCATGGCCGAGGGCCTGTTCAAGAAGCTCGTGGCCGAGAAGCTCGGCTGCCCGACCGACGAGCTGCCCGCCCGGGGAATCGTGATCGAGTCCGCCGGCACGCTGGGCGGCGGCGGACGGGCCTCCCGCGAAGCGGTGGAAGTCTGCCGCCGTCGCGGCGTGGACCTCTCCGCCCACGCCTCGCGGGGACTGTCGGTTGAACTGATCCGGTCCGCGGATAATATCTATACCATGGCGAAGCACCACCTCGAGGTGGTGCGCTCGCTCGCCCCTCGGCATGCCGCCAAGGCCGAACCGCTGGACCCCGACCACGACATCGCGGACCCCATCGGCGGCACCGAGGAAGAGTACGCCCGCGTCGCCGACCTCATCGAGGCCGCGCTCCGCCGGCGACTGCTCGAGGTGGACCTATGAGAATCGCCCTCGGTTCCGACCATCGCGGATACCACGCCAAGGCCAACATCCGCGCGCTTCTGCAAGAACTCAACCAGGAGGTCGTCGACTTCGGCACCGACTCCACCAAACCGATGGATTACCCCGATACTGCCATCGCCGCGGCCCTCGCCGTCCAGCGCGGCGAGTGCGACCTCGGCGTCCTCTTCTGCGGAACCGGCATCGGCATGTCCATCACCGCCAACAAGCTCCGCGGCATCCGCGCCGCCCTCTGCCATGACGAACTCACCGCCGAGATGGCCCGCCGACACAACAACGCCAACATCCTCTGCCTCCCCGCCGACCTGGTCGGCGACGCCCTCATGCGCCGCGTCGTCGAAGTGTGGCTGAAAACCCCCTACGAAGGCGGACGCCACGAACGCCGCGTCCACAAGATCAGCCAGATCGAGGCCTCCCAGTGCGACGGCCGACCCCTCGACCCCAGCGAATTCGCCGGCGGTTGCGGCAACGGCCTCGACGACCACTGCCCGCGCCCCAACTCCCGCTGAATCCCCCGCGCGCCCCAGCCGACCGCCGCCCTACGGCTGCTTCACCAGCAACGCCCGCCGGTCGGGCAGCCGCCGCAACGCCGCGATGATTCGGCGGGCGGCGTCGCCCCGCCCGTACGGATTCACCAGTCCCCGCAGCCCCCGGCGAAACCGCTCCGATAGCGCCTGCTGAATCGCGGCGGCGATGGCCCGCCGTTCGCCCGGCACGTCGATCACGTTGGCCGGCCGCACCCGCCCCGCCTGACGTTCCCCGATATTCACGACCGGCAGCCGGAACGAAGCGGCCTCCAGCAACCCCGCGCTGGAGTTCCCCACCAGCGCCTGGGCGTGAGCGCAGCAACTCCAGAACTGCCTCCGGTCCAGCGACGCCGCCAGCACCGTCCCGGCCCGGCCCGCCGCGAAACGCCGCCAAGCCGCTCGGATCGCCGCGTGCCCCACGTCCGCGTTCGGCCCCACCAGCACACACCGCGCGTCCACCCCGGCCAGCGTCGCCTGCAACTCCTCCACCTGCTCCGCCGCCGGCCGCGGGCTCATCGTCTCCGGATGAAAAACCACCAGCAGCACCGGCGGCCGCCACTCCACGCCCAGCGCCTGCTCCAGCCGCCGCGTGGAGAGCGGCCGGAACCGCCGTAGGTCGTCCAGCGCCAACGCCCCCACGGTGAAGACCCGACCCGGGGCCTCCCCCATGGCGACGATGCGGCGCGCATGCTCCGGCAGCGCCGGAAAGTGGATATGACTCAACTTGGTGATCGCGGCCCGGCACGCGTCGTCGTACGCCCCCAGCGTGCGGTCGCCCCCGTGCAGATGAGCCAGCGGCACCCGATGGATCGTCGCCGCCAGGGCCGCCGCCAGCATCTCCGTCCGATCGCCCAGCACGAACAGCAGGTCCACCGGCGCCGCCGCCAACGCCGCCCCGAAACCCGCCACCGCCCGGCCCGCCGAGGCCGCCACCCGCGCCGGCGTATCGCCCGCCGCCTGATGCCGGACCGGCACGACCTCCACGCCGACCAGTTCGCCGAACTCCCGCGCCGTATCCCCGAACGAAGCCTCGTGGTGCGTGCCCCCCACGAAACAGGTCACGCGCCAGTCCCGCTCCGCCGCCAGGGCTTGCAACAACGGACGGTAGATCCCCGCGTCCGCTCGACTGGTTGAAACCACGCCGATCCGGCGCAGCCACGCCGCGCCCCGACGACGCCGCGGCGGCCTCGCCAAGTTGGAGTGACGACGATCTGCACAAGAACGGGGCATATCGGCGAGCGGCCCGGCGACGCCGGATCACTCGTCCACGCGGATGCGGGCCGGCGGCGCGTTCGGATCGTTGGCCAGCTCTTCCAGACGCGGAAGCTGACCCCGCAGGGCCTCCGCCTGCGGGCTCTCGGGATACTTCTCGATCATCTTCCTGGCCAACTCGACGGCCTCAATGTAGCGGCCGTGCTTGGCGTAGTCCATGATCCGCACTTCCAGCTTCTGCCGGATGTCGATCTCCGCGTTGGTCTCCAGCGTGGCCATCTGGGCGCGCAGGGCCGCGGCCTCCTCGCTGCCGGGAAAACGCTCGATGAACGTCCGCGCCGCCGCGCAGGCCTCCTCCCAGCGCCGCCGCGTCACGAACCGCTGGATCTCCGCATACATCCGCCGCCGCTGCTCATCCAGAAACAGTCGGTGGTCACGCTCGATCCGCAGCAGGAGTTGCCGCGCCTCCACCGAATCCGGATAGCGGTCCTTGAGCTGCTGGGCCAGCTCGCCCGCCCGCTGCCAGGCCGAGATGCTGATCAGGTCTTCCACCTGCCGAATCACGGCGCTGACGTCGTCTCCCTCGCGGCGCTCGCGGGCCTGATCCACTTCCTTGATCAGCCGCGCAAAACGCTCGTCCCCCGGGTACTTCCGAACCATCCGCTCCGCGACCTGCCGACCCTGCACGAACTCGCCGCGCTGCACGTGCCCGCGAACCGCCGCCTCCGCCTGCCGCAGGTCCTCCTCCGCCACCCGCAGCCGCTTCTCCCGACGCTCCGCCTCGGACAGCAGTGAGTTGTCCCGAATATCCTCCAGCAGCCGCAGCACGTCCGCCATCCGCCCCTCGCCGCCGCCCGGTGCGTCCGCGACCGGCGAACCGCTCGCCAACGGCGGCGAGACGATCCGCGTCGGATGCTCCGTCTCCGCCGGCCGCGCGGCCCCCCGACGCTCATACTGAAATTGCTCCAGCCGGATCAGCGACTCCCGCAGGTCCCGCAGAAACCGCGCCGCCTCCGATAAGCCCAGCAGCAAACCCGCCGAAGCCATGCTTCCCGCCAGAAAGATCACGAACTCCTCGAAATGCTCGATCCGCACCGAGTCCCCGCTGAACGCTCGATGCACCAGCCGCACCGCTCCCACCACCACCAGCAGAACCGGCACCGTCCACGCCACCAGACGCAACGAATGCGCCACGGCCTGGTTGCGCGACAGCGGGGCGGGTTTCTCCGAACAGGGCTGGTCCATAGGCTTTGAAAACGGAAGGCAGCCCGCTCCCCCAGACGACAACCAGGGCCGAACGGACGGTACCGCGGATTTTCCCCCTATTGGATCGTAACCCGCGGCCGGACCGAATCAAGCACGGCCCGTGCCCCGCCGCCGGCCGGCGCGATATACTGCGGTTTACCGGTCCCGAGCCGCCGATTCGGGCGGATTCCGCCCGGCCCCGGCGGCGCGGAGGCCGTGAATCCCGGACTGCCGCCGCCTACGGATCCACCGATGGACTACCCCGATCGCATCGTGCTGCGCCCGCCCGACCGGCCCATCGACTCCACTGTCCGTCCCCCGGGCAGCAAGAGCCTCTCCAACCGGGCCTTGCTCGCCGCGGCCCTCGCCCGCGGGGAGAGTCGCCTCGCCGGACTCCTGTTCGCCGACGACACCCGTCTCATGATCGACGCCCTCCGCTCGCTCGGCATCCCCATCCACACGGACGAGCCACGCCACGCGGCCCGCGTGCAGGGCCGCGGCGGCTACTGGCCCAACACGGAAGCCGATCTCTTCTGCGGCAACGCCGGCACGGTCATCCGCTTCCTCACCGCGGCCTGCGCCGTCGGGCACGGCGCCTATCGCCTCGACGGCGTGCCCCGCATGCGGCAGCGGCCCATCGGCGACCTGGTCAACGCCCTCCGCGACCTCGGCGCGATGATCGGCTACGCAGACCGCGAAGGCTACTGCCCGCTCACCATCCAGGCCCGCGGGCTTCGCGGCGGCACGGCCCGCTTCGACCGCCCCGACTCGAGCCAGTTCGTCTCCGCCCTGCTGCTGGCCGCCCCGGCGGCGGCCGATGACGTGCTGATCGAATGCTCCGGCCCGCTGCCCAGCGCCCCGTACGTCGAGATGACCCTCCGCGTCATGGAATCCTTCGGCGTCGCCGCCGTCGCGACGGAGGCCCGGCGCTTCATCGTCCCCGGGCGCCAGACCTACTCCGCCGCGGAATACCACGTCGAGCCGGACGCCTCCGCCGCCACCTACTTTCTGGCCGCGGCGGCCCTCTCCGGCGGTCGCGTCACCATCGACGGACTGGGCCGCGACAGCCTCCAGGGCGACGCCCGCTTCGCCGAAGTGCTCGCCCGTCTGGGCTGCCGCGTCGAGCAGGATCACGAATCCACCACCGTCTGGGGACCGCCCGACGGCCGACTCCGCGGCGTGGACGTGGACCTCAACGCCATGCCCGACACGACGCAGACCCTGGCCGTCCTCGCCGCCTTCGCCGACGGGCCGACCGTGATCCGCCGCGTCGCCAACCTCCGCCTCAAGGAGACCGACCGCCTCGCCGCCACCGCCGCGGAGCTGCGGCGCTTGGGCGTCGCCGCGCAAGAGACCGACGACGGGCTGATCATCACCCCCGACCCCGCCCGGCCCCCGCGCGCCGCGGAGATCGAGACCTACGGCGATCATCGCATGGCCATGAGCTTCGCCGTCGCCTCCCTCCGCCTGCCCGGCCTGACCATCCTCGACCCCGGCTGCGTCGCCAAGACCTATCCCCGCTTCTTCGAAGACTGGTCCGCCCTGACCGCCGGGTAGGCCCGATGCGGCAACACCACCGGGAGGCCGACTACTATCCCCGGCCCCGTGGCCCTATCATCTCCGCAGCCGCCGGCCCGAACCGCCGTCGGCGACCGCAAACCCGCCTCAGGAGCTTTCCCATGCGCACGCGTGTCGACTCGCCTGCCCCGGTCTTCCCCAAAGCCGCCGACCTGCCCCCCGCGGTCCGCATGGGCTATTACGCGCAGGGCGCCCGCTACCTCATCAACGGCGAAATCCACGACTGGGCCGGCCCCTGTCAGGAAGTGCTCTCGCCGGTCTGCGTCGACGACGGCGCGGGGCCGCAGCCCTTCCGGCTCGGCCACTACCCCCTGATGACCGCCGCCGAGGCCGGCCAGGCCCTCGAAGCCGCCTGCCGCGCCTACGACCACGGCCGCGGCGCCTGGCCCACCATGTCCGTGGCCGAGCGGATTCGCCACCTCGAGAGCTTCATCCCCCGCATGACCGCCGTCCGTGACGAGGTCATTCGCCTGCTCATGTGGGAGATCGGCAAGACCCTGCCGGAATCGGCCAAGGAGTTCGACCGCACCGTCGATTACATCCGCGACACCATCCAGGCCCTGAAGGATCTCGACCGCGGCAGCGCCCGCTTCGCCGTCGAACAGGGCTTCGTCGCCCAGATCCGCCGCAGCCCCCTCGGCGTCGTGCTCTGCATGGGCCCCTACAACTACCCGCTCAACGAAACCTTCACCACGCTCATTCCCGCCCTGCTCATGGGCAACACCGTCATCTTCAAGCCCCCCAAGTACGGCGTCCTGCTGCATGCCCCCCTCCTCGCCGCCTTCGCGGAGTCCTTCCCGCCCGGCGTCGTCAACACCGTCTACGGCGAAGGCCCGGTCGTCGTCGGGCCGCTCATGGAAAGCGGGCGGATCGACGTGCTCGCCTTCATCGGCTCCGCCCGCGTGGCCGCGATCCTCAAACACCAGCACCCCCGCCCGAACCGCCTCCGCTGCGTCTTCGGGCTGGAGGCCAAGAACGCCGGCATCGTCCTGTCCAACGCCGATCTGGACCTCGCCGTCGCCGAGTGCCTGCTCGGTTCGCTCTCCTACAACGGCCAACGCTGCACGGCGATCAAGATCATCTTCGTCCAGCGGCCGGTGGCCGACGCCTTCTGCGACCGCCTCGCCGCCGCCGTCGGCGGACTGACCGTGGGGATGCCCTGGGAGGACGGCGTCAAGATCACCCCGCTGCCGGAGCCGAACAAGCCGCTATGGCTCCAGGGACTGGTGGACGAAGCCGTCGCCGGCGGCGCCCGCGTGATCAACCGCGGCGGCGCCGTCATCGACCACACCCTCTTCTACCCCGCCGTCGTCTACCCCGCCCGGCTCGACCAGCAGATCTGCCAGGTCGAGCAGTTCGGGCCGGTCGTACCCGTCGTGCCCTTCGACCACGAGCAGGAAGTGCTTGACTGGGTGGCGAAATCCCCCTACGGGCAGCAGGCGGCCGTCTTCGGGACCGACCCCCGGCAGCTCAGCCGCCTGATCGATCCCCTCGTCAACCAGGTCTGCCGCGTGAATCTCAACTGCCAGTGCCAACGCGGGCCGGACACCTTCCCCTTTACCGGGCGCAAGGATTCCGCCGAAGGGACGCTCTCCGTCTCCGACGCCCTCCGTGTCTTCAGCATCCGCAGCCTCGTCGCCGCCCGCGCCACCGATGCCAACGCCTGCATCCTCTCCGGCATCGTCACCGGCCGGCACTCGAAGTTCCTCTCCACGGACTTCGTCTTTTGAGTGTTATCAAGCTGGTCGTATTCACTTCGGTTCGGGATGGCGATTCACGAGCGGCTGTCCGTTCCCTGCAATCGCAACCGCAGGTCGTCCAGCAGTGACTTGGCGAGTTCACGACCGCGCTGCTCGGGCGGCTGAGACATGCGATCATCTTCTTCCGCCTGCTTCGGGAAGTAGCGAAGCTCGTACTCCCGCATACTCCGGATCGGCTCCTTTGGCGATGAAGAGTTCTGTTGGATCATTCGTGGCCCTCCCGAGAATAGTAGTTCGCGAGAAACCCAGGATTCAACTCGGCGCGGAAATAGTGCTTCCTCTTGATCCAGACGAAACCGTCGCCCTTGGATATCACGGCAACATCGATGGGGCCGCCGACGGTTTCGGCATCGGTCGAAACCCGGCGTCGGAATGACGTCAGATTCACGAGGGCCTCGGCCATCGCGGCAAGCTCGTCCTTGGGAAGCACGCCGACTGCGGAAACAATGGGCTTGACGTGGTGCTCCCGCACAAACCGCTGAATCTCCTGCAACATCGGATCACCCATCTTCGCAACTTCCTGTCGAAGGCATGCGGACTGTTCGGGGCTGATGCTGCCGCTGGGGAAGCTCGACAGAATGGCATCCGGCAGTTGGGTGAATGTGGCCCTCAGCAGCTCCTTCAGTAGCGTCATCAGAGCGGGATCCAAGCCCTCCATGAAGGTGGAAACCACATCGCGTTGCGCAAATGGGACAATGACGGCATTCTGAGCGACGGTGATGTCAATCTCGTCTCCAGGTACGAGACGTAGGAATTTACACACGACTCCATCAACTTCGAAATACCTCAGGCGCGGGAATACCTCGTCTTTCCCGAACCCGGCGATGACCACGCCGGATCTCCCGGGACTCCATACTTGCTTCTTGAGGCACAGCATCGCGATCTCGACCAGTGCCTTGCGTGCGGTCGGATTGAGCGGAAGCTGCTCAAACTGTGCTTCGATCACCATGTTCAGTTGAGGCCGATACCGCTCGCGCGATAGGGCGTCGAACTCGTCGGGGATACTGGGAAGGTCGGGGACCCCTTGCAATTTCGAACGGTGACGTTGGATCACATCCGCAGCAATCTCGCTGACCCGACTTGGTTCGATCGTCTGCGTTGTTTTGAGTGTCTCGTCGACTTGCTGATTGATTTCGCGAATCAGGCGGCCGTAGAAAGCACGCATCAAGTCCTGGACATACTGGTCTTTGCCGCTGTCGGTGATGAACGGCGTGTCTTCCACCAGATGGCGACGGAACTCGGTTGCGTATTCGTTTAGCTCGCTGAATTGCTTTGTTCCGAGCTTCTCCCGGAATCGTTTGATAATTGTCTCCCACGGAATGCCCATGAAATCCGCGTTGCCGTAGATCATCACTCCAACCGGGGCGTACTTCGACAGCGTGAAAAGCTTATTAACGGTGTTGTAAATTTTGGGGCCGCCAGCAAGACTCGCCGTCACAGCGGAATCCGCCGCCAGTGCGACGGCGAGCTTGTTCATCACGGCCACTTCCGCAGTCATGGACGCGGTCCTCTCCGTTGTCTCATTACCCTTTGCCTCAGTCGCCAACGAGCAATTCAGTATCTGGCTACGACCTGTCATCATACGCCGCCCGCGCCACCGACGCCAACGCCTGCATCCTCTCCGGCATCGTCACCGGCCGGCACTCGAAGTTCCTCTCCACGGACTTCATTTTCTGACCGCTCCGCACCCGCCGCGGCGCGGCCGACCCGCCCTGGGTTGGCCGCCGGCTCCGCGGTGAACTACACTATGAACGCCCCGCGGAACGAGCGGACTGCCCTCGGGCGCTCCGCGTGAGCCTGTCGGACAACCCGCTCGCGGCCAGGCCCGGGCGTTGAACCGGCGGCGGAGTGGTCGCCGCCGTGGACCGAGAACCCGCCATGCCCCCTGCCCCCCCACGCTCCTCCCGTACCGGCCGCGTCCGGCTCATGCGCGAGGTCCGCTTCTCCATCGACCGCGACTGGGCCAAAGCGGCGCATGGAACCGACGGCTTCCAGGGCGCCCTGCCGGTCACCAACTCCTGGGGCGGCTGGCCCAGTGCCGTCGGCGTGGCCCCCTATCTCGTGCTGCGGATCGTGGTCTCCGGCGTCCCCGACTCCGTCACCGGTTATCTCGTGAACATCCAGGAGCTGGACGCCCTGCTCCGCCGCCAGGCCATCCCCCTTGCCGCCCGACGCCTCAGCGCCGAAGGCGTCGGGCTCACCGGCGAAAGCCTCGTCGCCGACCTCCACGCCGCCGTGAGCCGCCAACTGGCCGAACAGAAAAACAACGGCGGCCCACCGCCCTTGCCGCCCTGCGGCGGACCCCCGCGGCCGCCGCCCGATTGGTCCGTGGAGTCCCTCCGCCTCTGGACCACCCCGTACCTGTCCTACGCCGTTCACGCCCAGGAGCCGGCCATGGTCGAAGTCACCCAGTGTTTCGAGTTCTCCGCCTCCCACCGGCTGCACGTCCCGGAAATGTCTCCCGACGACAACCGGGGGTTCTTCGGCAAGTGCAACAACCCCCACGGCCACGGCCACAACTACCGCGTGGAGGTGACCGTGGCCGGACCCGTCGCCGAGGCCACCGGCCGGGTCCTGCCGCTGCCGCAATTCGAGCAGATTGTCGTCCGCGAGGTCATCGACCGTTTCGACCACAAACACCTCAACGCCGACACCGCCGAGTTCGCCCGCCAGAACCCCTCTGTCGAAAACATCGCCCGAACCATCTGGGGCCTGCTGGAGGACAAGCTCAGCCCCGCCCGCCTTCGCCGCGTCCGCGTCTGGGAAACGGCCAAGACCTACGCCGAATACGAAGGCGACTGACCGCGTTCGTCCCGCCGCCGCGGCAACCCCTGACGAAGCACCGCCGTCCGTCCCGTCGTGGTGCCGCCCCGGCTCCGGCCTGCCCGCCACCTGGGCCGGGCCGCCGTCCGTCTTTCAGGCCAACGCCTTGAATGGTCGATAGTTAGGATAGGTCGGCCGGATCGGCCACCCGCGTCGCGCCGGCAACCCGAAGCCGCGACCGCAGGGAAGCGGTGCAGATGCCGAACAAGGCCGCCCACGCCGCCGACACCGGAGTCCCCGCGCATGGCGCACAAACCGCCCGCCACCTACTCCCGACCCGTTCGTCAAACCCTGCATTGGCTGGTCGAGGATGAGTGGGTGGACCGCCCCCTGGAGGCCACCGGCGAAACCCGCTACCTGCTCTGCCACGCCGAGCGACTCCACGAATCCCTCCGCCGACTGCCCCGCGCCGCCGATAACCCCCGCTGCCTCGTCGTCGGCTCCTGGGGCCTGGAGGTTCCCTTCCTCGCCGGCGCCCTCGGCTGGAAGGAAATCACCTGCCTCTCCGCCCCGCGCCATCGCCCCGGCCGGCCGCTGCGGCTCTCCCGCACCCACCCCAACGCCGAGATCGACTTCCCCTTCACCCTGATCGAGCACGACATCGAACGCGGGCCGGCCCCCTTCGCCGACGGCGAATTCGGCCTCGTCGTCTTCTGGGGCTGCCTCGAACACCTCCGCCACGATCCCGAGTTCGCCCTCTACGAGATCAACCGCGTCTCCGCCCCCGGCGCGGTGGTCAGCCTGGTCACGGATAACGCCATCAGCTTCCAGGCCACCCATTCCGTCCTCCGCGGATTCCCCATGCCCATGCGCCTCCACTGGCCCGAGTCGGAGGGGCACTGGCGGTTGTACACCCCGCCGGAGATCGCCGACCTTCTGGCGGGCACCGGCTGGCGAGTGGACGTATTGACCTCGATCGTCCCCGATCCGCCGGTCTACTGGAAATGGTGGAAACGCTGGTTCTTCAAGCGGATGGTGGCCGGGCTCCGCGAAGGCTTCGGCCTGCCCGAACCCTACTGGAACGCCTTCATCCTCGCCCACGCCACGAAAATCGCTCCGCCCACCCGCCGCTACCCCACCTGGCTCTACAAGGACGAGCGGATCCGCAGCCTCAAGGTGGACATGATGGAACTGGTCTCCCGCGAAGCCCTCTCCGCCTGACCCCCGCCTCCGCCCGGGCGAAGCCGTCCGTAGCCGGCAACCCACCCACTCGGTACATTCCAGCCATGACGCCGGCACCGGGCGACTGCCGTCAGCCCCTTCCTTCGACCGACCCTCTGCGACAGACTCTTCTCTTCTGGCTGGCCCTCGCCCTCTGTCTGGCCTCCCGACTGCCCTTCCTCGACGCCGGCTACGGCAACGACCCGGACGCCTGGGAGCTGATCCGCGCCGCCCGACACCTCGACCTCACCGGCGAGTACGTTGCCTCCCGCCTGCCCGGCTATCCGCTCCCGGAGTTCGCCTGCGCGCTGCTCTGGCGCGGCGGACCCATCGTGGTCAATCTCTGCACCGCGCTCTTCAGCGTCGCCGCCGCCGCCGGCTTCATGCTCTCCCTCAAGCGTCTGGCCGTGCCGCACCACCTCCTCGCCGGGCTGGCCTTTGCCCTCACGCCCGTCGTGTATATCAACAGCACGACCGCGATGGACTACGTCTGGGCGCTGGCGTTCATCATGGCCGCTTTTCACCTGACCTTGCTCGACCGCCCCGTGGCGTCCGGGCTGCTCCTCGGCGCCGCCGTCGCCTGCCGCCTGACGTCCGCTCTGATGCTGCTGCCGCTCGGGCTGGTCGTGGCTTTGGGAGGCGAGCGGTCATCCCGCGTTCGCCGGCTGACGACGTTCGTCCTGGCGACGATAGCGGTCGCCGGAGCGGCTTTCCAACCGGTGGTCTCGAAGTATGGGATGGGTTTCCTTTCGTTCTACTCGCCGCCCGCCTACCCCGACCTGGTCACCGTCCTGTCCCGCGCCACCTTGCACGTGTGGGGCCTAGTCGGTCTGCTGGGTATCGCCGGGGGTGTGTTGGCGGCCGTGGTCGGGCGATTGCGCCACCCCGCACCGCCCCGCCGGTCGCTCGGAGCCGACCGGGCGCCGATCATCGCCGCCCTGGCCGCCGTCATCCTGTACGCCGCCGCCTATCTGCGGCTGCCGCTCGAGACGGGCTATCTCCTTCCAGCGGTGCCGTTCGTCCTGCTGCTGTTGGGCAAGCTGCTGCCGCGCCGCCCCTTCCGGTGGGCCTGCGCCGGCCTGTGCCTCGCGGCGTTCTTCTGCCACCTCGGCCGCGCCGGGGCTGCCCCGCCCTCTGCCCGCTCGTCATGGGCCGTTTCCTTCGCGGTCGCCGGACAGGCCTTCACCCTGGACCTGACCCGCGGGCCGGTCCTGCACGACCATTTCGAACGCTGGCACGGGCTGAACTTCGTGGACCGCGTCGTCCGTGCCGCTGAAGCCCTGCCGCCGAGCAGCGTGGTGGTGGTCGGCTACTGGCTGCCGCAGATCCAGGTGCGGTTCGGCGAGTCCCCGCCGGCCACCGCCCGCTTCCTCTACCTGCTCGGCCCCGCTGAACTGGAGCGGATGCGGGCCGAGGGCACGCCGGTGTACTACCTCCCCGAAATGGCCGATTTCAACCGCGAAGCCCGCGGCCTCGACCTGGCCCGTGCCGGGGCCGCCCCGCTGCGTCTGTACTGGCGGCAGTAGCCAACCACCCCTCCGCCTCGACTCGCGCCCGGCCCGGTTGACACGCCGCCGTTTGCTCTTACGTTGGCAGAGGCCCTCGCCCTGGGAGGATGCCCTTGACGCCGGCCCTCGACAGCCGCTGCCTGCCCGACGCCTCGCCGCGCGAGATCCTCGCCCGCGGCGCCGCCCTGGGCTTCACCGCCGTCGATCTGGTCTTGCGGCCGCCGACCCTCGAAACCCTCGCCGCCGACGCCATCGAACCCGCCCCGGCGGCCTCCTCGCCGGCCGCGGCCGTCCGCTCGCTCACCCTGGCGAGCACCCCCGCCGAGTGCCTGACTTCGGCCTCGCCCGACGCCCGCCGCGCCGCCCGGCGGCAGGTGGTCGCCGCGCTCGATATCGCCCGCGCTTGGAGCGCCGCTACGCTCCGCCTCGAAGTCCGGCCCGCGGACCCGCCGCATGGGTCGCCGGAGTGCCACGACGACGTCATCCACCTGGCCCTCGAAGCCCTGCTGGATCTCCGCTTCGAGGCCCAGGCCCGGGCCGTCCGCCTCGCCGCCGCGGTCGGTCGGCGGGGTTTCCTCGCCTCGCCTCCCGAGGCCCGCGACTTCTTCGACCGGATCAATTCCCCCTGGGTCGGGGCCTGGTTGGATCTCACCGAGACCGCGGACCTCGCCCATCCTCCGGACTGGATCCGCACTTTGGGTTGGCGGCTGGCCGCGCTCAGCCTGGAAACGCCCGCCCCGGCGGGCCGCCCCGCCCAAACGACGATCGACTGGCCCGCCGTCGCCGCCGCGCTCCGCGACGCCCGTTACGACGGGCTGGTCACCGCCCGCGGACACGACCCCGCGGCGGCGGCGGCCTGGCTGGCGGACCGGCTCGGCCCGGCGCCCTAACCAGCGACCTACACCTGCCGAAACCGCCCGCCTCAATCCTCCTCGGCTTCGCCCGCGTCGTCGGTGTCCCCGTCGGCTTCCTCGCCCTCGCCCGGCTCGGCCGCCTTCCCCGGCTCGTCCTTGGCCTTCTTCCCGCCGTCCTCGGATGCGTCTTTCCTTACCACCGTGACCGGGGCGATCTTCTCCAGGCTCTCTTTCACCTGGTCCGCCGCGCCGACCACCACGATGATGAAATGGTCCGGGTCGATCAACTGCTTGGCCGCTTCCAGCGCGCTCTCCGCCGTGGTGGACTTGATGCCTGCCAGGAATTTCCGCAGATAATCCTTCGGCAGTTGCTGCGTTTCGATCATCCACAGGTCCCGCACCACGGACATCGGCGTCTCGCGGTCCCCGGCGAACGAGCCGACGATGTACGCCTGCGTGTCGGACAGCTCCTCGGCCGTGACCGGCTCGGTGCGGATCTTCTTGATCTCGTCGAGGATGGTCTGCACCGCCTCGGCCGTGCTCTCCGTCTTGGTGAAGGTATTGGCCCGGAACGTCCCGGCGAACCGTGACGGCATGAATCCGCCGCCCGCCCCGTAGGTCAAGCCCTTCTCCACGCGGATCGCCTTGTTCAGCCGGCTGTTGAACGACCCGCCGAAAATGTCCCCCAGCACCCGCGACACGAAATACCCGGCATCCCGCCGCGTGATCCCCAGATGCCCGACGCGGATCTGGCTCTGCGTCGAGCCCGGCTGGTCCACCAAGTAGATGTGCGTCTTCTGCCTCTCGGGGATCTGGGCGAGAGCGGGCGGCTCATACTTGCCTTCCGCCTTCCACGAGCCGAGGTGCTTCTCCACCAGCTTGAAGGCCTTCTCCGCGGTGATGTCGCCGGCGACGTAGATCACCGCATTGTCCGGCCGCAGGTGCCGGCCCCACCACGCCTTGAGGTCGTCGAGGGTGATGCGGCCCAGGTCTTCCAGCTCCCCTTGCGGCGTCCGCGAGTACGGATGCTCGCCGAACATCCGCCGCCGCAGCTCCCGCTCCGCCAGGTAGCCCGGCTCCTTCGACGAGACCAGCAGGCCCATCCGCTGCTGCGACTGCATGATCTCGAACTCCTCCTTCGGGAAGGTCGGGTTCCGCAGCACGTCGACCAGCAGCTCCATCGCCAGATCAAGCTGCGGCAGCATCGCCGACCAGGACAGGCTGGCCGTGTCCATGTTCGCCGAACCGCTCAGCTCGATGGCGTTGGTCTCCAGAATCCGGGCCAGTTGCTTCGAGTCGCGGGTCTTGGTGCCCTGGGTCAACATGCTCATCGCCGTCGCGGCCACGCCGGGCTTCTCCTCCGTCCAGGCGCCGCTCTTGAAGCCCAGCATGCCCCAGACCATCGGCACTTCGTGATTCTCGACCACCACCACCTTCAGGCCGTTGCCCAGGGTCTTCTCCGTGAACGGCGTTTCCGGGATTTCCTCCAACGGCCCCCGGGCCGGCGCCTGCGTCGGAAAATCCTTCGGCCGCTTCGCCTCCGCCTTCGGCCCGGTCCGCGGGGCGACGCGGTTCTCGGCGGGCTTGCTGGCCGATTCCTCCGGCAGCTTCTCCTCCTTGCCGCCGAACAAGGCCCCCAGGCCGCCGGCCGCCGGCTCCACCAGCACGCTGATCCGCCGATCCTTGGTCAGATACTTCTTCGCCACCCGCTGCACGTCCTCCAGCGTGATCGCGTCGATCTCCTCCAGCCGCCGGTTGATCCGCTCCGCGTCACCGTAGATCACCGCGTATTGCCCCAGCAGGCTGGCCTTGTTCTCCACCGTCAGCGCCCCCTCGATCTCCCTCCGGCGCATCTGGTTCTTCATCTTGGCCAGCTCTTCCTCCGCGATCGGCTCGTCGGCGATCTTCTTCAACTGCCCGCGGACGGCGTTCATCAGCTCCTTCTTCTTGGTCGTCATCGGCAGCAGCACGCCGCCCGCCCCGGCGATCCCGTCCGCCTCGAACCCGAACGCCCCCGCCATCGCCGCCTGGGCGATCTTCTTGTCCTTGACGACCTCCTCGTACAGCCGGCTGGACTCCCCGCCGCCCACCACCCCCATGGCGATCTCCAACGGCAAGGCATCCGCGTGATTCTCCGGGACCGTCCGGTACACCACGCCCACGACCGGCAGCGGCCCCTTCTCCTCCTTGATCGTGATCGTCCGCGGTCCCTTCTGCGTGCACGGCGGCACCACGCCCCTCTTCGGGTCCGGGCACCGCGGGATCCACCCGAAGTACTTCTTCGCCAACGCCTGCGCTTCGGAGTGCTTCACCGCGCCCACCACCACCAGCACCGCGTTGTTCGGCACGTAATAGCGGTCCCAGAACGCCCCCAGCTCGTCCACCGTCGCCGCGGCCAGGTGCTCGATCTGCCCGCCCGGCGTCCAGCCGTAGGGCCGGTCGCCGTAGATCTCGGCCAGCAGCTTCTCCGCGACCAGGCCGTACGGCCGATTGTGTCCTTGCCGCAACTCCTCCCAGACCACCTTTCGCTCCGTCGTGAAGTTCTCGTCGTCGATCTTCAACGCGGTCATCCGCTCCGCCTCGAGCCACAACACCAGCTCCAACTGGTTGCTCGGCGCGGTCTGCACATAGACCGTCTGGTCCCAGCTCGTGTACGCGTTGCAGTCCCCGCCCACCCGGCGAATGTGGTTGAAATGCTCCTCCACGCCCACGTTGTCCGTGCCCCGGAACATCATGTGCTCGAACATATGGGCGAAACCCTGCCGCGCCGGATCCTCGTCCTTCGCCCCCACGTGGTACCACACCTGCACCGCCACCACCGGGCACGAGAAGTCCTCCAGCGTGATGACCGTCAGGCCGTTGTCCAGCTTGGCCTGCTCGAACGGATACCGCCGCTCGCCGGCGACCAGCGAACTCGCAAAAACAACCACCGCCGTGAAGACGATCTGCGCGCGTCGAAACATGGGATGCTCCTGGAGAAGGTGTGCCGGAGAGCCAACGCTCTCTCGCGGGAATCCACAACTAGAACGGCGGAATTAGCGCGGCTTTTCGCGGAAATGTCCAGAGCAACGGGCCGCGGCCGATCCGGCCCTGGAGGCCGCTCGGTCTCACCCCGGAGATTGCGCCAGGCTCGACAAACGCCCGCTCAGTGCACGTTCGGATTCAACGGATCCTGGTCGGCCCCGTCCGGATAACCGTCCCCGTCGATATCCGGGTTCCCGTCGTCGGGATCCAGCGAGCTCAGCAGGCCGTCGCTGTCACTGTCCGTGGACTCCCCCCCGACCGGCAACCCGTAATCCATGTCGTCGTCGTATTCAGAGTCCGAGCCGTCCGGAATCCCGTTCTCGTTCGCGTCCGGGTTGTCCGGATACGAATCCCACGCGTCCATCAGCCCGTCGCCGTCGCTGTCCGTCTCCTCGCCGTCCGGCACGCCGTTGCCGTTCGCGTCAGGATCGAGCGGATTTCCGTCCAGCCCGTCGAGGATCCCGTCCCCGTCGGTGTCCGGGTTGTTCTGGTCCGGGTCGACCGCGTCCGAGAGACCATCACCGTCCGCATCGTGCTCCAGCCCGTCCGGAACGCCGTTGCCGTTGGCGTCGGGATCGTTCGGGTACGGATCCAACGCGTCCAACGTCCCGTCGCCGTCGGAATCGACCTCGAACCCGTCGAGGATGCCGTTCCCGTTCTCGTCGGGATCCAACGGGTCCGGGTCCAGCAGGTCGGGTATCCCATCCCCATCCGAATCGATCTCGTAGCCGTCCAGGATGCCGTTGGCGTTCGCGTCGGCGTTCAGCGGGTCCGGATCCAGCAGGTCCGGCACACCGTCTTCATCCGCGTCCGCCGTCAGCAGATCTGGGTCGAGCCAGTTAGGCACGCCGTCGTCGTCCCAGTCCTCGTCGTATCCGTCCGGGATCCCGTCGCCATCGAAATCCGGATTGTTGGGATAAAGGTCAAAAGCGTCCGGCAGGCCGTCATGGTCGCTATCCACCAGCCGCCGCAGTAGAGTCGTGCTGCCGCCACGGCTCCAAGCCGGCGAGACAGCATTGAAAAAGCCCCCCACGCCGCCCAGCAGATCCCCAAACAACGCGGCACCGCTGCCACCGCACCCGGCAGACCCGGCCAGAGCCGCCGTCGCGAGACCCAACGCTAGATATGCCAGCGACGCTCCCCCATGGCGGGCACTGCGGTCCATCGGCGTGATCCCCCCGGCGAATAGAAGAGGACAGCGCCCTCGACAGACTCGCGCCGTCCACACGCAAGTATCCAATATTCCCCGCCCCACGGCCAAAGAGCGATAATAACCCCGCCCCACATCGACCATGCCACACGCGGTGCGCTCCGTCCAGCCCCGCGTCATGCTATGGTCAACCCGCGATCGAGCTGGCGAACCACCGGAGAGACCGCTGATCGGGCCGGTTCCGGCGTGTCGCTACTTCCGCTGCCATAACGACTTCTTCGCGTCAAGCGGCCTTTCCGCGGCATCCGATAACTGAGAAGCGGGCGCAAGATCCCGGAAGATGCCGCGCGCCCCTCGCGCGGCCGTCGGACGGGCTTCGCGCATGCCGCCTTCCTGGGCGGTCTCCGCGACGCCGGCAGGAGCATGGCATGTACTGCGAATTCTTCGGTCTCAAAACGCTGCCGTTCAACAACACCCCTGATCCGCGGTTCTTCTTCAACACCCCGGACCACGAAGAAGCCCTCGCCTCGCTCCTCTACGCCGCCCAGGAGCGCAAGGGCTTCGTCCTCGTCACCGGCGAGATCGGCTCCGGCAAGACCCTGCTCAGCCGCATGTTGGTCAACAGCCTCGGCTCCTCCGCCCGAACCGCCGTGATCAGCAACACCCGCCTCACCGGCCGCGAACTCCTCTGGGCGCTCTGCCGCGAATTCGGCCTCCACGTCGACGACCACGCCTCCGCCGGCGAACTGTCCCGCCTGCTCGAGGAATTCCTCCTCGAACAGTACACCCGCGACCGCGTCGCCGTCGTCGTCCTCGACGAAGCGCAAAATCTGCCCATGGAAACCTTCGAAGAGTTGCGCATGCTCAGCAACCTCGAAGCCGACGACGCCAAACTCCTCCAGATCCTCATGCTCGGACAGCCCGAATTGCAGGAGGCCTTCCGTCATCCCTCCATGCGCCAACTGCACCAGCGGATCTTCCGCACCTTCCACCTCGGGGCCTTGAGCGAAAGCTACACCATCGGGTACATCCGCCACCGCCTCGCCATCGCCGGACTCCCCGAAGGCGCCGAGATCTTCACCGAGGACGCCCTCCACACCATCTACCATCATTCCGAGGGCATTCCCCGCCTGATCAACCAGATTTGCGACAACGCCCTGCTCGCCGCCTACACCGAATCCACCGAGCGGATCGGCGCGGGCCTGATCGACGAAGTCGTCGAGCAGATGATGGCCCTCCACGCCTCGACCGCTCGCAACGCCCCGCAAGGCCCGCTGGCCCGCAAGCTGCTCAACTCCGCCGAGGCCCCGGCCGAACCCCTCGCCGCCGCGCCGCCCCGCCGCGAACCCCGTCGCCATGAGCCGGCCCCGCCGGCCGACGCCGAGACTCCGCCCCGCCTGTTCGACCGGCCGCCCCCCACGGTGGTCGCCTCCGCCGACCTCTCCGCGGAACTGGAGGCCGTGCGGGCCATCCGCCAGCAGGCCGCCTACATGCTGCACCACACCACCCTCGAAACCCAGCAGGCCGAAACCCGGATGCGGAGCCTGCAAAACGAGGTGCAGCATTCCACCCAGCGGGTCCAGGATCAGCTCAAGTCCCTCCTCGCCGACGCCCGCTCCGAGACCGCCGCCATCAACCAGCAGTTTCGCCAGATGCTCGACGAGGCCCGCCACTCCACCGAGCGGATGCAACAGCAGGCCGCCGAGAAGTTGAGCGAAACCCAGAAACAAACCGCCGAACTCCGCGAGCAGATCCGCACCCTGCTCATGGAGGTCCGCGACGGAGCCGCCACTCTCCCGCAGACCTGGAGCGCCGAGCTGGAGCAGCACAGCCAGGCCGAGCTGGAGGCGGCCCGCCAGATGCGGCAGCAGGCCACGGACACCCTCAAGGAAATCACCGCCGCCGCCCATGCCGCCCGACAGGTGCTCTCCGACATGCAGGCCCAGGCCTCCCTGCACCAGGACCACGCCCGCACCCTGATGACCCAGGAGCAGACCGAACTGGAATCCGCCCGCCAGCTCCGCCATCAGGCGGCCGACGCCCTGAAAGAGGCCGGTCGCCTCACCGCCGCTCTGGAAGAGAAGGCCTCCGCGACCATGGCCGAGGCGGAACGGCACGCCGCCGCCACCCGCGAGCAGGCCGCCCGGCTCCTCGACGAGGTCCGCGCCCAGGTCGAGGCCGAATCGCGGCGGGCCGCCGAAACCATCCAGCGGGAGCAGGACCGCGCTCAGGCGGCTTCCCGCCAGATCAACGAGTTGATCGAGCAGGCCAGACAGCGCTACGAACAGGTCAACGCCCAAGGCGGCGAGATGCTGGGCCGCGTCGAACAGCAGACCCGCCTGCTCTCCGAGCAACTCCGCGACCTGCGCGAGCGGGCCCGGGCCGGCGCCGACGAGCAGAACGCCGCCCTGGAGTCCTTCATGCAGCAATTGCGCCGCCGCGTGGAGGAATCCCACCGGCAGTTGCTGGACATGGCCTCGGCGGCGCAGTTGGAGTTTCAGGCCACCCGCCAATCCCTGGTCACCACCCGCGAGCAGATCCTCGCCGAGGCCGAGGCCGGACGGGCCCGCACCAACGACCTCCTCGAACAAGTGCAGGAACTACTGGTCCGCACCCGCGAGCAATCCGCCTCCCTGCTCGCCGGGTTGGAGGCCCGTGTCACGGAACAGACCGAAAACGCCACCAAGTTCTGCCACTCGGCCATCGCCGACGGCGTCCGCACCCTCAGCGACCTCCAGCACAAGCTGGAGGAGACGCGGCTCCTCACCGATCGCAGCCGCGCCGAACTGGAAACCCTCGTGCGCCAGGCGGCGCAGGAACTGGCCGGTACCCGCGAAGCCCTCCAGACCGATCTCCAGGCCCACAAGACGGAGATCGCCGCGTTGTCCACCAGCGCCGCCGGGCTCAAGGCCGATATCGCCCGCCGCTTCGAGGAAGCCCGCCGCGAACTCGAACCCACCGTCGAGAAACACCGCCAGAACCTGCGGCAGCAGGTCATCAAGCTGATCGGTGAAACCGGCGACTACATCGCCGGGGCCGAAGGCCGCGGGGCCAGGATCATCGAGGCCCTCGAAGCCGAACTGAAATCCGCCGCCGAAACCGCCGACCGCATCTACTCCGGCCTCCAGCAGTCCGTCGCCATGGTCCAGGAGCGGGCTGAGGACTGCCAGGACCGCCACCAGGCGGAAATCCAGAAATATCAGGAACAGCTCGCCGGCCTCGCGGAGCGGAATCACCGGTTGCTCGCCGAAGCCCAGGCCCGCGTCGAGCAGATCTCCGCCCAGGCCGAGACGGCGGCGCGGCACTTCGCGGCTCGCGTGGACGAACTCCGCGAATCGATTCGCGCCGGGGTGGCCGGCGGCAGCGAAGAACTGAACGCCTGCCTCCGCGAAGCCCTCGCCGGAGCGGAGAAGATCCGCCACGACGCCGCCGCGGTCGCCTCCGTGCTCAGCGAACGCATGAGCCGGACCCAGGCCCAGGCCGAAGCCGTCCTCGGCAACGCCGAACAGGCCGTCCTGATCCTCCGCGACCAGAGCAAGGCCGCCCTCGCCGAAGTCCGCTCCGGCCTCAACCAGATGACCCAGCGGGCGGACCAGATCCAGCGCGACCTCGTCGACACCGGCGACACGCTCGGCGACGCCGCCCGTGCCGCCCTGCAACAGCTCCAGCAGACCGCCGCCGGCGTCACCGAGCACCTGGAGTCGCTCCGCGCCGCCGCCCAGCAGGACGCCCAGGCTAACTACGAACGGCTGCTCGCGCTCCGCCGGCAGCTCGAAAACGACGCCGATCAGATCCGCCGCAACGCCGCCGGACTGCTCGACCAGGTGCAGGCTCGCACGGCCTCTCTGTTGACCAGCGCCAACGAACTGCTCGCCCAGGCCCAGTCCGGCTCCGAACGAATCGGCGAACAGGCCTCCAGCCTGCTCCTCCAGGCCCACCAGGCCGCGGAACGCTTCCGCGAACAGGCCGAAACCCTCCTCCGCCGCGCCGAAGCCACCGCCGACACCATCCGCGGCGAAGTCCAGACCCTCCATGGAGAGGTCCGCGTCAACGCCGAACGCTTCCAGGAGCAGATCTCGGGCAGCCGTCAGGAGATGCTCCGCGCCAAGGAGGACACCGCCGAAGCCCTCGCCCAGGCCCAGACCCTCCGCGACCAGACCCGGCAGGAAATGGAAACCATCCTCCGCAAGGCCGAGGAAGTCACCGAGCAGACCCGCCAGTTGCTCACCATGCCCAAGGCCCTCCTCGACGAAGCCAACAGCCGCGCCGCCGCTCTGGCCCAGCTCTCGACCAAGGTCTCCACCACGGTCAAGCAGCTTTCCGGCATCAGCGCCAACGCCGAGGAGAAGACCGCGGCCCTGGCCGAGGCGGGCCTGTCGGCCGACGAGAAACTCGAGCAGCTCAAGCACCACACGGCCCGCGTCGGTCAGCTCGTCGGCATCATTCGCCAGCTCTACGGCACCATGGACGCGCGGATCGAACGCCTCCGCACCCGACTCAGCCAGGCCGACAGCCTCTTCCGCCACGTGCCCCAGGAAATCGAGGGACTTCGCCAGGCCCTCGCCGAAGAGGCCCGCGCCGCCGCGGAAACCGTCGAGCCGCCGATCGCCCAGGCCTCGGCCCCCGCGATCCCCGCTCGACCGGCCGGCCCCCAGCCGCGGCCCGCAACCCGAGCTGGCGCGCCGACCCGCCCGCCCGCCGCGCCGCCGCCGGCCGTGACGCCCGCCGCGCCGGCCAACACCCGCGACACGCTCGGCGAACGGGTCCGCCGCAGCCAGAAGCTCAACGAATGGCTCCGCGAGGTGCTCGGCGAGGACGGCATCAAATCCACCGAAACCCCCGCCCCGCCGAAACAACGCGCGGCCCGCCCGGCGCCGACCCCGGCGGGCAAGTGACCCCACCGGCGGCCGGCCCCTGGAAATCCCGCCGCCGCCGCGGCTGGAGTGTTTGGCTCATGGTCGAAACCCACGAAGTCCAGATCGACACCCGCGGCGATTCGCAGGTTTTGGACGTCACCCCCCAACTCGTCGACGCCCTCCGCGACTCCCACCTCCGCTCCGGCGTCGCCACGCTCTTCGTCGTCGGCTCCACCGCCGGGCTGACCACCACCGAATTCGAGCCGGGCCTCGCCCAACACGACCTCAAGCGCTGCTTCGAGCGGCTCGCCCCGGAGAACGACGCCTACGCCCACGAGGCCACCTGGCATGACGACAACGGCCATGCCCACGTCCGCGCGTCGCTGCTGGGACCGAGCCTGACCGTGCCTTTCGTAGATCGACGCCCCACTCTCGGAACCTGGCAACAGGTCGTGCTGATCGATTTCGACACGCGGCCCCGAAAACGGACCCTCGTCATCCAACTGCTCGGCGAGTGATCGCCCCGACCAGCCGGAGACTCTCCATGTTCGCGCCGACAGAGCAGCCCGCCATGCCCCCCGCCCAGCTTCGGACCATGCAGGTGCTGACCGCCTCCCTGGCGATGAGCGTGCTGGCCTTTATCGTCGTCTTCGCCTTGCTGCCCGCTCCTTCTCCAGCCGCCGCCGACCCCCAATCCAGCCGCGAGGCCGCTCCGTCGCCGATCACCTGGATCGCCTGGGCCGTCGCTCTCCTCGCCCTGCCTGCCGGGCCGTGGCTGGGCCGGCGTTTCGCCGACACCGCGGCACGACGCTGGACCCGGCACACCCTGGAGAACACTCCCGCACCGGCCGGCGATCCGGACGCCCGACACCGCTACCGCCACACCGTCATTCAAGGCCTGATCCGCATCGCCACCCTGCGGATCCTGGTCGGGCCGGCGCTGCACGAGGCCGCCGGCATTTTCCTGGCCGTGTCCTATTATCTCGACCGCCACGCGGTCTCCCCGGCCCTCGGCGGCGTCATGATCCTCGGCATCCTGGCCCAGATCCCCACGCCCCACCGCCTCAGCCAATGGCTCGAAGAGCAGGTCCGAAACCTCGACCACCCCGCCTGACGCCCCCGCCCGCGGGTGGTTAACGACAACTCCTATCGACTTCTTGGGGATCCCGCCGACCCGGAGTACAATGCAATAGCCTCTTCGGTCCGGCCCCGCCGCTCAGGCGGCGACCCGGCCGAGCGGGCGGCGAGCCGTCGACGCGCGGAAGGTCCGCGCCACCCTCACCCGGGGAACAGGAGTATCCCAATGCGACGCCTGGTGCTGGTCGGTCTCTCCCTACTGTGCAGTCTGTTGATCATCACTCCTCCGGCCCCGGCCGATGACGACGCCCGCCATGATCCCCAGCGGGCGAAGTATCCCGACGGCCTGCCCAAGTACCTGACCGACGAAGAGCGGCTCCTGCCGCTGCCGCAGCCCGAGCCGCGGGACGGCGAAGGCCGCGCCCCTCCCACCGGCGTGGTGCGGTGCCCGGCGGAATACGAGCCTTGCGCCGGCCTGTTCATGGCCTGGGAGGGTTACACCAACATCCTCACCGAGATGACCGTCTCCATCACCAACAACGACCCCTCCGCCAAGGTTTGGATGGTCGTGGACACCGCTTCCGAGCAGACGAGCGTCTATAACTCGCTCAACTCCGCCGGCGCGGTGATGAGTCGCGTCGAGTTCATTGTTCGCACCACCGACACCGTGTGGATCCGCGACTACGGACCCCGCTTCATCTTCGAGGACGGCCTTCGCGCCATCATCGACCACACCTACAACCGACCCCGCCCCAACGACAACCTGCTGAACGACTACGTGGCCGCCCTCTGGGGCATCAATCAGTACGATATCCCCCTCACCCACGGCGGCGGCAACTTCCACCTGTTCAGCAACGGCGACGCCTTCATGAGCACGCTGATCCTCACCGAAAACCCGGGCCTGACCGCCCAGCAGGTGAAGGACTACTACCTCGCCTACCAGAACGTCGACCTGACCATCTACACCGGTTTTCCCACCAGCTTCGACTCCACCCAGCATATCGACATGTGGATGCTCCCCCTCGGCGACTACAAGGTGCTGATCGGCCAGTACGCCAGCTCCACCGGCCAGCCTTACACCATCACCGAGAACGCCGTGGCCGACCTGACCGCCCGCGGCTACACCGTCTACCGCACGCCCGGCTGGAACACCGGCGGCACCCACTACACCTATACCAACTCCGTGTTCGTCAACAACCGCGTCTTCATCCCCAAGTTCAACGTCTCGCAGGACGCCCAGGCCCTCGCCGCCTTCCAGGCCGCCCTGCCCGGTTACACCATCCAGCAGATCGACTGCACCAGCATCATCGGCGCCGCCGGCGCCCTGCACTGCATCGTCATGCATGTGCCGGCCCTCGTGAACCCCATCCCCATCGTCACCCTGCAAAGCCCCAACGGCGGCGAGCAGTGGCAGATCGGCGAGTCCCGCAACATCGCCTGGACCGCCACCGACGACGTGGCTGTTACCGCCATCGACCTCTACTACTCCACCGACGGCGGCGTCACCTACCCCTACGTCATCGCCCTCGGCGAGCCGAACGACGGCGTCTTCCCCTGGACCGTCCCCAACGCCCCCACCACCCAGTGCCGCGTCAAGGTCGTGGCCCACGACGGCGACGGACACTCCGCCGAAGACGCCTCGGCCGCCGACTTCACCATCATCCGGCCGCTGGAGGTCTTCCAGAGCTTCCCGATGGACACGGACCCCGGCTGGTCCACGCAGGGTCAGTGGGCCTTCGGCCAGCCCACCGGCGGCGGCACGCACGGCCGCGACCCCACCGGCGGCTACACCGGCCCCAACGTCTGCGGCTACAACCTCAACGGCGACTACCCCAACAACATGCCCGCCACGCTCTACCTCACCACCACCGCGATTGATTGCA
Source organism: uncultured Planctomycetaceae bacterium (assembly GCA_964572385.1). Classification (GTDB taxonomy): domain Bacteria; phylum Planctomycetota; class Phycisphaerae; order UBA1845; family UTPLA1; genus CAZNFM01. The sequence goes on along the minus strand of CAZNFM010000018.1, from coordinate 32,649 downwards.
CCCACGCCGCCGACACCCAGCTCCGCTTCCGCCGCTGGCTCGGCGTGGAGAACGGCAATTTCGACCGCGCCACCATCGAAGCCTCCAACGACGGAACCAATTGGACCGTGATCTGGCAGAACGGGCCGACCACCATCAGCGAAACCGCCTGGTCCCTGCAAACCTACAGCCTCGCCGCCGTCGCCGACGGGCAGCCCACCGTCTACGTCCGCTGGGGCATCGGTCCGACCGACGGCACCAACACCTACCCCGGCTGGAACATCGACGACGTGGAGTTCCTGGCCCGCAACACCGGCCCCTGCTGGGGGCTCAGCTACCTGGCCGGCGATGTCACCGGCGACGCGGCGGTGAACGGCCTCGACGTGCAGACCTTCGTGGATATCGTGCTGTATCCGGCCGGCGGCTGGACGGCCGCCCAGCTCTGCGCCGCGGACTTCACCGGCGACGGGACCATTAATACCGCCGACCTCGACGGCTTCCTCGCCGCCCTGCTCGCCGGGCCTTGACTCGACTAACGGTCTTCACCGCCGCCGCGGACGCTCCTCGCGCAGCCAACGCGACCCACGGGGACCGATTCCCTGTACCCCTTGGTCTGGGGATCGAGCCTGGCGAGGTGAACAGACTGCGACGCCTTCCGGGGCCCTCTTCGACCCCTGCTTCGCGGGACGCGGCGGCCCGTGATAAGCTCTAACCTTTTATATTTAAATAATTTACTCTCCGTTGCGACCAGCTTGACGCAGCGGCTCAACCGGCCGCTTGACCCCCCGTCCCGGCGCGCCTATATCCCAAAGTACCTCCCCGCGTTGGTCTCTCCCGCTCTTCTGGAGGTGTTCTCCATGCTGCTGCCTTGTGCCCCGTCGGCCGACGGTCTCTCCCTGCGCGGCGAGGCCGAAGAGGCCCTGCTCCGCAACCTGATCGCCGTCGTCCGTAAAGGCGACCTGCCGCCCGAAACGATCTGCAAACTCCTGCACGCCCTCTGCGAACTGAAGAAAGAGGACGCCGCCCACGAGAAGAACCTCGTTGCCCTCGAGCGGCTCCGGACCCTGGAGAGGATCGCCCGGCTCCGCCGCAGCCGACGGCGGGCCGCGGCGGACGACGACACCGGGCCATCCCCCACAGCGCCCTATGGCCGCAAGCCCGACGGCCGGCCTTGGACCCGCGCCGAATTTTCCTCCACTCTGGCCGCGGCGGTCTCCGAAATCTACGGCCTGCCATACCCCACCGGGCCTGGTTGCGACCCGCCGCCCGCACCGGCCCCGCCCCACCCCGACCAGCCGCAGCCCGATCTCGACGGGTCGCCGGCCGCCCTCGCCGCCGATACTGAAAAGGAAAAGGCCGACCAGCTCGGCCCGAGCAGAACCGACAGGCCCGACCCATGCCCACCCTCCTCCGCCGGATCGCCGACCGCGCCCGCTGGGAATATCGCGAGTGGCGGAGGCCCTCGGCCCCCAGCTTCCTTCAGGAGGAACTCGACCGGGCCTTGCTCGACGAGATCCCCTGGCGACCCGGCGAACGCCTGCTCGACGTCGGTTGCGGACCCGGCCGCTACCTCCGCGCCTTCGCCGAGCGGGGCCTCGACCCGGTCGGGCTGGACCTCAGCCTCGACGCCCTCCGGCAGGCCCGCCGCCTCCGGCCGGACCGGATCCTCGCCGCCTCCGGCGACCGCCTCCCCTTCGCCGACGCCTCCTTCGACGCCGTCGTCTGCCACAAGACCATGTACCTGTTCCCCGTGCCCACCGCCGCCGCTGACGAGTTCGTCCGAGTGGTTCGCCCGGGCGGGCGGATCGTCTTCAGCACCTCGAACGCGGCCTCCCCGTACGCCCGCATCGCCACCGCGGCCCTCCGCCGCCTCCGTGCCCGCAACTGGGGCCGCGCCAACCGCTGGTCGGTCGGGGAATGGCGGCGGGCCTTCGAGCGGCGGGGACTCCGGCTCGCGGCGATCTACTCCTGCAACCTGGTCTGGCCGCTGGTGTTCCGGATCGGCGACGTGTGGCTGCTGCCCAACGAGTGGATGCGGCGCTACAACCGTTTCGTTCGGCGGACAGTCGGCTTGCCGCTTCGCACGGCGTATCCTTGCGGCGCGGCGATGGACTACGTTATCGAACTCCGCAAATAGGCCCCGAACGGCGGCCGGTTATCCGGCCGTCGGTCCGCCACTCTGATCCTGCCAGACTGTATTCGACACTGGATGTAGCTCACCGACCGGCGTCGGCGGACCGATAGTTGGCTCAGAGCAAGGCCCTGTCCTCGCGCAAGGAGCCTCGGCCGGTGACCGGACATCCACGCGTTCTCGATCTGCTTCGGCAAAGCCGCGACCCCACGGCCGACGAGGCCCTCGTCGCCGCGGCGACCCGCGTCCCGCCCGAGTTGCAGGCCGAGATCGTCGCCATCCTGCTGGAGCACGCCACCGACGCGGGCCTCGAGGCCCTGCCCGCCATCTTCGACAAACTGGTCCCCGACTGCCGGGATTGGATCGTGGCCCACACCTCGCGGCTGTTCGCCTCGCTGCGGGCCAATATTCGCAGCAGCGTGGTGCAGACCCGTCTCAACACGTTGGCCATCATCCGCCGCAGCGGCTGCCTGCAACTGGCCTACCTCGCGGGCCAGGCGATGCACGACGGCGCGCCCTCCGTCCGCGCCGAGGCCGCCGCGACGCTCCGCGACCTGGCCGACCGCCATTACGCCACCTACACCGAGACCACCACCCTGCTCCGCGACGCGGCCGAGGCCGACGGCAGCCTCTCGCGGCCGATCGTCCAGACCCTCCACCTGCTCCGCGAGGAGCGGAAGCACCTGCTGGCCGCCCTCCGCGACGCCCTCCATTGCTACGAAAGCCACCACCGCCAGGAGGTCATCGAGGCGGCCATGTTCGTGGCCAGCGAGCTGGAGGACAGCCTTTTCCAGCAGAGCACGCTGAAGCTCGGCAAGCTCACCCAGGCCATGAACGACGTCCTTGCCGGCTCGCTCTCCCCGCGGCTGGCCCCGTTTATCTACGTCGCCCTGTGCCATCAGGAGGTTCGGCGGCGGATCCTGCCCGCGCTGCTGAACTGCCGCGACGCCGCCTTCTTCGCCGAGTTCATCCGCTATCACTGGCTGGCCCGCGATCCCGCCGTCCGCCGCCAGTTCCAGACCATCCGCCACCTGGCGTGGCTGACGGACGGGATGGATGCGGTGTTCTCGCTACCGCTCGACGCGGCCCTGTTGATGCCGAGCTGGCTGCTCCTGCTGGGGCTTCCGCCCGATCAGAAGATCACCCTGCTGCTCAACCTCCTTCTGCTTGACGACCCGGCGGTCAGCCGCGCGGCCGTCTGGGCCTTGATCCGGATCGACACGCCCGCCGCCACGCTGGCCCTGCGCTCCGTGCTGGACCAGGAGCGGCCCGAACTGGCGACGATCATCCAGCGTGAGCTGGACTTCCGCCGCCGCCGCGAGGCCCGCCAGGCCCGGCAGGTCCGCAAGGACCGCCCCGCGGCCTGGGCCGCCCTGCTCGACCGGGCCGGCCTCCGCGAGGAGTTCGACGACTTCTGGCAGCATCTCGAGCAGATCCACCCCCAGGACGCCGCGGCCGCCGGGCCGCTGGCCATCAAGTATGTCCCCGGCTTCGTCATGCAGATGCAGATGAAACTGCTTTCGTCCCAGCCGATGGAGCGACTCCGGGCCCTCCGGATCATCATCGCGCTGCGGCTGACCGAGTCCTTCCAGAAGGAAGTGTTCGCCGCCGCCAACGATGCCGTCGCCGAAGTCCGCGCCGCCGCCGCCACCGCCCTGGGTCATCTCGGCGAAAGCACCAGTCGCCGCATCCTCGAGCGGGCCCTCGGCGACGACAGCCCCTTGGTGCAGGTTGCCGCCATCGAGGCCCTCGACTGCATGCAGGCCAAGGGCCGGGTCGAACTGGTGCTGCCCAAGGTGGAGTCGAACGACCCGAATATCCGCGCCGCGGCCGCCCGCTGCCTCCTGCGGGCCCAGGTGGGCGAGGGCGCCACGGCCCTGATGGGCCTGCTCCGCGACGAGCGCGCCGAGCACCGCTGCGCCGGGCTTTGGGTCGCCGATCAGTTGAAGCTGGTTTCCATCCTGGGCCGGTTGCAGGACATCGGCCAGCACGATCCCGATCCGCGAATCGCCCGCATCGCCCAGCACGTCGTCCGGCGGCTGGCCCGCAGCCCGCGTGAGGCCCAACCGGCCACGGCCCCGAACGTCGTCCGCCCCGCCGGGGCGACCCTGGAGGCGTCGCGAAGATGAGTTCCCTCCTGTGGTCTCTGATGCAGTGGATCTCGGCGGCCTCGCCCGCCCAGGTGGACTACGCCACCCGGGTTCAGGGGCTGCAAGGGGCCTTTCGGCGTTCCGGCGCGGAGCCGACCGACTTCCGCAACCTCTACTTCTTTCTGGCCATTGTGGCGGTCCTGCTGGTTCTGCTGGTCATCGCCCGCAACGTGCAGCAGCGGGGCGGTTCCGAACCCAGCCCGCGGAAGCCTTACGCTCTCTTCTCGCACATGCTCCGCAAGCTGGGGGTTGGGCTGACGGACCGGGTGCTGCTCCGCTACGCGGCCCGCAAGTGCCACCTGCGACAACCCACGGTCATGCTGCTGCATCCCGACCTGCTGTGGAACTCCGTCGGCCGCTGGGCGGATTCGCTCACCTTCGCTCCGTTCCGCGACTATGCCCGTCAGCGGTTGGCCGCCGTGGCCGCGCGGGCCTTCGAGTAGGCCCTTCTCCGCATCGCGATCGGCGGCGGCTTCGGCTACAATGGCGGCGATTCCGGGTGGCCTCCCGGCGGACCGACCGTTGCCATGGCAGAGTTGCATATCCGCTATCCTGACGGCCGCAGGACCGTGGCCCCGCTGACCGCCGGGGAGGCGGTGATCGGGCGGGATTCATCGGTCGATGTCCCGCTCGAAGACCACGCCACGTCCCGGCGACACGCCCGGATCTACCAGGATCCGCAGGGCCGCTTCTGGGTGGAGGACCTGCGCAGCAAGAACGGCACGCTGCTGAACGGCCGGACGATCGGCGTGGCCCGCCTCCGCGGGGGGGACCGGCTTCAGATCGGCGGGTGCTGCCTGACGTTGGCCGCCGAGCCGCAACTTTCGGTGGTGGTCAGCGACGGCGTGGAGACCTGCGGCGGGGAGGGCAACGTCTGGCGGCCCAGTCAGCGGCTGGAGTTGCCGCGGCTGCGGCTGGAGAAGCTGTACGAGCTGAACGAGCGGCTGACGGGCCGGTTCGACCGCGACGACCTGCTGGGCGAGGTGCTGAACATCTGCGTGGAGACGCTGCGGTTCGAGCGGGCCGGGATCGCGGTGTGGGCGGGCGGAGACAGCCCGGTGGAATGGGTGCGGACCCGCGACCTGCGGGCGGGCCCGGCGGACGAGCTGCGGATCAGCCGGAGCGTGCTGGAGCGGGCTTTGCGGCACGGCGAGCGGGTGCTGATCAACGACACCGCCGAGACCGACCCGACCCGGAGCATGATCTCCAACAACATCCGTTCGGCGATGTGCGTACCGATGGAGTACCAGCAGGGGGTCCACGGCGTCATCTACGGCGACCGGATCACCTCCACCGGCGGCTACACGCGGGAGGACATCGACTTCTTCGCCGCGCTTGGGCGGCTGGGGGCCATGGGCCTGGTCAACGTCCGGCTGCTGGAGGAGATCAGCTACCGGCGCGAGGTCGAGTTGCAGCTTCAGTGGGGTCGGCAGATCCAGACGCAGTTGTTCCCGGCGCAGCCGTTGGCGCGGCCCGACCTGGTCATCGACGCCCTGAACGACCCCGGCCAGAAGGTCTCCGGCGATTATTACGATTACTTCGCCCGCCCGGACGGCCGCATCGCGGCGGTCATCGGCGACGTGTCGGGCAAGGGCGTGTCGGCTTCCCTGCTGATGGCCAACCTTCAGGCCGCCGTGCAATTGACGCTGGGCGAGCGGGCGGAATTGCTGGACGCGGTGCGGGTGATCAACCGGCTGGTCTGCCGCAATGTGGGAGATTGCCGCTTTATCACGGCGATCCTAGGCCTGCTGGACCCGACGACGTACACCTTCACCTGCGTGAACGCCGGCCACCCGCGGCCCTTCGTGCTGGGCGGGGGCGGTTCCGTGGTGAAGCACGACGAAGCGAACGGCGGGATTCCGCTGGGCATCGAGCCGGACTTTCCCTACCGCTCCACGGTGATCGACCTGTCCGCCCGCCCGACCACGCTGTTCCTCTACACCGACGGGATCACCGAGGCCGAAAACACTCGCCGCGAGATGTTCGGCGAACCGCGGCTGATTGAGGCGTTGCAGGCGGCGGCGGACCAGCCGCCGAGCGGGCTGCTGGCGGCGGTGCGGCAGCGGGTGCGGCGGTTCACCGGCGATCACGCCCAGAACGACGACATCACGATGGTGGTGATCCGCCGGAATTGACGGCGCGGCGGGGCGAGGCCGCGGGAGCAGCCGACCGGTCGGGCGGAGGCAGAGGCGGCGTCAGACGGTCTTGCTCTTGGCGCGTTGCTGGGCGGTGAGCAGGCCGTCGAGGCGGCCTTTGAGTTCCTCGAAAAGCTTGTCGAGGGGCTTGTTCAGTTCCTTGGCCAGGGCCTCCGCGGCGGCCGGGCCCTTGGCCTTCTGTTCGGCGGCGATCTTGGGGGCGTTGGCCTGCTCGATCTGCTCGGCGCGTTTCAACACGTCCTTCAGGATGGCCATGGCGGCGGTGGACTGGGCCTCGGTCATCTCGTAGCGGGCGATGAAATCGGCGACGTACTTCTCCCAAGGATGCATGGTCCGGGGCGGCGAGGCCGGCGTCTCCTCGGCGGCGCGGCGGCGGGCCTCGGCCTGGCGTTCAGCCTCCGCTCGAGCGGCGGCGTCCAGCGGGTTCTCGCCGCCGTCGCGACCAGGGCGATTGCGGCGGCGTTCCCCGCGCGGGCCGCGGTCGCGGTCGCCGCCTTCGCGGTCACGGCGATTCCGGCCCTGCTCCCAACGGTTCCGCTGCTCCTCCCATCTGGCCCGGCCGATGGCGACCTTGTCCGGGGGGATGACTTTCTCAACGCGCTGGACCGCGGCCATGAAATCGAACGGGTACTTCTGGTCCAACTCGCGGATGCGTCGGCCGACCTCCTGGAACTCAGGATCCTCCCAGACCCGGCGCCAGGCCTCGCGGTCGGGCGGGCCGTCGGTGGCGGGCTGCCGGGCGAAAAACTCCATCATGCGGTCATGGAGCTTGTCGTATTCCTCCGCGTCGGCGCCCATCTGAGCGCGGCGCTCGGCCGCGATGGCCTCCATCTCCTTGCGAACGGTGGCCTTCTCGGTTTCGTTGAGGTCGTAATTGCGGGCGGTCATCTCGACCCAGCGTTCCATCCGCATCTGCCGGCGTTCCTCGGGGGTTGCGCGGAGAAACCGCTCGCGGTCGCGGCGGAACTCCTCGCCCCAGCCGCCGCGGGGGCTGCGGTCACCCCGCTCCCCACGGGGGCCGCGATCGCCGCGCCGCTCCTCGCGGGGGCGGTCCTCACGGGGTTCGGCGGGTTGGTCGGCGGTCTGGGCGATCGGACCGGAGAAGCACAAGGCGAGCAGCGTGAGAACGGCCTGAGCGAACATGATGACACCCTCTCTGAGCGGCGTGCGGGCGGCAGGGCGTAGCGGTGCCCGCGGGTCTGCGGGCGGGCCGTGCCGTGGGCGCACGATATCCCCGCTAGTACTAACGTATCGGCACGACGGGCATTGCGGGTCCGCGCGAATAATCTTTTTAACTATTTAATTAACAAAAGATTAAATAACCTGTTGTAGCCATGACCTGGAGGCGTGGTTCAGTCAAGCCGGCAGCCGACGACGGCCAGGTCGTCGCCGGGCAGGAGGGTCACGCGGGCCACGCGGACCGGCCGCTCGATGCCCACCCACTCGCGGCCGTCGCGATGGCGGATGTGGAGGCGATCGCCGACCCTCGGGGCGGAGGGGGTGCCGACCATGAAGCCCAAGCCGGAGGAGGACTCATCCAGCATCCAGCCCTTCTGGTCCTCGATGCGTCCGGGCCGCTTCCAGCGGATGGTGCGGTCGCTGTCGGCCCGCGGTTCGCGGCGGCGCTCGGTCGGGATTGGGGGGATGGTCATGGATCGGCAACCTATCTGCGGGGCCTCGGCACCGGCTGCCCGCGTAGTTTTCCCTAGCCCCACATTCGGTCGGCGGAGGGGCGGGCTTGAGCAATATCGCCCTTCGGTGGTGGGTGGGACCTGCGGAGCCGGGGTTTGGAGTGGGCAGGGCGCACGCCACCCGTGCTCACGCGGGGGACGTCGAGAGCATGCCACGCTCGGCCGTCCGCAACCCCGCTGCGGGGGGTGTTCTCGGGCGATTTTGAGTCCGGGAACTCGGTTTCCCGCCGTTGGGGCACCGCGAGCGGCCGGTTGCTCGCGGCGGCGACGCGGTGGCTGGTGCTTTGCAGGCCCTGACGGGGCCGGATAGACTGAAGGGCCATGAACCAGACGTTTTCCGCCAAATTGGACGCCACCGGGCTGCGGTTCGCGCTGGTGGTGAGTCGATTTAACGAGTTCATCACCTCCCGGCTGCTGGCCGGCGCCCGCGACGCCCTGCTCCGTCACGGCGCGGCGGAGAAGGACTTGGAGGAGGTATGGGTGCCAGGCTCATGGGAGCTGCCGCTGGCGGCGAAGGCGTTGGCGGGGACGGGCCGGTACGACGGGGTGATTTGTCTGGGTTGTGTGATGCGGGGTCAGACGGACCACCATCAGTACATCGCCAGCGAAGCCACCAAGGGGCTGGCCCAGGTTTCGCTGGAGACGGGTGTGCCGGTCGGGTTCGGGGTGTTGACGACCGATTCGATCGAGCAGGCCATCGAGCGAGCGGGCACCAAGGCCGGCAACAAGGGGGCGGACGCGGCACTGAGCGCGGTGGAGATGGCCAACCTGCTGAAGCAACTGCCCGCCCGGGGCAAGAGGGGTTGATGCAGGCTCGCGGGGGAGAGGCAGGGGCCGCGACGAACACGATGGTGGATCGGCATCAGGCACGGATACTGGCGATGCAGTCGCTCTGCCAGCTCGAGGTGTTGGCGGACGATTTCGCGGCGGACCTGGACGCGTTCCTCGCGGAGGAAACCGACTCGTCCGCGGTGCGGGCGTACGCGCGGGAGTTGGTGACGGAGGTGTGGTCGAATCTGGAGGCGGTGGATCAGGCGATCCAGGCGGTGGCGGAGCACTGGGAGATCAAGCGGATGGCGACGGTCGATCGCAACACGCTGCGGGTGGCGGTCGGCGAGTTGCTGTATCGGCCGGGGGTGCCGCCGGCGGTGGTGATCAACGAGGCGGTGGAGATCGGCAAGACGTTCGGCGCGGCGGACAGCGGGGCGTTCATCAACGGCGTTCTGGACGGCGTGGTGCGGCGTCGGGCGGAGGCCGCGGCAAGGGAGCCGCGGGCGGAACAGTCCACCGGGGTGGACTGCTGAACCCCGAAGGCGGAGACGGATTCCGGTTGGACTCATGGGGCTATTCGACCGTTTAAAGCAGGCGTTAGGCAAGACTCGCGACAAGGTCGTGAGCAGTTTCAAGTCGATTCTGCCGTTCGGGCGGAAGATCGACGAGACGCTGCTGGAGGAGCTGCACGACACGATGATCCAGGACGATTTCGGCCCGGAGACGGCCGAGCGTCTGATGGGGGCGGTGCGGCAGGCGTGGAAGGCGGGCGAGATCAAGGAATCGCAGGAGGTGATCGCCTACCTGAAGCGGCACATTGTCAGCAAGTGGCCGCCGGCGGACCGGAGCCTGGCGCGGGCGGCGTCCGGCCCGACGGTGGTGCTGGTGGCGGGGATCAACGGTTCGGGGAAGACGACCAGCGTGGCCAAGCTGGCGAACTATCTGAAGAAACAGGGTCAGCGGGTGGTGCTGGCGGCGTGTGACACCTATCGGGCGGCGGCGGTGCTGCAACTGACGGAGTGGTCGAAGCGGTGCGGGGTGGACATCGTCAAGCACGACCAGGGGGCGGACCCGGGGGCGGTGGCCTACGACGCCTGCGAAGCGGCGTTGGCCCGGCAGGCGGACGTGCTGCTGGTGGACACGGCGGGGCGTTTGCACACGCAGGACCACTTGATGCGGGAGTTGAGCAAGATCCAGCGGGTGGTGGAGCGGAAGATCCCGGGCGCGCCGCACGAGGTGCTGCTGGTGCTGGACGCGACGATCGGGCAGAACGCGGTGAACCAGGCGCGGATCTTCAGCGAGCACGTCAAGGTGAGCGGGATCATCCTGGCCAAGCTGGACGGCTCGGCCAAGGGCGGGATCGTGGTGGGCATCCGCGACCAGCTCAACATGCCGGTGAAGTTCGTCGGACTCGGGGAGAAGATCGACGACCTGGAGCCGTTCGACCCGGAGAACTTCGTGGAGGCGCTATTCGCGGAGTGAGGGCGCGGCGGGCCGGGCGGACAGATGTCCGACCGATGCGGAAGAGAGATGGAACCCGACTGGGCGAACGGCCTGAGGGCCACGATCATGGTCTGCGATGAGCAGGGCCGGATCGTCTGGATGAACGACGCGGCGGCGGAGCGATACGCCGAGGACGGCGGGCGGTCCCTAATCGGCCGAAGCCTCCGCGACTGCCATTCGCCGGAGTCCAACGAGAAGATCGCCCGACTGATCGCCGCGGGTCAGCCCAACCACTACACGATCGAGAAAGGTGGCCGGCGGCGGATGATCCACCAGATGCCGTGGTTCGAGGGTGGCCGCTGCGCGGGGCTGGTCGAGATCGGGACGGACATTCCGGAGTCGATGCCGCATTTCAACCGCGATCAAGCCGGGTAGATGATCGGGGCGGGTGGCGGTATGCGGACGTGCCCACCGCGGCGGAACAGGGCTGGGCCGGGCGGCGGGCCGGTATAATGGGGGAGTCGCGCCGGAGCGGGCGGCGCGGGGTGCTTCGGAGGTATCAGCCATGCGGCCGAACAGAACCGGCGGTCACCGGGCGGAGATCCGATCCGCCACGGTGTTCGGGCTGCTGTGCGCGGCGGCCCTGGGCGGCGGACCGGGTTTGTCGGCCGCGTCGGCCGAGACGTTGAAAGCGGCCTACGAGCGGGCCGGCCCGGCGGCGGGTTACGACAAGTACCTGGTGCTGGAGACAGGCGTCACCTATACGGGCGGTCTGTGGATCGGCGGCGTCTTCGACCGGATCAGCGCGACCTTCGAGCCGGGCGGCGGGGACGTGCGGATCGTGGGCAACGGGGCAATTCTGGATTTGCAGGGCGGCGAGATCTGCATGGCCTACTGCAACAAGCGGCTGGATCTCGACGACTGCGTCATCCTGAACGGGGACGTGAAGTTTCGCGGGTACGAAGACAGCGTGACGCGACTCATTCCGCAGGGGTCGGTGCGCTTCGTGACGTTCTACCGCCCGCACGACTACGGGGTGCGGATGTTCCACTCCGGAGAGGGGGTGCTGGTGGAGCGGAACCTGGTGGTGGACGCGATCGATACAGGCGGGGACTTCATGTACCTGAGCGGTCTGGCGAGCGCGTGGCTGCCGACGGGGGCGAGTTTTTCGCTGAGCCTGCAAGGGGGTCAGCAGGTGGTGGAGAACTGGTCGTACCACAGCGACCCGGCGGCGAACGTCGATCCGATGCGACATTTCACGGTGTTGTGCGATTATGGGTGAGTGCTGCCGGAGCCTTGGGCGGCCGCCGGTTCGGCGCCGTGGAACAACGTGATCGGCGTGGACCCGCAGCTTCGGGATCCGGAGCATGGAGACTACCGGCCGCAGCCGAACTCGCCGGCGGCGGCATACGGGTGTCAGACCTTTCGGGGGACGGATCGAGGCGGGCCGGCCGGCGGGGCGCGGGGCCGGACGCGAGCAGCGGCGCTCGGGACGAAGGGGTCTGTTGGCGGGGCGGCGGCAGGAGCGGGGGAGGCGTCCGCCGCGACCGAGCGGCCGTCGTGCGTGCCGGCCGGCGGTGTCATGGACGTGTCCGGGGTGATCGAGGCGGACACGACGTGGGCGGCGGAGACGGTCCGCGTGACGGGGGACATTCTGGTGCCGTTTGGGGTGCGGTTGACGATCCTGCCGGGCGTGCGGGTGGTGTTTCTGGACTACTACCGGCTGGAGGTCGCGGGCACGCTGTGGGCGGTCGGTTTGCCGGAGTGCCGGATCGTGTTCACGTCGGCGGCGCCGCCGGATTTCATGATCGACCATTCGCACACGGGCTGCTGGAACGGGATTCGGTTCGAGGAGACGTCGGCGCTGAACGCCCCGTCGCGGTTGGAATACTGCGTGATCGAGTACAGCAAGGCGGCGGGCGGGGCCGGGCGGTACGGATACGGCGGCGGGGCGATCTCGGTGACGGGTTTCGCGGGACTGACGGTGGAGAACTGCATCCTGCGGGGCAATCTGGCCGACTACGGCGGAGCGTTGTTCCTGTTCCGGCAGGCCAACGTGCGGCTGGTGAACAACCTGATCGCGGGCAACCACGCCCTGGAGAATGCCGCGGCGATCTACTGCGCATACTCCTACCCGGCGATCGTCAACAACGCGATTGTCGGCAACCGCATATACAACGCGGCGAACCCCTACCTGGACAGCGCGGGGGTGGTGTGCTTTATCAGCAAGCCGGCCCTGGTCAACAACCTGATTCGGGGCAACGAGCCGTTCGCGCCGTACCTGCCGGCGCAGATCCGCAACCACAAGGCGTGGTACACGCGGTTCAACAATATCGAAGGCGGCGAGCCGGGCGGCGGGAACATCGACGCGGACCCGCGATTCGTGGCACCCGGCCACTGGGACGATTTCGGCACGCCGGAGTGGGAGGACGATCTCTGGGTGGACGGCGACCACCGGCTGCGGCCCGGCTCGCCGTGTATCGACGCGGGCCGGAGTGCGGACGCGGCGGGGACGGCGCGGGATCTCGCCGGCAGCCCGCGATTGGTGGACGACCCGGCCACTCCGGACAGCGGAGAGGCCGGGCCGGGCGGCGGCGGGGTAATCGACATCGGCCCGTATGAGTACCCGGCGGATCCGCTGCGGGGCGATTTCGATCTGGACGGGGATGTCGACGAGGAGGACTACTGGTACATCCACGACGGGATGGGTTTCTGCGCGGGGAGCGGGCGTTACGAGGAGCATCGGCTCGCGGACCTGGACGGGGACGGGTGCATCACGCTGGTGGATTACCAACTCTGGCTGGCGGGTTATTTCGAGGCGAACGGTCGAGCGTTCGGGCGGTGAGGCACGGCGGGCGGGGCGGGTGCGTTGCCGAGTCGGGGGCGATGGCGTAGAGTAGGCTGCGGCGGGAGTCGCGGCGTTGCCTCGTCGCGCCCGAGTGGTGGTTTGGAGTTCAGGGGAGCGGTCATGTCGCATCAAGCGGAGAAGAATCCGATCGCGTTGCAGGATCCGGAGGTGTGGAAGGCGTTCGAGGCGGAGACGGACCGCCAGCAGAACACGCTGGAGTTGATTGCGTCGGAGAACCACGTCAGCCCGGCGGTGCTGGCGGCGGCGGGGTCGATCTTCACGAACAAATACGCGGAGGGGTATCCGGGCAAGCGGTATTACGGCGGCTGCTGGAACATGGACGCGGTGGAGTCGCTGGCGATCGAGCGGGCCAAGAAGCTGTTTCAGTGCCAGCACGCCAACGTGCAGCCGCATTCCGGGAGCCAGGCGAACCAGGCGGTGCTGCTGGCGGCGCTGAATCCGGGTTCGCGGTTCGACGAGGCCGAGCAGCGGGAGAAGAACCCCGGCGAGCCGACGCGGACGCCGGGCGACATGATCCTGTCGTTGCACCTGGACCACGGCGGGCACCTTTCGCACGGCAAGAACGTGAACATCAGCGGCAAGTGGTTCCGGGTGACGCACTACGGGGTGGACCGGGAGACGGGGCGGATCAACCTGGACGAGGTGCGGCGGCTGGCGCGGGAGTGCAAGCCGAAGCTGATCATCACGGGGGCCTCGGCCTATCCGCGGATCTGGGACTGGGCCGGGTTCGCGGACATCGCCCGGGAGATGGGGGCATTGCTGCTGGCGGACATCGCGCATGTGGCAGGCCTGGTGGCGGTGGGTCTGCATCCATCGCCGGTGGAGGTGGCGGACTTCGTGACCACCACGACGCACAAGACGCTGCGGGGCCCGCGGGGCGGGATGACCATGTGCCGGGAGGAATGGGCGAAGAAGATCGATTCGGCGGTGTTTCCGGGGCTGCAAGGCGGCCCGCTGATGCACATCATCGCCGCGAAGGCGGTGGCCTTCGGGGAGGCGTTGCGGCCGGAGTTCAAGGCGTATCAGCAGCGGGTGCTGGACAACGCCCAGGCGCTGGCCGAATCGCTGCTGAGCCGGGGGCTGGACCTGGTTTCGGGGGGCACCGACAACCATCTCATGCTGGTCGACCTGCGGAAGAAGTATCCGGACGTGGCGGGGGCCATGGCGGAGGACTGGCTGGGGCAGGCGAACATCGTGGTCAACAAGAACATGATCCCGTTCGACGAACGGAAGCCGATGCAGACCAGCGGGCTGCGAATCGGCACACCGGCCCTGACCACGCGGGGATTCGGCCCGGACGAGATGCGGAAGGTGGCGGACCTGATCTGCCGCGTGCTGAACGCGAAGGGCGAGAAGGCGGCGATCGAGGGCGTGCGGAGCGAGGTGCTGAGCCTGTGCGCCCAGTTTCCCCTGAAGATGCACTGACGCCGCGGCGAGGGCCGACGGCGGGGACCCGCGGCGCGGACCCGGCGCGTTCGTGGCGACCGGGGCGCGGCGAAGGCGGAGGAGGAGACTTCGCGCGCCGGGCGTGGGCGGCGGCGATCGGACTGACGGCGATCATGGGGGTGGGCTGCGTCGACCCGGGCGTGACCAGGTTCGTGTCGCTGAGTCCGGGAGACATCGACCCGCCGCCGCCGGACGTATGGGAGTACCCGATCAAGGAATGTTACTGGTGGCTGGACGGGGAAGGCGAGATGAACGTGGCCTGGCGCTGCGAGCGGCGACAGGTGCTGCTCGGCCGCTACGGGGAGGCGACGCTGGAGGTTTCGCTGGTGCTGGGCCGGCCGCCGGCGGGGAGCGGACTGAACTACCGCATCGGCCCGCGGGAAGCGCGGACGGTCTTCACGTCGGCGATGCAGAACATGCGGCTGGTTTCGAGCCTGGGGGTGGCGGCGGTGACGACGCAGGAGGGCCGGCCGCTACGGGGTAGCTTTCGGATCTGGATGACCGCCCACACGGAGTTGCAGATCTTCTCGCTGTTGCCGCAACAGCCGCAGCACATGCTGTGTTTCGGGCGTTTTCAGGCGGTCCACGACCCGGAGCGGGGGCAAGCCATCCGGGCGCGGTGCGAATCCGGGGGGTGGAGCCGCCCGCCACGGGCGACGAAGGCGACGGAAGACGCGCCGGCGGGGCGGTGAGTCCGCGGGGGGGACGAGGTTGCCGGACCGGCCGACGCGGAGTACGGCGAGAACCGGCCGGTTCCGCCAAGGCTCGCCGCCGCCGGCCACAAACTGGTCCCCGGGGGAGAGGCGGGGGCGAAATCCGCGGCGCTTACACGCCGAACAGCCTCTGCCCGAGGCGGTATCCGAACCACACAGCCATGAAACCGAGGGTGACGGTGCTTAGGAGATTGAGCATGGCGCTGAGGCCCTGGCCGTCATTGGCGAGGGAGAAGGTCTCCCAGCCGAAGGCGGAGAAGGTGGTGAAGCCGCCGAGCAGGCCGATGGTGAGGGCGGCGCGGTGCTGGTCGGCGATGAGGATCGGCCCGGCGAAGGCGGCGTTGAGGAGGCCGATACAGAGGCAGCCCGTGACGTTGACGAGGAGGGTGCCGATGGGGAAGGCGCCTTCAGTCAGCCGCTGGCCGATGGTCATGACGCCGTAGCGGAGCACGCCGCCGACGCCGCTGGCGAAGGCGATGAGAAGCAGCTTTTGGAGTAGGGGGGACAACACGGCGACTCCTAAGATGAGGTGGACGGCGGCGGCGAGCCGAGCCGCGTGACCGCCTCCGGGGTGATGAGGGCGTCAAACTCGGCGGGGGTGAGGGCACCGGAGGCCACGGCGGCATCGCGGACGGTGCCGCCGCGAGCGCGCGCCTCGGCGGCGATCTGCTGGGCACGTTCGTAGCCCAGGGCGGAAACGAGGGCGGTGACGCAGGCGGTGGCGTTTTCGACGTGCCGGCGACAGCGGGCCTCGTCGGCCTCGAGGCCGTCGACGCAGAGGCGCCGGAACACGTCGGCGGCGCGGGTCAACAGGTCGAGGCTGTCCAGGAGGGCATCGGCGACCAGGGGAAGAAAGGCGTTCAATTCCAGGTTGCCGAGGGCGCAGGCGGCGGTAACGGCCTGATCGTGGGCGATGACGGCGAGAGCAGCCTGGACGGCGGCCTCGGGGATCACGGGGTTGACCTTGCCGGGCATGATGGAGGAACCGGCCTGGCGCGGCGGGAGGCGGAGTTCGCCGAGGCCGGCGTCCGGCCCGCTGCCGAGGAGGCGGAGGTCGTTGGCGATCTTGAGCAGGTTGGCGGCGCAGGCCTTGAGGATGCCGCTGACCTCGACCAAGGCGTCGTGGTTCTGGGTGGCCTCGACGAGGTTTTCGGCGCGGGCCAGCCCGAGGCCGGTGACTTCGCGGAGGTGGTCGACGACGCGGAAGATGTACTGGCGGGGCGCGGCCAGCCCGGTGCCGACGGCGGTGCCGCCGAGGTTCACCACGCGAAGCCGCTCGACGCACTTGTAGATCCGCCAGCGATCGCGGTTGAAGGCCTCGGCGTAGGCCGCCATCTCGCGGCCGAGGGTGATCAGCACGGCGTCCTGGAGTTGCGTCCGGGCGACTTTGACGACGTGGGCGAACTCCTTTTCCTTCCGCTGGAAGGACTCCTGCAAGGCGACGACGGCGTGTTCGAGGTCGCCCAGCCGGCGGATGGCGGCGACCTTGAGGGCGGTGGGGTAGGTGTCGTTGGTGGACTGGTGGAGGTTGACGTGGTGCAGGGGGTGGACGGCGGCGTAGTCGCCGAGCGGGCGGCCGAGAAGCTGCAAGGCGCGGTTGGCGAGCACCTCGTTGACGTTCATGTTGGTGGAGGTGCCGGCGCCGCCCTGCAAGGCGTCAACGACGATGTGGCGATCGAGCCGGCCGTCGGCGAGTTCGGCGCAGGCGGCGAAGAGGGGGCGGGCCAGATCGTCGGGAAGGAAGCCCAATTCGTGGTTGGCCCGGGCGCAGGCCAGCTTGACCTGTCCGAAGGCGTGGATGAGGGCGGGGTTGACCGGTCGGCGGGCGATGGGGAAGTTTTCAAGGGCGCGGAGGGTGTGGATGCCGTAGAGGGCGTCGGCGGGCACCGGCACCCGACCCAGCAGGTCTTCCTCTGTTCGCGAAGCGTTCATTCCAAGTCGTCGGGTTCCGGCGGCGGGGGCGGCGGCGGGGCCAAGGCCCGGAACATACGATCGTAGCTACCGCGCCAGGAGCGGAGATAGGTGAATTCCTCCATGACATGGGTGGAGAGTTTGTCACCGGAGATCACTTCGGCGCTTTTCCAGACCGGCCCGTCCATTTTGACGGCGATGGCGATGTCTTCGGCGAGGAGGGCCTCGAGGAAGGCCTTGGCCTCCGGGAAGGTGTCTTCGTGGACGTGGTAGCGGTCGAACTCGATGGTGATTTCGTTGCCCCAGGTGGTGATGACCAGTCCGACGCCGTCCTCCCGCGGCGGGGGCACGACGACCATGAGGCAGGAGGGATCACGAGGATCGTGGGCGGCGTAGGCCCGCCAGTGGGGCCAAGCGGCGAAGAGGGCCTCGGCGACGGATCGGGAGTAGTGGTTGAGCTGGGAGAGATCCATCCGTATGGCTCTGGGTCGGGAGGTCCGCCCGGACGCGGGAATCGGCCTGGAGCATACGGTAAAAGGATTGACCTAAAAGTACAAGTCCCGGGCGTCGGAGGTACGGATGCGTTCGAGTCGTTCCAATAATTCGCGGCGGAGCGACTCGTTTTCGAGGCGGGCGATCTCGTCGCGGATGAGTTTCTCGCCTTCGGCGCGGGTTTCGGGGGAGGCGTAGTCGACGAGATACTCCATGAGGGTGGTGAGGGCGTTGGGGGTGCAGAAGCGTTTGATGAAGCCGGGGATGGCGAACTCCATGAAATGCTCGCCGGTGCGGCCGAGCCGATAGCAGGCGGTGCAGAAGCTGGGGAGGTAGCCGTCGGCGAGGAGCTCGCGCATGACCTGGTCGAGGGAGCGGATGTCGCCGAGCTGGAACTGCTCGCGTTCGAGGTATTGGACCTGGGCGTCGCCGACCTCGGTGTAGCCGCCCAGCTCGATGCGGGTTCCGGCGTCGATCTGGGAGACGCCAAAGGACAGGGCTTCGCGTCGCAATTCGGCGCGCTCGCGGGCGGTGAGGATCAGTCCGGTGTAGGGCACGGCGAGGCGCAGGATGGCGATGAGCCGCTTGAACTCGTCGTCGGGGACGAGCCACTTTTCGTCGAGGTGCACGCCGGAGGCGGGTTGGAGCCGCGGGAAGCTGATGGTGTGGGGGCCGACGGCGAAGCGTTCCTGGAGGTGCAGGGCGTGGGCCACCAGGGCCAGCAGCTCAAAGCGCCAGTCGTAAAGCCCGAAGAGGGCGCCGATGCCGACGTCGTCGATGCCGGCCTCCTGGGCGCGGCTGAGGGCGTCCAGGCGCCAGAGGTAGTCGCCCTTGCGGGTGTTGGAGGGATGGCACCGGCGGTAGGTTTCGTGGTGGTAGGTCTCCTGGAAGACCTGGTAGGTGCCGATGCCGGCCTCCTTGACGCGGCGATAGCCGGGCACGTCGAAGGGGGCGGCGTTGATGTTGACGCGGCGGATCTCGCCGTGTCCGGAGCGGACGGCGTAGACGGTCTGGACGCAGTCATGGATGAAGTCGGCGTCGTAG
Source organism: uncultured Planctomycetaceae bacterium (assembly GCA_964572385.1). GTDB lineage: Bacteria > Planctomycetota > Phycisphaerae > UBA1845 > UTPLA1 > CAZNFM01. Next base: position 13,853 of record CAZNFM010000018.1, on the reverse strand, counting down.
GAGGGGTGCTCGCCGAAGACCAGGATGAGGCGTTTGTGCCCCCGATCCTCGAGGGCCTCGACCTGGGCGCGGATTTCGTCGCTCTGGAGGGTGCGGCGGACGGCCTCGGGATTGGATCGTCGGAAGGCACAGTAGAGGCAGTCGTTGGTGCAGTAGTTGCCGATGTAGAGCGGGGCGAAGAGGACGATGCGGTTGCCGTAGACATTGCGTTTCAGCTCGCGGGCCGTCTCGAAGATCTCTTCGAGGAGAGCGGGATCGCGGGCGGCGACGAGGACCGCGGTCTCCTCCACGGAGAGGGGCTGCTTGGCGAGGCTCTTGGCGATGATCTCGCGGACGCGGCCGGTGTCGGGCGCGGGCTGCTCGATCAGTTCATGCAGGCGGGCTTCATCGATGAAATCGACGGCGTCCCGGCTTAGTGCGCGTTCGCGGGTGGTGGTCTTCATCGAGGGTGTCCATTCGGCACGGCGTACCCCGCGCGCCGGCGGAGCCAGTTCGGCGAGCCGCCGGGTCCTGCGCCGACGGTTCGGCCGATGGCGGTGATCCGCCCGCGGAGACAGCCCTGGCAATGGCGGGCCGTTTCGTGCAGGCAGGCCTTGTCGGGGTAGATTTCGTATTTGCAGCGGTACTCCGGCGGGGTGAGGTTGGGCATGACGACGTTGGCGCCCCGCATCAGCCCGAGTTCGCGGCCCTGGTCGGGGTTGACGGTGGCCAGGGCGGTGGTACTGGGCAGGTTGGCGTACGGGCAGACCAGCCGAGTCAGGGCCAGCACCTTGCAGGTCATGAGGTCGGTATTGGGGACTTGTCGGCCGGGGGGCAGATTCGCGGCGGCGTCGCGGCCGAGGGGCGTCGCGGGGTGCGGCAGATACGGCCCGACGCCGATCATGTCGAGATCGAGGCGCCGGAACCATTCGAGGTCGTCGGCGAGATCCTCGTAGCTCTGCCCGGGGATGCCGACCATGACGCCGCTGCCGACTTCGTAGTCCAGCTCGCGGAGGCGGCGGAGGATGGCGAAGCGGTCCGAGGGGCGGCCGGCCAGCGGCGGGTGGATCCGGTCGTAGAGCCGCCGGTTGGAGGTTTCGAAACGGAGCAGGTAGCGGTCCGCGCCAGCCTCGCGCCAGGCGGCCAGGTCTTCGTCGGACCGCTCGCCCAGGCTGAGGGTGATAGCCAGCGGGGTTTCGTCGCGGAGGCGGGCGATCAGATCGCACATCCACTGCCGGGTGATGCCGTGGTCCTCTCCGGATTGGAGGACGACGGTGCCGTAGCCGAACTCGACGGCCTCCCGGGCGCAGGCGAGGATCTCCTCGGCGGTCATGCGGTAGCGGGAAACGGCGGCATGGCCGGCGCGGAGCCCGCAGTAGTGGCAGTCACGGGCGCAGATGTTGGAGATCTCGATCAGGCCGCGGAGGTGAACCTCGTCACCGACGCATTCGCGGCGGAGGGTGTCGGCCCGCTCCCAGAGGGAGCAAAGGACGTTTTCGTCCGATTCGCGAAGCCAGCGGAGGAGGTCGTTGCGGGTCATTCGGGGCTGGGGCCGTGCTTTGCGGATGGTGGCCGCCCGCGCCGACGGCGTACGGCGCCGGGGAATTCCTGGATATCATAGTCGAGGGCGGCGAGGGCGGCAGAGGCACGGCGGGCAGAATATATCGGGACGCCTGATATGGCGTGGGGAGATCGAGCGGGGTTATCGAGGGCTGAGTATATCGGACCGCGGGGGCCAGGCGGGTTCACTTGCCGGCCGGGGGCGGCTCGGGCTGGTCGTCCTGATCCTCGCCTAGGTCGTAGTCGTCTTTGATCTTCAGATCTTCGTCGAGGTCGATCGCGTCCAGGTCGGCCAGGTCGACTTGCTCGTCGGGCGGGTTGCCGAGATCGAGGGCATCCAGCGACTCAGCCGGCTGGGCGGCCGGCGGCTCGGCGGGCGAGGCCGGAGGCGATCCGGCGGCGGCGGGCGGGGCGCCGGACAGCTTCGGAGGCGTCGTGGCGGCGGCCGGGTCGGCCTTCTTCGCTGCCTTGCCGGCGGACTCCAGCCGCGGGGACGCGGCGGCGGCGAGGGCCTCGGTGGACTGATACTCGTAGAACTCGCGGTAGACCTTGCGGAAGTAACCTCCCGCGCGGGTCTCGACGCGGTTCAGGACGGCACCGAAGACGCGGGCGTTGATGGCCTCGAGCTGGTTCTGCGAGCGTTGGAAGGCGCCGCGGGAGGTGGCGCGATACTGGCAGACGACCAGAACGCCATCGACGGCACCGGCGAGGACCATGGAGTCGCTGACCAGGAGGACGGGCGGTCCGTCGAAGATGATCTGGTCGTAGCGGGAGCGGGCGTCCACGATCACATCGCGGAGGTAACTGCTGCCGAGGAGTTCGGCGGGATTGGGCGGGGTCGGCCCGGCGGCGAGCACGTCGAGTCCGGGCACATTGGTGGCCACGGCGAGGTCCGCCAGGCGTCCCTGGCCGATCAGGATGTTGCTGAGGCCCTGTTCGCGGAGGGCGGGAAAGAGCTTCGGCAGGGCGGGCCGGCGGAAGTTGGCGTCGATCAGCAGGACGCGTCGGCCGCTGAGGGCGATGGAGATGGCCAGATTGGCGGCCACGGTGGTCTTGCCGTTGCCACCGCTGGGGCTGGTGACGAGGATGACGCCCTGCTGTTCGGCGGGGGCACTGAAGAAGAGATTGGCGCGGAGATTGCGGAAGGCCTCGGCGACGATGGAGTGGGGGGCGTCGATGGCGGCGGTTTCGATGCGTTGGATCTCGACTTCGTCGTCCTCGGCGGCGGGGATCATGCCGAGCACCGGGACGCGGGGCACGTCGCGCGGGGTGCGGACGGATTTGTCGGCCATTTCGAGGAGGAAGGCCAGGCCGAGGCTCACCGCCAGGCCCAGGACGACGCCGGCCGGGACCCAGATCAGCCATTGCGGGCTGCTGCGGCGTTTGGGCGGGGTGGCTTCGACGTCCACATTGATCTGCACGACGGCCTGCTGCCGCGTGGTCATGGCGATGAGGTTCCGCTGCTCCATGAGGGCTTCATACTGGGCCCGGAGGAGATCCTGCTCCTCCATGAGACGGAGGTAGCGGGCAAACTTGGCATCGCGGTCGCGTTGTTCGGCCCGGGCCTCGAAGAGTCGTTCCTTGAGGGCCATGGACTGCTCTTCGGCTTCGAGGTAGTTGCGGCGGGCCTGTTCGATCTGCTCCTGCTGGTAGTGGAGGAGCTTGGTGGCGCGTTCCTCGGCGACGCGTTGGGCGGCGGCGGCCTGGGCGATGCGGGCGTTCTTGACGACGGGGTGATTTTCGCCGTAGCGGGACTCGGCGACGCGGAGGTTGGCGTCGGCGTCCTGGAAGGCCCGCTCCAGGAGGTTGATCATGGGGTCGGCCTGGAGGATGGCCTGAAGCTCGGCGGTGATGGGGAGGTCCTCGGGTCGAGCGTTGGAGAGGGCTTCCCACTGGGTTTTGCGGCCGATCATCTCGACTTCCAGCTCGGTGACGAGGGCTTCGAGGGTGAGTAATTGCTCGCTCGGCCCGCCGTCGGGGAGGCCCATGACCTCCGCGCCGGAGCGGAGTTCCTCCAGCTCGCGGCGTTTGGCCTCGTAGAGCTTCTCGGCACGGCTGAACTCGGATTCCAACTGGCGTTCGGTGCGGCGGATGGCCTCGCGTTGGAAGCTATCGACCTTGGCGAGGTACTTGCGCACGACGGTATTGACGAGGACGGGGACTTCCTTGGGGACGCGCCAGCCGGCGCTGACGATGAGGTAGTTCGAATCGCGCTGGGGGGCGGCGGAGATGATGTCCCCGAGGAGGTCCACGGGGTCTTCGTCTTTTTCGCCCAAGGCCCAGGCGTACCAGGAGGTTTCGCGGATCGCGGGATCCTTGATGGCCTCGTCGAGGATGGTGCGGCTCTTGACGAGGAGGGCCTGATTCTGGAGGAGCAGCTCGACCTGTTTCTCGGGCTGGATGCGGCGCTCGAGGGGGTTGAGCATGTTCACCGGCTCGGTGGATTCGACGCGAATCTGAGCGGAGGCGACGTACTTGGGGTAGTAGCGGGCCATGAAGGCGGTGAAGGCGACGGTCGCCCCGCAGAAGAGGAACCAGACCACGAGGATCAGCACGAGCCGCTGGCGGAAGATGCGGAGGACGTCCGCGCCGGTGAGGCCGCCGGCGGACGGAGCGCCGGGGCGAGCCATCGGCCCGGGCAACAGCGCGCCTCCCATCATGGGTGTCGCGGCGGTCAGGGTGGTCATGCAGGAAACCTCACGTCCGCGTCCGGCAGCGACCTTCGCAACGGGGGCCGCCGGGGTGCGGGGACGACACCGGCGTCCCGGCGCCCACGGGCCTTCACTAAGTACTTCATCGGCCGCAAACGGCGGCAAGCGGAGCTATTTTCGGCCCTGTGGCGCGGTTGCCGCATCCGCCCGGGACCTACCCCAGTTCCTTGAGGGCCTCCAGTATTTTCGGCAGGATGCGGTGGTCGCCTTGGGCCTCGGCCGCGGCCTTGGCTTCCTCAAGGCGCTGGCGGGCGTCTTCCAGCTCACCGCGCATTTTATGCACGAGGGCCAGGTGGTAGGCGGCGGGGACGAAGTCGCGATCGATCTCCAGGGCCCGCAGCAGCCGGCCGGCGGCATCGCCGAGGAGGTTGTTCTTGGCCAAGGCCCAGCCGTAGGTATCGAGGGTGTTGGGGTCGTTGGGCTGCTGGCGATAGGCCTCGCGGGCATAGGGAAGGGCCTCGGCGGGCAGGTTGAGTTGTTCGAGGAGGAGATAGGCGAGGTTGTTCAGGGCGGTGGACTGCCGGGGGTTGATCTTGAGCACCTCCTCGTACTTGACCTTGGCTTCGGGGTACTTGCCGAGGTTGTCATAAAGCATGGCCTGCGCGAGGGCGGCAAAAATTGCGTCGGTGTCATCGACGGCTAGTTCGCGGATGCGGTCGCAGAGCTTGATGGCCTCGTCCAGCTCGTTGTTCATAAACAGCAAGAGGACCATGACCTGCATGTTGCTGACGTTATTGGGGTCGGCGTCGACCCGGGCCTTGGCGCGAGAGAGGATGGCGTCATTGCCGAAGACGGCGGCCATTTCGCTGACGATCTGGGTGCGGGTGGGGAAATCCTGGGCGACGGTGAGGGCCCGGTCGTAGCTTTCATAACTTCTCTGCTGGTCCTTGACGCGGGAGTAGGCCCAGCCGAGGGCGGCCAGGGCGTCGGGCAGCGTGTCGAGGATCGCGGAGGAGAGCTTTTCTTCGGCGAAGCGGATGAGGTCGCGGGGGCGATCGGCGGAGCGGTAGGCGGCGAACAGGGCGGAGACGGCGGGGCCGCGGTACCGCGCCAGTTCGGCGGCGGCCTCGAACCCCTGGATAGCCTTGGCCCAATTCTGCGACTCGCGGCCGAGCCGCCCGAGCAGCATGGGCCAGCGGAGGTCGTTGGGAAACCGGCGGGTGTAGGAGACGATGAGGTTTTCGGCGTCGACATAGCGGGGCGGGCGAAGGGTGAGGTAGGCCTCGACCAGCCCTTCGGCGACGGCCGGTTCGTCGGGGCTCTCCTGGAGGATCTGGGACAGCTCGGCGACGGCCTCGTCGCTGCGGCCGAGCTTGAGGAGGGCGTCGGCGAGGGCGATGCGGTGCTGGTACCCGAAGCCGGAGGGTTTGTAGACCTTGGCTTTGCGGAGGTCGTCGACGGCGGGTCCGTAACGTCCCATGAGCATGAAGAGCTGGCCCCGCTGCCAGAGCACGAGGGCGCTGTCGGGGTGTTTGGCGAGGTAGCTGTCGAAGGCTTCCTTGGATTTCTGGATGTCACCGCCCATGCGGTGGTAGGCCCCTTCGAAGACCATACCCTGGGCGTCGTCGGGGTACTCTTTCACATAGTCGTCGATGCGGCCCTTGGCGGCCTCGAGGTCGCCCATGGCGAGGAGGAGGCCGATGATGCGGGAGCGGGTGGGCTTGGCTTGGGAGGCCTCCTCCGGGTTCAGCTTCTTCAAGGCGCGCTCGTAGTACTCGACGGCATCGCGCTCGCGGTTATTGCGGGCGTAGAACTCTCCGGCGGCGATCAGCACGCGGGCGGAGGGATCGAGGCTGACCGCGAGGCGGAAGTGGCGGTCGGCGGTGGCGAGCTGCTTCTGTCCCTCGAAGAAATGGCCGAGACAGATCTGGATGAGGGCTTTGCGGGCGGAGTCCGGCTCGTCCTTGAGTAGCCGGGTCAGGACGGCCTCGCCTTCCTCGGGTTTGCGGACGTCTTCGCGGCCGTAGAAGGCGGCGATCTCGTAGGCGATATCCAGGTCATTCTTGGATAGTTCCAGGGCCTGCTGGTAGACCTCGGCGGCCTTGTCGTACTCTTTGACCTGCGGCAGGGCGTAGAGGCGGGCGAGGAGGAGCAGGTTGGAGAGGTTCGAGGGGTCTTCGCGGCGGATCTTCTCGCGGCCGGCGATGCCCTCGGCGGGGTTTTCGCGTTCTTTCTGGATCTGGGCGCGTTCGGCGACCCAGGGGTCGTTGGGGAGATACTTGCGGGCGAGTTCGAGGTATTTTCTTTCCTCGGCCTGGTTTTGCTCGGCGATGGCGATCTGGAGCATGCCGCGGTTGGCGATGCCGTTGGTGGGGTCGATTTCGAGGGCGCGGCGGAGAGACTCCTTGGCTTCCTCGGGCCGATTGGCCTTGAGCTGGGCTTCGGCGAGGTAGGTCCATCCGGTGGGGAAACTGGGATACTTGGCGAGTCCGGCCTTGATCTGCTCGATGGCTTGTTCGAAATCGCCCCGGGCGAGGGAGAGGCGTCCCGCGAGGACTTTGCCTTCGGTGCCGTCGATGTTCAGTTCCGCGCCGCGGACGACGTACTTCTCGGCCTTGTTCCAGTCCTTCTGGAGGGCGGCAGCCAGGAAGAGGGTTTCGATGGTGTCCGGGGCATCGGGTTTGAGGCGCTCGATCTGTTCGAGGTGGGGCGCGGCTTCGGCGGTTTTCTCGCGAGAGACGTAGTAGCGGGCGAGGCCCAGGGCGCGGGCGTAGTCGTCCTTTTCGTTCTGGAGGAACTCCACGACCATGGCTTCGCGAGCTGCGGGATCGTCGCCGCGGGCGAGGTCGATCTTGTAGTGCTGGTAGAGGCGGTTGTCGGGGTCCTTCTGGAGGCGTTCGTCGACCAGCCGGCGTGCGTCTTCGAGGCGTTCGCTCTGAAGGAAGAGGCGGAGCAGGAGGGCGTTGGCGTCGGCGTGGTCGGGGTTGGTTCGGAGGACTTCCCGGATTTTCTCTTCGGCGTCGGCCGTGCGGCCCTCGGCCAGGAGGACCTGGGCCTGGCGAAGCTCGCCCAAGGGGGTGTCGTCGCCGAGTTTGGCGGCTTCGGCCTTGGCCAGTTCGTACTGGCCGAGACGTTCGTGAGCGGCGATGCGCAACTGCACGGCGGTGGGATCGCGGTCCATGAAGTCGCGGAGCGGCCCGGGGGTGGTGGGCTTCACGCAGAGCAAGGCTTTTTGCGGCTCGTCCATCTGCAAGTAGGCCTGGGCGAGGTTGATGTAGAGCGCGGGGGCCTGGGGATTCAGCATCAGGGCGGCTTCCAGGGCTTTGCGGGCGGCGCCCCATTTGCCCTGCTGCATGTACAGTTCGGCAAGGAGTCCTTGCAGAAGGAGATGGCGGTCGGCGCCGAGTTGCTTGTTGGCTTCTTCGGCCTCCTGGAGGGCGGCGATCTGCTCGCCGCGGAGTTTGAGCAGGCACGCGGAGAGGAAACGGACCGGAAGGGTCTGTTCGTCGACCTCCTGCTTCAGCCGGCCGAGGATCTCCTCGGCGGCGGTGAGGGCGGCGGATTCCTCAGTCGGATCGGACTTCCGGCGGGCTTCCTCCACCTTGCCCATTTCCTGGAGGAACAACTCGCTGAAGAACTGGATGCGGTAGCGGTTATCGCGGGTGGCGCGGAGGTTGTCGCGGAAGGGGATCTCATCGAGGGCGCGCTGGTAGAGGCTGACCGCGTCATTGACGCGGTTCTGGCGTTTGTAGATCTCGCCCAGGAGCTGGTAGAGCCGGGGGTCTTTGGGGGTGGCATTCAGCCCTTGCTCCAGGGCGGCCATGGCCTTGGCGAGATCCGGCTCGAAATCGCGGGTGATCATGCCCGCATAGAGCTGGGCGAGCAGAAGGCGGGCTTCGGCCGTGCCTTGCTCTTCGGCGGCGAGTTGTTCGAGGAGGGCGGCGCCGTCGGCGACTTTCTGGTGACGGATGAGGTTAAGGGCCTGCACGCGGCGGAGGGCGGCGACTTTGGCGGCGTCGGCGAGGTGTTGAGATTCCTCGACGGCCTTGGCCAGGAGGCTGTCGATGGTCTGTTTGAGCTCGGCGGCCTCGGCGTTGCGGCCCTGGGCCTGCTTGCGGGCGGCGAGCACCCAGAACTGGTCGACGAGATCGCGGAGGATGTCGGTGTTCGCGGGGTCCAGTTCGAAGGCCTGCTTGAGGTCGGCCTGGCCCTGCTCCTCGGCGGTGGCGCCCTTGCCGGTGTCGCGGTCCGGCGGCAGGTTGAGGTAGGCCATTCCGCGGGCGTAGAGGGCCTTGGCTTTCAGTCCCGCCGCGGACTCGGGGCCGCCGGAATCGCCGTCCAGCACTTCGCACCACTTGTCCGCCCGCTCCAGCACGCGTTCCCAGAGGACTTGTCCGCCGAATTCGCGGGCGAATTCGAATTCCATGTCGGTGCTGAGTTCGAGGGCGGAGAGCAGATTGGGGTCGGTGACCAGGGCGCGGGCGACGGCTTCCCGGGCGCCGCGGATGGCGGCGGTGGAACCGTCGGCGAGGCCGGCGCGGGCGGCCATGACGAGGTACTCGGGATTGCGTTGCGGATCCTTGCCGTAGGCACGGAGGTAGGTCTGCATGGCCCGTCCGTACTCGCCGGCGGCTTCCTGTTTGCGGGCGTCTTCCACATAGACGGTGGGATCCTGCTTGGGGAGGTTCCAGATCAGAAGGACACCCAGCACGGCCAGGAGGGCCATGCCGCCGAGGGTCAGACCACCAACGAGATTCTTGTTCAGTTTTCGTGTCATGATCTATTCACGCTTTCCTGCCAGGGGCCCGGGCGCTCGCCGGGTTGCCCAACGGCGAGCGGGAGACCGTTTTCACTCGACGATCGCGTGCCATGATAGGCGGAGAGGGGCGGGTGTTGCCAAGGGTCTCAGTCGGGGGTCGGCCCGGTGGTTGATCCCGCCTCCGGGGCGACCGGTCCGCCGCGTTCCCAGCCTCTCGGGGGCCAGTGCGACCGTTGGAGCTCGGTGAGGGTGCGGTCCAGCAATCCGCGGATGTGCTCATCCACTTCCGCGAGGCGGGCGTCGTCGACGGCTTCGAGAGCGATCTCCACCTTGGCGTAGTAGAGGTGGGTGTCACGGGGGTCCCCCATTTTCACGCGGGCGGAATCGCGGCGGGTGTGGAAGGAGCCGTTCACCGAGATCACGTAATAGACGTAGGATTTCACCTTGACCTGGCCTGGTGGATAGAAGGCGAGGCGGCGGATGGCCACGGATTCGCCGAAGAGCGGCAGATCCAAGGTGAGGGTTTCGTCACCGGCGGGGGTGAAGGCGCCCTGGTAGAAGCACTCCTCGGGGACGTGGGGGATCTGGTCCTGCTTGCCGGTGTAGTAGGTGAGGAAGAAGTTGACCGGCCCGCGCCAAGGGTGCTGATCGCCGGGGAGGTTGATCCGCCAGTCGGCGTATTCGTCGGTGCCCAGTTCCATGATGGTCTCCTCGGGGAGGGTTCGCGAGGAGAGGAAGACGAAGGGTTTGAGGACGGAGCGATCGAAATCGCGGAGGAACTTGCGGATGGGGAGGGGCTTCTTGACCAGCACGAGGCGGTCGCGGAAGGCATGCAGCCCGACGGCGGTGGCGGCGAGGCAGCCCACGGCGAGGAGGAAGCAGAGCATATTCCAGCGTTGTCGGGCGTCGGTGGGGATCATGTTTCCGGCTCCGTGGCGGTGTTCGGTTCGGCGTCGGGGACGTAGAGGTGGTCCAGCACCCAGAGGATGGCGAGGTAGATGCAGAAGCCCAGGCCGAAGAGCAGCAGCCCGAGCAGGCTGTGGGCGGTGCCGCTGGCCAGATCGGGGTAGCCGTACATCTGGAGGCTGCCGGTGATGATGACGCGGAGGATGTTGCAGAAGAGGGCCACGGGGACGACGGCGACGGCCATGGCGACGCGGTGCCAGACGGGGCGGGGCGTGAAGTAGGCCATGGCCAGTCCGAGGGCGGCGAAGGCCATGAGCGAGCGCATGCCGCTACAGGCGCCGGCGACGGTGAAGGCTCCCTGGCGACCGTCGTCCATGAAGAAGGCGATGTTGATGCCGCCGCGTTCGATTTCGCCGCCGGGGAAGGTGTTGAGGATCAGTCCGGCGGCCCAGGCGGCGAACTGCTGGAGGGGCTGGGTGATGGAGCGGTAGAGCCGCTCGGGAGGGGGGATGGCCAAGAGCAACATCCCGATGGGGAAGAGGGTCAGCCAGAGGGTTTTCCAGCCGCGGGTGAGCAGGACGATGGCGGCGATGCTGGCGACCATGGCCAATTGCTGGGGGTAACCGATCTTCCAGACGATGCTCAGCACATAGACGGCCAGACAGGCGATCAGGGCGGGCAGTCCCCAGATGGAACCGCGGTGGCCGTCGGCCAGCAACTCCGCCTTGCGGGTATTGACCATGTAGAGGCAGAACAAGGGAATGAGGTAACCGTGGGACCAGTCCGGCTCCTGCCAGAGAATCCACAATCTGTAGAGGTGTCCCCAGAAGACGTACGCAAATAGTGCGACCAACAGGAGGATCATGGCTCCGCCGGAGGAGCCGATCCGGTCTCGCCAGCGGATCGCAGGGCGATCGGCCGTGGGTGTTCCGCCGCTTCGGGGTGCCGGCGGATGGATAGCCGAAGTTGCTTCGGTGGTCATACGCGGTTCGAGTATATGGGCCGGGAATCTCCGGCGGCATTTGGCTCTGACACCGGCTTCCGTCGGCCGGTCATTTCGGGCGGCGGCCACCGCCCCGCCGCGCCAACCACGGCAGCCGGGCTAGAACGGGAGTCCGCGAGCCTGGGCTTCTGCTCGGCGGCGGGTTTTCACCTGCTCCCTAGCCTGGAAGGTGTCGGCGTCGGCGAAGTTGCGGTCATACACGAAGCCCATGCCGTAGGTGAAGCGGAAGGCGTTACGCAGCACGGCGAAGAACATGGCCGCGGGCGTGGTGCCGACGTTCACCATGTCGTTCGGCTTCAGGTAGAAATCCGGCGCTTCACCGGCGAAGATCTTATCCAGATCCAACTGGATGATCTGCTCCTCATCCTCGCTGACCCGGCGGATCAGATCCGCGCGGGCCGGCCACGCCAGCGGGCCGAACCCACCGGCCGAGGCCACGGCTTCCTTCACGGTCAGCCGTCGCCCTGTGAGTGTGTACGCTCCCGGGCGAGCAATGTTCCCCATCATGTAAAACTCGCCGACGTTGCCGGGGGGCACGTTGATGAGATCATAGGGCCGAATCACGATGTTGTAACGGGGATCGCCTTCCATCAGCTCCTTGACGGGGATTTCGAGGATCCGCACGGGCGGGGCGAGATCGCGATCTGGCTCATCCGTAATTGGTGGGGTGGGGGGCCGGGTAGGCTCGGCGGCGGGTTCGGATGGGGCGTCGGCCGGTGGCGGCTCGCCCTCGGTGGGCGGGGTTTCGGCGGTCGTGGTCGGCTGGGCGACAGCGGGGGATTCCTCCGCCGATGGCTGCCTGGGGCGGATCACCCATTCGCCTGCTTCCTCGTCCCATTCCGGTTCGCCTTCCGGTTCGTCTGGCGGAGGGGACGGCGGCAGCTCAGCGGCGGGCTCTGTTTCAGTCTCGGGAACTGAAGTGGTTTGTTCCGGTGGCGGGTCGCGGCGTCCGCGGGCCTTGCCGGAGGAGATGTCGGAGAGGGTGAACGGCGTCGCCTCCGGAGGCGGAGGGGTTGACGGCGGAGAGGCGACGGGGGGCCGGCCTTGTTGGAAGACGTAAATCTTCTGGATTTCAAAGGGGATGCCGCCGGCGGCAGCAAGGGCGGTGAGCAGGCGGTATTCCGGCTGGGGGATGGGATAGACGCCGGCGCGGCCGACGCTGCCGACGATGGAGTACTGGGCGTATTGCGACTGGCTGACGGTGACCTGGACATCGGCGTTTTCGATCAGCCCGCCTTCGCGAAGGCGGCGTTTGATTTCCAGTTCGAGCTGGCGGGGCGTCAGCCCGGCCATGGGGACCGGCCCGACCATGGGGATGGTTTCGGTGCCGGAGTGCCCGACGCGAACCTGCTGGACGGTGGGTTGTCCTGGGGTGAGTAGTTCGAAGATGCTGATGACCAGGACGTCACCGGGTCCGATGGGGAGTTCGTCGCTGCTGGGGGCCAGGTCTTCCGGGGTCGGCTCTTCGGCGTTCTGGATGCCGAGCGGTTGTTCGAGAATGCTGAGGGACTGGCGGATTTCGTTGCGTTTGGATTCGGAGAACTGGCCGACCTGGGTGGGGTCGAGGAGTCCGTTCTTGAACCAGTTAGTCCCGCCGCAGCCGCTGAGGCCCGCGAGCAAGACGGTCGCGATGACGCCTGAGTGCAGGATGGCGTGGCGGGCGATCCACGGTGGGCGAAGGACGGGCGTTGGGGGGTATGATGCGGATGTTCGCTTCGCCGCGGGCCGGAGGCCCGACCTCTGATCCGTAGCTGATGAGCGCAACACTTGAGCAACTCCTGACCGATAAAGACCGTGCCGCCGTGTCGGCAGGACCCACGCGGCTGTTATCGACACCCGGCAAGGCCCGCTAAAGTCCGGCAGGCCATAAACTCGACATCCGAGGGGCCATTTCTCGAGCGCGAGGATTGCGCGAATGGAGGCGAAGCCTGCGCGGTGGGCCGATAATTGTTGGGATAACAGCTCGTGAGGGAGGATGCCGGGCGAGCAACGGAATGGGCAGTGTTGGCGAGAGGGGTGGCGAGCACGGTCCGCCACGGGCGGGGCCGCACAAGTTGCGGCGTGGGCGCGGGGTGATGACGGAATCCGGTGAGCGCCGGGCGGTGGGTTGGGAAGAGGAGGAACTGATCTGAAAGGGTCCAGCGGGCCGAGGGAGCGAGTCGATACACCGGAGGGGCTGCCGTCGCGACGGGGAGTCCGGGCCGGCCGGGTCGCTTCAGGGAGGCCGCACCATGCAGAAGATCGTGATTCTGGGCGCCGGGGGCCACGGTCGGGTGGTTCTGGACATCGTGCAGCACGCCAAGCGGCATCAGGCGGTCGGCTTTCTGGACAACAATGCGGCGTTGCATGGCCGGCGGGTGGACGGGCTGCCGGTTCTTGGGGGAATCGAGCAGTTGCGGCCGGTCCGCGAGAGCGGAGTGACAGGGGCGATCGTGGCCATCGGCGACAACGGGGTTCGGCGGGGCATCGCGGCGTTGGTGGAGCAGGAGGGGCTGCAACTGGTGAATGCGGTGCATCCTTCGGCCCAACTGGCGGGGAGCGTGACGCTGGGCAAGGGCGTGGTGGTGGCGGCGGGGGTCCTGGTGTGTGCGCATTGCCAGGTGGGGGATCTGGTGATTCTGAACACGGGCTGCATCGTGGATCATGAGTCGATGATCGGCACGGCGGCGCATGTGTGCCCGGGGGTGCGGCTGGCGGGGCATGTGACGGTGGAGTCGGGGGCGTTCATCGGGATCGGGGCGACGGTGGTGCAGAACCTGCGGATCGGGTTCGAGGCGGTGGTGGGCGCGGGGAGCGTGGTGATCCGGGACGTGGACCCGATGACCACGGTGGTGGGCGTGCCGGCGCGGGCGGTGAAGGCGGCGCCGTCGCCGGGGGAATTCGCGGAGCTGCTGAGCGTGCCGACCGCGGACCCGCGGGACCCGATGTGCCTGGCGCGGCCCTAGGCTCTGTCTGACGAATCCAGAATCCTCAGATATCGCTCGATCAGAGCGAG
>CAZNFM010000017.1:0-103640 GCA_964572385.1 uncultured Planctomycetaceae bacterium | reverse complement strand
ATTCCCCGGAGCGTGGGTGCGAGAAGGGATTCTCGCACCAGCGGCCATCGCCCGTCCCGCCGCGTCCGGCCCGCCGGAGGGCGCGGCCGTCGCCCCGCCCGACCCGTCCCAGACCGGGTGCCCCGCCGCCAGCCCCAGCAGCGTGCCGACCGCCCCCGCCGCCACCGCCGTCGCCAGCCACCGCCGCCGCCGGACCGCGGCCACCCGGGCCAGCCCGTCGGCCGTCGCCAGGGCCGCCGCCATCGCCGCCAGCGGCAGGATCGGGATCAGGAACCGCATCTGCCGCGAGGTCGCCGCCCAGAACAGGAAGTAGAGCAGGACCGCCCCCAGCAGCCGCCGCAGCAGCGGCCGCGTCCGGGCCGCCCAGGCCGCCGCCGGGAGCAGCCCGAGCCAGAGCGGGTGCAGCCGGCCGTCGAAATGGGCGTAGCCCGGCCCGCCGGCGAGGATCACGCGGAAGGGCAGGAGCAGCCAGTCGGTCAGCCCGCGGCCGCCGCCGATCCCGCGGTGCCAGTCGTGCAGCCGGGCGCTGAGGGCGGGGCTCCACTCCGGGCCGCCGAACCAGCCGTAGAGGAAGGGGTACACCGGATTGCCCGTGGCCCACCAGCTCTTGACCAGCCACGGGGCCGCCAACGCCGCCGCCGGCAGGGCGAAGCAGACCGCCAGGTCGCGGAGCGTGCCGGCGAGGTCGCGGGGCGTGCCCGCCGGGTCCGGCCGCGGGCCGCCGCCGCCGGGGGCGTCCAACGCGCCGGGCGAAGGGTCCAACGCGGCGCGAGAAGCGTCCAACGCGCCGGGCGAAGGGTCCAACGCGCCGGGCGAAGGGTCCAACGCGCCGGGCGAGGGGTCCGCCGCACGGTCGGGGGCGTCCGCCGCGTCGCGCGAAGCATCCACCGCGCCGTCAAAAGCGTCCGCCGCGTCCCGCGAAGCATCCAACGCGCGGTCGGGGGCGTCCGGCGCGTCCCGCGAAGCATCCAACGCGCCGGGCGAAGCGTCCAACGCGCCGGGCAAAGGGTCCAACGCGCGCAAGTCCGGCGGGCCGCGCCGGAGGCTCGCCAGGACGAAACCCGGCAACAGGCACGCCGCGGCCACGCCGCCGGTCAGCTTGGTGCCCGCCGCCAGGCCCGCGGCGATCCCCGCCCAAAGCAACGCCGCCGGACGACGCCGCCGGTCGCCCAGGGCCTCCTCCAGGAAACAGAACGCGGCCAGCACGAAAAAGGCCAGGCCCACGTCGACGTAGCCGACCGGCAGGTCGAACAGCACCACGGGGTTGGCCAGAAAGAGCCAGGCCGCCAACAGGCCGGCAAAACGGTCGCTCCGCCGGCGGGTGAAGTCGTAGAGCAGGACCAGCAGGGCGACGCCGAACAGCCAGTGGACCAGCTTGGCCAGGACCGGATCCCCCAGGGCCAGGGCCAGGCCGAAGAGCAGCTCCAGGTTCAGCGGCCAGTGGGCATAGACGTTGTACGGCACCGGGGCAAAGCCCCCGGCCTCGAGCCAGAGCCGCGGCAGGTTCAGGTGATAGACGGCGGCGTCGGCGGCGAGGAACGGGAGCAGGGCGACGAGGAACAGGACCGCCAGCGTGACCGTGATCGCCCCCGCCAGCAGGGCCTCCGCCGGCACGAACGGGGGGCGTCGCCAGCGGCCGCGGAGCGTCCGCCAGGGGGCCGCCCGCAACCCGGCCGCCGCCGCCCCGGCCAGGGCCGCCACGCCGAGCAGCCGGACGACGTGGGGGCGGAACCCGCCCACGGCGCAGAGCGTGAACAGCACGGCCAGCCACGCGCCGAGGCCCAGGACCACCCCGGCCAGCACGCGGGACGGCCCGTCCAGCCCCCGCGGGACCACCGCCCGGGCCAGGAGAACACCCGGGGCGACCAGCAGGACGGCCAACCCCAGCGACTCGAGGGCGTAGACCGGCGCCCGGCCCCAGTCCATGCCGGCGTCCTCCCGCGGGCCGGGTCAGGCCCGGGCCTCGATCCGGCGGGCCTCGTCCCGCACCGCGAAAAAGAGGGCCCGCTCCGCCGCGGAGAGCGTCCGCCCCCGCCGGGCCGCCATCCGCTCGGCCACGTCCCAGGCCCGGGCGGGATCCACCTCCTCCGCCCCCGCCCCGCGGCCCCCGCCGGCGGCGTCGGTCAGCCAGCGGAAGCTGGGGACGAACCGCGGGACCGGGCCGGCCACGAAGACGTTGGCGGCATGGCCCAGCACCGCCCCGGTGGGCAGGGCGGTCTGGATCCCGGTCTTCACGTGGTCGCCGATGAAGCTGCCCACGAAGCGCTGGCCGCTGTCGACCAGGCGGCCGTTCACCGGGACGCGGACCGGGCCGTAGGTGTTCTTCAAATCGCTGTTGGTGGTGCCCGCGCCGAGGTTCACCCACTCGCCGACGTAGGCGTGGCCGAGGAAACCGTCGTGCTGCTTGTTGGAGAAGCCGTGGAAGACGGTGCCCTCGACCTCGCCGCCGACCTTGCAACGCATGTGGAGGGCGCAGCCGGGGCGGATCCGGGCGCCGGGCTGGATCACGCAGCCGTCGCCGACGAAGCAGGGGCCGACCAGGACCGCGTTCGGCCCGACGAGGACCTCGTCGC
Source organism: uncultured Planctomycetaceae bacterium (assembly GCA_964572385.1). GTDB lineage: Bacteria > Planctomycetota > Phycisphaerae > UBA1845 > UTPLA1 > CAZNFM01. Next base: position 101,067 of record CAZNFM010000017.1, on the reverse strand, counting down.
CGAGGAAGATCGGGCCGTCCTCGGCGTCCAGGACCGCCCCGGGCTTGACCCGGGTGCCCGCGCCGAGGTGGATGGCCGCGTCGTGGACCAGATGGGCCCCGGCGTAGACCACGCCGCGGACCTGCGGGCCGTGGGCGGGGAACTGGCGGATGATCTCGGCCCCGTTCTCGTGGACCAGGTCCCAGGGGTGGTCGATCGGCCGGACCGCCTCGGGCGGCAGCTCCGCCGGACGGCACGCGGCCAGGACGCCGCGAAGGGCGGCGGGGTCCAGCAGCGTCTCCGGGGACAGCAAGGCGGCGACGCGACGGTCCAGCCGGGCCGCCAGCAGGGCGTCGCCCCGCCAGACGGCCCCGCCCGGCGGCAGCTCGAACCGCCGCCGCACCAGCAGGCGGCCGTTCAGCCAGAGCTGGTCCTCGCCCGGGGGCGGCTGGTTCACCGGCCGCCGCTGCCGCTCCCGCAGGACCTCGGCCAGCAGGGGCCGGACGAAGACCGCAGACGCGGTGACGCCGAAGGCGGCCTCCATCTTGTCCAACAGGTTGTCGAAACCGCAGCGGAGGTTGAAGGTGGCCCGGGCATAGACCAGCGGCAGGAGGTGGACGTACGCGGCATCCTCGAAGACGACCAGCAGCATGGGCGACTCCCGTGGCGGGCGGGGGCCGAGGTCCTCGCCCCAGTTGGATTAAACCGCCGGCGGCTTCGGTCCGCCACGCCGCCGCGCCCGCCCGCGGCCCGACGCGCGTCGAGCGAGGCCCAAGGCGGGTCGGCCAGGGCCCCGCTACGCCGCCGCCCAGCGCTCGAACATCCGGGCGAGCAGCTCCAGGGGCAGGCCGACCACGTTGGTGAAGCTGCCGGTGATGGTCGCGACGAAGGGGTCCTCCTGGTCCTGCACGCCGTACGCCCCGGCCTTGCCCTGCCAGCGGCCCGTGGCCAGATAGGCCTCGATCATCTCGTCCGTGAGGCTCCGCACGCGGACCAGCGAGATGTTGTGCTGGAGGAGGCGGCGGCCGGAGGCGGGATGGAGGAGGGCCACGCCGGTGATGACGCTGTGCGTCGTGCCGGAGAGGCGGCGGAGGATGCGGCGGGCATCCTCCCGGTCGGCGGGCTTGCCGATGACCTGCCCCTCGACCACGGCGATGGTGTCGGCGCCGAGGATGGCGTGGCCGGGATGGTCCGCGGCGACGCTGCGGGCCTTGAAGTAGGCCAGGCTCTCGGCGTGGAGGGAAGGGCCGAGGCTGGGGTGCAGCCAGTCCGGCTCGGCCAGGGCGGGTTCGGCCACCTCGAAGACGTAGCCGGCCTCCTCCAGCAATTGCCGCCGCCGCGGGCTTTGCGAGGCGAGGACCAGCGGATGCGGTTGCAGGGGCGAAGGCATGGCCACACGTCGTCAGCGGATCGAACGGTTGAGCGGACCGACCGAAGCAGGTCCCCGCGTTCCCCGGGAGGGCGGCCGTCGCCTCCGCCCGGGGCGGCAACCGGCCCGCCCGCGGCCCCGGCGGGCGGCCCCGACCCGCCTATTTAACCCGCCGGCCCGGCCCTGTAAAGCCGGAGCCGTTGACAAGCCCCGTCGCCGGGCCTACCAAGCCCGCTGATGAACCCCCCGGACGCCTACCCCGACCCTGCCGCCGCGCGGAAGGCCGGCGCGCCGCCGTGGGCGGCCTATGCCCTGCTGCTGGCGGTCTATGCCGCGGGACTGACCCACGGGCTGTCCCGCCCGTGGACCGGCATGCACGACTGGAACGGCGCCTTCTTCGCGCAACTGGCCCGGAACCTGCTCCGCTACCCGCTGGCGATCCACGGCGGGATGCCGCTGGTGGCGGTGGGCGAGGCGGTGCCGCCGCCGGAGGAGCGGTCGATCTATGCGACGCACCCCGCCGGGCTGGTGTGGCTCGTGGCGGGGTCGTTCGTCCTGTTCGGCGAGACCGAGTGGGCGGCCCGGCTGGTGCCGATCGCGTGTTCGCTGGGAGCGGTGCTGTTGTGGGTCCGCCGAACCGCTCAGTGTCATGGCAGTGACACGGCCTGGTTGACCGGGTTGCTCTACGCCACCATGCCGATGGCCGTCTATTTCGGGCGGATGGTCAACCACGAGCCGGTGGCCCTGTTTCTGATGCTTGCGGCCCTGACCGCGTGGACCGAAGCCGTGGCCCAGCCGAGCGGAGCCAGGCGACGGCGATGGGCCTGGCCGGCCTGGGCGGCGGCGACCTGGGCGATGATCTGGGTGGACTGGTCCGGTCTCCTGTTCGCGGCCTTGCTGGGCGCGGAAGCGGTGCGACAGCATCGGCGGGGAAGACTGTCGCGGCGGGCCTTGCTGGGTATGACCACTGTCACGGCGGCCGCCGCGGCGACCATGCTGACGCACTTGGTCTACGCGGGTCTGCAAGGCCGCTGGCAGGATCTGTGGGCCATCTTCCGGTCGCGAACCACGACGCCCGTTGGGGACGGCCTCTGGAAAGACGGGGCCGCGGTCGGGACCGCCGCGGATTACACGGTCGAGAACCTCGGCTGGCCGCTGCTGGTGGCCGCAGTCCTCGGGCTGGTTGTTGTCTGCGGGAGGCGGGTACCACGCAATCGCCCGACCCCGCCAGACACCACGGTTTCGCCGGCCGATCGAGGGTCCTGGGTCCTGCCCGCCACGGGCTTGCTGTGGCTGATCGTCTTCTGGCGGCAGTACGAGCTACACAATTACTGGCTGTTCTACCTTGGCCCGGTCGTAGCCCTGCTGGCGGCCAGAGGAGTGCAGGGCCTCACCGAAGCAGCAAGCCGCTGGGGACGCCGCCCGGCCGAATCCGTCCGCATTGCCGCACTGCTCGTTACGGTTGGGGCGGGGCTGCTGGGTGTGGAGACGTATTTCAGCCGCACCGCGTATCCGCCCGAAGAGGCGGCGGCCTGGGGAATGATCCGTCAGCGGACCTCCGGCGAAGACCGCGTCCTGCTGTTTCGTAATCCGTGGCGGGAGGAGCACCGCGGCGGCTACGTTTTCCGCAACATCGTACCACCGCACCTGGCTTTCTACCTGGACCGCCGGTTCGCCGTGGAAGGCTCGCCGGAGTCCGCAACGGCCAGAGCGGACGCCTACGCCGGCTACGTGATTCCGATTGCGGATGCGATTCGCCACGGCGAGCGGCTCCTCCCGCTGCGCCACCGCTTTCCGGAGGAGGCCCTCGGCACTCTGGTCTGGTTCGAGTTCCGCCCGAGCCGGGAGCGGAGCAGCCCGGACTAAACCGGCGTAACCTGTTGTCAATGCGCAAGTTAACACATCGCGCCCGGAGTCGGCCCCGCGGGACTAAAAAGCCTTTGGCGGCGGCGGAAATAGCCTTTGACTCGCTGGCGGCACGGTTTATACTGATGGGTCTTATTTCGAGGCTGGCGAACGACGACGGTCCCGGACTGCGGATCGCCGGCCACCAGCGGCGAATCCGGCCAGGTCGCGCTGCGCCGTGCTGCTGTAGCTCAGCTGGTAGAGCGCGTCCTTGGTAAGGACGAGGTCACGGGTTCAAATCCCGTCAGCAGCTTTCGAAGTTCGCACGTCAAACGAACGTGGCGGCTTCGCCGGCGGCAGGAGTTGGTGGAATCGCCGGGCGGCACCGCCACGTTCGGTGAGCTGCCGGTCGCGGCGCTGGAAGCGGCGGCGATCGGCGGTTGTTGACGCCACCGCCGAGAATTGGTGAAGTAACCCGCCGAACCGGCAACGGCTCCGGCGGATGGAGTTTGGATTGCCATCAGGTTCGAGGAACCATCGTTTCAATGACTTGAGGATTTGGAAGGCGACGTAGTCTTCACAGCCAACCGGAGGAATCGCTGCAATGGCCAAGGAGAAATTTGATCGAACGAAACCCCACGTGAACGTCGGCACCATCGGCCACGTGGACCACGGCAAGACCACGCTGACGGCAGCGATGACCGCCGTGCAGGCCAAGAAGGGCCTGGCGAAGTTCAAGGGTTACGACGAAATCGCCAAGGCCTCGGAGAAGGACGGCCGGCGCGACCCGACGAAGATTCTGACCATTGCCACCGCGCACGTCGAGTACGAGACGGAGAAGCGACACTACGCCCACGTGGACTGCCCCGGCCACGCCGACTATGTCAAGAACATGATCACCGGCGCCGCCCAGATGGACGGTGCGATCCTGGTGGTCAGCGCCGCGGACGGCCCCATGCCGCAGACCCGCGAACACGTTCTGCTGGCCCGACAGGTCAACGTGCCCGCCCTGGTCGTCTTCCTGAACAAGGTCGACCTGCTGGACGACCCGGAGCTGCTGGAGCTGGTCGAACTGGAAGTGCGCGAGCTGCTGAACAAGTACGACTTCCCCGGCGACACCATCCCCATCATTCGCGGCAACGCCCTGGGCGCTCTCCAGCACCCCGAGGATGAGAAGCTGAACAAGCCGATCGCCGACCTCCTGGCCGCTCTGGACGAGCACATCCCCGAGCCGGCCCGCGAGAGCGACAAGCCGTTCCTGATGCCCGTCGAAGACGTGTTCAGCATCAAGGGCCGCGGCACCGTCGGCACGGGCCGCATCGAGCGCGGCATGGTCAAGGTGGGCGATGAAGTGGAGATCGTCGGCCTGGCCAAGGAAACGCGGAAGACGACGGTGACGGGCGTGGAGATGTTCAACAAGACCCTCGACTCGGGCATCGCCGGCGACAACGTCGGCCTGCTGCTCCGCGGCGTGGAGAAGAACGAGCTGGAGCGCGGCCAGGTTCTGGCCAAGCCCGGCTCGATCACCCCGCACAAGCGGTTCGAAGCCGAGGTGTACGTCCTGACCAAGGAGGAAGGCGGCCGCCACACGCCGTTCTTCAACAATTACCGCCCGCAGTTCTACGTCCGCACCACGGACGTCACCGGCTCGATCAGCAACATGCGTGGCAGCGACGGCAAGAAGGCCGAGATGTGCATGCCGGGCGACAACATCACGCTGGAAGTCTCGCTGATCTACCCGATCGCCTTGGAGGAAGGCGTCCGCTTCGCGGTCCGCGAGGGTGGTCGCACGGTGGGTTCCGGCGTGGTCACCAAGGTGATCGAGTAGGCGGCCGGGCCGCGGAGGTAACGCGATGGCCAAGGCCAGCAAGCGAGAAAACGTCTGGCTTCAGTGCAAGGAGTGCGACAACCTCAACTACCGCACGGAGATCCACACCGGCCAGGGGATCCCTGAGGGGCTGAAGGAAGGTCTCAAGAAATACTGCAAGACCGACCGTCGCCACACCGTGCACAAGGTCAAACGGAAGTGAGTAGTCGGTCGCGTCCGGTCGTCAACGACCCGGCGCGGCGTGCCAGAAAGCAGACGGCCGGGTTTCCCGGACCTGCGGTTTGGGTTCCCGGCGCTCAGGAGCGTAGCTCAATTGGTAGAGCACTGGTTTCCAAAACCAGCGGTTGGGGGTTCGAGTCCCTTCGCTCCTGTGGTCCGGCAGGTTGCGCGAGTGACGAGGTCCGCCGCCCGGCCGGACAGGCCCAGGCTGAGACCGGCTTGCGGCTTCGTGGATCGCCGACAAGGAGTCTGGTGTGTCTGAGGTAATCGAAGGTGTTGGCGAAGAGCGCCGCCCGTATCGCGGGTTGACCGAGGAGACTGCCGAGGCGGTCGGGACCCAGCGTCGCGGCATCTTCAACATCTACAAACTCGGCCAGGGCACCCACACTCGCATCGGCACGGCCGTTGCCCTGGGACTCATGGTGGTCTGGTTCGCGGTCTTCCTTCACGAGAAGCTGTCCGTGGTCAGCACCAATCCCGCCACCGCCCGGCTCTGGCAGGTCGGTGCGGCCATCGCGGTGATCGCGATTTTCGGTGCCACGGGCTACTGGCTGCTGGCATTGAACCGCAAGGTGTGCGACTTCCTGATCGCCACCGAAAGCGAGATGAAGAAGGTCAGTTGGACCAGCCGCAAGGACATCGTCGGCTCGACCAAGGTCGTGGTCTTCGTGGTGGTCGTGCTGAGCATCCTTCTGTTCATCGTGGACATCGGTTTTATGGTCTTCTTCACGGAGATCGGCGTTTTGAAGGGCGCGGAGTTCCTCGACAGCCTGAGGAAGTTCTTCGGCGGCTGAGCCGACTATTCGGCCCGGCCACAAGGAGCTGACCATTGCTCGGTGAGCCTGACAACGTGGAGGTCACGCCCCCGATGACGGAGCCTGCGGGGTCCGCGGCTACGGCAGCCGCCGGCCGGGAGGCCGAGGCGGCCGCACCGCTGTGCCGGCCGGGCATGGCCTGGTATGTCTTGCGGGTCGCCAGCAATCGCGAGGATCAGGTTTGCGAAGCCCTGACCCGTAAAGTGGCCATCGAGCACCTCGAGGACCGTATCGGCCGCATCCTGGTGCCGACCCAGCGGGAAAAGCGGATGCGGGGTCGTGTCGCCAAGGTCTTCGATCGCAAGCTGTACCCCGGCTACGTCTTCATCGAGATGGCCGTGGAGGAGGATGGCAGCGTCCCCGAAGACGTCTGGTTCATGGTTCGCGAAACCACCAGCGTCGGCGACTTCATCGGTTCGGACGGCAAACCCACACCGATGAAGCCCCACGACGTGGAGAAGATGCTCGCCGTGGTGGAGAAATCGGCCGAGCAGCCCACCCTGGCCGGCATGGCGGGCATGAAGAAAGGCGATCCGATCAAGGTCAAGGAAGGCCCGTTCGAGAATTTTGAAGGCGAGATCGACGAGGTCTTCCCGGACAAGGGTCAGGTTCGCGTCATCGTGACCATCTTCGGCCGGCCGACCCCGATCGACCTGGAATACTGGCAAGTGGAGTTGACCTAGAGCAGACTCGCACGCCCGGCAGGAGTGCCGACGGCCAAGACCGTCGCTTCCTTCCGGCGGTCTCAGGGCGAGACGGGCGAGGCAACCTGATGGTGATCGGCCACTGCGGCCGGCAAAGGCAAGCAAGGTTTTTCCCGTGGCGAAGAAGAAGAAGGTTCCCAAGTTCGTATTCAAGGTCCAGGGCGCCGGCGGACAGGCTACCCCCGCCCCGCCGATCGGCCCGGCCTGCGGTCAGTACGGCGTGAATCCCGGGCAGTTCGTGCAGCAGTTCAACGACCGCACCAAGCATTTGAACGGCATGCCGGTCACCGCCGTGGTCAGCGTTTACGCGGACAAGACGTTCGACTTCATCGTCAAGAGTCCGCCGGCCTCCGTCCTGCTCAAGGACGCCGCCAAGGTGGCCAAAGGCTCCGGCACGCCCAACAAGGAGAAAGTCGGCAAAGTCACCGATGCCGCCATCACCCAGATCGCCAAGACCAAACTCGCCGACCTGAACTGCTTCGGGAACATCGAAGCCGCCAAACGGATCGTCGCGGGAACGGCCCGTAACATGGGCATCGAGATCGAGGGCTGATCGTACGACGGGAGCGGCGGTCCCTTCATCGGGGGGCGCGATCGCCGTGACTGCACCATACGCGTTTGGCTCGACCACGAGCCGTCAATCGTGGCAGACCTGAGGGTCGTTACCGCATGAGGGATTTCCATGGCCAAGAAAGAGTCTGACGTGGCCGGCGGCGGCGCCGGGGCGGAGAATCCGCCGAAAACCGAAGCAGCACCCAAGAAGAAAGGCGGAAAACCCGCACCGGAAGCGAAGGCGGCACCGCCGGCTGAAGGTCGGCCCCCTGCGGAGGCCGCCGTGGAGACCGCGCCCAAGACCCAGAGCAAACCCAAAGTCAAGAAGGCTGAGGCCGGTGATCAGCCGCTGGGCCAGAAGAAGGCTCGCGGCCGCTCGATGAGAGGCCGCAGCAAGCGGCACCGCGAGAATCTCAAGAAGGTCGATCGCCACAAGGCTTACCCCCTCGACGAAGCCGTCAGACTGCTCAAGCAGTTGCACTCTGGTCCCGGCAACACCAAGTTCGTTTCCACGGTGAACATCGTCCTGAACCTCGGCATCGATCCGAAGCATGCGGAGCAGATGATCCGCGGCGCCGTCTCGCTGCCCAAGGGCATCGGCAAGACCAAGCGGGTCATCGCCTTCTGCGACGGGGACGATGCCGCCAAGGCCAAGGCCGCCGGGGCGATCGAGGCGGACGTGGACGACCTCGTCAAGAAGGTCAGCGACGGCTGGCTCGACTTCGACGTGGCCATCGCCCACCCGAGGGCCATGGGGAAGGTCGGCAAGCTAGGCCGTGTCCTGGGCCCGCAGGGAAAAATGCCCACGCCGAAAAACGGCACGGTCACCGCCGACATCGAAACCGCCGTGCGGGAGTTCGCGGCCGGCAAGATCGAGTTTCGGAACGACACCGGGGCCAACGTCCACGCCATTGTCGGCAAGGTGAACTTCAGCGAAGCCGATCTCAAGGAAAACATCCTGGCCTTCATCGACCACATCAAGAAGATGAAGCCGTCCTCCAGCAAGGGAACGTACCTGAAGAAGGTGTGCATCAGCGGGACCATGTCCCCGGCGATCGAAGTGCAGGTCGCGCAGTGATCTGCCAAGGCGGGTAGCTTTATGAGTCGCGTCATCAAGGATATGGTGGAGCAGGCGTTGCGGCAGCGTTACGGCAAGGCCGATAACATCCTCGTCATCAGCGTTCACGGCCTCAGCGGCGTGGCCGCCAACGAGTTCCGCGGCGAGCTCCACAAGAAGAACATCGAAGTCCACGTGGTCAAGAACAGCGCCGCGCGCCGGGTGCTCGCGGGCACGCCGCTGGCCCCATTGGGAGACCGGCTGACCGGCCCGTGCGCGTTCGTCACCGGCGGGGCCAGCCCGGCGGACACCGCCAAGGAGCTGCTTCGTCTCGCCAAGGACTATCCCGCCATCGAACTGAAATTCGGCGTCGTCGACGGCGAAGCGGAGGTGCTGACCATCGACCAGATCTCCACTCGCCGGAGCAAGGCCGAGCTTCAGGGCGAAGTGGTCATGCTTTTCCTTTCGCCGGCCCGGCGTATCGCCGGCTGCCTGAATGTCGGCGGCAAGATCGCCGGCTGCATCAAGGCCATTGTGGAAAAGCTGGAGAAAGGCGAGGAGATCAAGCACGTAGCCTGACGGAGAGGCCATCACGCCTCACCCCGACCGGCGTGCAACACAGAGCATTCACGAACCCGACTGTCCCGGAATCGCGTCTCGACGAGACCGCGGGTTAAATAGAGGCCAACGGGGCCTCAGCTATCGGGTCGCGGATACAGGCGGAGCGCTGACGGTCCGCCGCACGAAGACAGGAGCAGACACTCATGGCCGAAGCACCGGCGAAGGAATTCAGCAAAGAAATCAAGGACCTGGGAGACAAAATTGTCAGTCTGTCCGTCAAGGACGCGCAGAACCTGGCGGACTACCTGAAGGCGGCTTACGGCATCGAGCCGGCCGGCGGCGGAGCCATCATGATGGCTGCCGGACCGGCCGGAGGCGGGGCCGCCGAGGCGGAGGCCGCCGAAGCCCCGACGATTTTTGACGTCGTGCTGACCGATGCCGGCGCCAACAAGATCAACGTCATCAAGGTCGTCCGCGCCGCGACCCAGATGGGCCTCAAGGAGGCCAAGGACCTGGTGGACGGCGTGCCCAAGCCGGTCAAGGAAGGCATCGGCAAGGAAGAGGCCGAGAAGCTCAAGAAGGAGCTGGAAGAAGCCGGCGCGAAGGTGGAACTCAAGGGCAAGGGCTGATCGCTCACACCTTCCGCACGTTCAAGCTTGCAAGAGCAACTATCCGCGGCGGCGCTGGGGCTGATCCCGGCGCCGCCGTTTCTTGTTCGTCGGGCCCGGCGAACCCCCACCGCCGCAACGCACTGTCGCAGGTTGCTGGCGATAGCCGAGACGGCGGCCCGGCCGCTGCCCCGCTTACACGGCACTCTCGATCTTCTCAATGGTATAGTCCGCAGCCGGGGCGTCGCCGAATGCGATGTTCACGACGTCCCCCACGCGGCGTCCGAGCATCAGCCGGGCCAACGGCGTCTTGTACGAGTAAATTTGCCGGGCCGTGTCGCCGTCGTTGGCTCCCATGATGCCGATCACCTTGCCTTCGCCCCCCGCTGTCGGCCGCAGCGTGATGCGCTGGCCGATGCTCACGACGTCGCCGGGCACCTGATGCGGCTCCAGCACGCGAGCCATGGAGATCTCCATGTTGAGCTGTGCCATTCGGGCCCGCAGCAGGTCTCGTTCCTCCAAGGCAAACTTGTACTCGGAGTTCTCGCTCAGATCGCCGTGCGCGGCCGCCTCGCCGATGGCCTTGGCGTTCTCGCGCATCTTGACGTTGACGATCTCGTTCAATTCCGCTTCCTTCAGCTTCAAGCCCGCCTCCGTGAAGTACAGGACGGATTCATCATCCCAGATCTCTACGCGGGCCTTCACATACAGCTTCGGATAATGGGTCCGCAGAATGTTCAGCATGTCCTCCTGAACCCGTGGGCCAAGCCCCTCCGCCCGTTCGATCTGCCGCCGGACGGTCTGGGCCAGCGGCAGTTCCAACCCGGCGATGGCCTCGCGAAAACCGGCGTAGTCCTTGGCCGACAGGCCCGCTCGGACCTTGGCCCGCATCTCATTCATCGTCTGGTCCGCCGCTTTGCCATCCGAGGCCCGCGCCGGGCCGACCAGGCCGAGGATCATGTTGAGGAGTTCTCGCCGTGGCGGGATCGGCAGCGGCGTCTTGCCGGCCGGCTTCTTCCACAGCCACATCAACGGGTCGGTGTGGCGGCCGGGATCCGCCAGAATCTGCTCGACGATCGGCGGCAAGAGGTCCCCATGCCCTGCCGACTCCACCCGCTTGGCCAGGGCCTCGCATTGCCCGGCAGGAGCATACAGGATCAAGCGAGCGAACACTTGCGGCCAACTATCGGGGAACGCCCGCTCGACGGCCTGCAGGGCCAAGGTCCACAGTCTGGTGTCGTTCATCCCGCTGACCAAGGCCACCGGATCCTCGGACTGCTGCAACATCCGCACGGGATACCCGCAGGCTTCCTCCGTTGAGGCCGCGACCTCCTCGGCGATCCGCTCCATGGCCAGCGCCGCGGCGAAGGCGGCGATCGGCTCCTTGTGTCGAAGATAGCGTTCCACGTGCTCCGCGAGTGTCCGCTGAAACCTGAGCAACAGTCCGGCGTCCGCTGCCTCGCCCCGCTGGCGACAACCTCGCAGGTAGCCGTCGATGACATCTAGCCACTGCGGCGGGCCGGACGCCTCCTTGAACGCCGCCAGGGCCTCCGCTTCCGCGGTCTGCCCGCCGGCGGGGTCGTAGATCAGGAACATGGGCGAGCGGCCTTCAAGCCGTAGGTGGACCGACCGCTTCACGCCGTCGCGGATCTTCGCCCACCAGTCGGTCCATTCCTCGGCGGCGAGATACCGCGGCACCAGCAACAGCCTGATCGCATCGCGGTCCATCCGGTTACCGTGGGAGCGGAGAATGCCGATCGCCACTTTAACGGGCTCGCTCCGGAGAAGCTCCGCCAGACGGTCCGCACGAAGCTGGCTCAGTACACGAAAGTCGTATTCATCGGCGATCTCGTAGTCGTCTACCAACCGCCCGATCTCGAGCGTGGTCGTCCGCCGATAGCCACGGAGGGTCGCGGTGTCGGCTTGCGGGTCGATCTCGACGACCTCCGCGGCGGAATCCTCCGTCTTATGCACCAGGCACACGCCCGGCGCAAGCCGAAGCGCCGTCGTGAGATAAGTCATGGCCCGACGAACGGACTTGCCCGCCTTCAGGCCGGAACGGTCGATCCAGCTTTCCAGGTCCGGGCGATCAGAATGGGTCTGTCGATAGAGGCTGAGGATCTCCTCGCGAAGCTCATTGCCATCCGGCAGCCGGAGGAGCAAACCGCGGCCCAGCCGCAGAGCCTCAGCGGGAGTGTGGGACTCCTTCATCGCGGAAAGCCAAGCCCAGGCCAAGGTCTCGGCCAAATCAGGTTTTCCGCCCTCCACGACCAAGTCAATCACGGGAAGCAACACGGCCGGGTCGGCATCGGGGTGCTCAATCGCAACGAGCCACTCGCGCTCGAGGTCAGACCATTTCTTTGTCCTGGCAAGGGTGAACAGGGTGTCCTGGGTCATTCGCGCCGCCGTGCCTCCCGGGGTTAAGCCGAATTATCGCCGCAGGGCGCCGGATTGTCGAGCATCGACAACTCGGCCCAGGACCTGGAAACCGCTAACCCGCCGCAGCCCCGATCTGCCTCGCACCAGGCGCTTCCCCGCCCGTCTGGCCAAGCCGGCTATGGCGGGGCCGCACCCCTCCGAAACCGCCTCAGACCGGCGTACAACTGAATCCGCAGGTCGGCATACCACCAACGATGCAGCCATCGGTTGACCGGTCCGTCGCGATACAGAAGCCGTTCCCACAAATAAAGCAGGCCCGCCACCGGCGCCCCGAGCGTCCGCAAGACCCGCAAGACGTGATAGAACCGCCGAAACCGCCGCCCGAACTGAAACCGTCCCGCATGCTCAGGGTGCTGCGAGAGGAAATACCCCAGCGAGTACCCCGCCTTGTATTTCTTGCGGCGATAGACTCGATACGTCGGGTAGTAATCATGGAGCACCTGCAACTCCGGCAGATAGACCATGCGGGTCTGACCGGCCAGCAGGCGGAAGCCGAACTCGATGTCCTCCACCCCGTACACCCGGAAACCCTCGTCGAACCGCAGCCCGCCCAGCACTTCGCGGGGGATCGCCACGCAGGCCGTATAGAAGTAATTGGCGGGAACATCCGTAGGATCGGGAAAATCGTAGATGTTCACATCCTGCACCTGCAAGAGGTAGCGGTGAAACGGATCGCACGAACCCTCCCAGCAAGTGAGGATCCTGCCCAGTAGCACACGGCCCGGGTGAACCGCCGCCGCCTGGAGCACCTGTCGCACGAAATTCCGGCTGACCAGGATGTCATCGTCGATCAAGACCACGAGCGATCCGGCGGCCGCCTCCAGACCGCGATTGCGGGCCGCCGCCGCGCCGGGCTGGTCGCAACGCAGCGTGCGCAAATTCGGGTATTCGCCTGCTAGTCGGGCGGCAACCTCTGGAGTCGCGTCGACCGAGTTGCTGTCAACCAGTACGACCTCGAAACGCTCCGCCGAAACATCCTGGGCCATCAGGCGGCCAATTGTTCGCGGCAACCGGTCCGCCCGGTTGTGCGTGGGGACGACGACCGAAACCGCCAGCCCACCCGCCTGCTCGACGGCCTCCTGAGCCGCCGCCGGTCGGCTGGCCCGCCGCAGCAACCGCGGCTCGCCCCACAACCCCCACACCAGGTCCCGCTGACCATGAAACAGCAGGGCGATGCAAGAGGATTGCCCGGGCGGGGTCGGCGACAGAACCACCTCGAACGGAACCCATTGCCGCTGGGCCAGACTCCCAACGTTCAACTCGTACCGCCAGACCGTCTGGCCATCCTGCTGAATTTCAAACTGCCCGACTGCGGAGGCTTTCCAGACCTCCTCCGGAACGGCGACGGCTCCGGCCAGCACCGCATCGGGCGGTACGGCCAGGTCGTACTCCAGCCGGCCGGAGTCATACACCAGGGCAGCCTGGCGGCGGACGCCGCCGACATGCACTGCGGGAATATTCACCACATGCTGGTCCAGCGGCAGATCGTGATCCAGGGAGCGGCGAGCCTCGGGCCACAGAGTCAGCAACTCCGTCACGCGGACCATGGATTCATCCGGCGGCGACGGATCGCGGGCATGCCGGCCGTACAACCAGCCATTGAAGAACACCCAGGGACTGCGGCCCAGCCGGCGGAGCGACCGACGCTTGCGGACGGCGTGGGGCAGATGCCGCAGCGATGCCACCACCGCCTTCAGCGTCAACCGCTTGTGCCACCACGGATTCCGCGAGAGCGTGCCCACGCGCAGCATGGCGGCGTAGTGCAGCAGGGCCTCGAACCAGGTTCCATAGAGGACCCGCATCAAGGCGCCGTTCCGCATGCTGTAGTAATGCTGAACACTATGGTCGCGCTGCGGATCGAGATCCTCGGTAAAATGCTCGACCACCGCATCCGGGATATAGACGCACTTCCAGCCGTGCAGCCACATCCGCCAGGATAGGTCGACATCCTCCGCGTACATGAAGAACGCGCGGTCAAAGCCGCCTCCGACACCGCGAAACGCCCGCGCTCGCACCATTACGCAGGCGCCGCTGCACCAACTCGTCTCCCCCGTGACTGAGTCGTAGTACTTCGGGTGTTCTCGCGGCGACTGGCGGGCCTCAGCCAGACCCACCCGCGGATCCGCCGACAGGACCTCCACGAGGCGCGCGATGGCATCGGATGCCATCCGCGTATCCGTGTTGATCACGAAGTAGTACTCGGCATCCCCGCAAAGGAACGCCTGTTCGTAACCGCCCGTAAACCCCAGGTTGCGGCCCGTAGGCACAAAGACGGTCGGGACACTCAGCTCCGCCGCCTTCTCGCGGGCGTATTCCAACGAGCCGTCGGTGGAGCCGTTATCCACGAAGACCAGGCGAAGACGGTCGGCGGGATAGGAAGTCAGCTTCACGCTCTCCATGAAGCCGTCGATCCACCTCCGGCCGTTGTAGTTGACCACCATCACATCGACGCGAGGTCGGCTGAGGATGGAAATCTGACGTTCAAGATTCGCCTGATAGCGGGCCGCCGCCGCCAATTCGTCCCGCAAGGCCGCAAGCCGCCCGGACTCCTGGGCCACCGCCGCGTCCATCCCCGCGGCGGCGACCAGGTAATCGGGAGACATCGGCCAGTCCATCTCCACTTCGACGAGCAGCCGATCGGATGGAGCCAACCCCCTCACATCAAGTTCCCGTAGGACAAGCTGTGGATCATGGCTGCGGGAGAGAAACAGCCCGCCGCCGTCCGTCGAGAAGACCGCGATATCCTCGAGAGTCGCGGCGGCGACGATCTGCTCGGCCCCCACAGCCTCCAACAAGATCCGCCTGCATTCTCCGGCTGAACCGGCGGCCTCCACACGCAGACCGAACAGATGAAAGAAGCCCGGCCGGTCGGACGGATCCAGCCGCAGCCGAGCGGCCTCGGCGGGGCGCGACAGCTCGAAACGCACCGTCTGTCGCGCTTCACCCATCGGCGGATACTGCCGCAGGCAGCGTTCCTCCGTGAATTCCTCGCCCTCCGCGGCCCAGTAGAGCCGCACGGCGAACCACGGTCGGGCGGGACCATCGCCCCTGCCCCAGCGAACCAGGTCCGCGGCGCTCATCTCCCCGACACCGGCCGTCACGATGAATTGATAGGTGAGGGCGTCAGGGTGCCGCAGCAGGTGTGCCCGGAGAGCGGACGGCAGTTCGTCGAGCGTGCGGCGGAATTCCGTTCGTTCCGGCATCCAGGTGACGGCGTCCATCGCTTCAACCCGGAAACCCGTTCGCCGGAGCAGATCCAGGATGTTGCGGCGGGTGAAGAACCTCAGATGCGTGCGGTCCAGCAGCCCGTCGTCGCGGTACTCGAACCGCCCTTCCATCAATTCCGCGACCAGGGCCGCGTGGCCGACGTTCGGCAGCGACAGCAGCAGCCGGCCGTTCGGCCTCAACAGCCCGTGGCATTGCTCCAGCGTTCGCCACGGATTGCGGAGGTGCTCCAGCACGTCGGCGGCGATCACATAGTCGTACCCCCCAGCGGAGAATCGCTCGCCCAGGTCCACCTCGTCCAGGTTGGCGATCCACAGATCGCGGGCATACCGCCTCGCCCGTTCCGCCATCACTGGCGACAGCTCCACGCCGTCCACCGTGCAGCCAAGCCGCTCGACGAGATACCGGGTGAAGTAGCCATACGCCGGGCCGAGTTCCAGAACCACGCTGCCGGGCCGGACCAGGTTCGCCAGCTTGCCGAGCGAATCGTCCGCCGTCGGGTCGACCTCACGGACGTAGGTGGGGTGGAGTTCCATCACCGAGGGCCATTCCGCTACTCAGTTTCGCCACGATCCGCTGACGTGAGGCCGCGGCAAGGAGCGAAGTATAGCGATTGGCCGCTGGAGAGGAAGTTGAAACCAGACACCGGCTGAGCGGGTTACGTTTCGAAACGTCGTCCTGGCCGTAAACCGGAAAACACCGCGGCAGGCAGGTTGAGTCGTGAACCCGATCGAACCATGGCGGCAAAGCGCCTGGTCTACATAAGGAGAACCGGCCTCCGGGGAAGTTCCCCGAAGGCCGGTTCCTAAGAATCAGTCGCATTTCCCGGCCAGGGCCTCAACCGGCCTTGACCGAAGAATAGGCTTTACTGCACGTTGAGGGTGTAGTCTTCGACTTCACCCCAAACCGCATTGCCGCAGGGCGCGGTGGCCTCATCCGTGTAGTGGATGCGGACCCGCAAGCCGGTCGCCCCGACCGACGCGCCGGCGGGCACGTTGATCGTAGCGCCGAAATTCGGGGCCAGATCACCCGTGTAGATGGTCTCGTTCGCGTCGTCGAAGTCACCGTCGCGGTTCCAGTCAACCCAGATACCGAGCCGGTCGCCGGTGTAGTAGTTGCCGTAACCTTGGCCAACGATACCCGGGACCACGTCGATCGTGTAGGCCTGCCCGCGGGTCACGTTGGTCGACAGGTTGCGGTAGTTGGTGTAACCACCCGCCCCGCAATCCGTGCCGGGATTCGGCAGGTTGTCGATCGTGCCGACGATGACCTCGGCGATGTACTCGTCACAGGTGCCGGAGCCCGCGGCGCAATACGTGGTCTGGCACTGGTAGGCCGGGCAGCTCTGCCCCTCGACGAAGCTGCCGCCGAGACCCACCACGCACTGGTAGAGCGTGGTCGTCGCGACGCAGTTCGTGCCGACGCAGCAAGCGCCGGTCGGCTGGGTCGGGCAACTGAAGGCCGGGCAGCTTTGCCCCTCGAACCAGTAGCTGCCGGGGTAGTTGGTGGCACACTGGGTCTCAGTGACCGTGGCCACGCAGACACCGTTCTGGCAGCAAGCACCGGTCGGCGGCAACGCGCAGGTCAGGGTGGCCTTGTAGTCGTTGCCGTTGTTCGAACCGCAGGGGTATCCGTTGAAGATACCGCCGTTGGAATCGCCGGTGGCCACGAAGGCATAGTAAGTCCCGGCCGACAGGCGAGCCGTCGCCTGGCCCGGCACGCCACAGGAGGCAAAGCCGGAGGCCAGCACGCTCGCGCTCGCGCACGGCGAGGAGATCAGGAACAGCGCGACCGGCAGTTCGGACTGGGCCGCCCAGGTCACATCCCGCTCGTCGGTCAGCGTGAACTGGAACCAATCCGTGTCGCGGTTGTCCGCGTTGGCCCAGACCGTGCCGCAGATGCTCTGGCCGCAGGTGATGTTCTGGAACGCCTCGGGCGTGCTGTTGCAGCCGCCGTTGGTGTCCCCACCGCAAGACTCGTTCTCCGGCGTGCCGCCGCCGCAAACCACCTGCGGATCACACGGCGGAACGCCCGTGCAGGTCAGCTCGAACTGGTAGTTCGCGCAGGCGACGCCGTCGAAGATACCGCCGTCCGCGGTGCCCACACTGACGAACAGGTAGTACTGGCCATTCAGGTTGTTGGCCGTCAGCACCGCCGGGGTGCAGGCATCGCCGTAGGCCTCGGCCACGATGGCGATCTCGCACGTCGCCAGGCCCGTGTCGGAGACCAGCAGCATCATGAACGGGAAGTTGCCCTTGCCCGTCACCGTGACGTTCTGCTCAGCGACGCTGAAGGCGTACCAATCGGTGTCGCGGAGGCCGCCCAAGGCCCAGGCCGTGCCGCAGACCTTCTGGCCGCAGTTGATCAACTCAAAGTTCGCCGCCGTGGCGCCTTCGACGTTGCAGCCGCCGTTGTAGTCCAGACCGCAACCTTCGACTTCGACGTAGGCGTCGGCCGGGCAGGGCGTGCCGCAGGTGCTGCCGCAGTTCGCGGTGTCGCAGGTGCCCCACAGCGAGAGGACGTTCGGGAAGCCGAGGGCGTCGCACTCGGGGCTGCTGCCGTCCACGCCGACCGTCACGACCTGGCAATCCCACACGCCGCCGCTGAAGAAGCAGCAAGCGCCGCAGGCCAGATCCGGCAGACAGCTATTCGGCAGATCGCAGTTCGGAACGTCAGGCTGCCACGTACCGCCGGCCGCCTGGCAATCCGGGCAGGTCAACGGCTGGCAATAGACGCAGCCGTCGCGGCCGCCGTCGCGACCGCAAGCGCCATTCAGGACCGCCGTGACGAACGGAGCAATGTCGCTGGCCGCGACGCCACCGCCGTCCATGTCCGCGCAAGCCGCGTTGCAGCCGGGCAACGGGCTGCCCAGGAACACGCTCACGAAGCACTGGATGTCCTTGCCGTTGACGAAGCCGTCACCGTTCACGTCGCCCTTGCAGGCACACGCGGCCTGCTGCGGGATGCAGCACGCGGCGACGATGTCATTACAATCCACTTCCTCGCAGGTGGTGTTCAAGCCCTTCCAGACCGGGTTCCAATCGGCCCAGATGCTGAGGCAGTCGCTCTCGTTCTGCTCCAACGTGCAGACGCGGCAACCGTTCGGATTGGCGTCGTCGTCGTGGCAGCAGGCGCCGGTCGGGGCCGGGCAAGGCTCACAAGCCAGTTGCAGCTTGTACGGGCTGTCGGAGCAGGCCCAGCAGGTGCTCCAGTCGGACGGGCCGACCCAGATCCAGTAAGTGCCGTTCGGCACGCAGGCCGTCACCGGCGTCGGAATGCAGGGGAAGCCGGTCGCGCTGCCGACCACCGTGCTCGAGGAACAGCCGGCGGTGCCGTCGATGATCAGGACCTGCCAGTTGAACTTGGCGGTCAGGGTGACCGTCAGCTTCTTCCAGACGGTCGGCGTCGTGTCGCTGATGACGATCTGGAACCAGTCGGTGTCGCGGCGCTGCGTGGTACCGGAGGCATAAGTGCCGCTGGTGCCGCAGATGGTCTCGCCGCAGGAGATCGCACCGAAGACGTTCGGCGTGCTGTTGCAGCCGCCGTTCGTCGTGTCGGTGTAGTTGGCCGTGCACTGCGGCTCACCCTCCGGCGTGCCGCTGCAACTGATCGTGCAGGGCTGGCAGGAGATCTGGGCGCAGGTCTGGCCGACGTACCAGGTTCCGCACAGCGAGTCGCACTGCGTCTGCGTAGTGTCCGCGACGCAAGCACCGGTCAGCCGACAGCAGGCGCCGATCGGGGGTGTCCCTTCCTCGGCCGTCAGCACGCACTCGAAGTTGGCCAGCGGGTTGCCGCTGAACCAGTAGTAGCCCCACGTCGGCGGGGTGTTCTGATAGGCGAACCGGTCAGCGCTGGTGCCCACCTCGGGCGGACCACCAAACAGCCAGCCGGCATTCGCGTTCGAGAAGCCCAGAACCAGCCAGACGTTGTCGGGAATCGCCACGCTCGCCGGCAAGGTGTAGGTCAGGAACTGCTCACCCGACCCGACCATGGTCCAGGTCTTGTCGGTGCCGATGATCGGGCTGCCGATGCTGCTGCCGTTGGCGGTGTAAACCTGCGCCGTGACGGTGTAGGCCGGCGTGCCCGACGGGGCGTACACGTTGACGGAGTACTCGATCAGCGTGCGGTGAGTCGGCACGGCCAGGGCGAGGTCGTCACCCATCAGCTTGCCGATGCCCGGAGAGAAGTACGAGTTCACGCCGCCGAGGTCCTCGTTGCGATAGACGACCTGAGGGACGCGAGGGCCGCCGTCCGCCGGAACATCCGGCTCGACGATCGGCGGCGGGATGATGGTTTCATCACCAGTGAGCAACACCGGGGCCGGAGCGGGAGTCACCGTGCCGCTGCCGCCCACAGCGGCGGTGGGCGACGTGCCGCGGTGAATCTCCTTGCCGGAGGGGGTGGTCCCGGTCGGCTGGCCTGCCCACGTCGGCAGGATCGCCCAACACAGACAGATACATGTGGCAACACCGATTGCTGCCAGCAACGCTTTGCGATTTCTCATACTGGTACTCCTTCCACCAAAGAAACAGGTTCCGACCGCCGATCGCGGTCAACGATTACACACACGACAAACGGACGCGAGACCCGGTGCTGAGTGAACCTCTGCCGCGACTTGCGGCACAGCGTTCATCCCGCGCAACGACGCACGGGCAGCAACGAGCGTTAACCACACTTTCGCAATGGAGCGATTCCTCAGAGCAGGCCGAGAAGACCATTGAGTGCCTATTCCCCGCCGCTACGAATGCGTGGCGGACTTTTGAAGAACCCTCCTCGTCACAATGTTGTAACGGAAAGCGCGGGGTCCTGTCAAGGTTTAGCGGGCCGAAAAGGGGCGGGAGAGAATGGGCCGCCGCGTCTTTGCCAGGCCGGGT
Organism: uncultured Planctomycetaceae bacterium; assembly: GCA_964572385.1. GTDB lineage: Bacteria > Planctomycetota > Phycisphaerae > UBA1845 > UTPLA1 > CAZNFM01. The sequence continues at coordinate 80,992 of CAZNFM010000017.1, read as the reverse complement.
TATCGTTTCTAACTTCATTTACATCAAAAAGTAACAACGACGAAACCACGCGAAGGCTTTGCCGGCCATTACCGGACTTGCCTATCCGATTCGGCGCGTTCGTCCGCCGAGACCTTGTGTGATCGGCACAATCACATGGCGTGTTTCGATAAGAGACGCTTCTTTCTGACGCCGCACCGCCAGCCAATCCACCTAGTCAACAGAAGCAGTGGCTTCAGAGCGCATTGGTGATGGGACATAATCCTCGGCCGCAGTCCATCAGCGGGCTATACGGGCTATTGAGAATCTGCCGAGAACCGCTGCGGTTCAGGTGGATGGGATTTCTAATTCACAACGAGGACGTGACTTCCAGCGGCGATGGATCCACAGGTACTGCTCCGGTGCCATCCGGACGAACTCCTCGATCGCCCGGGTGTACTCCTGGGTGATCCACCGCAGTTCGTCCGGCTGGCCCTCCCACTCCCAGGGCTGGATCACGCGGTTCACGGTCATCTCGTAGGAGAACCCGCGACCACAGCGACGGGCACAACCGATTATAATCGGCGTCTTATACTCCATAGCCAGAAGACCGATCGATTTATAAGTCGAGGCCTGCCGCCCGAAGAAATCCACGAACATCCCTTTGCGTCCGGCGTCCTGGTCGGCGATGAAACAAAGCGACCCGCCCTGGCGGAGGATCTCCGGGGCTTCCTGCGTCGCGCCTTTCTTGTAGAGCAGCCGCAAGCCGCTTCGCTCCCGGCGGTCCAGTAGGAAGTGGTTGAGGTACTCGTTGTCGAGCGGCCGCATGATGGCCACGATGTCGAAGCCCAGCGTCGCCAAGCCGAAACCGAGCAGTTCCCAGTTGCCGTAATGCCCGGTCAACATGATGCAGCCTTGCTGGCGTAGCAGCACGCGGATGGCCTCATCCAGCTTGCCCAGCCGGACATAGCCGGCCCAGGTGCTGAGGGAAACCAGCCGCGGCGAGAGCAACAGTTCCACGGCCAGCATCGCGAGGTGCTGCATGGAGCCGAGAGCAATCCGCGAGACCTCCCGGTCGTCCAGTTCGGGAAATGACTCCCGAATATGCCGCTCGGCGCGGTTGCGATGTTCGCGGAACTTCCCCAGCAGCTTGTTCGAGGACGCCGATAGCCTGACCAGCCACCGCAGGAAGCGGAAACGGGCCAGCCACGGCGGCACCCGCGTCTCCGGCAGAGCATGCGGCAGAGTGAACCACACCCTACCGAGCCACCGCATCCACCGCAGCGTGGTCTCGATCGGGAAGATACCCAGTACGGCCGTCAGCACGCGAACCGCTAGATAGACCAGGTAGTCCAGCCAGGCCTTGCGACGCTTCATGGTCGGGGATTCTACCGAGAGGGAGTCGATCGGCCTAACCGAGCGTACAACCGATCCAACCGATCCACCATGATGCGGTGATCGAACTCCGCCAGGCACCGCTGCCGGCCAGCCTGTCCGTAGCGAAGACGGCGAGCCGGATCGCGGGCCAGTCCGACCAACGCGGCGGCGAAACCGGCGAGATCATTCAACGGAGCCAGTTCTCCGGTCTCGCCCGGTACGACCACCTCCGGCGCTCCATCGATGCAGAAGCTGACGGCCGGCTTCTCCATCAGCAGGGCCTGCACCACGGCGCGAGGCAGCCCCTCCCACTGCGAGGTGTGGGCGAGAATATCAATCGATCCCAACAAACGCGGCATCTGCGTCGGCGGCTGCAATCCCGTCAATACCGCGCGGTCCCGCAGCCCACGACGCCGCAACTCCGCCTCGTATCGGGCCCGCGCGGCTCCGTCTCCGATCCAAACGAACCAGAGCGACGGCTCCAGCCGCACGGCGGCATCCATTACCTCGATGAGTTGCTCGTAACCCTTGTTCTTGAACAGGCGGGCCACGGTGCCCACCAACACGGCCTCGTCGGGCACTCCCCAGTCGCGGCGCAGGGCCCGGCGGTCCCGCTCGCCGACGGTTGGAGAGAAGTCTTCCACCACCATGCCGCTGCGGATGGTCTCGTACTGCTCCGGTCGGCCGATTCCCGCGGCCAGGGCCTGGGCCGTCATGGCGTCGGCCACGGTCACGATCGCCTGACACCGCACCGCGCAATACCGCTCCGCGGCGGCATATACCGCCTGGACCCACCGCGGCTGCGTGCGGTTGAAGCTCATCCCGTGGATGGTGTGAACGACCCTCGGCACGCCGGCGCTCGCCGCCGCCAGCCGGCCGAGAATCCCCGCCTTGCTCGAATGCGTATGCACCACGTCCGGCCGCAGTTCCGCCAACCGGCGACGCAACGCACGGTACGCCCGCCAATCCAAGCCGGGGCGGATCGCCCGCACCAGGTCGGGCAGTTCCTCATACCTGTACGCGCCGCGTCGTGCCCGTTCGACCAGCGAACCTTCCGGACCGGTCGTCGGGCCGCTGAGGAGGATGACGTCGTGCCCGCGAGCCGCCAGACCCTCGCAGGAAAGCAAGGTGTTCTCCTGCGCTCCGCCGACGATCAACCGCGTGATCACATGAACAATTCGCATCGGCATCGTCCCGCGTCGAAAGCGGCCGAGCCGCTACGCCGGCGGTTCCTCGTCCAGATCCAAATGCGGCGGGCGGGGCGCGGCCGAGGGCACCCGGTCCTCGACCCAGGCCCGCTCCGCACCGGCGGGCGGCTGGGCCTGCTCCGCTCGCAGGAGAAGATCGGGGGACGGCGGCGGCAAGCCGGGCAGATCGTAGCGGACCCATTGCAGGCAAAGCCCCCGAGCGGGTGCCGTGCTGCCGGCCTGGCGGCGGTCCTTGGCGGCGAGGATTCTGGCCGCGTCATCGGGCCTGCGGCGGCCGCAGCCTATTTCGCAGAGCGTGCCCACCATGTTGCGGACCTGTCGATAAAGAAAACCGGAACCTTCCACATCGATACGGACCTCCTCGCCGCGGCGATAGATCTCGATGCGATGAATGGTCCGCACATTGGTTTCGCGGACGTTGCTTCCCGCCGTGGCGAAGGAGGTGAAATCGTGGGTGCCGACCCAGTACTCGGCGGCCTGCCGCATGGCTTCGAGATCGAGCGGTTGCCAGAAATGGTAGACATACCGCTGTTGCTGCTGCTCGCAGGGACGGCCGGGCGCGTTGTGCAGCCGGTAGCGATACAGCTTGGAAACCGCCGACCGCGTGGCGTGCAAGGTCAGCGGAACTTCCTGAAGGTGGATCAGCGTCATGTCTTTCGGGAGCCGCGAACCGGTCGCCCGAAAGATGCCGACCACGGGGCCGGGGTTGGTGGTGTAGACGTTGGCCACGTAGCCCTGGGCATGGACGCCGGCGTCGGTGCGGCTGCAACCCACCACAACGACCTGGTGCCGCAGCACCCGCCGCAGGGCCTGTTCCAGGCACTCCTGAACGGTCCGCATTTCCGGTTGGAACTGCCAGCCGTGGAAATCAGCCCCGTCGTAGGCCAGCGTCATCATCAGGTTGCGCAACATCAGCCGTCATCTTAAGAGCGTCCGCTGCGACAGAAAACACGCGCCGCAGACGAAGGCAACCCCCGCAATCTGTGTCCAGGATCTCCCGGCCTCGACCTCTCCGCACGCCTGGTTCAGGTCGCCGGAGCGGTACTGGGAGCGGGTGGCGGGGAGGGCGACGGCGGAGCGGGCGGAGCGGCGGGCGCCGCATCCGACTTGGATCCCTCTGCCGGAGGCGCAGGCTCCGTCTTCGGCGGCGGCGGAGCCGGCCCCGGAGCAGGCTGCGTCGTCGCGACCGGAGGGGCCGCCTTGGGTTTCTCCGGCGGCGCCGGTGGCGGTTGCTGAGGAGGTGGAGCCGGCTTGGGCGGCGGCGGGACCGCTGCCGGCGACTGCGGCGGGGGAGGCGAGCCGAATTTCGTCTTCTGTTCGGTCGTCAGCACCTGCCCCTCCAGCCGGGCCTTCATTCGATTGAAGACCTCCTGCACGGGTGCTTGCAGACGCTCCAACTCGGTTGCCAAACGTTGCCTTTCCTCCGCGGACTTGCCGTTGCCGGCTAGCTGGGCCCGCAGACCCTCGATGTCCTTCCCGCGGGCGTTGAGATAGTCGCGGGCCTCCTTCTGCGAGCCTTTCAAAATGGCGTCTGCCTGCGTTCGTTGGGCATCCGTGCATTGATACTGATCGCAAAAACGCTTGACGTAGGCGTCCCAGGCGGATTCATCGCGGGAGATGCGGCCTTCCTCCTCCAGACGTTGGCGGGCTTCTTCGGCCAGCCGAGTCTTCTCGGCATCGGCGGCCAGAGCCTGGGCCACGGCCGCCGCGTGGAGGGGGTCGTTGTGCAGGCCCCAATCCAGAGGCGTCCACTGGCCGGCCTGCCACTTCTCCATCAGCTTGGTCACGTCCTGGTGCCTCTTGCGGAGGGCGTCCACGTCGGCTCGGAGCTTGGCGCGCTGAGCTTCGGTCAGGGTCTTGTCCAACTGCGCCACCACGCGGTCCACGCTGCCAATGGAGTCGTCCATCAACGGACGCAGGGCCTTCGACCAGCGTTGCACCTGCTCCGCGGTGAACGGTTGCTGCTTGGCTCGGGTCTGGATGATTTCCACGGCGACCGGCAATGTGCTCTTGAAGTGCTTCATGGCCACCTGCATCGCTTCTCGCTGCATCTCGCTCTGAAGGATGGTCTTTTGGTCTTCGGTCAGCTCATATCGGGATTGCAGACCGTCCATGAAAACCCGTTGCCGCTCCTGGGCGTTCCAAGGCGAGATCCGCCCCACCTCGCGCATCAAGCCCCGAGCGTACTGGTCCGCCTCCGAGGTCCAGCCTTGCTGCTGAAAGATGCGATCGGTGGCGTCCTCGATCACGCGATACTGGGTGTCCCAGTCCCCGAGCTGCCGAGCGCCTTCCTGAACCTGACGGACCTTGGCCAGATCATCCTCGGCGATCGGAGGATCATCACCCACCGCGGCCCGGCCGGACCAAGCCAGCAGCGAAGCCAAGCCAATGACCGATGCGAGGAAGGAGAACGCAGGTCTAGACCCCATGGTTTCCTCTGTTCTGAGCCTTCTGAATGGCCTTGAGCAACTGCTCGTGCAACTCCAACGGCCGGGGTACGGTCCGCCAGGAAGCGGACTGCCCGGAGGCGGTCTGGAAGGAGATGCTGCCGGCCCGGACCAAGCGTTCCGGCAGCGTCAGCACGATTCCGGTGTTCTGGATTCGCTCCAACGAACACTCAAAGAAGTCTACCGTGAAAACCCCCCGCAGGCGCATCACGCGGCGATTGGTCAGGACGTACAGGCGGGAAACCCATTCCAATGTCGCCCAGACCAGACGGGCCGCCACCACCCACACCGCCGCCTGATACAAATACCAGCGATAGCCGACCGGCACGAACTCCGCGCTGCCCAGGATTGCCAGAAGCACCCCCGTCGCCATCCAGCGGAGCGACACCAGCACGACGTACCAGGGCGACGGCTTGATGGCAAAATGTACGATCTCGCCGCCGTCCAGCAGGTGCGCCGGCACGATCTCGCGGGCGGGCAGCCCAATGGCCGCTCCGCCGTGGCCTTCGGCCTGGGCGGCGGCCTCGCGATGGCGTCGGTCGGGAGGGTCCAGCGGGGTCACCGGTATAGCTCCGCGCGAAGCACGGCGATGTCCGGCCAATTACGGTAGTGGTTGTTGTAGTCCAGGCCGTAACCGACCACGAACACATCCTCGATATCGAAGCCCACGAACTCCACCGGGAGATCGCCGGGGGCCTTGGCCACCTTGCGGAGCAGCACGCAGGTCCGCAAGCTGGCGGGCTGCCGCATGGCCAGTTGACTCAACACGACCCGGAGCGTGCCGCCGGTGTCCAGGATGTCGTCCACCACCAGCACATGTCGGTCGCGAATGTCCAGGTTCAGGTCCTGCACCAGCCGGGTCTCACCGCCTTCCGTCGTGGCCCCGCGATACCGGCTGATGGTCATCAGACCGATCTTCATCTTGAACGGCAGGCACCGGATGAGGTCGGAGGTGAAGATGATCGACCCCGCCAGCACCGGCACGATGATCAAGCCTTCCGACTGGTCTCCATAAACGCGCTCGATTTCCCTGGCCAGCTCCTGGAGTCTTTCCTGGATGCGAGACCTCGGAATGAGCACTCGTTCGATATCTTGCTGCATCCGCGCATTATAGCCCCCGATCGCCGCTCAACAACGAAGGCCCCGCCGCTCCCGGGCCGCCAGGAAGGCGAGTCGATCGGCCCGCTGCGGGCCGGTATCATGGATGACTCGACGTCGGCGGCAATCGGCGGCGGACGGAGCCAGAGATGACGAACTTCTCTTGGCCGATCGACGGCAGTCTGGTCGGTCTATACCTGTTGGCGACCATGATCGTCGGCATCTCGGTTCGCCGCTACGTCGGCAAGGTCGAGCACTTCCTCGTGGCCGGCCGCGAGATGAACCTCTACCTCGGCATCGCCTCCCTGGCCGCGACGGAGTTCGGCATCGTCACCTGCATGTATGCCGCTCAGGCGGGGTACAAGTACGGTTTCGCCGGGGCCACGCCGGGCCTGGTCCAGGCCCTGGCCATGCTGGCCATCGGCTTGACCGGGTTTTGTGTGAAGCCGCTCCGCGATTCCGGAGTCGTGACCATCCCGGAATTGTTCCAGCAGCGGTTCGGCGGCCGCATCCGCTGGCTGGCCGGCGTGGTCATCGTCTTGGGCGGCCTGCTCAACATGGGGGTGTTCCTCCGCGTCGGCGGCGAATTCCTGATGCTCATGACCGGGTCTGACCCACGTTATCTCGAGCTGGCCATGACGGTGCTGCTCGTCGGCGTCGCGGTCTACACGGTGCTCGGCGGGATGCTGTCGGTATTGGTGACGGATTTCGTGCAGTTCGTGGTGATGAGCACCGGCTTGTTGCTGGCGACTCTCCTGGTGCTGGTCAACGTCGGCTGGGACCGAATGGTCGCGGCCGTCGAAGCCAAGTGTGGGCCGGGCGGCTTCAACCCGTTCCTCAACGACGACATGCGCTGGCCCTATGTGGTTTTTCAGATCTTCATCCAGGTCGCCGCGACCCTGACCTGGCAGACGTGCATCGCCCGCGTGCTGGCGGCCAAGGACTCCGCGACCGGCCGAAGAGTCTACACCGGAACCGCGTTTTTCTTCTGTTGCCGTTTCGTCATCCCCGGACTCTGGGGCATCGCGGCCCTGGCGACCCTCTCCGCGGGAGACTTCGCGAGACTTCCGCAGAACATGCAGCAGGATGCCTCGCTCTACGCCATGCCGCTGTTCCTCAGCACCTTCCTGCCGGTTGCGCTCATCGGCATTCTGGTCGCGGCCATGCTGGCGGCGGATATGTCGACGGACTCATCCTACATGCTCTCCTGGTCCAGCGTGATCTACAACGACATCCTGGCGCCATTCCGCAAGAAGGCCTGGAGCGAGAAGCGCGGGATCCTGGTCAACCGCTTCATCGTGGCGGTGATTGGTCTGTTCCTGCTGTTTTACGGCCTGTGGTATAAGCTGGAAGGCAACCTGTGGGATTACCTCACCATCACCGGCACGATCTACCTCTCCAGCATGTCCGTGCTCCTGGTTGCCTGTTGTTACTGGAAACGGGCCAACAGTTGGGGCGCGGCGGGAGCGATCTTCTGTGGAGCGTTTTTCCCCGTGGCGTTTCTCATCCTACAGAAGGTGCCGGCCACCGCCGAAATCGCCAACCGCATCGGCCCGCACTACTCGGGCATCGCCGCTTACATCCTGGCCGCAACAGCGATGGTGGTCGGTTCACTGCTGAAGCCCCCACCGCCCACGCTCGAGCCGGCGTTCCCCGTCCTCCGCGGTTCGAAGGGAGGCGACTGATGGGCGATCACTGGTTCTGGTGGATGCTCACGCTGGCCGTGGTCGGGTGGTATTCGACCATCACCATCCTGGTCGCCGTCCGCGGCTCGATGGATATCCGGCTCATGCTCACGCGGCTGAGGCAGCATGGGGCTTCCGGCGACGATCGGCCGGGATCTACAGAGTAGCGGGCGTGGTCCCCGCGCAGCGGGCCGTTCTCGCGTCGATGGGCGTCCTGGGCACACCAGGTCGACGGCGCTGGTTCAGGAGCCGGCCTGCACGCGGTGCCAATTGGCCTCGAATCGGGCGCGCCATTCCGCCGCGTGACAACGAATCCAGTCCCGGGCCGCTTCATCCAGACTCACCGAACGATGCAGCCGCCGACTCAGTTCCTCGCGGTGCCGCAGAATCTCCAGGCATTGTGCCCGACTGGCAATCCGCAGCTTCTCCTGTCGTTCGTCGAGAAGTTCGCGGGCATCGCCACTGGCGGAGGGTAATTCAGAAGCAGCGAAGTCCGTGTGAACGGTTGGGGCAGAGCACCCCGACTGAGTCATGCGCAAGCCCGGGGCCGTTCCGGTCTTGAGCCGTCGCTTGTTCCCACCGCCGCGACCCGAGCCTTTGGTGACCGCACGTCGCATCATCACCTGGTGCATCGGCTACGTCCGGCCTCGGCTTGTGTTACCGTTACCTGCTCGGCGCGGGACTCTCGGCAGCGAAGGGGCTGTTCCCCTCTCCGTGATTCGTTTGGCTGGCAAGTAGATCTGGTGTGGCGGGAGGTCCGATATCCTTTGGCCCCGTCCGTGCGGACTTTACCACAACCGGTCCGGAGGCATCGTTCACTTAACGGTTGCAGCAGCAGCAAGGACGCTCCGCAGGAAGAAGCCGGCACAGTTCAGCACGCCGCCCCCGTCGCAGGAAGATCAACCCTCCATGATCTCCTTGGTCTTGGCTTTCATCAGATCGTCGACGATGCCTTCGTATTTCTTGATCAGTTTGTCAATCTGCTCCTGGCCCCGCTTGGCGTCATCTTCCGGCAGGTCTCCGGATTTCTTCTCCGCCTCGAGTTTCTGCATGGCATCGCGGCGGGCATTCCGCAGGGCAATCTTCTGTGCCTCCGCCAACTTCTTGATCTGCGCCGCGATCTGCTGCCGCCGCTCTCCGGACAGCGGCGGGACCGGCAGGCGGATCACCTTGCCGTCGCTCTGCGGATTGATGCCGATGTCCGCCTCCTGCAACCCGCGTTCGATGTCTTTCAGGGTGGAGGGATCGAAGGGTTTCACGATCAGCATGGACGCATCCGGCGCGGCGATCGTCGCCAGCGACTTGAGGTCCATCGGGGCGCCGCCGTAAGCCGCGACCTTAATCTTCACGCTCTCGACCAGTCCCGGAGAAGCCCGTCCGGTACGGACGCCTTTGTACTCCTTCTTGAGGAAGTCCACGGCCTTTTCCATCGTCTCTTCACACTCGAACTCAATCTCATCGTAAGGCATGACCGCATCCTCCAAGACATCCGGGGATATTCTACCGGACGCTGAACCTGTTACCACCCCACCCACGTCCGGCGGCCCGACGCCGCACGGCTACGGTCCGTCTAGGGGAATTTGCCCCGTCCCCGGTTGTATCGTAGCTTTCGGGTGTCGAGCGACTTTCCGAGTACCGAACCTCGCACCGGCTCGGGACAGTCCAAACGGAAAGGAGCAAGACAGATGTCCAATTCGATCGTTCGCAAGACCAAGGTTCTCGCCGCCGCTCTGTCCGTCGCCTTGACGGCCACCGCCTTCTCTCCCGCCGGTTGCACCTTCACCCTGGATGAGGGATTCCTCAACCAGGTCCTGAACTGGGTGGACCAATGGGAGTCGCAAGTCGGTCCCGGTCCGGGATGGGACGTGGGAGATGACTACGGGGACTGCTGGGAAGCCGGCGATTTTGAATCCCCGTGCAGCGGGGATTGACCGCAGCGTTTGATCCGACCGCCAGGCGGGCCGCGGGGGCGACTCCTCCGCGGCCCGCGGTGCTTTCCGGCTGCCGCAGCCCGACCGGTACGGTCGCGACACGATCCGTCAGCCCGTTCTATAATCGCCGTCGATGTCCACCGCCGCGATCACCGTCAACGTCCTCGGCTCCGGCACGTCGCATGGGATCCCCATGATCGCATGCGGGTGTCGCGTCTGTACCTCGCCGGATTCCCGCGACCGGCGGACGCGATCCAGTGTGGCGGTCTCGTGGGGCGAGACCACGGTCCTGGTCGACACCTCGCCGGAGCTGCGGTTGCAGTGCCTGGCCAACGACATCCGCCGCGTGGACGCCGTGCTCTACACCCATCACCACATCGACCACCTCGCCGGACTCGACGACCTCCGCCGATTCAACGACCTCCAGCGGCAGGCCATCCCCTGTTACGGACAGCCCGATACGCTGGCCCGCCTCCGGGCCATGTTCGCTTACGCGCTTGAAGAGGACCCTGAATACCCCAGCGCCAAACCGCGGCTGACGCTCCACCCGATCGACGGACCTCTCTCGATCGGCGGCCTGGAGATCGTTCCGATTCCACTGCTGCACGGGCGGTTGCCGGTGCTGGGATTCCGCTTCGGACGCTTCGCCTACTGCACCGACGTCAGTGCCATCCCGGAGGAATCCTACCGCCTGCTGATGGGGTTGGACGTGCTCATTCTGGACGCCTTGCGGCTCCGCCCGCACCCTACCCACTTCAACCTGGACCAGGCCGTGGAGCACGCCCGCCGGATCGGCGCAAGACGGACCTTCTTCACCCACATCGCCCACGAGATACTGCACGAGGAAATCAACCGCCAGTTGCCGCCGGGCATGGCGCTGGCCCATGACGCGCAGGTGGTGCGGATCGGCTAATAGGGTCGGAGCAAGGACTCTTGCCTGACAGATGCCGAAACCGGGACTAGACCGGCCTGACCTGCCCTCCGCGAGGCCGCTCTTCAAGCGGTCGCGAGACTATCAAGGTGAAGATATAGTGGTTAACGTTACCAATTGATGCGCGCATGTTCCCCGAACAAGATAGAAGATAAACTTGACAAAAGACAGACCATCGCCAGACTAACAAAGTGTGGTTGCCTTCGAGACTGATTCATTTCTCCGAAAGGAGACAGCAATGAGACTTTTCTATGTCTTGCCTCTGCTGGCCATCGCAGCGGTTCTCCCCCCGGACAGGGACAGCGTGACCTCCCGCATGTCTCTGGATCCGACGACGGCAACGCTGACCCTCGAGATCACCAAGAATAACCCCCAACCTCTGGCTCAGGAATGTTCCACTTCCGCGCCCCAGGCCCTGCTTTACGTTGCCGGTGATGAGTCGTTGGAGGAACCGTTCCAGGAGTGGGTAGGTTTCGCGATCAAGCACAACTATGCAATCACCGCAACCAGAAACGCCGAAGACTTCGAATCACTATATGAAACACGCGAGTACGCCTTGGTTGCAGCGTTCACCAACACCGCCGACCAGATTAATCGATGGCAGACTCGCGTTCCGCGTGAATCCGCCTTCAATGCCATATCGGCGGTAGAGAACAACCTCGTTCTTCGAAGCCGGGTATTCGTGCCATCTTGCCCCACCGGGCTGGAAGCCACGCCTCCGGAGTTGGAGGAAGCGCCGGCTCCGACGAGCGAGCCGGGAGTCGCCGCAAACGTGGCCGAAACCGCTGGGACGGTCAGGGGGCCAATCAAGGATCTGAAAGATTGGCTGAAACGTGTTGTTCCTTGCGTGCAGAACTGCACGGCCACGTTCCTGAATGCGTTGCCGGATGACGTTCAGCTTACGGCGAGTGTCACCTTCCAAACCACTCCGCCGGGCATGAGCACGACCATCACCGTTAGCGGCACCAAAGCCCAGTTGCAACAGTTCTTTACAGCTTACTTCGACTATCTTGCATGCCTTCGCAATTGCATCTGAAGCATCTGCTCGCGCCTGCCGTGCGTCAGTTCCCGATCCGGGCCATGACCTCCTCGGAGATGTCGAAGTTGCTGTAGACGTTCTGCACGTCGTCGTGGTCCTCGAACGCCTCCATCAGCTTGAGAACACGGCCACCGATTTCGGGATCGTCCACCTTGACCGTCGTGCCCGGGATCTTGGTGATCTCGGCACCCTGGGTGGGGATGTTCCTCGCCGCCAGCGCCTGCTTGACGGCTTCATAAGCCGGAACATCGCAGGTCACCTCGAAGGTGTCTCCGTCGCGTTTCACGTCGTCGGCCCCGGCCTCCAGGGCGATTTCCATCAAGGTATCCTCGGTCACGTCCTTGGCTGAGATGGTGAAGACGCCCTTGGTCGAGAAGTTCCAGCTCACGCAATTGGTCGCGCCCATGTTGCCCCCGGCCCGCTCGAAAATCTTCTTGATCTCGGGCGCGGTGCGATTGGGGTTGTCCGTCAAGGCGTCCACGATGAAGGCCACGCCGCCCGGCCCGTAGCCCTCGTACACCGCGGGCACAAACTGGTTGGCGCCCAACTCGCCGGTGCCCTTCTTGATGGCCTTGTCGATGGTATCGGCGGGCATGTTGGCCTCTTTGGCCTTGTCGATGGCGTAGCGAAGCGCCAAGTTGCTGGAGGGATCCCCGCCTCCGCTCTTGGCGGCCACGATGATGTTGCGGCTCACCTTGCTCCAGAGCTTGCCGCGTTTGGCGTCCGCCGCCGCCTTGCGATGCTTGATCGTCTTCCATTTGCTATGACCGGCCATGGCTGGTCTCCGTGAATTGACTGTTTGAGGTTGGTCGGCACACCGGCCGCCGTGCTTTCACCTGCCGCACTCCCGACTCAGCGGGATTTCTTGCCGCCGCGGTGACTCTTGAGCGAGGACCGCGGCCGCACCACGGGCTTCTTCGGTGGCGGCGGTTTGGGCGAGGGCCTTCGGGGAGCGGGCGGACGCAGGGTGGCCTTGGTCACCGTTGCCGGCTTGGCCACGGCGCGAGGAACGGCCGCAGCCGCCTCCTCGCGAGCCGCCGGTTCAGGTTCGGCCTTCTTCGTCACGGTCTCCTTGGCGGGCACAGTCTTCCGCGGAGTATGAGCGGCCGCGTGGCGCTTCAGCGTCAGATACATGCTCAGCAGGTCGCGGTCCGAAACCTGCCCGGTAAGGAGTTTCTGGACTTCCTCCACGCTGGCATCCGCCGGAACGCAGCCGCTGCGCCGCAGAAAAGCCAGCATGTTCTGGTCGATCGGCATCACGCGGGCACCCAGGCACCGCAGAAGGAACCAGGAACGGGCATGGTGACCCAAGCCGTCCAGACTGCCAAGGAAGGTCTCCGCCGATTTGATCGAGGCATTCTTGAGGTTGGCGAGGTCCAGGGCATGGGTGCGATTGAAGACGGCGTTCAGCGTGGCCACGATCTCCTGCGCCGCAGGTCGCGCGCCGGGGTAGTCCGTGCCCAGGATGCCGACCAGCTCGGCCACCGACGAAACGCGCATCTCGTTCAAATCGACCAGCGCCTCCCGGAGACGATGCAACGCGGCGTCTGCCTTGGTATCCGAGGCGTAGGTTGCCAGGATGCCATGGAGAAGCTCTTCCATCAGACTCGCCGCCGCGGGCGGCACGGTCTTGACCCGCTCTTTTCGGAGTCTGGTGAAGAGCTGTTTGATCTGCTTGATGTAATGTTCACTCTTCTTCATCGGAATGCTCAGGATCGCTCGGCGTTCTCGCCATCTTCGGCCGTTTTCTCCGCAGCGTCGCCCGGATCCGTCTCGGCCGCGTCATTTGTAGCCGGTCGATGGCCCCTGACCTCTTCCAGCAGGCGATGCGTCTCCATCGCGGTCTTCAGCCCGGTATCCAGATGGAACCGCAGCAACGGGCACTGCCGCAGATCCACGCTCCGCGCCAGGCAGGTCTGGATCATGCCGCGAGCGCTCTCCAAGCCCTTCATCGTCTTGCGGGCCTCGGAGTCCGTGCCCATCACGCTGACGTAGACGTCGGCGAACCGAAGATCTCCGGACAGCTCGACCCGCGTGACGCTGGTGAAGTGGCTCACGCGCGGATCCCAGATGCGATGGGCGATGGCGTCGCTGACGACGTTGCGCACCACGTTGGAGAGCCGCTCTGAACGGTAAGACATGACGGATCTTGGCAGTCTGCCGCTCCGCATGGCACCTTGCCGGCGGGCGGACGCGGTAACTCAGAACAACTCGATATTGTAATCCACCAGCGTCACCGAGCGTTGATCACGCACTTCGTCCACGATTTTCGACAGGCAACTGTCCGTAAAACGTCGGTCATTCGCCACCATGGCCACGGCCAGCACGCTGCGGCGGTGCTCGTCCAAGTCGTCCACCTCGGCCACGGAGATGTTATGCCGCCCGCCCAGGCGATCCTTCAGCCCCTTGATCGCCCGCCGCTTGTCTTTCAGCGACATGGCCTCCGGCACCGCTAAGTGCAGTTGCAGCACACCCACCACCATCGCGACCGCAGCGCTCCTCCGCTCAACCCAGCGTCTTGGCCACCTGGGTCCGCTCGTAGCTCTCAATCATGTCGCCCGGTTTCACATCGTCGAACGCCTGAATCCGCAGACCGCATTCCAGGCCGTTGCGGACTTCCTTGACGTCGTCTTTGAAACGACGGAGCGACTCCAGAACTCCGCCATCCTTCACGACCACGCCGTCGCGCACCACCCGAATCAGGTGCGAACGATGGATCAGCCCGTCGCGCACCACGCACCCGGCAATCCGGCCGACCCGCGTAATGTTGAAGACCTCGCGAACCTCGGCCCGGCCCCGTAGTTCGATCTTCTCCTCGGGCGCCAGCAGACCCTCCAGGGCCGCGCGGATATCGTCCATCAGGTTATAGATCACCCGGTAGGTGCGGATGTCCACGCCGACGTTGTCCGCCATGCGGGCCACGGCCGGTTCGGGTACGACGTGGAAGCCGACGATGATCGCCCGGCTGGCCTGGGCCAGAACCACGTCGGACTCCGTGATGGTGCCGACGCCGGCATGCAGGACGCTCAGTTTGACCTGATCCGTGGGCAGCTCCGACAACGTCTTCCGCAGCACATCGACCGACCCCTGCACGTCGGCCCGCAGGATCACCCGCAACTCCGGCACTTCGCCTTCCGCGGCACTGGCCATCAGCGACTCGAGACTGGTCGGCTTGCTGATCTGGATCAGTTCCAGTTCCCGACGCTTGGCGGCCAGCTCCTCGGCGATTTCCTTCGCCCGGCGAGCGCTGTCCACCACATAAAGCCGGTCGCCGGCCAGCGGCACATCGCTCAGACCGGCGATCTCCACCGGCGTCGACGGGCCGGCCTTGTTCACCGTCTTGCCGCGATCGTCGCGCAGTGAGCGGACCCGGCCGTGGGCCGGCCCGCAAACGATGACATCTCCGGTCTTGAGCGTGCCTTCCTGAATCATGACTCGGGCCACACACCCTTTGGCCCCGCTGCGCTCGGACTCGATCACCGTGCCGGTGGCCGGAATGGTCGCATCGGCCTTGAGGTCCATCAGGTCGCTCAAAGTGGCAAGATGCTCCAGCAGCTCGGCAATACCCTCGCCAGTCACCGCGGAGGTCTTGATCACGTCGGTGTTGCCGCCCCAGTCACCACTCGGCGTCAGCCCGTGTTCCGAAAGCTGGCCGTACAGCTTGTTGAGATCGTGCGGCAGGTCGATCTTGTTGAGGGCGACGACGATCGTCGAGTTGGCCGCGCGGGCGTGATTGATGGCCTCCACCGTCGTCGGCATCACGCCGTCGTCCGCCGCCACCACCAGCACCACCACGTCGGTCATGTGCGCGCCACGGGCCCGCATGGCGGTGAAGGCGGCGTGACCCGGCGTGTCGAGGAAGGTCACCCACTTGTCCCCGACGCGGACCCGATAGGCGCCGATGTGCTGGGTGATGCCGCCCGCCTCGCCGGCGGCCACGTTCGTGGCGCGAATGCGATCCAGCAGGCTGGTCTTCCCGTGATCGACGTGACCCAGCACGGTGACCACCGGGGGACGCGGCGATAGGTTCTTTCGCGGCAAGGCGGCGAACTCGTCCGCCAGTTTCTCGTAACCGGTCTTCGCTTTGAGCACGATCAGCTCGATTCCGTAATCCGCGGCGATCAACTGCGCCCGCTCGGCATCAATGGCGGAGTTGATGTTCGCCAGGATGTTGTCCTGCATCAGCCGCTTCTGGATCTCCGCCACCGTGATGCCGGTCTCCCTCGATAAATCCTTGATGATGATCGGTTCGGTCAACTCGATCTTCTCCCGCCGGGCGGCGGCGACGGGCAACCGCTGGCCCGATCGCCGGGAGGCCTGCTTGCCCTCGATGGCCCGCAGGCCGCCGATGCCCCGCCCGCTCGCCTGATCGAGCCGCTCCCGCCGTTCGATCAGGTCGCGGTCGCGCCATTCGCGGAACTTCTCGTTGATCACCTCCTGAACGTCGCGGATGGTCCTTCGCGGACTGCCCCGGCGCGGCGACGCCGTTTCGGCGACCGACCCTCGCCGCGGACCACCCCGGCCCCGAGCACGGCGTTCCTCTTCGTCGGCTGCCTGCGCGGCATCTGGAGGCAGCCCCAGGGAATCCGGTCCCCGCGCCACCGGCCGCATGGGCCGTGCCGGGCGAGGCCGATCCACATACTCCGGCCGGTCGAAGCGAATGACTTTCGGCCCGGTCAGCTTGGCCGGCTCGGGAATGTTCTGAGGCCCAGCCACCGCCGGCTTGGCCGAAACGGCCTCGGTGGGCGGCGGTTCGGGCGCCGCCGAGGGAGGCTGTACGGCTTGAGCCGCGGCAACCACTGGAGGCGGGGCCTCCTCCACGGGTGAAGCCGCGGCCGCCGCGGCAACGGCCGGAGTCGCCTCAGCAGCCACCGGCGGTGCGACTGTCGGGGGAATCTCACCGGCTGTCTCCTGCACGGGCGATGCCGGCGGCTCTACGGGGGCGGCGGCAGTCTTCCGACGCGGGGTCTTGGCTACCGGCTCGGGAACCGGCGATTCGGCGGGAGCAGCGGTGGGAACCGGGACAGGCTCGAGCGTGGCGGTCGCGGCTTCGCCGCTCGGTGCGGTCTCCGCCGCCTCTTCGGCCTTCTTGCGGCGCGGCTTCCGGCGGACGACCTTGAGATCCACAGGGGAGGCTTCCTCCACTGCCGTGGCGTGGATACCTTCGCTGAACCACTCGCGAATCGTGGCCTCCAGCCCGGCCGAGACCACGTGCATGTGGTTCTTGACGTCGATACCTTCGGCGCGACACTTCTCAATGATCACGCTGCTATCGACCTGGAGCTCCTTTGCCAGGTTATGGATGCGTCGCTTTTTCTCAGCCAAACCAGTTCTCCACGACAACCCCATTGCCGCTTCATCGACCGAGGCACTGAGCTCCCCGTGAGGGGGCGGCTTCAGCGCCGCACCGGTCTATGCGGACAGCGGTTCATTGGCGCCCTCCTGGGCCGATTCCCGCCCATCCGCGGACGCCAGATCGCCGACTCCCTCCGTTCCGTTCTCTTCGCCACCGGACTCGATCACCTCGCCGGCCAGAACCGACCCGCCGCCGGACCCGGGAGCCGGCTCCGCAGGCGTCGACATGCCGACCTCGCCCGCCGCGGCGGCCCCGAGAGCCGCCTCCGACA
Organism: uncultured Planctomycetaceae bacterium; assembly: GCA_964572385.1. Lineage (GTDB taxonomy): Bacteria > Planctomycetota > Phycisphaerae > UBA1845 > UTPLA1 > CAZNFM01. Next base: position 63,691 of record CAZNFM010000017.1, on the reverse strand, counting down.
GGAGGGCCTGCTCGGCCGCGGACTTCTCGCGGGCCAGTTCCTCTTCGACCAACTTGGCCTCGATCTCGCAAGCCTGGACGATGCGTTCGGCCAACTCCTGAGAAAGACCCAGTTCCGCCACCAGCGGCTCGGTCGAAACCTCTTTCACGTCTGCCACGCTGATCAAACCCAGCAGTGACACCCGCTCCGCAATCATCTCATCGACGCCCTCGACCTTCCGCAGGGTCGTCGCCAGCCGATCAAGTCCGCGGTTGTACTCCTTCGGAGTGAGGATATCGATGTCCCAGCCCGTCAGTCGCGCGGCCAGTCGCACATTCTGGCCCCGCTTGCCGATCGCCAGAGACAACTGATCCTCCGGCACCACCACGGTAGCGCGGCCCAGCTCGAAGCACAGCGCGGTGTCCTGTATTTCCGCCGGCTTCAGCGCGTTGGCGATCAGGATCTGCGACGACTCATTCCAGCGCACGATGTCGATCTTCTCTCCCCCCAACTCCTCGACGATGTTCTTGATGCGGCTTCCGCGGACGCCGACACAGGCCCCCACCGCGTCCACCTTGGTGTCGATCGAGGAGACCGCCACCTTGGTGCGATAGCCCGCCTCGCGAGCCAACGCCTTGATTTCGATGATCCGCTCCGCGACCTCCGGCACCTCCAACTCGAACAGTCGACGAATGAAATCCGGATGGCTCCGCGTCAGAATAATCTTCACGGCGTGCGGCGCTTCGCGCACCTCCAGAATCATGGCCCGAATCCGCTCGCCCGGCTGATGCGTCTCGCCCGGGATCTGCTCGCTGCGGGGCAGGAACCCCTCGGTTCGGCCGAGGTTGACGACCAGAGCCCCGCCCTCGAAGCGGGACACGGTGCCGGTGATGATCGTGCCTTTCCGCTCCGCGAACTCCTCAAAAATGCTGCCCCGTTCGGCTTCGCGGATCCGCTGGATCATCACCTGTTTCGCGGTCTGCGCCGCGATGCGGCCGAGATCCGCCATGCTGATGGGCTGGTTGTCCAGCGACGCCCGGATCTCTCCGGAGAGCCGGTCGATGGACACGTCTACCCCTTCTTCCTGACCATACCGCTTGCGAATGGCCGATTTCATCGCCTCCTCGAGGTCGACGAACACCCCCTCCTTATCGATGTTCTTGTCGCGGGCCAGCCCGTCGACGATCCGAATCAACTCTGACGACATGACATTCTTCCTTGTTGTCCGCGTGGAAAGCCGGCGTCCACGCCCGCCCGCGATGCCGTTTGTCTTCTCACCATCTGCACGCCGTGCCTGCTCAGTCCCTCCGGGCGCCTCCGGTCCACCGAAAACGCCCGCTCTTGTCCCGCTCGTCGGCTCGCCCAACAAAAAAGTGGGCAACTCTCTCGGCCCACTCTTGCGGCGGGAATTCAGGCTGCCGCCGCGTTTCCGCTCTGCCGGGCTGGCGATTGCTCAAGGCATCGCTCGCCTCCTTGGCATCGGATCGGGCCGCTCGCCCGTCACCGCCTCGCCGCGCTGAGCCGGGTCAGTTCGCACTGGCCTGCGCTCCGCCGCGGGTGGCCGTCACATTCAAGCCCATCTCGCCCGGCTCGAAGACATGCACCCGGTTCATGTCGATGAACATGTGCAGTTCCTGGCCTTCGACCACCGAAATGCGCCCATCCACACGACCGACCAGGCCCTTCTGAGCCGCCGTCGTCATGTAAATGTCTTTCCTGTCCCCCAAAGGCTCGACCAGATTGACCTTCACGCCCAGTCGCGCGTTCGCGGCACCGGCCGGGGCCTCCACCGAGAAACCGTCCGGTCGCACCCCCAGCACCATGCTCTGGTCCACGTAATGATCCAGCGAGCGGGCCAGCGACGTCGGCAACGGCAGGACGCCCGTGCCTTCATCAAAAGCAAGCCCCCCGTTCTGCCGCACGATTTTCCCATTCAGGAAGTTCATCGGCGGCGTGCCCACGAAAGCTGCCACGAAGCGATTCACGGGGCGGTCATACACTTCCAAAGGATGCGCGCACTGCTGAACCAGCCCGTCTTTCATCACCACGATCCGGTCGCCCAGCGTCATGGCTTCTTCCTGATCGTGGGTTACGTAGATGGTCGTGGTCCGCAACCGGCGCTGCAACCGCTTCAACTCGGCCCGCATCTCGACCCGCAGTTTGGCATCCAGGTTGGAAAGCGGCTCGTCGAACAGAAACGCCTTCGGATTCCGCACGATCGCCCGCCCGACCGCCACCCGTTGCCGCTGGCCTCCAGAAAGGGCCTTGGGCTTGCGATCCAGCAGTGCCTCGATTCCGAGCATCACCGCCGCCTCGCGGACCTTGCGGTCGATCTCCGCCTTGCTCAGACCCAGTTCCCTCCTCCGCAGATGCAGGCTGAACGCCATGTTCTTGTACACGGACATGTGCGGGTACAAGGCATAGTTCTGGAACACCATGGCGATGTCCCTGTCCTTCGGGGGAACGTCATTCACCACGCGATCGCCGATTTGGATCGTCCCGCTGGTCGCCTCCTCCAGACCTGCAATCATGCGCAACGTCGTGCTCTTGCCGCAGCCCGACGGACCCACCAGCACGATGAACTCCTCGTCGGCAATGGCCAACGACACCCGGTCGACGGCTTTGACTCCGCCGGGATACACCTTGGTCGTGTCGGTTAACGTCACGCAGGCCATAGAGTTACACTGTCTCCGCGTCGCCAGCTTCAGCGATACAGAACCGCCATTATAGAACCGCCTAACCCCCTGTCAATTCGCAATCGCCGGCGTAATCCTGATTCGACACATCTGATATACTGAATCCGTCTGCCGTGTCTGAAAGCGGTGGGCGGTCGGTTACGGCCGGCGTCTCCGCGGAATCCACGCCGCCCACAATCTGAGTCACGGCGGAAAGCCGGCGGTCACGCAGGTACGCAGCCAAGCCATCAATCACCCGGGTCGGGGTGGCCGGATCGGAAAACAAGGCTGTACCGATAGATACAGCAGTTGCCCCCGCTAGCAAAAACTCGACGGCATCCTGCCAGGAGCTGATTCCTCCCATCCCGATGAGAGGGACGCCGGCGTCTCTCGCAACCTCCCGCCACACCTTGTTGACCATGTACAGTGCCAACGGCTTGATGGCCGGGCCGCTCAGCCCCCCGCAGCGATTGGCCAATGCAGGTCGCCAGGTGCGAATGTCGATGGCCATCCCCAGAAAGGTGTTCACCAAGGACACCGCCTCGGCCCCTCCTTCAATCGCCGCCCGGGCCGTTGCGGTGATGTCCGTCACATTCGGGGACAGCTTCACCACCAGTAGCCCCCGCCGGACGACCGAACGCACCGCCGCCACCAGCTCCCTGAGCCGCGGTGGATCCGTACCGAAGACCAGGCCGTCGGCTACGTTGGGACAGGAAACGTTCAACTCGATGCCGACGATCCCGCTTTCCGCGGCCGCGTCGGCCAGAGGATCGATGCGGCGGCAGGTCTCGACATAATCCCGCACCGAGTGGCCGGCCACGTTGACCAGCACCGCGGTTCCCAAGGACGAAAACGCGGGCACTTTCTCGGCCAGGAAACGTTCCAATCCCACATTGGCCAGTCCGATGGCGTTGAGCAGTCCGCCGGAGGTCTCGGCGATCCTCTCGGGGGGATTGCCCAGCCGCGGTTCGAAGGTGACGCTCTTGGTGGTGAAGCCGCCGAGACGGCTCAGGTCCAGATAAGGCGCATACTCCGGCCCATAGCCGCAGGTGCCGGACGCGGTAAGCACCGGATTCCTCAACCGCACACGGCCCAGGCGGACCGCCAAGTCCGGAGCCGGCCCAATCTGAAACGAACTGGCCACTGCGGGAGCTTTCTGAACGTCTGTGGCATCCGGCAAACTGCTTTGATGCCGGCCCGCCAACTGCTATGAGCATACCGGTTGGCAGCCGATCCACACAACCGACGAATCTCAGGGCTTGGGCAGAACCTGAAGCGTACCGGCGGCCGTCGTCTGGCAGGAACCGCCAATCCGCACACGGGTCTCGTTGGCGGCCGCCGCCCTCGTCACCACGACGCGAACCACGCCCGCTCGCCCACCGGCCTTGGCCTGAGCACAGAAGAAATCCGCCTTGCCCTCCCGCAGCGGGACCACGCCGGAGTTGACCAGGTGCAACCCCAGCGGCCCGTGAACGGAGCCGGTCACCGGATCTTCGTCCACGCCGGCTGCCGGAGCGAAGAACCGCGATTGCACGGCGGTGGCGGCCGACAGGGCATGGCGAGTCGTAACCAGCACGCCGCGAATCCGCTGGTCGCGGCAGTATCTGGCCAGTTCCGCCATCGGCGGCTGCAATTCCAGCAACGCCGACAGGCTGTTGACGGCCACAATGACGTCATCATCCTGCGTGCGGATCGGAGGGATCGATGCATCGACGGCGTCGTCCGCCAGCCCCAGCTTGCGCACCAGCGGCGGCAGCACGACCGGAGTCTTCTTCGGTTCGCAATGCGGCATGTCCAACCAGATCGTATACGGCGCGCCAGGTTTGGGGTGCAGCTCGGTGCGGACCGTGAGAACGCCGGAACGAGTCTCGATCGGCAGTACGGTGCCCGGCTCGTTAACCATGTGGAGGAAGCGACCGCTCTCCAACAGCGCGTGGACTCCTCCCAAAGTGGCATGACCGCAGAAACCCACCTCACAGGCCGGAGTGAACCAGCGGAAACGCACGGCGGCATCGCGGGAGGTCGGCGGCAGCACGAAGGTGGTCTCGCTGGCGTTGAACTCGGCCGCGATGGCCAGCATCTGTCCGTCGCTCAAGCCTTGGGCATCAAGCACCACGCCGGCCACGTTGCCGGTGTATGGCGACAAGGCAAAAGCATCGACCAAGCGGAATTCGCATTGATTCGGCATGAAACGTTCCCCAGGCTTCCGGCGTCTCCGTCGGCTCAGTCGGACGTCGGTCGGCGAGCAACGGCAATCAGGTTATCCCCCCGGTGGCCAGGACCGGCCGTCGCAGTCCCGGCCAGCCGAGCCACGACAGCGGCCGCCTTCTCAGCGGAGTCTGGGGACTTGTCATGCAGGATCCGCCACGGCGATCGACGGCTTCGTCGATCCAGAAAGCGGTTGACCCGCCAGGCCAGCGCCTTGGGCAGCAGACGGATCCACCGTTGCAGTTCCGGCCGTGCAGCCCACGATTCATACCGGTAATGCGTGTAGCTGCCCAAACGTATGTCCAGATACCCGCAGGAACTCAACACCCGCTCGAGCGTCCGGGCCTCGAACAGATTGATGTGGTAGCGGTTCAGCCCCAGCCATCGCCGGCCCCCGATCAACCGCCAGCCGCTGGCGAAATTGGGCGTGTCGAGGCAGAGGATGCCCCCGGGCGCCAGCACGGAATACACCTCGCGGAGCAACTCGATCGGCGACGGCACATGCTCGATCACATCTCCCACAAAGACCAGATCGAAGGGGGGCAGGGCACTGCGATGTCGGCGAAGAGGCCCCGCCCGAAAATCCAGCCCGAACCGTGCTGCGGCCTCGCTCACCGCCTCCGGGGATAGATCCAACCCCACGACCCGCCAACCCCGCTGCGCCGCCAGAGCGGTGAAATGGCCCAGCGCACTCCCGATCTCAAGCAGCCGGCTGTATTGTCGCCTCTCCCATGGCAGAACATGGACCACATACTGCTGCACAGCCCGAGCCCAGCGGGCCGAGTCGTCCTCGCCGAAGACGTAGTACTGCCGGTCGTACAAAGCGGCCAATTCCCGATCACTGTACCGCGGCCACTGTTGCACGAGGCCGCACCGCAAACAGCGCACCAGGTCGAACGGTCGTTCGTGCGGATCCGCAGGATACACGACTCGCCCGGGTGATTCGGTCTGCTCACAGATCGCGCAGCGGAACGTCGCGACCGCGGATGGTGAAATGGCGGGGGGCGAATGCGGGGACGCTTGAGTCATGCCGAGCATGGAAATGAATACGCCTCAGCCGGCCGTCCACGCGGAGGCAACGACGTTAAGGCGCCTGCGGATACGCGGCGACGGCGGGCGTGATTCTAATTGCACCTCGCTTCCCCGAAAAGACCCGACTTCGGCGGCCGCTCCCGGAGACGCCGGGAGGGATTAACTGCTTCCGCGAAACGCTGTAACATCCCGGCCCAGGAGGCCACGCCATGCCAGCCAAGTATCTTAAGACGCTCAAACGCGTCACCGATCTGCCCACCGCGCCATTCCAGGAGGCTCACGTCATCGAGCTGCTGCGCGAGTTCACCAGCCGCCGTTCAGCCTTGCGGTTGCAGGCCGACCGCTTCGGCAATCTGCTCGTAACCTACCGCCCGCCACGGCGGCGGGGGCGTCTGTGCAGCCCGCCGGTTCTGCTAGCGGCCCATACGGATCACCCCGGCTTCCGGGCCGTGCGGATGCGGGACCCGCGGCACGTCGAGGCCGAGTGGCGAGGCTGGGTTTCGGCCAGGTACTTTGACCGCCAACGGATCCAGTTTCACGTGGACGGCCGCTGGCTGCCCGGCGTCATCACCGAGATCATTCCCCACCGGCCGGGTAGGACGCCCCAACGGGCCGCAAGCAGCGCCCGATCCTTCGGCGCCGACTCCCCACCCCGAGCGGTCGTGGCGCGGGTCTCCCGAGACGTGCCGCCGGGCAGCATCGGAATGTGGGCCTTGCCGGACGGCTTCGTTCGCGGCCCGCAATTCCACACGCGGGCCTGCGACGACCTGGCGGGCGTGGCGGGCATCCTCTGCGCGCTGGACCTCATCTGCCGCAAGGGCGGGCCGGCCCCCTGCTACGCCCTGTTCACCCGCGCGGAGGAAGTCGGGTTCGGCGGCGCCCTGACGGCCGTCGAAGCCGGAACGATCCCATCCGAGGCCCTGGTGGTGGCCGTGGAGTGCAGCAAAGCGATCGCCGGAGTGGCGCTGGGCGATGGGCCGGTCCTGCGGGTCGGCGACAAGGCGTCGGTCTTCACGCCCGCCCTCACCGGGTATTGCCAAGTGGTCGCCGAACGACTGGCCGCGAAGGATAAATCGTTCCGCTTTCAACGAAAGCTGATGGACGGCGGGACGTGCGAAAGCACCGTGTACTGCCACCACGGCTACGCGGCGACCGGCATCTGTCTGCCGCTGCTCAACTACCACAACATGGACACGACCCGGGGACGCATCGCCGCTGAAATCATCGACCTCCGCGATTTCGACAATCTGGTCAAGTGGTTCGTGGCCCTCGCCCAAGCCCCCGCCACGCTGAAGTTTGACGGCCGACACCCGGGACTGGAACAGCGGTTGGACGCCCTCCGCAAGCAGCATCGCCAACCTCTGCTGGAGACGGTGAAGCAACTGGGGCTGTGACGGCGAACTCAGCGACTCAGGCCGGGCGGACGGCCAAGTGGCGACGAACGCTCCCGTACAGGAGCGCCGACAGAGTGCACGCCGCGGCCGCGGCGATCCACAACCACTTCGCACCGAACCGGGCGTCGGTCAGGATCTCCCCGCCTAACGGTGCCGCGATCATCATGGCGGCGGAGAAACTCACTCCGTACACACCCATGTAACGCGCCCGCATCGTGGACGGAGCAAAATCGGATACGATCGCTGGAGCAAACGGCGCAAGCATGATCTCGCCCAGAGTCCACACGACCACCGCGGCCACGAAGGCCCCGAAGCTGGTGACGAAGGCCTTCATCCCAAAACCGAGGGCGTTCAACAAGGCGCCGCCCACCATCACCGACCCGCGGTGAAAGCGCCCCAGGAGCATCGTGGCGGGCACCTGCAAGAGCACGATCAGCAAACCGTTCACGGCGATGATCTTCCCGTAGTCGTTTTGGGCGAAACCCCGCTCCTTGAGGAACAGCGGAAATGTGGACATCGACTGCATGAATACCAGGGCGATGAAGAAATTGCCGAGCAGGAAAAGCAGAAAAGGGCCGTTCGTCAGGATGTGACGCGCGGTCTCCCAAGTACCGGCGGGCGGGAGGGATCCGGCACCGGCTATTGGTGTCGCGGGGCCGGGTTGGACCTGACGAAGCGCCAGCGTCTCCCGAATCAACAGCAGAATGAGCAAACCGTACGCCACCGAGGTGCCCGCATCGCAGTAGAACAGGAGTCGGTAGTCTCGGGCCGCCAACTCGCCGCCGACATAGCTGCCCACGGCAAAGCCCAGGTTGATCGAGACGTACATCAACCCGAACGCACGCGGCCGGATGGAAGCTTCGGTGACGTCGGCAATCATCGCTGACGCCGCCGGGCGGTACATCTCGCTCACCAGACCGAACAGAACCACCGCCACCTGGATGAGCCAAGGCGTGCGGATCAAGCTCAGCCATACGAGCAGGCCCGCACCGCCGAACAAGGCCAGCAGCATGACCTTCCGCCGCCCGAGGCTGTCCGCCAAGTGCCCGCCCAGACCCGCCGCGAGCACGGCGCCCAGACCGAACCATCCCATGGTGTGAGTGGCGAACCTCGGATCGAGGTGCAGCCGATCCGTGAGATACAAGGTGAGGAAGACGACGACGAAGGTGCCCGCCCGGTTGATGAACGTCCCGAGGCACAGGAGATACACCGTGCGTGGCAGAGAGAGGAATGATCGAAACATGTGGCAGCGGCCCCTTGTGGCGCGGGCGCGGCTACTCCCGCAACTGCCGATGTTCCCGCGAGTCCACCGGCAGGCTGAAGGCCATTCGATACACGGCCCGCGGTCCGCCCGCCGCGATGAAGTAGGTCCGCCCGTGAATCAGGGGCGGCGGCGGAGCGCCCTCCAGAGGAAAGACCTGATGGAAGCCGGGGGGCTCCCGCCCGTAAATGAAGGCCAGTTTGTGGGCCAGCCGTCCGGTCTCATCGTCGGCCTGAAGGTGCCATACCAGTTCGTCACGATCGTCGGCAATGGCGAACTCCGTTACCCTCGGCCACCAGAACGGTCGCGGCCACCCGCGATGGTCGATGAGGAAGCGGATCGGAGACGAGGACATGTCCACGTCGATCGGCTCCGGACCGCATCCGCCCGACATCGCCAATACACAGGCCGCAGCGGCCGCCCCCGCAACGAGTCTCCAGCATCCCCGCAGGTTCATAAGGCTATTCTAGCGAGCCGCGGCCACTTCGTCGGCCACGCTTTTCCAAGACCAGGCCGCGACTATTTCTCCACACCCCGCGCGAGTTAGATTCCGCTGCGGCTTGAGTTATGATGATTGAGTATGGCCCTGGTGCTGGACTGCCCTGCCTGCCATCTACCTCTCTCGCTCGCCCCGGAGTTGATCGGCGCCATCGTGGCCTGCCCCCACTGCCATGAGCATTTCATTCTTCCGCGGGAGGGCGCAACCCCGGAGCGGATTCACCGAAAACCCACGGAAGAAGCCCTTGCGTCTCCGCAGAGCACGCGGTTCACCTTCGTCTGCGGCCGCTGCGATTCCCCGCTGGAAGCTCGCTCCGACCTCTGTGGCCAACCGGGCCGCTGCCCCACCTGCGGGGCGTTGTTCCTGGTGCCCAACCTCAAGCTCGGCACGAACCGCGCGGTCGGCCCCGCTATCGTCGCGGATGACGGTCAACTGCCCACGCCGATGCACGCCTACGCCACCGCTGGCGACCGCGCGCCGGTCATCCGGCGGCTCCGCACCGGGGAGCAGGTCATCATCTGTCCCCGCTGCCGGCAGGAGATGCCGATCGACGCCAATACCTGCTCAGCCTGCGGCGTGCCCTTCACAATGGAGGGAGTAGCCGGAGGCGCCTTCCTGGAGCCGGAAAGCAATCGCCTCGCTTCGGCGGCTCTCATCGTCGGCATCCTGGCCATTATCGCCCCATGCCAGCCGGTGCTTGGACCCATCGCCATCGGGCTGGGCGTCGCCGGATTGAAAGAGGCGCTACGAATCGGCCCGGCCCGACCCGGTTTCAATCACTCCATCGCGGGCCTTGCGCTGGGCACCCTCTCCGCAGGCATCTATGTCGTTTGGCAGTTGCTGTAGGGCCGTCATACCCAAGCGGATCTGAAACGCCGCCGGCCACCAAGGCGACGGGAACCGCTGTGGCAGCCCTTCACGATGCGATTCCCGCACCGCAAGAACCAGTTCCTGCCGGCTGGTGCCGTGGGCCAGGGCGTAAGTCAGGGCCGCCGCCCAACCGCGGCCCTGCCACTCCAGCGGCCCGACCTCGTCGACTGCAATCAGATCCAGGCCATCCTCCACGGCGGCGATGATCAACGCCTGTCCTTCAGCCAGAGCGGCCGCGTCGAAGAGATACTGCCCGATCGTCGGTACCACCTCGGAAGACTCGCTCATCCGGGCCAGCGGTCGTCGGCGACCACTGCGGAGATCGAGCAGGTCGTAACCGGGAGCGGGCCGCGTGTCGCCCAAGGCGGGGGCAGCCACCCCGCCGACGCGCCGACCCTTCTCGGCGGCATCCCGCACATACTGCAAGAGCCGAGTGGTCTTTCCGCTCCCTCGCGGTCCGCTGATGACGGTGAGCAGCATCCACAGCCTCCGAGCAGTTCAAAGCGGCGGTCAAGTGAGAACGTTCACGGGGCCGTAGAGCCCGAAGCCGCTGCGAAGGTTGAAACCCTCCGACGCCCCCCCCTCCCGGCAGCGGTCCTACGCGACTTCGGCCGGCCGCCGACTTGCCAACAGGTATCCCCACAGCCCGGCCACGAGACTGCCGATGGGCACATACCACGGCCAGGCCAGATTGCGGAAGGTCGGATTGCCGAAACGATCCGCCGGACCGTGGCCCCAGTGGCCGTACGAGTTCAGAATGATCACCCCTGCCAAACCCGCGACCAGCAGCAGTGTCTGCCAGATCACCGGCAGCACCGGCCGCCCCGAACCGGAGGCTCCAGTCCCCCGCCGGGCGAGACCGATCAACCAGGCGGTCAGCAGCCCCGCCGCCGCCGTCAGGCAGGTCAGCAGCGACCAATCGGCGTACCACGGCACGGCCTCGTGGCGATGCCAGGCCAGGGCGAAGATGGTCAGCACGGACAAAGGGGCCGAATAGAGGTAGCCACGGCCGTCGATCCGCAGCGGCAGGAAGCTCAAGGCGAAGCCCGCCAGCAGGCCCCCACCGGTGTAGCCCGCCAACGCCAGGCCGAGATCCAGCAGGGCCTTGTACTTGGCGGCGGCGTACTGCGCGCCGTAGGCCAGCAGGCACAGGCAGAGACCGCACCCGACCACGAGCAGTCGCCCGACCAGAACGTGACGCCGCTGTTCCCGCTCGTCGGCAGGCCCGCCGCTGGACGCACCTACGGCTTTGCTGTCGGCTTCGCGCACTCCCCGCCGCCGTCGCCACGCGTCGCGCAGAGGATGATAGAACGTCGCCATCACCGTCTGCGACAGCGCTGTCAGGATGCCCATCACGCTGGAAATCGCCGCCGCAAAAACAGCGGCGACGATCAACCCTTTCAGGCCCACGGGCACGACCTCCACCACGAAGACCGGGAAGATGCGATCCCCGTCCGCCCGATGGGCCAGCAGGGCCTGTGCCGCAACGCTGGGCACATGATGCTGGTAGTACACGAACAAGCCGACGCCGACCATGGCCACCGTGATGGTCACCATCTGGGCCACGGAGCTCCAGATGATCGCCCGACGGGCGTCCTGCGGGCTGCGGCAGCAGAACATCCGCTGGGCCATCAGTTGGTCCGTGCCATACGCCCCAAGCCCGCCCCAGGTACTAGCGATCAGCGCCGCCCAGAAGGTATAGGCCTTCAGCGGGCTGGCACTGAAATCGAAGAAGGTGAACTTGCCCCAGCTTCCCGAGGGCGCCGGCTCGCCCCACGCAGCCCAAGGCACGCCCGACTGCTTCGCGGCCCAGCCTTCCCTGAACAACTGCACGAGGCCGCCGTCCAGGGCGAAGATGATGGTGCCGAGAGCCAGGAAGGCCCCGACCAGGAACACCAGGAAAAGCAGTACGTCCGTCCAGATGACCGTAGTGATGCCGCCGATGAGCGTCCAGGCGATGGACACCACCGCCATGATGACAATGGCCCAAACCAATTCGTTGCCGCCCAATCTGGCCGAGAGCACGGCGAGCTGATCATGCAATACGACGGATATGACCAAAGCGGTGAGGTAGATGCGGGCGGACTGGCCCAGCAGACCACCCAGGATGAACAGGCTGGAGGTCATCGATCGGACCCGCCCCCCGAGGCGGTGGCCCATGTAGTCGTACGGGCTGTAGATCTCCCGCTCGTAATAGGCCGGAACCAGCACATAACCGACGATGACGCGCGCCAGGGTCGAGCCGATGATCCCCAGTTGGAGATAGGTGAGGTTACCGCCCGGTTGAAACACGACCCACGGCACGCTCACGAACGTCAGGGCGCTGACCTCGGTGGCCACGATCGATCCGCTGACCGCCCACCACGGCAGCCGCCGCCCCCCTAGGAAGAAATCGCGAATGGTCGCCTGCCGCCCGGCCTTCTTGGCCCCCAACCATGTCGTCAACGCCAGGTAGAGAACAACCACCAGCCAATCGATCCAGGTAAAGCGGTGGCTCAGACTGGCCAAAAACGGAAAATTCATGTCGTGGCGGCCTCGAGGAGCGGTGCCCGTACTCCGCGGCGCGCGGATCGGGCGGATGGCAGTCTGGCCGAAGACGGGATGCCTCACAAGGGCCGACGGACGCACCAGGAAACGCAGTGGACGGCGCGGGGGCGGCCGGTAGCGGCGGTCGCGAGGGCGGTGAACAGGAAGGGTTCGTCGTCACGGCCGCCCACCGGCCGCGTGCCAAGCTTGCCGCAGCAACCCCGACACATGCGCAGGGCGAGACATGATCTCGGCCAGATGGTAATCCAGCAGGTCAAAACAGGGCAGCGCCAATCGGGCCGGAACCGGACCTGGACTGGCCAGGGCTGTGGCCACGGCGGGCATGATCTGGCGCTTTTCAATTGCGGCCGGCTCGCAGTCCCGGCAGATCGCACCGCCCTGTCGCGAGCTGAAGAACAACACGCGGTCACTCGCCACGCTGTGGCCGCAGGCCACGCAGCGGGTCAGTTCGGGCCGCAGGCCGATCTCGGAGAGGAGAACCCACAGGTAGCCGACCAAGGCCGTCATCGGCTCGGCCTCCGCCAGCGAAGCCAACAGAGTGAGCAAGCCGTCGAACAAGCGAGCGTGGGGATCATGAACTTCCGTCAACTGGGACGTGACTTCGGCGGCGTACTCGGCGGCATAGAGTCGCAACAGGTCGGTGCGGAGATGTGGAAAGCCGTCCTCCTGCCGCCATTCGGTCAGCGTGGCCAGCGTGTCTTCCTTGCCGGGCCGGACGGAGAAAACGACGTGCCCCAGTTCGAGGAGATCGATGCCAACAGCCGCGCGGCGGCTCGTGCTGCGTTTGATACCTTTGGCGATGACCCGCTGCTGGCCGTACTCCCGCGTGAAAAGGACCAGGACCTGCGAAGTCTCGCTGTAGTCCAGCCGCCGTAGGGAAATGGCCATGTCTTTGAGCAGCGGCAAGGGCGTGCTCCGGACACTCAGTCGGGCGGGGCCACCCGGGCCTCGGGTTCATTCTCCCTTGGCGGCCAGTTGCAGGGTGATCCGCACTCGGCCCACGGAACGCTCACCGGCCTCGACGATCTCGACCTCGACCCCGTTGTCAACGAAGCGTTCACCCACCTTGGGGATACGCCCCAGCTTGCTGAATACATAGCCCCCCAACGTGTCATAGGCCTCGTCTTCCGGCAGGTCGAGCTGCAACTCCTCATTGACCTCCTGTACGCGGACACGGGCGTCCACCAGGGCGGAACGGTCGTCCAGCCGCATGATCGGGGGGGCAGGCGGCGGTTCGTGCTCATCGGTGATCTCGCCAACCAGCTCCTCCAGGATATCCTCGATAGTCACCAGGCCGGCGGTGCCGCCATACTCATCGAGGACAATCGCCATGTGGCGGCGACCGCTCTGGAATTCACGGAGAAGCGAGGCGAGATCCTTCGTCTCCGGCACGAACAGAACCGGCCGCATCATCTCCCGCAGTGAAAAGGAGGCCGGGTCCGTGACGCGCAGCAGATCCTTGGCATAAAGAATCCCGACGATGTGGTCCAGCGTCTCTTCATAGACCGGAATCCGGGAATGCCCTTCCTTTAAGATCAGATCGCGAACCTCCGCGAACGAGGCGCCGGACTCGACGCCGACCAGGTCCGTTCGCGGGGTCATGATCTCCGTGACCGCCGTGTCGTCCAGCACCATGACCGATTCGATCATGGCCTTCTCGGTCTCATCCATGGCGCCGGTGGTCTCGGCCTGCGTCACGGCGTCCATGATCTCGCGCTCCAGCTCCTCGGTGGGGTCCTCCCGCTCGCGGGGCGCTCCGGCCAGCCGCCGCACGATCTCGTCGATCGCGTGAATGACGATCAGGAGAGGGCGGGTCACTTTCCGCAAACCCTCCAGGGCGTGGAACACCTGGGCGATGAACGCCTCGCCCGCATGACGGGCCCAGGCGGTCGGGATGGCGACGCCGACCACAATAAACCAGACGGCGGAGAGGCCCAACACGCAGAGCGGATGCCACCGACCGGTGTTCTCTGGCGGTAAGGTCATGCTGACCGTGATGACGAAGAGCACGATCGCCAACTGCCGGTAGATCAACGTGGTGAGGCCGTATTCGTGCTCGTGGGCGTCGTAGAGTTCCAGCATCGACTCCCGCCCGCGACGCCTTAGCTCCTCCAGAAGCCGAGTCCGCGAGACCAGGCGAACCGAAGCGACGGCCGTTCCGCAAAACAGGGCAATTGCGGTCCAGAGCAGCAACAGGGCAGTGGTCATGCGCAGCTCGTGCTCCGTTTGGATCGCGAAGTCGATCGGGACGGCTTCCGGCGCTCCGGCCGGGCCTGGGTTCGCTTGGGCGCGACCTGGAAAACCGGGCCGATGCCGAGACGGGTCAGCAGTTCATCCTCTCGTGCATGCATCGCCGCCGTCGCCGCCGCCGTCCGGTCGTCGTAGCCGGCGAGGTGCAGGCAACCATGGACCACGTACAGCAGCAACTCGTCGGTGAATCGGCCGCCCCGCTCGCGGGCAGACTGCCTGGCGACCGGCGCGCAGACGATGATCTGTCCGTCGATGCGACCAGGCTGACGCGTCTCGCGCAGATCAAAGGAGAGGACATCGGTCAGACTGTCGTCGTCGAGAAACTCCGCGTGCAAACGCCGCATGGTCGGTCCGTTGACCACGGCGATGTCCAGGTGCCCACGGTGCAGCCCCTCCGCGGCCAGGACCGCCTCCGCCACGGCCCGAACGCGGCCGGCCAGACGCTCGCCGCCGCCGGAAACCGACAGCGTCAGTCCGGCTCCGCCGCGGGCCTCGGCCCGGTGCGTGTCGTCATCGCGATCGCCACGTTTCATGCCGTCCGCACCTGCGAAATGATGGCGCTATCGCTCTTTTTCTCCCTTTCGGGGTACGCGATCCGTCCGTGGTGGATGGCCCGCAGGCTCCGTACCAGACTCTGTTCGATGCGGAACAACTCCTTGAGCGTCAGATCGGTGTTGTCGAGTTGCCCGTCCATCAGCCGCTCCATGACCACTTCGTGGACGACGGTCTCAATACGTCCCGGAGTCGGTTCGGCGAGGGCACGGACGGCGCCCTCGACTCCGTCGCAAAGCATCAGAATCGCCGATTCCTTGGTGCTCGGCTTCGGGCCGGGGTAACGGAACTCCGTGTCGCTGATCTCCGTGTGGGGCGTTCCGCGACTGCGGGCCTCGCGCTCCGCCAGCGCGTGGAAGTAGCGGACCACCGTGGTGCCGTGATGCTCGGCGATGAACGGCAGCAGCGGCGGCGGCAGACGGTGCTCGCGGGCCAGGGCCAGGCCGTCCTTCACGTGGGCCAGGATCACTAGGAGGCTCATCGTCGGCGAAAGCCCGCGATGGGCGCTCATCCGGGCCTGCTGGTTCTCCACGAAGTAGTTGGACTTGCAGATCTTGCCGATGTCGTGGTAGTAGGCGCCGACCCGCGCCAGCAGGCCGTTCGCGCCGATCTCCTCCGCGGCGGCCTCCGCCATGCTGCCCAGCAGGTGGCTGTGTTGCCAGGTGCCGGGCGCTTTCTCGATCAACTGCCGCAGCAGCGGATTGCTGGTGTCGGCCCATTCCAGCAGGGTCAGGCTGGTGGTAATCCCGAAAGCCTTTTCTATGAGCGGCAGAACCACCAGCACGACGCTGATGCCGGCCAAGGCGGCCAGCGCCGCGTAAGTCGCCTGCACGAGAATGAACGGCAGGGCCTGCTGGTCGGTCAACCCCACGCAGACGGCGCTGACAAACGCGGCCCCCGCCGTCAAAAATCCCACGATCACCATCTTTAACCGAGTGCGAATTTCACGCAACAGGACCACCACGATCGAAGCAACGGACAGGTAGATGAACAGGATGGTCAGTGGTGCATCCAACGTGACGACCGTGAAAAGAGCCAGGCAAATCGCCGCGCCCAGCGCGAACCGCCGTGAATACGCGATGGTAAAGATGGCCGAGGCGGTGGCGATGGTGGCCACGCTCCACATCGGCGACACCCCGATCCCGCTGAAGAGGACGCGATCCGCCAGTAGCATCAGCAAGACCACGCCCGCAAAGGCCACCGCTCGCGACGGCTTCCGCATGATGCGCGGCTGGGCATAGGCGGTATATGTGGCCAAGCCCACCGTCACCATCAGAAGCAGGCCCATCAGGCCGACTCGCTTTTTGCGCCACTGGCTGCGGAGGTCGGGGTCGAGACTGCGCTGCCGAAGATACTCCTCGTGTTCGGCCTTGAGCAGGGCGACGCCCTGCTCGTCCAGCGTCCCCGCCGCCACCAGCAGATCCCCCGGTTCATAGCGGTCCTTGACCGGCTCCAGCCGCGCCACCCGCTGCTCGATCCGACTCCGGGTCGTCTCCCGATCGAAAATGTAGACGGGCCTGAACTGCGCGCCGCCGGGTGCAATCACCCGCTCCACCATCCGCGCGGCAGCCTCCTTCAGCGGTGGCGGCAGGACCGCCTGGCCCACATCCTCGGCAAGGCGACGTACATGGTCGGGATTGCTGGCGTAGGTGAGGCGCTCCTTGGGTACGGCCGAAAACTCGCCCGTGCCTCGATCCAGCATGACTTCCCCCGCCGTGCTGCGGACTTCGCGATCGGTCTCGATCTCGGCCCTTTCGATCATGTTCTCGCGTACGATGCGGGCGGCCAGACCATCGACTTTGCGGCGAAACTGCTCGCTGCCGGCTTCGTCGGTCAGCGGCTTGAACGCCTCGAAGGCGGCCTCATCCAGAGGCCACCGCTCACCGTAGAGTTCGCGACACCGCTCGAAACTCTCCGCCTCCTTAATGGCGGCGTGGAAGTCCCGCAGCTCCGCCTGGATCATCTCGATGACGACGGTATTGAGACGAAAGAAGTTAGGAACTTCCTGCTGGGCCTTCCGCTTCTGCTCCTGCGTTCGAACGGCGTTCACCCGCTCGAAAGGAACGCGCGACAGAACGGGTTGAGTCAGGCGAGTCCCGGTGTAGTAGGCGAGCCGCTGGTCGGCCGACAGAACGATCAAGTTGGCTGCGGCCCAGAACAGGGCCACCACCAGCAGCGGCCAACCTAGCAGCGACCGCAGCCGAGTGCGAATCATCGGGGAGTTGTCGGAAATTCGGCGTCGAACATCCGACGAGCGGGACGAACGAAATGATCCCAGTGGCCACATCTTCAAACCGCCACGCGAGATGGCCGAGTGTCCTCCAAAGCCCTGCCTGGCCTGCCTAGCCACGGCGGAACGCCAGCCGGATTATACGCCGAGATCAGACCTCGCGGTAATCTCTCCCTCCGAACCCGCAAGACCTCTGCCGGCCCGAGGATTTCGTGTTTGTTCGACCAAAAGCGTATGGTACCTGAACCTTCACCACAGAACCCGCAATCCAGCATACAAACACCTGTATAACAAGATGTTACAGTGATTGTCAGGCGTTTTCGTAAAACCTCGGTCCCGCACAGCCCGCATAGTCCCAGCAGTTTGACCGGCAGCCTAGCGTCCGCAAATAGCATGGTCACTGGCTAAACCAGTAGCCCTTTGCTGCCCCAGCGCGACTTTCCAAGGCGGTCGCACGACCGTTGCATGGCCCTGCACCCGGACGCCATCCGCAGCGCGGCCACCGCGGGGTAGTCGGCACACAGCAGCAAGGAGGGCGGACTGGACCACCGCCCAGCGAGGAAGGTTGAGCAGCCATGACAAACGATGGGGATTTTGGCCTTCGCCTCGCCGCCTGGATCACCGCTGCCCTTGGTCTGGCCTTGGTGGCGGCATTGTCGGCGGACATTGACCGGCATCTTGCCGCACTTCCCTTCCCAACCGCCGATGCGGCCTGCTTCTATTCTCCGGACTCTGCCTCTCTGGACGGCCTTGGCGCCCTGCCCCCTCTCCACCACCACCGTTCGCCTACCGTGGACACGGACCGCGTGATAGCGGACAATCCAGCGGAGTAGCGAGGGCCGCAGCCAGATGGCCGTGCCGCAGACCCTGTAGCGGATCCCTGCGTCACGAAATCCCAACACGGAACGAATCTCACGGGGGGTGCTCCGATATCCGATCTCCTTGGCGGGCGACGGCCGCGAAGAGCGACCAAGCGGCATCGGCAGGCGCCAAATAGACATGCGCATCATCACCCTCACCACTGATTTTGGGGAGTCGGATCACTACATCGCCTGCATGAAGGGCGTGATCCTCCAACGGGCACCCTACGCCGCGATCGTCGATGTCACCCATGTGATCCAGCCGCACGATGTGGTCCATGGGGCCTTCGTGCTCCGCCAGGTTTTCGACCATTTTCCGGAAGGCACCATCCACATCGCCGTGGTCGATCCCGGCGTAGGCACCACTCGCCGCCTGCTGGCCGCGCGTTATGAAGGTCAAATTATCCTGGCTCCCGATAACGGCTTGGTCAGCTTGGTACATCGTGATTTCACGCTGGAGGAGCTACGGGCTATCGAGAACACCCGCCTGTTTCGGCAGGAAATCAGCGCGACGTTTCACGGCCGGGATGTTCTGGCGCCGGTGGCGGCGCATCTCGCGCAGGGGATGACGCTCGATGCCGTCGGGCCGCTGATCAACCAACTCGAAATCCTGAATCTGGAACCGCCCACGCAGACTCCGAACGGCGGCGTGGAGGGCCAAGTGCTGTACGTCGACCGCTTCGGCAATCTGATCTCGAATATCAGTTGCGCCGACCTGGAAGCCGCGGCTGGGTCCAACGCCGCTCGCCTCAACGTCTTCGTCGGACCGCTGCGGGTGGGACCGCTCCGTACGACCTACGCAGACGTGGCCCCCGGCGAGATCGTCGCCGTCATCGGCTCCACCGGCATGTTGGAGGTGGCCATCAATCAGGGTAGCGCCGCAGCACAACTGCGGGCCTCGCCCGGAACGATCGTCGTGGTGCGGTGAGCGACCGGCTCGACTGAGCAACTACATGTAGGTGTTCGGCGTCCGCAGAATCGCCCGCACCGGACTGGCATCGAAGCCCATCAACCGGAGTGGCAAGGCGATCAGTTCGTACATGCCCTCATGGACCCGGTCCAGAAGCAAACCTTCGAGGATGGCCACGCCATTATTCAAAGCCGCCTTGTGGGCGGCGAGGCTGTCATCCTCATACAGGTCCACGCTGGGGGTATCGATGCCGACCAGCTTCACGCCGCGGCGGTGCAGAACCTCGATCAACTCCGGCGACAAGGCGGCGAAGTCCTCGTTGAAGTTCGTGGGATCAGGGAAGGTTCCCGTCGCCAGAATCAGCCGCTGCGCAATGATCGGGGTCTTGAAGATGTCGGGGGTAATCCGCGTGCGGCGCGGCACGTTCAGGCGGATGACCTGACAGGGGCCGAGGTAAGGTTCCAGATCGCATTCCCCGATGGACGGCCGATCGGAGCCGTAGTGGCTCGGGGCATCGGCATGAGCGCCCAGGTGGACCGTAGTCTCGATGGCCGAGGTCTTGCTCGCGGCGTCGCGCTTGCGTTCAGTGAGCAGACGCCGCCGCAAGGGCGTATCGCCCGGCCAAACCTTCAGGTCATCAGTGAGCGGCGGTGATATGTCGTAAATCATGCGTCGTTCGCCTGCGTGCTGGGGGACGGTCGCCGCGGCCCCTCCGGCGGAGCTGACGGCGATCCATTCGTCCCCGCCGACCCGGATTCCATTTCAGCTACTATCGGTCGCCGGGGGCCGATATGTTACGCCAAGGTGGCGGCCCGGTTCAAATCACGCCACTGGGCCGGGAAGCCGAAGCCGGGCATGGTTCTTCAACCACCAGCCTGCGGCGTAGCTGGACGATTCGCACAGGGCCGATCGCCTGGGAGTCCGCCGCATGCCCACGCTTCTTTACAGCTCAGACAGACCGGTCTAGTCTCTGCCAGCGTTGCCGAGACCGATGACGAAACCTGGATGGGGGGCGGACTTCGCCGTCGGACGCATCTCGGGCGGGAGTCATCGCAATGACCTGTATCCTTCGTCATACGGCGGCCGTTTGCGGCCTGGCAACCATCCTCGGAAGTCTCGCGATCCTGCCGTATTCCGGCGGGTGTTCGGAGAGCAGCGGGTTGAACATGAACGTCCGCAAACCGGCCAACGAACGGCCGGATTTGGACGCATCGGCGGTAGCCGCCGGCGTCAGGCGGATCCCCACTGACGAAGGCTTCAACCTGACTTCCTTCACCTCGGGCCAAGCGGGCAACTCCCGAGGACGGGCGGAGAGTGCCGGCAACGACGGGGCCCTCGCCGCCGCTGAGGCCCGCGATGGAGGCAGCGCCTGGGGCGAGTTCCAGCTCGGTTATTGTTTCGACAACACCCTGGAGACTCCTCTCCAAGCGACTATTCGAATCCGAATGCAGGTGGCCGCAGCCATCTCAGCGCTAAGCAAAGACGAAAAGAACGGCGGTCCCGTCGGCTCCCCGCAACAGGCTCGAAGCATCCTGGCGTTTTTCGTCAAAGACACCAGCGGGCTGGTCCTACGAAAGGAGACGTTGCAGGAGTCCGACCTTGAGAAGGGCGCTCAGTCCGCGACGCGTACGCACGATCTCGTTTACGATGTGCGTCTCGAAGCCGGGCGAGGCTACTACCTGGTCATCGGCGGCCGCGTGGACGCCCAAGCCGAAGCAGGCCAGACGGTCAGTTGTGTGATCAGTGTGAGCGAAGCCGCGCTCGAGGTCCACTGGAAACCGGTGCCGGGTGCCGCCGCCGAGTCCGCTCCACCCCAGGAAACGGCCCCGACGACCTCCACCGCGGCAGCCGAGTAATGCATCATCATGGATGCCCGCGTCGGACTGTTCGGAGGCAGTTTCGACCCGATCCACTTCGGGCACCTGATCTCTGCGCGAAGCCTCGCTGAGCAACTAGGTCTCGACCGGGTGATTCTGGTTCCAGCCGCTCAACCGCCGCACAAGCAGAACCGTCAGATCACGTCGGGGCCGCACCGGCTGGCCATGGTGGAACTGGCCGTGGAAGGCGATCCATTATTCGAAGTCTCCGATCTGGAATTGCGGCGGCAGGGTCCCAGCTACACGTTCGACACAGTCTCCGAGATGCGAACGCGATTGGGCGAGCACACGTCGCTCTTCTGGTTCATCGGCGCGGATTCCTTGCCCGAACTGCCAAGCTGGTATCGCATCGCCGAATTGGTCCAGGCCGTGCAGATCGTGACCGCGACCCGACCCGGATGGGAACCGCCCCCGCTGGCCCGCCTGGAAGCAGTCATGCCACCGGGAGCAGCCGCGGCGCTACTCTGCAATTGCTTTCAGACTCCGGCTATCGATATAAGCGCCACAGACCTTCGCAGACGCGTCGCCAACGGGCTTTCCATTCGCTATCTGACTCCCGAGAGTGTGCGCGGCTACATCCGGGACCATCGGCTCTACCTCGAGCCGCAACGCGAGGGCGATAATCAGTTATAACCTTGTGTTTATAATAACGATACGCTATCACTACGCGAGGAGGTCGGTTCCGCAAGGCTTGCCGCAGGCCAATTACAGTGATATCCTTATTAAATGCCGGCGTGTATAAGATAGCAGAGGCCGCCAGGCCTTGGGCTATCGAGTGGCACTGAGAAGCGGGGTTGCCGCCGGCGACTGAATAATGGCCCGATAGCCGGAAGGAAGGCCGGGCGGTGTGAGCGTCGAGGAAGACGCTGGGAACCGCCTCATCAGTGCGATGGCGATGGACCGATGATTGGATAGGTAATGAGGACTGCCGGGCGGAGCCGGGCAGGCCTACCGTACTTGCCGTAGGCAACCGGCCAGTGGTCGCGGTCGACACGGCGGCAAGAGCCTGAGCGACGGAGGTTGCTCACGAATGCCCGGAACCTCGAAACGAACAACGCAGCGCCGGGTTCAAATTGCTTTCGGGCTGGTTCTCGCCGCCATCCTGTATGCCGAGTTGAATCAGCGAGATTATGCCCCGGTGTTGACCCACCGATCGGCCGTGGTCATCGCCGCGCCGCAAGTGGCGGCCAACCCCTTCGAAAAGCTTCTCAAGGAGGATCCGCTGGCGGCTCTGATCGAGCTTCGCACGCGGCACCTGTCCGAGGTGCAGGACTACCGTTGCACGCTGGTGAAGCAGGAAGTCCTCCCCTCGGGCATGAGCGCTGAGCAGGAAATGGAGGTCCTGTTCAGGCAGCACCCGTATTCAGTGACGCTGACGTGGGTGAGGAACGCGGGACTCGCACAGAGAGTCATCTACGTCAAAGACCTCTGGGTCGACGAGAACGCCGAAAACCCAGAAGACCGCGATCTGGCAGTATGTCAGCCGGGGGCCCTCGGCGCCATGCTCATCAAGAGCATCAAGATGCCGATCCGCGGCAGCATGGCTCGTCAGACGGCTCGCCGAAATATCGACGAATTCGGCTTCACGCGAGCCCTGGACCTGCTGATCAAGTATTGCGAACTGGCCCGCTCCCGCGATGAGCTGGTCCTGGAGTACCGCGGGGAGGGGCGCTTCGACGGTCGCCCGGTCTGGGTCGTCCATCGCCACCTGCCCTACACCGGCGAAGGCGGTCTATATCCCGATCGAACGGCGGAGATCTACATCGACCAGGAATACCACGTTCCGGTGGCGGTCTACTGTTACAGCGACATCGAGCAGAAGCCCGCCAACCTGCTCAGCAAGTACGAATTCCGCAACATCCGCTTCAACGTCGGCCTGACGGACAAGGATTTCGATCCCGCCACCTACGGAATGTAGGTTTCGACTCTGACTGCGCTCGGCAGCCCTTCACGACGCAGGATGCGGCAAACCCGCCGGCGGCGCTATTACTCAACCTCGATCCAATTCCCGCGTTGTCCCGTGTGACGGCTGCCCGCATAATACGCCTCCGCCACGGCGTGACCGACACGGGCTGTTCTCGCCGTTCCCGCGTGGCTCACGGGTCCTCGAATGCTGCCGGTCGTCACCATCGAGAATCTGCAAAAGCGGTATCGCCTCGGCGGAGAGGAGATACACGCCCTTCGCGGTGTCAGTCTGACCGTGCAGCACGGCGAGTTCGCGGCCATCATGGGCGCGAGTGGTTCAGGCAAGACCACGCTTCTGCATCTGGTCGGCGGTCTGGACCTGCCCGACAGCGGGCGGATCGTCATCGTTCGACACCCCGCCAGCAGCCAAGAGGCGGTCGAGTCACATTCCATCACGGAAATGTCCGACCGTGATCGAACCGTCTTCCGCCGCAGGTGCCTTGGGGTGGTTTTTCAGGCGTTCAATCTGATGCCCAACCTCACGGCGTTGGAAAACGTGATGCTGCCGCTGCTCGTGGACGGCCGGCCCGTGGCGGAGGCCCGTCGCAAGGCGGAAGCGTTGATCGACCGGATCAGGCTGCGGCATCGCGTCCGACATCATCCCGCCAACCTGTCCGGCGGAGAGCAGCAGCGAGTCGCCATCGCCCGAGCCTTGATGAATGACCCGGTCCTGCTCCTGGCCGACGAGCCGACGGGTAATCTTGATCCGACGGCGTCGCTGGAGGTCTGGCGATTGCTCCGCAGCCTCGCCCAGGAATCCGGCACGACCGTGCTGATGGTCACCCATGAAGCCGCGGCCGCGGCTCATGCCGACCGCACTCACGTGTTGAAAGAAGGACAATTCGCCGGCGTCATCGAGACCCCGGGAGGCGGAGATGCGGCATTGGTGGCAGCTCGCTACGCGGAACTGGCGAACTAGACCCGCCCGTTCCCTGCTGGCCGCGACCTCCATCGCCCTCGGCGTGGGCGTGGTGGTCTGGGTCACCTGCTGCTACGAATCCGTTCGCGTGAGCGTCACCCGCGCGGTACTTGACTGGATCGGCCGCAGCCACGTCGTCATTGAACCGCGCGCCGGCGTCTGGGGGGTCTTCTCACAGGATCTGGCGGAACGAATCCGGCAACTCCCCGGAATCGCCGATCTCACCATGCGAACGCGAGAGTACGTCCAGGCGATCAAACCCTGGCCGGAGCAGTCCTCAGCGAACGCGCCGACGAGCAACACTGAACCGCCCGATTCGGGTTTCACGGTCGAGGACGGCTATACGCTGATCGAGATGATGGGCGTGCTGCCCGGCCGGGAGGAGCATTTCTTTCACCACAAGATCGCGAAAGGCCGATTCCTGCTGCCGACGGATACCGACGCCATCGTCATCGAGCAGTTGCTGGCCCGAGAGTTCGGGGTCGACGTGGGCGACCTCATTCTGCTCCGCCACCACACGCCTCCGCAGCCCGTCAAGGCCTTCAGAATCGTGGGGATCGTGGAGCGGCGCCGGGCCAGTGCCAATCAGGCGATGATGGTCTGGGGGCAACTGGCCGAGGTCCAGGATCTGTGCAAACTGCCCGGCCGGGTCAAAGCGGTGGACATCCTGCTCGTCGATCCGACGATGGAGAACATCCGTCGCTTCGCCGAGAACGTACAACAGGCGATCGCCGCCTACAACGACGAGCAGGCAAGCCGTGGGGAAAGCCGGGAATCCGTCGTGGTCAAGACGACGGAGGCGCAACATCAGAAACTCGGCGCGGCCCAGGGCCTGCTGCAATTCGTCATGTTGCTGCTGTCCAGCGTGGTGCTGCTGACGGCCTTCTTCATCATCCTGGCCACAATGAGCATGGGCGTGAGCGAGCAGATCACTCAGCTCGGCCTGCTGCGCTGCATCGGCGTGACCCGTCGACAGCTCGCCGGCGTGGTGCTTCTGCAAACGCTGCCGCTCGGCTTTGTCGGCACGGCGGTCGGCGTGCCGCTGGGATGGCTGCTGCACTGGATCACCGTGCAAGCCAATCCCGAATACCTCGGCGAAGCGGCCGTTCACATCGGCGGGATCTGGAGCGCCGTCGCCGGCGGAATCGGAACCACCCTGCTCGGCGCGGCCATCCCCGCGCTCGCCGCGCTGTACGTATCCCCGGCGGAGGCAGCACGGGCCCACTCCGGGGGGCGCCTGACTCGCTGGATCTGGCTGCCCACGGTGGTCGGCGGCGGTCTGATTGCCGCGCAGGAGATCATCCGCTCGCGAATGGACGCAACGGTCGACGGATCTTTCGATGCCACGGCGGTCGTGGGACTGCTCCTGCTGTACGCCGGAGCGGCGCTGCTGGCCCCGGCGGTCGTCTGGCTGTGCGGGCGACTGGCGGTTCACGCGGCGGCCCGTCTACTGGCCCTGCGGCCGCAGTTGCTCGGCGAAGAAATCCACAAAGCCCCGTTTCGCGCCGCGGCCGTCTGTTGCGGCTTGATGGTGGCCTTGTCGCTGATCGTGGGGCTGATCGTCTGGGGGCGTTCGGTGAAGCAAGGCTGGGAGTTCCCCAAGGAGTTCCCGGACGCCATGCTCTACAGTTACCACTCTCTGCCGCTGGACGAGGTCCGGGCCTTGCGGAATACCCCGGGCATTCGGCAATTCACGGTCATCGACGATTTTCCTTTCTATCTGCGGCGTCCGCCCCGAACCGGATTGCTGCGGAGCCTGTCGGTCATGGACCAGTTTTCCCGCTTCATGGCCATCGATCCGGAGGAAGGGCTGGCGATCGCCAAGCTCAGCTTCATCGAGGGCCGCGAGCCGGAAGCCGTGGAGAAGCTCCGTCAAGGGGGCCATTTGTTAGTCACCCGGGAATTCGCCCAGGCCCGCAACAAGCGAGTCGGCGATCCCGTGACCATCTGGGTGGAAGCCCCGTCCGGCCGAATGGTCAAGGCGACTTTCATCGTGGCGGGAGTGGTCGCGTCTCCAGGCGTGGACATCGCCATCAGCTTCTTCAACGCCTCCACCTACTTCCAGACCTACGCCGTGGGCGCAATCATCGGCACACTGGACGACGCGGAACGGCTCTTCCAGCGAAGATACGGCCGATTGATGTTGTTCAATTTCGACCTGCCCGACGCGGACTCCTCCCCCATCGTATCGGACAGCAGCCAGACGGTGGTGCCGGAGACACTCACGGCGGTGGACGGCCGACCCAGCTTCGCCGCCGGCCCGGGCCCGGTGCCGGGCAACGGGCCGGAGGAGCGGATCGTGAATGAGATGCTGGCGCGGCTCGACTATCCGCCCAAGGCCTTCGTCACGGCGAGAGAATTGAAGCACCTGATCGATTCCAGCATCGACCGGGTGACGCTGCTGCTGTCGGCGATCCCGGCGGTCGGGCTGATCATTGCGGCCCTGGGGGTAGCCAATCTCATGGCGGCAAGCGTCGCCGGCCGGTCACGACAGATCGCCGTGTTGCGAGCCGTGGGCCTCACCCGCGGTCAGGCGGTGCGGATGGTGATCGGCGAAGGGCTGGTGCTGGGTTTGCTCGGCAGCGCCATGGGAATGGCTCTGGGGGTCTACCTGGGCCGGGCGAGCAACCGCCTGACCGAAATGCTGTCCGGTTTTCGCCCGGAATTCGACATTCCCTACGGCCTGGTCGCCGCGGGCGCCGCCTTGGCCGTAGGGTTGTGCCTGATCGCCGTGATTGCCCCCGCTCGCCACGCCAGCCGGACCAACATCGTGGCGGCCTTGGCGGACTGATGGGCCGACCCCATCGGCGACCGGGGGCTGCGGCTTTCAAGACCTAGCGAGAGTGATCCACGGCGACCGCTTCACCGTATGCGACGTTGGTTGGATCGCCGCAACCAGCCCCGCCAACCAAACCAGACTAACGCCATGGGCAAAGCAGCCGCCGCCCCGGCACCGCAACCCGTCCCACAGGCATTGACGGGTAAGACGCCCGGCCCGCCGCCGGGAGGAATGCTGGGTGGGCCGAACTCCGTCTCGACGCCGACCTGATTCCTGGCCTTCACCCGGAAGGTATAGAGCGTCCCGGTCTTGACGCCGCGGATGAATCCACTACCCCAGGCTCCGCTGTTTCGCCAGGCGGGCTCGTCCGCGGGCAGACCCGTCGACCCGACGAACTTGTCGTTCCAAAGCGGGTCGCTCGGCTCTGTTGCGGTGCACTGAATGGCGTAAAGCGTGGATGGCGGATTTCCGTTGGCGTCGATCGCCAGCCGCAAGGTCTCCGCCTGGGGCACGGTCAACGTGCCGGCACCCGGCACCTGGGCCAAGGTCCGCATCGACACCCCCATCCCCCCCGCCGACTCGATGCCGACGCGGTTGCGGGCTTTCACCTGGAACATGTACTCCGTGTCCGGTGTCAGGCCGGAGGCCACTGCGCTGGTCTGGCGAATCCAGTCCCCAATACCGGAGACCGCGGCGGCCGTCAGGCACTCGAACAACACGCCGGAGTCGCCGACCTCCAGGTTGGCCATGTTGCCCGCCGCGATTAATTCGATCGAAGTGGGCGTCACCGTCCCGAAGGCCAACCCGGGCGTATCGATCAGAGTGGTTGCCGTCGCCGGCTCGGACAGGCCGGTTTCGTTCGGAGGAGTCTCGCTGTCCCGAGCCTTCGTGCGGAAAGTGTACGTGGTGTTCGGCATCAGTCCGGCGGCGGTGTAGATGCGGGCGGAAGTCCAGCCGCTATCCGCAGCCGGCAGGCCCGGGGCAGTCCACGCGAAAAGGTACTCTACCGGCGGTGACGCCGCATCGGTGGCCAAACTGGCGGTCAAGCGAACGGAACTGCTCCCCAGAACCAGCGGACTGCCGCCAAAGGTCATGGGATTCGGAGACGGCGGCGATTCATCAGGAACGGCGCAGTCCGGGCCGGTGATGGTGAGCGTATGCGAGCCGACATCCCCGTTAAAGCCCGCCACACGAATCAGATAGGTAGTCTTGGCCGTGACATTGCGGGTGATTTGCGAGGACCGGCTGACGCCACCGCAGCCGTCGTCGTTGCACACCACCTGGTTGGAACTGGTGCCTGGGCAGCCGCTGTGCAGGGACATGACGGTGTCGTAGTTGGTTCCCGTACAAAGACTGAAGGTAGCCGAACCGCTTGCCGCCGGGCGGTATTTGTACCAGACCTCGGCACCGGCGTTGGGCACGCTGTCACAGTTCGCCGTGCCATCGTTGGAGGCGTACAAGGTGCTGCCAGTAATGGACTCGCCCGGACAGACCAGAATAGCCCCCGCGCAGGCATCGTTGTCCGGCGCCGCCTGCGGCAGCATGTTGTGAGCCGCGAAACCGGCGAGAAGCTGAGCCGAGTGCGGCGTGCCGTTGCTCAAGTCCGCATCATCATCGTCCAGGGTGAGAAAATCGGTGCAAATCTGGGGTGAAATGCGTTCGCCGGCGTGCATCGGCACGCTGTTGATGAGCAACGAAGAGAGAATACCCAGGTAGGTGGCCGGATCGGGGTACGTTGCCCGCAGTTGGTTGCGGATGCTCCAGATACAGCCGGAGAGAAGCTGCCCGCAATCGTGCCCACTTGGGTCTCCATTGCACGGATATTGGAAGGTGTTGTTCGCCGTCCGCATCCCCAGGGCACAACTGCCCGTCCCGTCGGCGCCGTAGCCCAAGGTCGGATCATCAGTCAAGAGGACCCCCATGCTGTCCGCGGCACCCTCACCATACTGGCCCTGTCCACTCCCGCCCTTTTCAACGATGTGGTGGCCATACTCATGGTGAACCACAACGGAAAACGCCATGTTGGGAAAGGTGTAGCCGGCAAAGCTTCCCCCCGCGCAGAAAGTCAATGAATTCCCATCGTACCAAGCGTTGCCCGGGCAATCCCAGTAGTCGTCGCTGTTGACCTTCAGCGGAAAATTGAGCTGTGTGCCGATCGTCGGATAAGACGGATTGGCCGCGATCACCATATCGCGCACGTGATTGGCCTGGACGTAAGCGTTGACCTGCGCCCGCACCGCCGCACTGGTGTTGGCCTGATTGTGAAGGAAGTCCGCCGGGCCGGGCGGGGTCACGGTCTGGGTCAGGTCCTCGGTGCCGCCCCCCGCCAGATTCTGCACCGTGAAGTATCGTCCGGACATGGGCGAGGAGACCTGAATCGGCGTGCTTCCGGCGTTGGGCAGCACGTAGTTGCCGTTGGCATCGGCATAGACCGTGGTCGAGCCGCTGGTGATCTTTGCGTACGGCAGCGGCGTCGGCACCTCCGCAGCGCAATGTTCGGCCTTGGGTCCGGTGGTGGCCGCGCCCGTCACGCTGCCCACCACGTCCACCATGTGGATTCGATTTTCCTTGAGCAGGACGCGGCCGGTGGCCAGCTCGACCACGAACAGCCACTTCTCGGGACGCCGCGCCGGGACCGCGCCGTAGTTGTCCCCCTCGAAGGTGACAGCCAGAACCGGGCTATCAGGCATCTCGACGCTGCCCGCCCAGATCACCGTCTGCGGGACGGTGAAGTTGACCAGTTCGGGGGCGACCGTCGTCGGATCGAACGCAGCGCCCGCCGCTCCCGGCGGAACCGTGAAGTCGGCCAGCTCGCGAAGTGACGAGCCCGCCCACACCAGCGGGAAGCCCGGCTCGTTGCGGACCAATAGCCGGAGGTCAGCCCGAAAAACCGGAATCCCGTCACGATATTGGCTGTAATAGACGAGAGTGAACCGGGACCGCCCCGTTCCCGGATCGTATCTCAACGGTAGCGTGTGCCCTGATTCCAGAATGGGCGTGAGCGGCAGGAGATCCTCGGGGCTTGCACCCCAGACTGCCGAATGGGCCAGCCGGAACTTCTCCGCACTGTCCTCCGGGCTGCTCCCGGTGGCGAAGGTCGCTCCATAAAGACGAGTCAGTTCGGCGCCCTCCACGAGGGCCTTAGCTCCCGGGCAAGTGTCGAAAACGGCCCGCAAAGCAGCTTGGCGAAGTGGGGTCAAACGTGGCTGGTCGTCCGCGGAGGTGACCAGCATGGCGGTCGGCGACCCCTCCGTACCGGCGAATACCGCTGTGGGCAACAAGCCTGGTGCAAGTAGACAGCATAACGACGCGGCAATCACGACACTCTTGCCCATTGCGAGGACCTCCTCGATCGGTTGTGGAGTCTATTGATTCTACTTCCGGCGTTCTTGCTTCAGGCTCGCCCGGCGAGGTTGTTGCGTAGGGCTGCGGGTCACAACACTCAATAATCGACTTCTCCAACCGGAACACCGACGCCGCATGACCAACTCCTCGAAGGAGTCATCCGTACCCCGCGCGACGATTCCTCGGCACCTGGCCGCCGATGGAGGGTCATCCTGCGCCATTCCTGCGGATGCCGCGCCCGGATACAGGCCCGGTCCACCCCGCAAACCGGCATGCTGCCCGCAACTCCAAGATAGCTACCACGATAACTCTCCTAATAGTACATGGCGATAAATGCTGCTGTCAAGCGCAACGAGGCGCACATTGGCCGAAGATCTGGACCTTCGGCACGGGGAACTGAATCGCAAAGGTGAAACGCGAAGCCGCAGCGAGACTCACCCGCAGGGCCACTCCGTCAGACGGCGGATGATCCAGTCTCCCGCGGCCGGGGCGTCCAGGCAGGCCAGCGGCTCGACCTTGAGATTCCGCACGACCCGCGACAATTCGCGGGCGTACTGGCCCTGGTTGCATTCCGGAACCAGCAGGCGAGTAACCAGCGGGGTGATCGCCCGCCGCAGGGAGTCCTCCGGCAGCGGCCACAACTCGTGAATCGTGAGGTGCGAGGTCGAGACGCCCGCGGCGCGAACCCGGGTTACGGCTTCCCGAGCGGCCGAATCGGCAGCGCCGTAGGAGATGAGAAGGGTGTGGGCTTCCGCGTCGATGTCGGCCGTGACCTCTCGGATGGCATCCACGGCGCAAGGAGGGCTCTGTAGGGCGTTTGCGGCCGCCGCGGCGGACTCAACCGCCAGGTGCGTGGAGAGCAATACGATCACGGGCATTTGCAGGCAATCCGCTTGGTCGAATGCTCGTCGCAGAATAGCGGGTAGCACCAGCCGGTCGGCGACGGCCAGTACGGGCAGCGGTTGCCCGTCCAATCCCAGGTGGCAGGCCAGAGCGACATCCGCATCGCAAGGCCGTATCGCCGAGGCGTCGGGCGAAACCTGCTGGCAGTGGGCCAGAACGACGGGGTGCCCGGCCGCCTGGGCCAGGGCCAATTGCTCGGCGGCGGCACGGAGGCCCGTGCCGTTGGTCGCCAGGAGTGTTCGGCATCCCCGACCGGCAAGAGATCCCGCCATTTCCAGTGCGCTCGCCGCGGTGGCGTGGAGGTTCGCGTTCACCGGTGACCCTAGCCGGTTCGAAACCGCTTGAAGCAACGATCGCGCAAACCCGGTTTCAGGGGCAGCGGCGACCACCTCGACACCAGCCAGCAAGGCCGCCTCGCCGAGGAGAAAGCCGGTCATCTCAAGAATAGAGGGTGTCGAACACGACATGGGGTGGCCGCCGTCGGGAATCCGTAGCCGCCGCTCGGCCTGAACCCGGGAGACCGGAGCAACGCTCAGTCATATTCGGCCGGGAACATCTCGGCGAGGGCGTTCAACAGCCGCCACTGCTGCTCGATCCGCAGCTTGATCACCGCGGGATCCACCGAGGCAGCCTGGTAGCGCCGCTGGTGCTTCATGTACTCTTCCACCGGCAGGCCGTCGGGCCTTTCATTGATCCGATACCGCACGCCATCAAAGACCTCATACAGCGGAAACAGGCCGCAACGAACGGCGGAACGAATCAACTCCGTGCCCATCGCCGGGTCGCTCTTCCAGCCTGTCGGGCAAGGCGACAGGATCAACAGGAACTTGAAGCCGTCGGTCTGGCGGGCGGTGCGAACCTTGCGGAGGAAGTCGTCGCGATGGGCCAGGGACAGCGTGGCCGCATAGGGGATGCGGTGGCCGGCCATGATGGCCATGATGTCCTTCTTGCGCTCGATCTTCCCTCGGGGCGTGGTGCTGGTGGCGACGCCTTCGGGCGTAGCGCTGCTGCGCTGCCCGCCGGTGTTGCCGTAGATCTCGTTGTCGTAGCAAACGTAGATCATGTTCTCGTTACGCTCGGCGGCGGCGGAGAGGGTGGCCATGCCGATGTCATAGGTGCCGCCGTCACCCGTCCAGCACACGATGGGATAATCCTCTGCGTTTTGCTCGGCCACCAAGGACAAACCGGTCGCGACGGCGGGACTGCTGGCGAAGGTGCTCGCGGCGGTGGGAACGCCGTAACTGCTGGTGGGGAAGGCCCCGGCCGTCACAATCCCGCAGCAGGCGGGGATGACCATCATCGGCTTGTCACCGGACAGTCCCTGATCCAGCCATTGCAGGGCCAGCGACATGCCGCAACCGGCGCAATTGGTATTGCCGGGCCGAAGCAGGTGAGAGCAGTAGTCGGCGGTTTGTGATGCGGGCGTGCTCATGAGGCCACCTCCTTCCAGAGCGGCTCGGTCGGCGTACGGCGCGCCGTCAGGTCGTCCAGGATCTCCGTCAGAATCTGGGGCGTCACGTCGCCGCCGCCCAGCCCGACCAGATAGTCCTGCAACAGCAGATCGGAACGGCCCTGCAACGTCGCGGCGATCTCCTGCCAGAAGACCCCGCCCGAACCCGGCGAGTGGTTGCGGTCCAGCACGCCGATCTTGCGGGCCGAGCCGATGGCCCGACGAAACTCCTCGCGCGGGAAAGGCCGAAACATCTTGAGCTTGATCATGCCCACCCGCCGACCGCGGCTCCGCTGCTCCTCGACCACGCGCCGCAGGGTGCGGGCCATGGTGTTGCAGGCGACCAGGACCACCTCGGCGTCTTCGGTGTGTTCGGCGGACAAGGCCCCGTGCGGACGGCGGCCGAAGACCTTGGCGAACTCGTCCAATGCCTCGGTCAGCACCTGCGGAACCCGCTCCATGGCCTGCTGGATCTCGATCCGATGGTGTTCGGTTTCGCGCGGCCAGGTCAGGCCGCCGACGGTAGCGGGATGGTCGTGTCGCAGGCGGTGCGGCACATCGCAAAGCGGCAGGTAACGATCGGTCTGCTCCTGCTCCGGAAGGTCCACGATCATCTGGGTATGCGACGTGATGAACCCGTCCATGGCCACCATCGCCGGAAGCAGGACGCGGTGGTCCTCGGCCACGCGGAACGACACGAGGATCGTATCCACGAGGTCCTGGTGCGATTCGACGTAAAACTGCATCCACGGGGCATCGCGGAGGGCCAGACTGTCGCCCTGATCCACCCAGATGTTCCAAGGCGGCCCGAGCGTGCGATTCACGGCAATCATCACGATCGGCAGGCGGTAGAAACCGGCGGCGAAGACGTTCTCCGTCATGTACGTCAGGCCGTTGGCGCTGCTGGCGGTGAAGGACCGGGCTCCGCCCAGCGACACGCCGATGCAGACGCCCATGGCGCTGTGCTCGGACTCCACCGGAACGACGCGGCCCTTCGCGAACCGAAATCCGCGGAGGTACTCGATGATCTCCGTCTGCGGGGTGATCGGATAGGCCCCCGCTCCGCAGCCACGTGCCGCCCGATTGGCCTCGCCGGCCACCGCCAAGGCACGCCCGGCGGCGTAGTTCCCTGTAACCAGATCACGAGCCATAGGGTGACTCCCATAGGTCGCCATGCGTGAGACGGCGGCCGATCGGCTAGAGGTCCGCCATGTAAATCACGCCGCGCGGACACTGCGCCGCGCAGATGCCGCAGCCCTTGCAGTAGTCGTAATCAAAACGGTAACTCGTCGCTCCGTCGCGGAGCAGGATGCCCTCCGGGCAGTAGGTCAGGCACCGGTCGCACGAATTGCACACCCCGCAACTCAAACACCGCTCAGCCTCGGCCACCGCCTCATTCTCGCCCGCCGGGTCGTCGAAACCCCGCCGGACTTCCGTGAAACTGCGGCGCCGCACTTCCGCCGGCACCAGATGCCCACGATGTCGCGGGCTGTGGGCGAAGACATACAACCGCATGACCTCCGCGGAGGCGACCTCGGGCTGAGCAGCAGGAAACAGATCCTCGCCGGTCAGCGTCCGGTGAATATGCCAGGCCGCCTTGCGGCCGTTGCCGATGGCGGCGGTGACTGTGCCCTCGTTCGTCGCCAAGTCGCCTCCGCAAAAGACGGGCGCCGCGGCCAGGCCCAGCAGCTTGCCACCTTCGCGGATCTCCGCGCCTTCCGGCAGGATGGACAAGTCCGCGCCCTGGCCCAACGCCAGGATCACACGGTCGCAGTGTAAGTCGAAGAAGGCGTCTTCGCTGGTTTCGGGAATGGGCCGCGGGCGGCCGGACTCGTCCGGCGGGCCGAGCCGCATCCGCTGACAGGTCAGCACCGTGCCCACACCGTCGTGGTGGACCCGCACCGGCGCGACGAGCTCATCGATCACGATCCCTTCTTCCACGGCTTCCTCGATTTCCTCGTGGATGGCCGGCATCTCATCGCGGGTCCGCCGGTAGATCACGCGGACGCTCCGGGCCCCGATGCGTCGGGCGCTGCGGGCAGCATCCATGGCGGTGTTGCCCCCGCCCACGACGACGACATCCAGACCCGACAGGTTCTCCAGATCGCGGCGGACGCGATCCAGAAACTGAATGCCCTGGCAGATCACGTGCTCCGTGCCCGGCCCGAGATCCACGGTCCGCAAGTCCTGCTGGCCCGTGCCGAGGAACACGGCCGCGTATTTTCGTGACAACTCCAGTACGCCCGCGCGATCGATGAAGGAGCCGGTACGAACGGTGACGCCGTGCTTGAGGATGTAGTCGATTTCGAAATCCAGCACTTCGCGAGGCAGCCGGTAGCTGGGGATACCGGTCCGCATCACGCCGCCCAACTCCTCGGCGCCTTCGTACATCGTGACCGGATAGCCCAGCCGGGCCAGGTGGTACGCAGCGCTGAGCCCCGCCGGGCCGGACCCCACGACGGCAACCGGTTGCTCCCGCCAAGGCCGCTTCGGAGCAGGACGACGGCCTCGCTCACTGGCGAATCGCTCCAGGTCCCGGATGTTGACGCCTTCGTCGTGTTGATTGCGGTTACAAGCCTCCATGCATGGCGCCGGGCACACCCGGCCGCACACGCCCGGCAGCGGGGAGGTCTCGAGGATCAACTGCAACGCCCGGTCATACTCCCGCTTGCCAACCGCTTCGACGAAACCCCGCACGTCGTTGCCAGCGGGGCAGCCGTTGTTGCACGGAGGCAGGAGTTGGCGACGCTGCGGCTGGCGAGTCGCCCAGTCGCCGGTCTGGATTCTGGGCATCCCGCCGACGACATCGTCCAGGAGGCCGGCAATCGGGCCACCCGCCGCCGCGGGCTGGGCCACCGCCGGCGGCCCCGGCAGAAGCGCCACCCGCGTGGCCTCGAAGGCCTCGTGGGCAGCCGTCACATTCGCCCCGCCGAACTTCAGCTCTGCCAAGGTCGCGTCAACGTCATCAAGCGTCAGGTTGAAAAGCCGGGCCACGGCACCGAGGATGGTGGTGTTGACGATCGGAACAACACGTGTGCCGAGACCGCTCTTCACCGCGATGCCGGTCGCGTCCACGGTCGCCACCTGGCGCCCGTGGAAGTGTTCCGCGAAGGCCTCCGGCGGCTCCGAGGCGTTTAGGATGATCAGCCCGTTCGGCTTGAGGCCGGTCAGCACGCGAGGTCCGATAAGCGTCCGATCCAACACAACGACGTGGTCCGGCTCCCGAATCTGGTTGTGGTTGGTGATCTCGACCTCGTCGATTCGGACATAGGCCTGCAACGGCGCACCGGAACGCTCCGCAGCGTAGACACCGAAGGCCTGCACATGCTTACCGCGCAGAAAATAGGCGGTGGCAATCAACTTCGCGAGGGTCACGCCGCCTTGGCCGCCCCGCCCGTAGATGGTGAGTTCGGTCATGAAGCACCTGCTCAAGGGCCGGCTGATCGGCGCCGCGGAGGTCTGCGAGGCGATTCGCCGGCCAGCCGCTGCCGCCCTGCACACCTAGGGAATCCAAGATCAATGCAGTGTAGCAAATGCCGTTCCCCGGCCAACGGCACCCTTCAAAAGGCGATGCGGCCGTTCCAGGATCAGCAGGGCAAGACTGAATGGTCCCGCGAAGGTGCCCGTCCCGACCCGAAGTCCCGCCGCCCACCGAGCAGACGGAACCATTTCATGGCGCGAAATGATGTCAAGACGGGTCAACGGGATCCTGCTGCGAATTCGGAACAACTCCCGACCCAGCGGACTTGGGGAGTCGCGAACCCGCCGCGGCCGGCACGCCGGGCGATCAACGAAGTCAAGAACGACCGCAGTGGGGATTTCCGCCAGCCGGTGCGGAAACCCTCTCGGCGGCTGGGACTTGTGGTTGCCGCGTTCCAGCTTTGGGGTCAGAGGCCGCCGACTGGCCAACGCGAACCGATCTGATAGACCGCCAGCGCGCCGAGGTAGGCCAGTGCGGTCATGTAGGCGAACATGAAGAGCGGCCAACGCCAGGATTGCGTCTCCCGCCGAACAACCGCCAGCGTGGAAATGCACTGGCAGGCGAATACATAGAAGACCAGCAGACTCACCGCCACGGCCGGGGTAATCAGCGGTCGGCCATCGGGCCAGGTGGCAGCGGCCAACCCCGCCCGCAGCCCTTCCCCAGCGTCGCCCTCCACCGCCAGGGTAATGCCCAGTGTGCTCACAAAGACCTCGCGGGCGATCAACGAGGAGAGCAAGGCGGTACTGATCCTCCAGTCGTAGCCCAGCGGCCGGAGGGCCGGCTCAATGGTCTTTCCCATGCGAGCCAGGTAGCTGTCATGCAGGTGATCGACCCCGGCGGGCTGGTCAGCCGGGCCTTGATCGCTCGCCCCGGCCAGGATCCTTGAAGCGTCCGTCGTGGATTCCGGAAAGTAGCTCAAGGCCCAGATGACGATGCTGGCCGTGAAGATAATCGTACCCGCCTTGGTCAGAAACGACTTGCTGCGATCCCACATCGCCCGCAGGATCGGCCAGGGCCGCGGCAGATGGTAAGCGGGAAGCTCCATGATAAAGGTGGGCGTGGGTCCGGCGAGAAGGGTCCTCTTGAAGACCACGGCCGCGAGCAGGGCCACGCTCGTACCGAGAGCGTACAGCCCGAACATGACGGCCACCTTCGGACCCAGCCGGTCGCCAAACAGCGCGCCGATGACGGTCAGATAGATCGGCAGTCGGGCTGAGCAACTCATGAGCGGAGCGATCAGAATCGTGGCGTAGCGGTCGCGTCGGTTCTCGATCGTCCGCGTGGCCATGATGCCGGGAATGGCACACGCGTAACTCGACAGCAGTGGGATGAAGCTACGCCCGTGCAGACCGAAGCGGCTCATCACGCGATCCATGAGAAACGCCGCGCGGGCCATGTAGCCGCTGTCCTCGAGGATGGCCAAGCACAAAAACAGGATGCATATCTGTGGGAAGAAGACAATCACCGCGCCCACGCCGGTGATGACGCCGTCTGTCACCAGCGAACGCCAAGGCCCTGCGGGAATCATTGGCCCGACCCACTCCGTGATGGTTTCCTGCCCGCTCTCGATCAGGCCCATCAGCGGCTCGGCGCCAGAGAAGATCGCCAGAAACAACAACAACATAAGTACCGCGAAGATGCCCATCCCGAACACGCGATGGGTCAGCACCCGATCGAGCCGATCCGTCCAACTCTCGCGGACCGCGGGATCGCCCGGTGCCACCTCCCGCACCACCGTCCGGGCTACGCTCGAAATCCAGGCGTACCGCGCCTCGATGACCGCCGCCGCCGGGTCGTGCTGGATCGCGGCCACGGCGGCCGCCGACTCGCGCAGAACTGCGGCGTGCTCCTCGGACAGCCGAGCCAGGTAGCGCTCGGCGGATCGGCGGGCGCGCGGTTCACCCGAGAGATAATCGGTAATCCAGAGCAAAGCGCCGCCGGGAGCGGCAAAGGCAGGGGTTGCGCCGGATTCGGCCATCACTCGCGAGGCCCGTGCCACGGCCGCTTCAAAGTCCTCCGAAAGCCGCCAGGCCCGTGGCAGTGGTCGGCAACCGTTCAGATCCAGAAGGGCCTCTCGTAACCGGGCGATGCCTTGTCCCGTGGTGGCCACGGTGGGAATCACCGGCACACCCAAGACGCTCGACAGCTTCTGACAATCGACTTGCAGACCACGTTCCGCGGCGACGTCTACCATGTTGCAGGCGACGACGGCCGGCATTCCGAAATCCAGCAGTTGCGAGGCCAGATAGAGGTTGCGTTCGAGGTTGGCGGCATCCACGACAATCAGCAGACCCTCGGGGCGACGGCCTCCGGGAATGCGACCCAACAGAACATCGCGGGCAATCTCCTCGTCCGGAGATCTGGCGGAAAGGGCATACGTCCCCGGCAAGTCGACCAGGGTGATTTCCGTGCCGTTGAGACGACCCTCGCGTTTCTCAACCGTGACACCGGGGTAGTTGCCGACCTTGTGGCGGAGACCGGTGAGGGCGTTAAAGATGGCGGTCTTGCCGGAGTTGGGATTGCCGGCCACGGCAACGCGGCGGCCGTCGGGCGCGACGGCCTCACCGAGGTCGGGAGGAGGCATCAGGGTTCCTCGACGGTGACGGAGGCGGCCTCAGACTTTCGCAGACTCAGGCGGTACCCGCGAACATGCAGCTCCAGCGGATCACCCAAGGGAGCCACCCGGACCAGCCGTACGGGCGTTCCCTGCGTCAGGCCCATCTCCAGGAGGCGGTGCTTGATCTCCGGAGTACCGGTGACGCGTGTGATCCTCCCGGATTGCCCGGGCCGCAAGTCCTTGAGAGGGAGTGGCGTTGGCTTCATGGATGGCTCTTCCTCGACAGCACGCCAATTGAGTGGCCTGGCCGCTGTGATTGAGACTCAGTCTCAACTAGAAGATAGCATACAGCCTCAGGCGTGTCAAACGACCGCGGACTTTCAGATTAGAATCTCCTGGACGATGGACCACGCGGGCAAGGCAGAAACAGCGATCAGACGACTCGCTATATTATTATTGGTCCGTGCTGACTTGTCAGCACCGCTCGGTCAGACGGAGGGATGAGGTTTCACCGAGGGCGAAGCGTGGCTGGCCGGCTGACCGTGTCGTCCGCTGCTGGCA
Source organism: uncultured Planctomycetaceae bacterium (assembly GCA_964572385.1). Classification (GTDB taxonomy): domain Bacteria; phylum Planctomycetota; class Phycisphaerae; order UBA1845; family UTPLA1; genus CAZNFM01. The sequence continues at coordinate 24,584 of CAZNFM010000017.1, read as the reverse complement.
GCCAGCTTCAGCTTCATAATGCGGCCGATCTTGAACTTGACGGTCTTCTTCTCAGGAACCTCGACTCGCTCTAAGGTCTTGGGATTCTGGGCTGTTCGAGCCGCTCGCACCTTGCACTCGAACACGCCGAAGTCGCGAAACTCCAGACGATTGCCGTTGCCCAGCTCATCGATGATTTCATCAAGGAAACTCTGAATAATCCGCTTGACCACGACTCGCTTGTTGCCGGTTCGGTCCGCGATCCGGTCGATCAATTCCTTCTTCGTGACCGTTTTCATGGAAGCACCTCAGTCGCGAATCGTGACGTCGATCCGGCATTCGCGCCTCGAGCCGCACGCGACACAGGACACGCCATCGCCGGTAACCCACCCGGCAACCCGCCGATCGACTGTAACCTATCATACGGCAAACAGTTCCCGCCGTGCAAGCACTTCGGAAGCGGTCTTCTGTCGGCTTCTCCGACCCAGCCGAACCCGACCCAAAAGGTCCACCCGCGGCAACGCTTCGCGGCGGAGAATACTGTTTCAACCCTTTTTAAAACAGTAAGTTAAGGTCTATTGCTTGATCCTCTCTTCATAATGGGGCCAGCAGTCTGCCGGCCACTGGCGTGGGAGATTGGCGGAGTGAACCGATGGTCCGCCCGTAACCTCATCCGGCCTCATGAAGCACCAGCCTCCCGGCCGCCTTGCACATTGCGACCGAAGCGGTATGCTGATTTGTTTCGTATTTTTCCGACAACAGCCGCTGCGCTAAGGAGTTGCGGACAATGTTGAAGTGGCTGCGCAAACACAACAAAGAGATCATGGTCGTCGTCGTCCTTTTTGCGATGCTCGCCTTCGTCGGCGGCGACGCGCTCTACTCCATTCTCTCACCAAGCGGGGCCGACCAACCTTATGCCCGTGTCTTCGGGCAGCAGGTCACTCGCGGCGACCTCGCACCCGCCAGCATGCAAACCACCATCCTCGAGAAGTTGTTCATCCCATGGCAGTACGACTTTCAGGATCGCGCGATGGCGGTGCATCACTGGTACGTCCTGGCCCGCGAGGCGGAGTTGGCCGGCATTTCCGTCTCCGACGCCGAGGTGGAGGAAACCCTGGCAAACCTGCGTAAAAGCATGACTGAGCGGGGGATTCCGGAGAACTATATCGAGAATCTCCGGGCCACGGCCCGCATTACCCTCTCGCAGATCCGCTCCGCAATCCGCCAGCACCTGGCCATCCAAAAACTGTTTACGAGAGTCAGTGCGGCCGCAGCGCCCTCCGAGCCGGAGTTGCGGCACTTCGTGCTGGACACGCAGGACAAGATCCGCGTCCAATTCGTCACTTTGGATGCCAGGAGCTTCGTCGAAGCCACCGAGCCGATCGACGAGTCGACCTTGGTGGCCATGTTCGAGGCCCACAAGGATGTCGCGCCAGAGGAGAGCGACACGGGCATCGGTTACAAGTTCCCGCGGCGGGTCCGAATCGAATACCTGAAGACTTCGATCAACGAGATCGAGAAGAACATGGAGGCCACCCTCGAAGAGCAGACCGCCCACTGGCGCAAGAACCGGCAGCGGTTCACAAAGGAAATCGAAGTAGAGGATCCGGCCGCCAACCCGACTGCGACTCAGCCCGCCAAGGTCAAGAAGACGGTGGAGCTGACCTTCAGCGAGGCACAAGATCGAGTCCGCAAGGAAATCCTTAAGAACAAGGCCATGCAACTGGCCCAACAGGCCATGCGCAAGGTCGCCCGGGAGCTGCTGCGACCGTGGGAGAAAGAAACGGCCGACTCGGAGACCGGGTTCAAGCCGATTCCGCCCGCGGTGCAGGAACCCGGCTATCTGGAGGCCGTCGGAAACCGGCTGGCCGCGGAGTTCGGCATACCGATCACGCACCATGAGACGGGGTTGCTGACCCAGGCGCAACTTAGTCGGGAGCCTGGAGTCCAGTACGCCTCCATTCGGGGCGAGAGCGGGCGGGGTCTGACGCTTCCGGAGTACGCCTTCCGCGTGGCGCCGTTCTTCAAACCCAATCCGCGGCGCAACGAGGACATGAGCACCTGGCTTCAGCTCTTCCAGACGCCGGACATGGCCCTGGAGGGCATGACGTTCGAAGTATCCGGAACCACCTTTGTGCAAGACACCGTCATGATTGTCTTCCGCGTTGTCGAGGCCCGCGAGGCGGAATCGCCGGCGTCACTGGACGAGGTGCGGGAGACCGTGGAGAAGGATTGCCGCGAGAGGCTGGCCTATGAAAGAATCGAGCCGGTCGCCCGCGAGGTAGCCAAGGCCGCCACGATGGTGGGACTAGACCAAGTGGCTTCTCTCTTCGAGAACCTAAGCAACAAACAGAAGCTGAGCGGCGTAAACAGACCACAGCCGTTCGCCCGCCGCACTCATATCAACATGAACGACCAGAACCGTTTCATGGATGCCTTGGCCAACGACAAACCGACCCTGGTTCCCACCACCGTAGCGGGCGTCGGTCGCCCGGATGAAACCCGGGTATTGGAGAAGTTTGTTGACGCCTGCTTCGAGATGGCTGCCGAGGGCTGGCAACCCGAACCGCTGGAGGTCCCGGAGACCGAGTCGCTCAGGATGGCGACCACGAGGCCCGCGCCCGCAAGAACCCCGATGATTCGTTTGGTGGGCATCCCCGAAGCGAGGAAGTGGTTCGTCGTGGAGTTCCTCAGCCACGAACCCGTGGACCAGAACGCCTTCGAGACTCAACATCGGCGGATGGCGGAATCCAACCTTTCGATAGAGCGATCTCTGCGTCTGCGGATGAAATGGTTCAGCCCGGAGGAGATCGAGGCTCGATCCGGGTTCGTCTTCCTGCAACCGGACGGCGAGCCGGTGACCAAATTTGGTGGTCTGCAATCGCGTGATGAGATCGAGTAACCTCGCCGGCCGGCCGGGGCCGGCGTCCCCCCCCGCTGGCGTGATCTCCTCCCCGATCAGTCACACCGGCCACAAGGTATCCGTTGCTTTCTTGATCACGCGCCGCGGGGCCAAGGCGTGGGACGGCGGTTCTGGTCGATCGCCACATAGACCATCTCCGCGTGCGTTACCGCGACGCATCGCGCCGGGGCTTCGAAGCGCTCGGCCTCGACCTCCACGCGGATCCGCGCCGAGCTGCGACCCACCTTCAGGATGCTGGTATAGAAACTGAGCAGGTCCCCGACAAAAACCGGGGCCTTGAACTCCACCGAGTCCATCGCCACGGAGACGACATGGCGGCAGCCGAGTTTCCGGGCCTCCGCCGCACCCGCCTGGTCCATATAGCTCAAGATGACTCCGCCGAAAATCGTGCCGTTGGCGTTGGTGTCTCGCGGCATCATCATCACACGGATGGTCGGCTGTCGAGGACAGGATGGAAATGCATCGGGCATGGCGGTCTCCGTCAACGGTGAGGCTCCGACACGACGACCCAAACCCTACCCGTTGAACTCGCACGCCTCAAGCCCGCGGGCCGTCGCCCGGCGTTTGCCCTGCGGTCAGGGGCAGTTATGATGCCAAGGGCCGGCATCGCGGCAGAGCCGAGGGAGACGACGGCGATCACGGCGTCCGCCGCCGGAGCTGAGGGCTGATCGACCATGAAATTCCCGAATTTCCGCGTGTACGAGACACAGGCCACGACGGCCATGATCCTGGGCGTGCTGGGGCTTGCCGGCATCGCCATGCTGACCCTGTTCGTGTTCTGGGGATTCGTAGCCGACCAAATGGTCATCGTCTACGATCCCGCAGGCGCGCGGGGGCAATTTCGCAAGGCGCTGGTCTTCATGACCGGCGCCTTGTCCATGGTCGTGGCAGTGGTCGCGGCGTTGATGGGCTTCAACAGCCTGGGGCAGGCTCGCAACACCAAGCAGGGCCGCTCCTGGCTGGGCATGACCCTGGGCGCGGTCAACTTCGCCGCAGCCCTCGTGCTGCTGGTGGCTTGGTTGCGCCTGAGCGAGCCGGTGATCAAGGCCCTGGAGTGATGGGTCAAGTCGCGTCGCCAGTGGAGCGTTCCCTGTTGTGGTACTGGGTGGCCAACCTGCTGGTCCCGGGCGTCGGGCTGATCCTGTGCCGCCGGGAGTGGCTGGGCGTGGCCGTGGCCACCGTATTCGGTGTCTGCGGCCATGTGGCCCTCGCGGGGTGGTTCATTGCTCCGGCGGCGATACCGACCTGGCTGGCGGTGGGGGTCTCGATCCTGGCTGGCGGATCCTGGGTCCTTGGTCAGCATCTGCTGCGACAGCGAATTCGTGAGTGGCGACGGGAGCTGGCCGCCCTACCGCCGCTCCTCTCGGAGGCGGCCGCTCACATGGCCGACGGTCGGCTGGAAGCCGCGGCAGCGGTGATCGACGACGCCATGAAGATCGATGACCAGAACGCCGACGTGCATCTCCTGCAAGGGCGCCTGACCCGTGCCAGAACCGGCCAGGCCGAAGCGCACCGCGGGGAAGCCCGATAAGCCGAACAGAAACCCCTTACGGCCCCTCCCCTCGTCGGCGTCTTTACCGGGAAGCAACTCGCTTCTGCACCCCCTGCCCTTCGCAACCGATACTACAATGTAAATGAGGGAATGCTCCGCGTCCGGTATTACCCCGCGTTGCAGGCACCGGAAGCGAGGGCTAGAATTGCCCGCGACGGGGTGCTTGAGACGTTCCAACCCGGAACCGCGGGGCAATCCAGGTGAGCCAGGCTGAAAAGCCGCGGCCTGCGGCGCGTGATGGCCGGATAAGCCGGAGTCCACGGCGGGGCTGACGACAACGAGAGGCAGGACAACATGTTTGAGCGATTCACGGACCGAGCGCGGAAAGTGATGGCCTTGGCCAACCAGGAGGCCCAGCGGTTCAACCATGAATACATCGGCACTGAGCATATCCTGCTAGGCTTGGTCAAAGAAGGCAGCGGCGTCGGCGCCAACGTGCTCAAGAACCTGGAGGTGGACCTCCGCAAGGTTCGCATGGAGGTGGAGAAACTGGTCAAGAGCGGCCCGGACATGGTGCCGATGCAGAAACTCCCCCAGACCCCGCGGGCCAAGAAGGTGATTGAGTTCGCCATCGAGGAAGCCCGCAACCTGAACCATAACTACGTTGGTACGGAGCATCTGCTGCTCGGGCTCCTCCGCGAACAGGACGGCGTGGCCGCGCAGGTGCTGATGAACCTCGGCATCAAGCTCGAGGAGGTTCGCGAGGAAGTCCTAAACCTGCTGGATCCCGGCGCAGCCGGCGGTGGCGGAGGCTCCGGGGGCGAGGAGAGCGTCGCGGGAGGACCGGCCTTGGCCGGCCCCGAAGCCATGCGCAAAGGAGGCAAGAGCCGCACGCCCGCCCTGGACTCGTTCGGCCGCGACCTGACCGAAATGGCCCGACAGGGCAAACTGGACCCGGTCATCGGGCGTCAGAACGAGATCGAACGCCTGCTCGTCGTGCTGTGCCGGCGCTACAAGAACAACCCGGTGCTGCTGGGCGAAGCAGGGGTCGGCAAGACTGCCATTGTCGAAGGCCTGGCCCAGCGGGTGGTCAGCGGCAACGTGCCGGAACTGCTTTGCGACAAGCGCATCGTGGTGCTGGATCTGGCGTTGATGGTGGCGGGCACCAAGTACCGAGGACAGTTCGAAGAGCGCATCAAGGCGGTCATGAACGAGGTCCGCCGGGCGAAGAATGTCATTCTGTTCATCGACGAGCTGCACACGCTGGTCGGGGCGGGCGGAGCGGAAGGGGCGATCGATGCCTCCAACGTGCTGAAGCCGGCGTTATCTCGCGGCGAGTTGCAGTGCATCGGCGCGACCACGCTGGACGAGTATCGCAAGTACATCGAGAAGGACGGAGCCCTGGAGCGCCGCTTCCAGCAGATCATCGTCGAGGCCCCCACGCGAGAAGAGACGCTGGACATTCTCAAAGGGCTGCGCGACCGGTACGAAGCACACCACCGCGTGCAGATCACCGACGAAGCCCTGCTGGCCGCGGTCGACCTCTCGACGCGCTATGTGCCGGCGCGGGTCCTGCCCGACAAGGCCATCGATGTCATCGACGAAGCGGGCGCCCGGGTGCGGCTCAAGGCCATGACTAAGCCGTCGCACCTGACGCGAATCGAGGAGGACCTCAAGAAACTGGCGGCCGAGAAGGACGAGTCGGTCCGCAATGCGGACTATGAGCGGGCTGCCGACCTGCGCGACAAGCTGATGCACCTGACCGCGGAGAAAGAACGGCTGGACCGGGAGTGGCACGAGCGACGGACCGAGATCGACGGCGTGGTCGATGCCGAGGTCGTTGCCGAAGTGGTGAGCAAGATGACCGGCGTTCCGCTGACCCGGCTGGAAAAGGAGGAGGCCTCGCGGCTGCTGGAGCTGGAAGCCGAACTGGGCAAGAAGGTCATCAGCCAGCAGGAGGCCATCAGCGCCGTGGCCCGCAGCGTCCGCCGCAGCCGCAGCGGCATGAAAGACCCCAACCGACCGATGGGCAGCTTCATTTTCATCGGCCCGTCGGGCGTGGGCAAGACGCTGCTGGCCAAATGTCTGGCCGAGTTCATGTTCGGCAGCGAGGAGGCATTGATCTCCATCGACATGTCGGAATACATGGAGAAGCACAACGTCAGCCGCTTGATCGGCGCCCCGCCCGGCTATGTCGGTTACGAGGAGGGCGGCCAGCTCACCGAGCGGATCCGCCGACGTCCTTACGCCGTCGTGCTGCTGGACGAAATCGAGAAAGCCCACCCGGACTGTTTCAACATGCTGTTGCAGATCATGGAGGAAGGCCGTCTGACGGATTCGTTCGGCCGGCACGTGGATTTCCGCAACACGATCCTGATCATGACCAGCAACATCGGAGCCGAGAAAATCACCCATCAGACCACGTTCGGCTTCGAGAAGCGGGACGAGAACATCAGTTACGAGAAGATGCGCAACATGCTCAAGCAGGAACTGGAAAACCACTTCCGGCCGGAGTTCCTCAACCGCGTGGACGAGGTGGTGGTCTTCCACAAACTGCTGCACAAGGACCTGACGCGGATCGTGGAGCTGGAGCTGGCCAAGGTCGAACGGCGGCTCCGCGAGCACGGCCTGAAGATGGAAATCACGCCGCCGGCCAAGGATTACCTCCTGAGCAAGGGCACCGACGAGAAGTTCGGCGCGCGACCCCTGCGGCGGGCGATCGAGCAACTGGTCGAGGATCCGCTCAGCGAAAACATCCTCCGCGGCATGTACAAAGGCCAGAACCGGATCGTGGTCAACGTCGTGGGCGAAGGCGATCAGCGAAAACTGAGCTTCGACGCCAGCGACACCCGCACCGAGGAGGAGCGGCAACTCGCCGCGGCCGCGGCCGGCGCCGAGACCACCTGACCGGTTTCTCGCTCTGCGGAACCCCTGAAGAACGAAACCAGACGGCCCGGACGGCCGGCGCGAATCACCGCCGAGCGTCCGGGCTGCGGCTTAACCGTCCATTAGACCAGGTCTCGGTATTGCTCCAGGGCCTCGGGGTTGGCCAGGGCGTCCCGGTTGGGCACCGGTTCGCCGTGGATCATCCGCGTCACGGCGATCTCCACCTTCTTGCCGCTGATCGTGTACGGAATGGCCGTCACCTGACGGATGTATTTCGGCACATGGCGCTTGGTCGTGCCTTCGGCGATCCGCGTGCGGATTCTCTTCTCCAGCTCGGGCGTCAGAGTGGTACCCGGGCGGAGCACGACGAAAAGGCAGATCTCCACGTCCGCATCCGGCGTGTTGCGGCCCACCACCACGCTGTCCACGATCTCCTCGATCGACTCCACCTGGCGGTAGATTTCCGCCGTGCCGATGCGGACCCCGCCGGGATTGAGCGTTGCGTCCGATCGGCCGTAGATGATGACCCCGCCGCGCTCGGTGATCTCCACGAAATCCCCGTGACGCCACAGGCCGGGATAGAAGTCGAAATAGGCGGCGCGGTACTTCTCTCGACCCGGGTCGTTCCAGAAGCCGGTCGGCTGCGAAGGAAACGGCGTGCAGCAGACCAACTCCCCCTTCTGCCCGATCACAGGCCGACCATCCGCGTCCAGGGCCTTCACATCCATGCCCAGCCCGAGACACTGAATCTCCCCGGCATGCACGGGCAGCATCGGGTTGCCCAACATGAAGCAACTGATGATGTCCGTTCCGCCGCAGATGCTGGCCAGCATCAAATCACGCTTCACGTTGTCGTAAACCCATCGGAAGCTCTCCACCGTCAGCGGCGATCCGGTGGACAGCACCGCCCGCAATTTGGAGAGATTCTGCTCGACGATCGGCCGAATGCCCGCCTTCTCGCAGGAGGCGATGTACTTGGCGCTGGTGCCGAAGACGGTCATGCCGATGCGCTCGGCCCATTGCCATAGCCGCCGCAGGTCGGGGTGGCCGGGGTTGCCCTCGTAGAGGGCCAGCGTTGCGCCGACGCCCAAGCCGCTGACCAGCCAGTTCCACATCATCCAGCCGCAGGTGGTGAAGTAGAAAAGGATATCGTCCCGCCGCAGATCGGTGTGGAGCATCAACTCCTTCATGTGCTGCAAGAGCGTCCCGCCCGCGCTGTGGACGATGCATTTGGGCACGCCGGTCGTACCGGACGAGTACATGATGTACAGCGGATGGTCGAAGGGAACCTGCTCGAAGACGATTTCTTGCGCAGGTTGGAAGAAATCGCCCCAGCGCACCGCCTCGGGCAGGTTCGCCACCTCCGGGCGCTCGTCGAGAAACGGGATAATGACGGCCGTCTGGATGCTCGGGATCTGCTCCATGATGCCGCGCACCCGCTCCAGCGAGTCGATCGGCTTGCCGTTGTAGGTGTAGCCGTCCGCGGAGAAGAGCATCTTCGGAGCGATCTGCCCGAAGCGGTCGAACACCCCGCTGATCCCGAAGTCCGGCGAGCACGACGACCAGATGGCCCCCAGCGAGGCCGTCGCCAGCATGGCGATGACCGCCTCCGGGATGTTGGGCAGGAAACCGCCGACCCGGTCCCCGCGGACGATGCCCCGCGCACGCATGGCCTTCGCCAAGCCGGCCACCTGAGCCCGCAGTTCACGGTGGGTAATCGTGCGGCTTCGGCCCCGCTCGTCCTCGGCAATGATGGCCGGGCGGTCGTCGTTGTGCCGCAGCAGATGAGCGGCGAAGTTGAACTCCAGACCGGGGAACCAGGTCGTGCCGAGCATGCCCGCGCCGACATAGGTCGCCGTCGCCGGCCTCTGGGCGGCAATGCCCGCGTAATCCCACATATCACGCCAGAACAGGTCCCGCCGCTCGACCGACCAGGCGTGCAGCGTGGGCCAGTCCGGCGCGAAGCCGTAACGCGCCGCGGCCCGCGTCATGAAATCGTACATCTGCGATCGTTTGACCTGATCGTCGTTCGGCTTCCAGAGGAGTTCGGCGGCAGCCATGACGGTCGATTCTCCGTAAAGGGGTTGGGGCCGAACGGCCCGCGGCAACGCCGCCCAAGCCCCGGGCTCAGGCGCTGTCGGCATTGTCGACCACCGCCGCTATAGCGTCAACGCCGAACACAGGCCTATGCCGAGAAGGACCGGGACTGATCCGCGGCCCGGATCACGGTGAACAAACCGTCGGCGATCGTCGCCGTCGGCTCGTCGGCGGCAACGTCCCGCCATTTCGCCATGTGGAACTTGCGAAACCAGGTCCGCTGGTGCTTGGCCAGACGCCGCGTCTGAATCTTGATTTCCTCCACGGCACGCTCCAGCGAGACTTCGCCTCGCAGGTGCGCGATGAGCTGCGCATAACCCAGTGCCTGGCGGGCCTGCTCCCCGAGGCCCGCCGGCTCGGCCAGTAGCGACCGCACCTCCTCCAGCAGCCCGGCCTCCATCATCGCCTTCACGCGGGCATTGATTCGCCGTGAGTTGTCCTCCTTATCACGTCGCAGGCCCACGACCACGGCGGGATGACGAAAACACGCGGCGGACCACTGCTGCTGCTGCTCGCTGAGCGGCCGGCCGGTCAAGTGGCAAACCTCGAGTGCCCGCTCGATTCGTTTGTAGTCGTTCGGATGGATCCGCTCGGCCGCGGCAGGGTCCACTCGGGCCAGCCGGGCGTGAAGTGCGGGCGTGCCTTGGCGCTCGGCCTCCTCGCGGAGCCGGCTCCGCAAGGCGTCATCCGCCGACGGCCCCTCGAACATGCCGTACATCAGGCCCATGAGGTACAACGGCGTGCCGGCGAGGGCCAGGACCCGACGGCCGCGAGCGTGAATGTCCCGAATGGCCCGGTCGGCCATTTCAACGAAACGAGCCACGCTGAAGGCCTCGAACGGTTCCGCCACGTTCACAAGGTGGTGCGGCACGGCGGCTAACTCGTCGGGCGTCGGTTTGGCCGTGCCGATGTCCATGCGGCGATAGACCTGCATGGAGTCGATGCTGAGGATTTCGGCATTCAGCCGTGGGGCCAGTTCCATCGCGACGGCCGATTTGCCACCGGCCGTTGTGCCCAGCAGGAGGATGATCGGTGGCGTGCTACGTTCATCCCGCATCGGCGTCTTGACCCCGACCAAGAAGGACGGCTACCATGCCGTACACGGCTTGAGCCGACCATTTCGGAGAATCATACCATGTGCCGCTACTCTGTGCCTCTGGTGTGCGCCGCGGCGCTGGCCGCGACCTTGGCGATGGGCATTGCGGGCTGTGTGAACGTGCAGGCCCCGGAGAAGATCGAAATCGGCGGCCGCCGCGGCAGCGAGCCGATCGACACCAGCCGCCTGCCGCCGACGGCGTCTCATGAGGAAGCCCGGGAGCGACTGGCCGAGGCCTACGATCGGATCACTTATCTCGAAGCGAAGGTCCGCGATCTCGAAGAAGACAAACGCGAACTGAAGCGCGAGAAGGAAGACTACAAGGACCGCTACGAGCGGGAGAAGAAACGCCGCGGCGACGACTGAACCGCCGCCCTTCCGCGGTTCAGTCCGGCGGGCGTGGTTAAGCGGGCGGCTCCTCGGCGTCCTGTTCGCGGCCCCAGAGTCGCACGGTACCGATCCCCAGGCTGCCCAGGCCGAGGAGCACGACGACGAGGACCCAGACGACGATTGCCATTACCAACAGGCGCCAGCCGTCGGCATCCAGCTTGGCCGAAGCATCCATCGGCAACGCCCACCACGCCAGCATCAGTAGCAACGGCATGCCGAAGCCATAACTCAGCAGATACACCCGGCAGCGCCGCTTCGCCGGCATGTGCTGTAGCACCGCTTCCCGGTAACCGCGCTCATAGGCCCGCGAGGCCCACACGAACGGCAGGGCCAATATGGCGGCACCCATGGGGTGCATCACCCGCGCGGACGCGGCGATAAACACGATGACGACGCCGAGAACAAGGCAGTGGGCGGCGGCTTTCCAGACGCTCTCCCCAGGTGGCTCCGCTTGGCTCTTGGGCGGCACAGCTAGGCCATCGGAGGTTGCGGCGTCGCCGGTTGCGTGGGATGCCGCCGTCTCGCATGACTTGATTCGGTGCATTTCGGTGGCCCGCTGCATGGGTTGTTTTTCAGGCGGCATGACGAATCGGCTGGCGCGCGGACTCGTCATGGCGGAGTGATACGCATGATTTTACCATCGTGCGTGGCCAGGTCGAGTGTGGCATTGCCCTCCGGCGACACGTTCAGTACAATATGCCCCTTCGCGTCCTTGTCATTCAGGACCAGCCGCCGGGATTGATCGGGCAGTACTACAAGCCCTACTTTCGTACGCTCTTTCTCGTCGTAGAAAGCGAAGCCGGACATCTCGTCGGGACTGGCCGTCAAGCCGGCAGAAAGCCGCCCGCGCGCATCGAAGAAGTGTAGCTGAGTCGTCCCGTCGGCGATCGACGCCAACTCCACGCGGACCGCCCGCTTGTCACCGTACAGGTGAACCCCGGCGGAGCCGTCCGGATGCAGGCTGAGGCTCAGGCGGGCTTGCTTCTTCTGGTCCATCAGGAGGAAGTACGGCTCGTTGTCCTCCGTGCCCATGATGATGCGGTCCCGGCCGGCCTTGTCCTTGATCACCAGCTTGGTGGCCGTCAACTCGCGATCGCCCTTGTCCGCCTTCTTCTCCTTGGGCTGCGCGGGCCCGTGCCACGCGGGCACGAACCACAAATTGGCCAGGGTCAGCCCGGCAGCGACGGTCAGTGTGGCAATTATCGTACTCTTCAAGGCTAGATCCTCCTCAAGAAGGTGTGTTGTCACTCAATGGCAAATCACCGCAGCCACCAGGGCCGCCAGTCGCGGCTCCGACCGTTTTGCCCATGCATGTTCCGACCGGCCGCCCATCCACCGGTGCGACGACCGGCACTGTCAATATGGCGATTGGCGACGGGATCCGTAATAATCTCGTCAGCTCCGCCTCTCAGCACTGCGGGAATGATTGTTCGATTTCGGATGGACTCCAGGTCGTCGAGGGCGTTGCTCGTATAAATCGCACCCTGCAGTCCCCACAGCCCGACTCCTACACACGCGGACACTGCATTGCCCGCAAGGAGCGATACACAGCGCCCGCCATAGACCCCGATGCCCGCCTCCAGCACTCCACCAAGGTCGCCAGTGAGGCCAGAGATCACACCGCCTGCAATGGTCGCACCTTCATCGACCTCGCCTATTAGCCACAAGGTGTCGTCAATGCTCAGCAACCCCGCTGAGTCCGCACGCCCAAGTGGGCTGTTCGATACGTATGCATAGATGTTTAACCCGCCCCGTATCCCAATCGGATCCCGCTGCACAAATCGCCCCGTGCTTGGGTCATAGTACCGATACCCCACGTGCAGGAACGGCAGGTTCTGGCCGGCGTCGCTCTCGTAGCCCCAGGCCCCGGCGTACTGATACCGCGTGTCCTCCGGCGGCAGGGCGCTGCCCGACCCCTCGTCGTACACCTTCTCCCCGAACGCCGTGTACACCAGCCGACGCGTCACCCGCTCCGGCGGTGAACCCGCGAACACCGAACCCGACACCGCCCGCCGGCTCCCGATCTGGTCCCCGTGCAGGTAGCTCACCCAGCCGGTCTGCATGTCGATCTGCCCCACGCCCGGCAGGTACGCCGCCGTCTGCACCGGCGACACCACCTCGGTCTGCGGGTCCAGCGTCATCGCGTAATCCGCATACGCCTCGTCGCCGTCGTAGTCCCGCCACTGCGCCCCCGGCAGCACGGCGAACCCGGCGTTCGGATCCCGCGGGCGGACCAGATACCGCTCCCGAGCGCCGGTCAGCCGCCGCTCCTTGCGTCTCCTGCCTCCAACTGTGAGGCGATTTTCTCCAGGTGTTGCAAGAGGCGATCGATCCGTTCTGCTTGCTGTTCCCACTTCGTAAGGAGCATATCATATCTTCTGATCTGCTGCTCAGCCAGTATCGTTTGTTCCTCACTCGTTTTCAGCAGCGCGTCGTACTTTGCAGCTTGTTCCTCCATCCGCAGTGCCGCCGCTGCACTCGCTGGCATGCGGCTTCCGGAAGTCGAGGCTGCGTCGCAACCCGGATGGTTCAGACCACACAGGAGGACGCCCACCACGAGCAGCGTGATGCTCCATTTCCTGCCCGTCTTGCCAACCTGACCTCTCGCATGCAACACCATCCCATCCATCTTACACTCCATGCTCAATCGCGCAGGCCCGGCGAATACACAAAAACCTGACCACACTCGGGACAGCGATTGCTGGTAAGACCGTACAAATCATACCCGCAGGCTTTGCACTGACCATCAGGGTAAACAGGCCAATAACGCCGTCGTACCGCAACGCCACATAAACTTATACCGACACATACTATCCATAACAAAAGAATGCCACTGGCCATCCAGCTCCACGGTACTGGGCTCCAATAACCGTACAGGAGCTGCCACGCCGGCAGACTTGCCGCCACCAGCCCACCGGCCATGCCTGTGCCAATCACACACGCCCTTTGCCACGACAAGAAAGGATAGTTAAGCAAGAAAAGTCCAAGCAGGGTAACTGCGATCACCACTGGGCCGACCGCAATGGTCAGGCCAACTGCAAACAGCAGCTCTCTCACAAGAACACAACCGGCACCGTACACAATGGCGGCCAGCGCCGGGAAAAGAGGCAACACCCGGCTCGTGCCCCTCGCAACGTGTCTCCCGGTAATCATGGAACACCAACGGCTGAAGCTGAGCTTTAAACAGTGTAGCATGTCGCACGGAGGGCTAATGCCAATTCGCATGCAAGTGCGGGATTGGGCTGGTTTGCCATGCGCGGCAAGATGCACAATACCATAATGCCCCGGGCGGTTTTGGAGGCATACGGCACACGTTGTAAGGCATCCCGAGCGCACTCGCCAATGTGGCTAGCGGTGCATCGTACCATTTGATTTCTCCAAGAATCTGAACCGATGCGGACTCCGGCGAGTCTGGCACTCGAATACGGGGCCCACAGTCCGCAGGATAATATGGAGTCCGGACAGTCGGAATCGTCCGCGGCTGGAGGCCAACCGGATCCACATCTCCAACAACTTGGCTATCCAAATATGCGTAAACATTCGTTCCGCCGTCAATTCCGATCGGATCCCGCTGCACGAACCGCCCGGAACTAGGATCGTAGTACCGGTGCCCGACGTGCAGCCAGCCCAGTTCGGCCAGCGGGTCGCACCAGGTCGTCTCGCCGCCGGGCTCCGGGCCGTTCAGGTCGATCACGCGACATTCGGCCTCCTCATAGCCCCACGAACCGGCGTAGCCGTAACGCGTGCCCACCGGCGGGACGCCCGTGCCACTCGCCTGGATCGGCTCGCCGAACGCCGTCATCACCGTCCTCGCTCGCACCGCCGCCGACGGGCCGGTCAGCAGGCGGGCGGTCCCGACTTGGTCCCCATGCACGTACTGCGGCTCGTTCGCCGCCGCATTCCAAAAGCCCACGCCCGGCAGGTACGCCGCCGTCTGCACCGGCGACACCACCTCGGTCTGCGGGTCCAGCGTCATCGCGTAATCCGCATACGCCTCGTCGCCGTCGTAGTCCCGCCACTGCGCCCCCGGCAGCACGGCGAACCCGGCGTTCGGATCCCGCGGGCGGACCAGATACCGCTCCCGCCCGCCATCATAACGATATTCGGCGGCGGCAACGCGGATCACGGGGTCGTACTCCTCCGTCTGCTCGTTCCACGGGCCGGCAAAAGACACATTTGGACGACGACTCATCATAATGATACGAGCCGTCGCCGGAAACCGCGACCAAGTCACCGGCCGCCACCGGCGGGGCTGGCAGGAGTCGAAGCGGTAGACTGTCTCTCCGCCTGCCCCATCGTAGACTCATCAACCATCGACAAATGGATGCCCTCCCGCTTGATACAGACTCAGAAGGTCCACAAATGCGTCGGGGGCAAGCTCCTTTGGCCGGAACACACCAGGGAGCACCTTCGTGGTCCCACTGGTTACTTCAACGGCCGGGGTGGAGGTGTCACTCGTCAGAAACACTCTCGAGATAGCCGACCACGGTATCAGGACCTCGGTCTGTCCCCGCAGCTGCCAGCTTATTCCGTCCAGTCCTACCAGGAACCGCTCCTTCACATGCCGCTCAAGCAACTGTGCAGCTCCCCTATATAAAAGTATCGCAGCCAGAGGATAACAACCCAGAGCAAAAAGCGGAGACCACAGGCCATGCACGCCATTGTTGAGAACGGTAAACACACCTGTGATACCCACGAACAACGGTCCAAAAATCCACATCCCACTTACTTGGGCTGGAAAACACAGTGTGTGTGTGTCGTACGCTGCACCGCAGTGTATGCATTGTCCGGCGTGCGGTCGGCCAGATAGGCTAGCGCCGCACTGTCTACATTCTCGCAGGCGGTATTTAAGTAGCAGTGCTTGGCGCTCTCCGGCCATCCATGTATTATTGCTTGCCATCGTTGTGCTCTCCAAGTGACCTACCGCATCTTGTTATGCACGAGTACGCCAGCTGAACCAACACAATACGTGTGATACCCTTCGACATGTATGTTGTAGACTGACACTCGTTGCGCCAACGTATGGATGCTGACCTCTTGGACTTGGACAGTCGTTCCATCTTTGGCTGGAAGCCTGTCGCCGATGCTCAGGCTCCGAGCCCTGACCCATCCCCTTTCCACTACCCAAAAGGGATGCTCGCAAGTACATATCAGTCGCTCCCCCTCAATCGTTAGGTGCACAACGACATCGGCCTGGCCCAAATAGACGGCAGCTACCCGGTTGCTGGAACACTCCCCCGTGATGGGGTCACATGCGTGAAGCATGGTACCTGGCACGATGAGTTCGATCGGGAGAAGACCAGTATCCGTGTGAACCACGGTTCCCTCGACGAAACAGACGACTATGGGCTGGCGTCCCCTTCTCGGCGGAGGGAGATGGCCCCACGCTCTTTTGTAATATGGATCAAATAGGTTCTCAGCTAGCCAGCGATCGAGCCATGTGTAATCTTGATAGCTGTGGGTGTACTGGTCAATCCACGTTCCGGCAGCCCACCCGACAGTTGCCGCACCCGAAAGAAGTCCACCATACACACAAAGAGTACCGACAGATGTAGACATGATCGCAGGAACCAATCGGGATACCCCGGGGAGCCCCACGGTCCACCACTCCCTAGGGGTCTGCTCTAATGGATTCGGGAGAGGCGTTGTGAGCCCGCTTGGGTCCACCCCGCTCAGCGGATCATTCCGCACATACGCATACGTGTTCAACCCGCCCCTGATCCCAATCGGATCCCGCTGCACGAACCGCCCGCTCGCCGGGTCGTAGTATCGGTGCCCGACGTGCAGCCAGCCCAACTCCGCCAGCGGGTCGCACCAGGTCGTCTCGCCGCCGGGCTCCGGGCCGTTCAGGTCGATCACGCGACATTCGGCCTCCTCATAGCCCCTCGAACCGGCGTAGCCGTAACGCGTGCCAACCGGGGGAGCGGCCTTCCCCGCCGCCTGCATCGGCTCGTCGAACGCCGTCATCACCGTCCTCGCTCGCACCGCCGCTGACGGACCGGCAAAGGCCCACCTCGGCGGTTGCTCTTCATCATGATACGACCCGTCGCCGGACAAGACGAGCAAGCGGCGGTCGCTGGAGTCGGCGAAGCCCACGCGTAGGCCCCCTGTCAGCCGAGAGAACCTGGGGCCGTGTAGCGCGTCGCTGTCTCCGCATCCCGCTTGATGACCATGCCGTCGCCCGTTGCTCGGATTGCATACCGCCGTCGGCCGTGCGCGCCGGTCGTCACGGTCGACCGGTAGGCCGCGTGGGTATCCGGCATGATCACCCAAAGCCGCGCCTAAACCACCCGCCAGCATGGCCACTCAAAGCCGAGACCACGGCGCCTCTTGTGCCCGCCTGCTTTGCGCCTCCCGATCTGCCCTTGCGTTCCCACTCCTTGATCAGCATGCTTCTAGCACTCTTACCCAATGCTGCTTCAAGGTTTGCGGATCATAGCCGTGGCCGCACTCGGGGCATCGCCCTGAGGGTCCAAGTCCGTGCAGCGAATATAAACAATATGGGCATACCCGATAGCTCCTTGCTGCAATGTCGCGGGCGAGACGCCGCATCTGGTAACGACTTCGCACATAGGCCACTATCATAAGCACTGTAGCTAGTAGACTCAGCCATCCACCGATGCGACCGAGTCTGTCGTGAAGGGTAAAATTACATGAGAAAATAAGCATGGCGATAACATACAAATATGTGTTACCTTTCACAGCCATCAGATGACCACATGTCACACGATATGCCTGCCTGTCGGCGAGAGAGGGGAAGACTTTCCGTTTTTTCCAATACTGAATGCTTACAATTAGTGCGCATATAATTGCTGCAACTGAACACTCCAAGATAATTGCCACTGTTCTTGATGCAATCATTATTGCACTTAACAACCTCTCGATTCTCTTACACTTCGTAAACGCACTCTCTTACCTTGCCAGGATACCGTCCAATGCCGTTTTTCCAGGTGCACACAGTTTCTCACCGTGAATCCCCCGCGCCTAGTACAGCACGACGTCTCCCCAGTCTTCTACAAACTTCTTGG
Organism: uncultured Planctomycetaceae bacterium; assembly: GCA_964572385.1. Lineage (GTDB taxonomy): Bacteria > Planctomycetota > Phycisphaerae > UBA1845 > UTPLA1 > CAZNFM01. The sequence continues at coordinate 6,693 of CAZNFM010000017.1, read as the reverse complement.
CGCGTCGCAATTCCTCACGAATCCACCACAGACCGCAGTCTCTGAGTAAAACCATACCTGGCAATACATATTCATCAAAGTCCTGCATGCCTTCCCCAATGAAGATCATAGTGCCACCCACAATACCGACCGTACCTCCGGCAATACCCACCGGCGTCGACATACCCACTGTGGGTCCCTCGGCAATAATTGCATATAAGGCAATTAAACAGCCTGCCCCCGCCACATACGCACCTGCCTTCTGGATCCCCCTTCCGACTTTCGATATCCACGTTAGCAACCCGGATGGGTCTACATGAAGGAGCGGATCAGCGTCCGCGTACTGATACGCGTTGGTTCCCGCTCGTATCCCAAGCGGATCCCGCTGCACGAACCGCCCGCTCGTCGGGTCGTAGTACCGGTGCCCGACGTGCAGCCAGCCCAACTCCGCCAGCGGGTCGCACCAGGTCGTCTCGCCGCCGGGCTCCGGGCCGTTCAGGTCGATCACGCGACATTCGGCCTCCTCATAGCCCCACGAACCGGCGTAGCCGTAACGCGTGCCCACCGGCGGGACGCCCGTGCCACTCGCCTGGATCGGCTCGCCGAACGCCGTCATCACCGTCCTCGCTCGCACCGCCGCCGACGGGCCGGTCAGCAGGCGGGCGGTCCCGACTTGGTCCCCATGCACGTACTGCGGCTCGTTCGCCGCCGCATTCCAAAAGCCCACGCCCGGCAGGTACGCCGCCGTCTGTGCCGGCGACGCCACCCCGGTCTGCGGGTCCAGCGTCATCGCGTAATCCGCATACGCCTCGTCACCGTCGTAGTCCGTCCACCGCGTCGTATCCGCCGCCACCAGATACGGAAACGCCGGATCCCGCTGCCGCACCAGCCGTCGGGTACGGCCGCTCCCCCGGAACTCCGTGATCCCGTCGATCACCTCCTCGCAACCCTCGGTGCCCGACCAGTGCCGCCGGATCGCCAACCACAGCTCCCCGCTGTGGTTGTATTGCAGGTCGATGGCCCGGAAGGCCGCCGGGCCGCTGGGCTGCGGCGTCTCCCACACAATCGTCGTCGGGCTGCCCTGCCGCCCGGCCTGCACGTCCTCCGAATACTCGTAGTACACCCGCTCCAACAGGGCGGGCGTCTGGGGATCGGAGATGTCGAACGTCTCGTAATACATCAGCCGGTTGTTCCGCGTCTGATAGGTGCTCGGATCGGCGACGTCATAATGATACTCCATCCGGCGGGCGTTGATCAAATCCGTCTTGGTCAGCCGGTTCCCGCCCTGGTCGTACGTGTAGGCCAGGCTGTACGGATGCGTCCCGGTCCGGACCTCGCCAATCAGCCGGTTGCGGTGGTCGTAGCTGTACGTCGTCTGGGCGGACCAGCCGTGGTTTTCTTCACGGATTGCTGCAGCTCCACTCGCCTAGAGGGAGCAAACCAGACACCCAACACTGCGCATCCTGCAATGTCAGGTGGCATCAATTGCCTCTTCCAGCCGACGCATGGTTTCGGCGGGGTCGTTCGTAGCGCCCTTCAGCACTAGGACTGTCGCCCGCAGCACATCAGCTCGCATGAATTCGGGCTCGAAGAGGTTATTCCACACTGCTACAAGTACCGGATACGCATCCGCCTCACGGGGCCACGAAGTCTTCAACTCTCTGCGGGTCAGAGTCTCGCCAGCTAGAATCCGCTCGAGACAAGCAGCACACTCCTGGGCCAACTCGGAGAATCTCTCGGACATCGCCGCAAGCTCCTCTGTGTTTACGTATCGAGTTACCACCCTTGCCAGGGTCGGTGCTTGCCCCACTGAGATTTGGTAAGACCTCTGTGAAAGTGTGGCCTCAGTTTATGTATGCCGCGCCACTTGAACGGGTTAATGTGAAAACCAGTTGGAAACCGAGAGAGAACTGCGCGGCCCGTTGTGGCATTGACGATAGTCACGCCACCTCCGCCGGAAGGAAACAGAGCAAAGGCGACGTCTATGTTAAAAGCATATAAGCCTGTTGCCGCAGAAATGCATCCTGCGGCTACGCCCAGAAGAGTCTTTTGTGCGTGCCGCACCTTGCGATGATCGTCAAACCAGGAATCTCGCCCTCCGGTCAGATCGACCCAGAAGTTGCCCGTCTCCTCATCCCCCAGCCACCACCCGAAATACAGGCCGCCGGGATCCACCCCGCTCAGCGGATCATTCAGTACGTACGCATACGTGTTTAAACCACCTGCGATCCCAATTGGATCTCGCTGGACGAAGCGGCCGCTCGTCGGGTCGTAATACCGGTGCCCGACGTGCAGCCAGCCCAGTTCCGCCAGCGGGTCGCACCAGGTCGTCTCGCCGCCGGGCTCCGGGCCGTTCAGGTCGATCACGCGACATTCGGCCTCCTCATAGCCCCACGAACCGGCGTAGCCGTAACGCGTCCTCGTTGACGGGGTGGCGGGCATCCCGTTCTCCACCGGCTCGCCGAACGCCGTCCACGTCGGGCGGGCAGCGGCCGCTCCGGCCCCGTCCGTCACCGCCCGCAGCGTGCCGATCTGGTCGCCGTGCAGGTATTGCGGGCCGACGCCGGGGTCGGCGAAGCCGAGGCCCGACTGGTAGCTGCGTCCGCCGGTCGATGTCCCCGTCGCCGGGTCCACGGTGTAGTCTCCGAAGATATCCTCGCCGTCGTAGTCCCGCCAAGAGGCCGCCATCCCATCCTGCAACACCTCCAATCTCGCATCCGCCGCTCCATCGACAGGCTCCTTCCGATACATGCGGCCAACCCCCCTCCGTCACCAATGCACACGCTATGCTGGGAGGAGTTCATCGGGGGCCTCGCGTCCGCTCTTGCTGGAAGATATCACGAATGTTCGTACAGTTTCTTCTCGTTTGGCATGTGACGCCTCCACAGTTCGCGACCTTTGTCCGTTAGTCGAAAGAGCATTCCGCCAATTCCATGTGACTCGTCGTAGCCTGCGGCTCGGCGTGAATTGACCAGGCCGAGGAGCTCCAGATCGCGCAGTCGCCCAATGATCTCTCCCAACGTAAATCTCTGGGCAAGTGGAGTCAATTTGATATCCCTAAGGCTCTCAACTGTGCCTCCGTCGTAGTTGCATCCGAGAAAAAGGCTCTCGATCGCCTCTTCATCGTTGAGGAGTAAGTCTAGCAAGCGAAGGGTAAGGAGATCTGCGTCCTCTGGCATGGTTAATCCTCTAATTCAGAAACGGCGGAAGAGGGGGCCACGGCGGCTTGCACTTGTAATGTGGCGGATGTCTGGCAAAGAACTGACCGGCACGAATCAGCGCATCGAGAATGTATGTCTTCCCATTCCACGCCACGTAGACAGTCAGCTTCACTCCTCCACGGTAGGCTACTCCTGTTGCCAACTCCGCTGTGACAGCGACCACTTCCGACCCTGTCGCGGCGGTTCCGCCGCCCCACAGCGTTGGAGCCAGTGGCGCAGCCGCGTAAGCCACTAGCACTGCGGCGCATCCCACTCCCACCACGTCCGTGACTCCGGTAATGCCGCGCACGGTTTTCTGGTTGTCCAACCATGAATGCCGACCCCCCGTCAAGTCTAGGAGCCAGTCGCCGGTTTCCTCATCTCCCCAAAGCCAGCCCAGAATGAGCCCGCTTGGGTCCACCCCGCTCAGCGGATCATTCAGTACGTACGCATACGTGTTTAAACCACCTGCGATCCCAATTGGATCTCGCTGGACGAAGCGGCCGCTCGTCGGGTCGTAATACCGGTGCCCGACGTGCAGCCAGCCCAGTTCCGCCAGCGGGTCGCACCAGGTCGTCTCGCCGCCGGGCTCCGGGCCGTTCAGGTCGATCACGCGACATTCGGCCTCCTCAAACGAACCTCTCCCGTTCTCTTCCTCGTTTTTTTCCCGGTGGGTTCGAACCCGCCGCAGCAGTCGGTTGCAGCGACTCCGAAATGTTAACTGCCGCCGTAGAAGGTGTACTCAACCTTGCCGTCTCTCCCGATCCAAACGTAGAAAACCATGTCCTTTGCCCTGTAGATAAGCACCTTGCCTGTGATGGGCCGCTCTTCGCGAGCGTAGCCCGGTTCGTAGTAATTCGCCGGACCGTTTGGGCCGTGCTCCCTATACGGCGCCCCTAGACGTGTGCGGACCTCAGCTTCGGTGCTGCCGATGGTGATCTGTTCCCATAGCGTGATCGCCGGCTTACGCCACACGTCGAGATTGATACGCAGCAAGACGACGGCAATCGCCAAAAGGGCGATGGCCGCCGCACACGATACGAGGAGCTTCTTGCGCAAGGCAATTCCCCTCTTCGCTTATGGCCAGTACCGTCCGGCTGAAGTCTCGCAGTCGCAGGATCCCCACCAAGCCTCACCCGCGCATACGTAGCCGGTGAGGTTAGCTATGATATCGAAGAAGGAGTCAACCCATCCCGATGGGTTCGGTCCTATATTATCGGAAATCTCTTTCAAAACTCCTAAAGGTAAAATATAGATTTCGCCAAAGGGTGATTCGGACGCAATTCGGCAAGTCACTACATGGTGCATCCATTTATCCCCTTTGCCAAGTTGGCTGCCTTTGTCGAAAACTTCTTCGCAGATCGTCCCGGGCCAGCGGACCTTGGGCCATAGTTCATGAAGTTTGCCCACGCCAATGTCAAGTCCAGTGGGATCAACCCGTCGCAGCGGATCGCCTCGTATGTACTCGTAAACATTGAAACCTCCGCGAATGCCGACGCGATCCCGCTGCACGAACCGCCCGGAACTAGGATCGTAGTACCGGTGCCCGACGTGCAGCCAGCCCAGTTCGGCCAGCGGGTCGCACCAGGTCGTCTCGCCGCCGGGCTCCGGGCCGTTCAGGTCGATCACGCGACATTCGGCCTCCTCATAGCCCCACGAACCGGCGTAGCCGTAACGCGTGCCCACCGGCGGGACGCCCGTGCCACTCGCCTGGATCGGCTCGCCGAACGCCGTCCACGTCGGGCGGGCGGCCGCCGCGCCGGCGCCGTCCGTCACCGCCCGCAGCGTGCCGATCTGGTCGCCGTGCAGGTAGCGAGCGCTGCCGCCGGGATCGGCGAAGCCGATGCCCGCCTGGTAGCTGCGTCCGCCGGTCAACGTCCCCGTCGCCGGAGACGACCAGCGGACTGCCGCCAGGGCCGCCACGCTCGACCGGCAGGCCCCCTGGTCATCCGGCATGGCCGCTCAAAGCCGCGACTGTGCCACCTGCCTCTGCGCCTATGCCCTCTCCGGACCCAACAGCGCGCAACAACTCTCTCACGAAAGCCCTTGGGTACGACAAGCCACCTAAGTAAAAACGCACCAGCTCGATCCCAGAGCAGCGCCTTATCTGCACTTCCAGATTAACGAGATCACAGAAGACAAAAGTATCCCGGAGACGCAGTCTCGTGATACTTCGAATACCCACACGCAAAGGGTAATGCTTGACCAGCATAAGGTAGCCGTGCTCCAAGCGGAAGCTTGATGGCCACAAGACGGCGACTAGAAATGGCAACATGATTATAGTGAGGGCACACACTGCCATCACGCGGCGTGATGGCGCGAATCCCATTCCATGGAGGAGAGGCCAAGGGCAGAAAAGCAACATTAGCAAAGGCCCGCACATGCGCTGCGTAGCCGGATGTACGACGTTATCCCATATCGTCTTTGCCGCAGAGGCTTGCGATGATGTAAGCGATCGCAATTGATAGCGAGTCCCACGAATCAGCACGCGAGCTGGCTGACGCGGAGCAGCAGGTGGCTGCCAATGCCTCCCGAGAAAAGAGCATAGCGATACTTCCAGGAGACACAGGACGCCCAAGACCCCCAAGGCCGGCAAGACAACAAGCCGTCCAATCCACTCGAGCTCGACGCCGCAATACATGGACATGAGCGTGATACATCCGAACAGCAGACACATCAATTGCGGCCAGCAGTACAACGGACTCAACCAGGTCGGCTCAAGATAGGGAAAGGGACCATTGCAGCGGGCACGCCAGAGGAGAACTATCTGAAACTCGCAGTCACCGTTGACGAAGGCGCCCGCCGGCGTTGCTGATTCGATACAACCTAGACCTCTCGGACGTTTGTCCATGTAAATGCGTATCTCTCAGTGTGTTTACATTAGTGCCGTCGCGTTTATGCTGTTGAGGTGCTCTAAGTCACATGTATTTGCCCCGCGGGGGTTTAGTCCTGTGCCAAATCTCCCACAGCAGACGCTTCGGCTTGGCAAACCACCTACGCTTCAGCAACTCTTTCGTCACGGTGGGCAACCCCATTTTACTGGCACCCGTTGGTACGCCAGCGCCTATGAGAAAACCATCGGCAAGGTTATCGATCGGTGTGCCTGGGTCCCATCCGGCAGCGCGGGCAATCGCGTAACCGGTGGCGGCCCAGCCGAACAAAACACTGCCCGCTAGGTAGGGTGCTGCGATGATTCCTAGACATCCACCCGCGACCATATCGGAGTACTTTGCGATTCGATCCATCTTCGGCCGATCGTCCCACCAGGCGTGCCGCCCCCCTGTAAGATCCAGCAGGAAGTCGCCGGTCTCCTCATCCCCCAGCCACCACCCGAAATACAGGCCGTCGGGGTCCACCCCACTCAGCGGGTTGTTCAGCACATACGCATACGTGTTCAACCCGCCCCTGATCCCAATCGGATCCCGCTGCACGAACCGCCCGCTCGCCGGGTCGTAGTATCGGTGCCCGACGTGCAGCCAGCCCAACTCCGCCAGCGGGTCGCACCAGGTCGTCT
>CAZNFM010000016.1:0-104464 GCA_964572385.1 uncultured Planctomycetaceae bacterium | reverse complement strand
TGCGGGAAGGGATTCCCCGGAGCGTGGGTGCGAGAAAGGATTCTCGCACCAGCAGGCAGCAGGTTCCCCGGAGCGTGGGTGCGAGAAAGGATTCTCGCACCAGCAGGTTCCCCGGAGCGTGGGTGCGAGAACGGATTCTCGCACCAGCAGGTTCCCCGGAGCGTGGGTGCGAGAACGGATTCTCGCACCAGCAGGTTCCCCGGAGCGTGGGTGCGAGAAAGGATTCTCGCACCAGCAGCCCAGAAACTACGCGCTTCTGGCCGGCAACTCCGCGCCGCGGGACAGAAACCCCTCCGCCGCCCCGCCGGGGCGCGACGCCCCGGTCCGGCCCCCTCAGGCCGCCACATGGGCCATGAGCCGCAACAGCGCCGCCTGGTCGGCCCGCTCCCGCGGCAACTCGCCGGCGATCCGCCCGCCCGCCAAAACGATGATCCGCGTGCTGAGGTTCAGCACCTCGGGCAGCTCGGAGCTGATCAGCAGGATACCGTGCCCCTCCGTCGCCAGCCGGTCGATCAAGGCGTGGATCTCGGCCTTGGCCCCGACGTCCACCCCGCGGGTCGGCTCGTCCAGGATCAACACCGGGCACTGCCGGGCCAGCCACTTGGCCAGGGCGATCTTCTGCTGGTTCCCGCCGGACAGCCCGGCGATGTCCGCGTCGACGTGGGGCGCCCGCACCCGCAACCGACGGTGGTAATCCTCGGCCAACGCGCGATCGCGGCGATGGTCCAGCAGGCCGCGGCGGCGGAGCCGCTCCAGCACGGCCAGGGACAGGTTCTCGCGGCAGGTCATGCCCAGCACCAGGCCCTGCCGCTTGCGGTCCTCCGGCAGGTAGCCGATGCCCAGGCGGATCGCCGCGCGCGGCGAGCGGATCTCCACCGGACGGCCGCGGAGCCGCACCGTGCCGCGATCCGGCGGCTCGACGCCGAAGATCGCCCGGGCCACCTCGCTCCGCCCGGCCCCGACCAGCCCGGCCAGCCCGACGATCTCCCCGGCGTGGACGGTGAAGGAAATGTCCGCGAACAGGCCCCGCGCGGTCAGCCCCTCGACCGCCAGCAGCGGCGCGCCGGGCGCGGCGGAGAGATGGGCCGGGAAGTAGTCCTCCACCGGCCGCCCGATCATCCGCCGCACGAGGTCGTCGGGGGTGGCTTCGGCCGCGACCAGCGTGTCGATGAACCGCCCGTCCCGCAGCACGGTGACGCGGTCGCACAGCCGCAGGATCTCCTCGAGGCGGTGGGAGACGTACAGGATGGTCACGCCGTCGCGGCGAAGCCGGGCGACGATCTCGAACAGCCGCTCCGCCTCCGCCGCCGAAAGCGAGCTGGTCGGCTCGTCCATGATGATGATGCGGGCCTGGCGGCCGACGGCGACGGCGATCTGGGCGAGCTGCTCCTGCCCCGTGGACAGCGCGTGCATGGGCGTCCGCGGCGGCAGACGCAGCCCGACGCGCTCGAGCATGGCCGCGGCCCGCCGCTCCATCTCCCGCCGGCGGACGAAGCCCCGCGCCGCCGGCATCGCCCCGAGGAAGAGGTTCTCCGCGACGGAAAGGTTCGGGCAGAAGGCCAGCTCCTGATGGACGATGCTGATGCCCGCGGCGGCGGCGTCCAGCGGCGTGCGGAAGTCGACCTCGCGGCCGTCCAGCAGGAGACGCCCGCCGTCGCGCCGGTAGATGCCGGCGACGATCTTGCCGAGCGTGCTCTTGCCGGCGCCGTTCTCGCCGACGACGGCGTGGCACTGCCCGGCGGCGACGTCGAAGGAGACGTCCGCCAGGGCCTGCACGCCGGGAAAGCGCTTGCTGATCCGCTCGAAACGCAGGATGGGCGGCGGGGGATTCATGCCGTGTCCGCGGTCGTCCGGCCCGGCCGCGGATTACTCCTTCTTGCCGAGCCAGCGGTCCCAGTTCTTGGCGTATTCCTTGACGTTGTCCTTGGTGACGCGATCCAGCTCCATGATGACGCGGACCTCCGGGGGCGTCTTCTTGTGGTGGATCTTGTCGAAGATCAGTTCGACGCTCCGGTAGCCCCAGTCGTAGCAGCGCTGGGCCAGCAGGACCTGGGCCACGCCGTTTTCGAGGTACTTGAGCTGGGCCGGCAGGGCATCCACGGCGACGATCTTCACCTGCCCCGGCTTCCAGTGGGTCAGGGCGTCGGTGAAGAGCGGCCAGCCGCCGACCAAGGCCCAGCCGATGATGTCGGGATTGGCGGTCTGCACCTCCTGCATCTTGGCGGCGGCGTCCTGCGGCGTCTCCTTGTGGTAGTAGACGTCAGCGAGGGTCAGCTTGGGATACTTGGCCAATTCCTCTTTGACCCCGCGGACCCGGGCTTGCAGATTCGGCGCCGTCTGGTTGCCGGCGATGATGGCGATTTTCCCGCCGGCGTCGCCGAGCTGCTTGGCCAACTCGCGCATCACCGCCTTGCCGCATTCCACATCGTCCACGCCGTAATAGGCGAACCGCTTGCTCTTGGGGGCGTCGGAATCGAAGCAGACGACCGGCACGCCCGACTCGACCGCCTTGTCGATCGCGTGGGTCACCTTGGTGGCGTCGCTGCAACTGATGGCGATCCCATGCACGCCGAGCACCGTGAGTTGCTCGATGAACCCGGCCTGCTTCTGGGCGTCCTCCTCGGCGGGCGTCCGCCAGAGGATTTCGATTTCCACGTTGTATTTCTTGCCGAGTTCCTTGGCGGCGTCTTCCGCGCCGACGCGCGCGGCCTTGAAGACCGGGTTCCCCTCGCTCTTGGCGATGACGCCGATCTTGTATTTCTTGACCGGGTCGTCGGCCCTGGTGTACATCGAGATCGCCAGGAACATCAGGCCCGCGAGGGCCGGGGCAGTCGCCTTCATCAGCATCTTCATGTTTTGCTCCCTGAGGTTGGGCTACGGGTCGGTCCCGCGGCGGCGGAGCGCCTCGCGTCCGCCGTCAGCAGGAGGAATGTCCGTCTGCTCGGACAATATACCGCGGCCGCGACGGAAGAGATACGACGAAGCACGGGACCGGCGGCGCCGCCGTCAGGCCTTCAGCAGGCGTTTTTCCCCGAGGGACGCGCTCAGGCGGTCCAGGACGACCGCCAGGATAATGACGGCGCCCTTGATGATCTCCGTGTAGTTGGAGTCGATCTGGAGGATGACGATGCCGTTGGCGATGAGTTGGATCACGATCGCCCCGAGAACAGCGCCCAAGGCCGTGCCGCGACCGCCGCTGAGGCTGGCGCCGCCGACAACCGCCGCGGCGATGACGTCCAATTCATAGCCGCGGCCGGTGGTGGAATCAGCCGAGCCGAAGATACCCAGGCTGATCACCGCGGCGATGCCGCCGGCCAGACCCGCGAGCGTGAACACCAGCACCTTGATCCGACCGACCCGGATGCCGCTGAACCGGCTGGCGGTTTCGTTGCCGCCGACCGCGTAGACCTCCCGACCGGAGACCGTGTGGCGAAGGAAGATGTGCCCGGCCAACACCACCGCGATCACGATGGCGATCGGCATGACCGTGAAATCAAAGATGGTATGACGAAAGATTTCGCCGAAGACCGGGGGGTAATCCGTGACGGCCTGCCCTTCGGTCTGGACGAAAGCGATGCCGCGAAGGATGCACATGGTGCCCAGCGTGATGATGAACGGATGCACCCGGAGCAGGGTGACCATCAACCCGTTGGCCGCGCCGCACGCCGTGCCGACCAGCAGCGTCAGCAGAATGCCCGCCGGAACGATCCAGACCGCCGGTGCGTTGGGGTAGGATCCTTCGGGTCCGCAAGCTCGCAGAAACATCGCGCCGGTGACCGCCGCCAGACAGTAGATGGCACCGATGGAGAGGTCGATGCCGCCCGAGATGATCAGGGCGGTCGCCCCCACGGCCATGATCGCGGTCCAAGAAGAGTTCTTTAGTATCAGGTCGAGATTGCCTCGCTGGAGGAACTTGTTGACCTGTACCTCCCGGAGGACGTCTCCGGTCTTGGGGTCGACCTCGCGGCGGGGGACGCTGCCGCCAAGTCCGGCCAAGACAGCGGCTAACAGCAGGATGACCCCTATCAGCCCCGCTTCCTTGAGCCGCAAAAATCGAGATTTCATGAGACTATTGATACCTTTAACCGTCGGTCCAAGGCGTTTGTGGAACCCAATACCCGGCCGGCGTCCGCCGCTGGCGGCTACGACACCATGAGGGCAGGCAGGTGTCAAGGTTCTGCCTGCCTGGATCCTCGTGGACAACTCGCGATTGTTCCGTAATTGCCTTGAAAATATCGGGCCTTTCGGTATCATGCAGGACTAGGGGTGGAGTTGGGATTGGGCAAGCTGCCATCGGCAAGACCGATAAGCGGAGGATGCCGAGGAGCAGTGTGGCGGGATTGGGCAAACATCTGCGGGCAGGCAGGACGCCCTTCAATCGTGTCTGTCTGCTGAAAAAGGGGATTCGACTATGCGTATGAGGGTAACTTCAGTTTTGGGGAACTCTCTCTTCTTCGTCATCGGCTTGGCGGCGGTGTGTTGGGGGTTTGGCGGGGTGACGCCGGTGGTCTCCGGCGACGACTTCTCCTTCTTGTCGTCATCGGAACGACCGGAAACGCAAGTGCTCGCGGAATCCGGGGGGCCGCAGACTGTCCCGCAGACCGCGACCGCCACCGCGGATCGCGTGCAGTACAGCCAGAAGGGCGACCTGTTCGTATGGCCCTATGTGGTCATTCGGTGGGATACGCTGGGCACCGCCGCGCCGGAAGACGACGTGGCGTTGCAGGATGTCTTTATCTCAGTGGTCAACGACGCCACGTACGGCGTGGCGATGAAGTTCTACTTCGTTGACGCCTACAACTGCCATGCGATCGATGCGCGCTGCGGCTTGACCGGCAACGACCCCGTCTACTTTTCAGCCTTCAGCGGGATCGGCGGCGGCGTGGACGGCGGGGCCGATCGCGGGATGTTTCCATCTTTCCGGGCCTTGAAGGCCGGTGGTTATCAGGATCCTGAGTTTCCCGGAGATCCGACCAAGAGGATACTCCGCGGCTACATCGTGGGCTGGACGGTTGACGGGGGAAATTACCCGATTGGAACGAACCAGCTCGTCGCCAGCGCGACCGTTGTCGATTATCGCCTCGAGGAGGCCTGGGAATACAAACCCTGGGCCTTCCGGTCGCGGTTCACCGGCCGCAAGCAAGCCACCACGGTTCTGCGGATGAACTTTGACCCCGACAATTACCAGATGTGCCCGCAGATGCTGCTGGTGGACTTCTGGGCCAGCGGCTCGCGGGCCTTTGGTCCCTCCACCAACCCGCCGATCGTCCTTAGTTCGCAGGATTTCGAGTTGACCCTATTGAACGCGTGGATGGATTTCCGCCAGCAACCGGACTTCGACGGCGACGGCGAGCCGGGTAGCTCACCGATCGACTCGGAACCGGCCACGACGACGGTGCAGGTGCTGGCCTGGAACGAGATGGAGCAGCCCATCAGCGGCACGCTCCGTTGCATCACCTGTTGGGATTCCACGGCGGCTTCGCTCTACGGATGGATGGGGGCGATGTCCCCGTTCGACATCTGGGCCTTACAGACCGACAAGGGTAAGGCCCGCCTATCCACGCTGGCCGCGCCGAATTGCAGCCGGCCGGGCAATCCGAACAGCAATCCCCCGATCATTGCCAAACCCGCTCGTAACCTGCCGATCCTCGGTGTCGCGCACCGCACCATCACTTGGACAGCCACCCGCGTGGCCAAGACCGGCATGGGCCTCATCGGCATGGGCACGCGAGACGACGGCGTTATCTACTTCGACGGCTCGGACCAGGGCGACCCACCGACGCTGCCTCCGGAGACCGCAGGATCGGTCTTAGTGCCGCAGGGCCTGAGCGCCGAGCCACCGCCGGTCGATTGACTTGGTTGCCCTGCCGCAACCACAGATCGTCATCAGGAGGAGGGGGGGGAATCCTACCGGGCGGGAGTCGTAGAAACGGCTTCCGCCCGCCGTGTTATAGGATGGGGCGGTTGCCTTTTCTTCGCGGCCCGGAACGGATCACGACGCGGGAGGGCTGGATTGGGTAAGCCCTCCAGCCATAGAAGAAGGGGAGGGGTTCCACATTACTGAGCAGCTCAGGCGGCAACCTCATGTGGGGACCAAGGTTACCGGCGTCTGAGGCGGCTCGATGTGGCCCCTCCCGCTTTCGGTAATATCACGTCCTATATTGTAGGCTCACCACGCCACTGTCTGAATGCTCGGGTGGGGCCTGTCTGGTCACCCTTATATCGGCCGATTAGAGGAAGCCACCTGTGGAATGCGGCTGTAGACTACGTCATCGCTTCGCAAACCCTTGAAATGGTCCGCTAATCACGATACACTTCCCGCAAACCTCAAGGTTATGGGGGGGGAGGGGTTGACGCGGACTAGGGGACCATCCGCGGCGCAGGGTGGAGTAGAGACCGGAAACATCCTCGTTCTCGGTGGGTCCCAATACTGGGAAGCTGACGGGAAAGGGGTCATCCTGCCGATGATCTTGTTTGTTGCCTTGAAGCTGCGGGCTACGCCCGGGAGCGGCGGTCTGCCGCTTTCGGAGATGCGATGCCGTCTGCTGGGTGACCGATCACGGAGGGGGCAGGAAGGCCATCCGGAGGTGGCCGCTTGGCAAGGTGCGGTGGAGTAGGATTCGCCACTACTGCGCTGTTATCGACCCCAGAAAGCCGCCTCATCTTATCTTTCCCATATTCTCCATTAGACGCATATTCACGCCATGATGGGCTACATGGGTTAGCCAGAGAAACATTATATCGTAGGCTAGGCACTAGATGCCCTTCGGCGGTGGGCGGACTCGACATCCGCCATCCGCCTCGGGCGTCGGCTTCGGTCTGCTCCAGCCAACAAATTTCGCCGGCTTCGGGGCTGGGGCCGGAGTGGTGCCGTGGGGGGAAAGCGCGACGCCGACAGCCGGATCTGCGATTCCAGGATTGCCACCGAAGAGCATCTGCCTCTCGGGCGGGAGGTTCGCTTGGCAGCTAGCCTCCTACTCCTGGCCTTGGCTTGGGCGGGTTGTGATCTCGGCGACGAGTTGGACGGTGTGCTGCCGATTCAGGGCGGCACCAATACTCCCCCGGTGGCGGTGGCCGGAGAGGACCGTCAGTGCCGATTGGGCGAGAAGCTGTGGTTCGATGGGTCGCGTTCATATGACCCGGACGGGCGAATCATCGGCTATGAGTGGGATTTCGGCGACGGCTCGCCACCCGTGCGTGAGGCCGTGGTGCAGCACCTCTATCCCGCGGCGGGCGAGTATGCGGTGACTCTCCGGGTCATGGATGACCATGGCGGTGTGGCGGAAGACAGCGTTCGCGTCGTAGTCGCTGGCGACCAGCAGGAAGCCCTTAACGGCGTGGGGTGTGAGAACAACCAGCCGCCCGTCGCCCACGCCGGCGACAATCGTTATGTCTACATTACCAATGATCAGCCGGTGAACGTCTCGTTCAACGGCGGCGGTTCGTACGATCCGGACAGCGGCCAGACGATCGCGGAGTATTATTGGGATTTCGGCAATGGCCAGCTCGGCAGCGGCCCGACGCCTTCCACGACTTACCGCGACTCCGGCACCTATATCGTGACGCTGCTGGTGAAGGACAACTGCGGCGAGTGGTCCCCCGTGGCGGCCACCTGCCGCGTTTTTGTCTCCGCGAATTCCTGCGCTGGCAACCAATCGCCTGTCGCTTTGGCTGGTTTTAATCCCAGTTCGCCCGTCGCCTGTCAGCCGATCAGCTTCACCGCCGTCAATTCGTACGATCCGGATAGCGGCCAGAGCCTGACCTACACCTGGAGCTTCGGCGACGGCGGTACCGCCACCGGGAGGGACGTCACCTACAGTTACCCCAACACGGGAACCTATTACGCGACGCTGACGGTGACGGACCCTTGCGGAGCCTCAGGCACCCGAACGGTCACGGTGACGGTCCGGCCGAACAACATGCCGAACGCCAACGCCGACGGTAACAAGAATGGTACGGCCTGCCAGCCGGTTACTTTTAACGGCAGCGGTTCATGGGATCCCGATGCCGGCCAGACGCTGACTCACACCTGGAACTTCGGCGACGGCTCACCGGTTGAATCCGGCGCGGTCGTTACCCATGCGTACGCGGTCGCGGGCACCTACACGGTGCGGCTTACCGTCACGGACAATTGCGGCGCGTCAGCGGTCGCGACCGTTTACGCCACCATCTACGCCGCAGGCCCGTGTCAATGCAACCAAAGCCCGACGGCGAATGCCGGGCTGGATAAGACCGGTTACGTCGGCCAGGCTATTACCTTCAACGGCAGCGGCAGCGATCCCGACGCGGGCCAGACGCTGACGTACTCGTGGACCTCCGGCCACGGTCAGACCGCGAACACGCCGACTGCGACCTTCACGTACGACACGCCGGGCACCTACACCGTCACGCTCACGGTGTCGGATGGTTGCGTCTCCGTCAGTGACACGGCGATTGTGACGATCCTGCCGGTGGATCCCTGTGCGGGGAACCGCCCGCCGGTGGCGAATGCCGGTCCGGACAAGACCGGCTACGTCGGCGAGCTGATCAGCTTCAGCGGGAGCGGGTCGTCGGATCCCGACTCGGGCCAGACGTTGAGCTACGCTTGGAATTTCGGGGACGGCAGCCCGAGCGGGTCGGGCGTGAACGTCTCGCACAGCTATGGCGCGGTCGGCACGTACACGGTGACGCTGACGGTGACGGACCCCTGCGGGGCGACGGCGACGGATACCGCGGTGGTGACCGTTCCGAATCGCCCGCCCGTCGCGAACGCCGGCCCGGACAAGAGCGGCTACGTCGGCCAGGCGATCACCTTCAACGGCAGCGGCAGCGACCCCGACGCGGGCCAGACGCTGACGTACTCGTGGACCTCCGGCGACGGCCAGACCGCGAACACGCCGACTGCGACCTTCACCTACAACACGGCGGGCACGTACACCGCGGCCTTGACGGTGCGTGACCCGCACAACGCTACCGCGACCGATACGGCCGTGGCGACGATCACGGTGCAGGATCCCTGCGCGGGGAACCGCCCGCCGGTGGCGAATGCCGGTCCGGACAAGACCGGCTACGTCGGCGAGCTGATCAGCTTCAGCGGGAGCGGGTCGTCGGATCCCGACTCGGGCCAGACGTTGAGCTACGCTTGGAATTTCGGGGACGGCAGCCCGAGCGGGTCGGGCGTGAACGTCTCGCACAGCTATGGCGCGGTCGGCACGTACACGGTGACGCTGACGGTGACGGACCCCTGCGGGGCGACGGCGACGGATACCGCGGTGGTGACCGTTCCGAATCGCCCGCCCGTCGCGAACGCCGGCCCGGACAAGAGCGGCTACGTCGGCCAGGCGATCACCTTCAACGGCAGCGGCAGCGACCCCGACGCGGGCCAGACGCTGACGTACTCGTGGACCTCCGGCGACGGCCAGACCGCGAACACGCCGACTGCGACCTTCACCTACAACACGGCGGGCACGTACACCGCGGCCTTGACGGTGCGTGACCCGCACAACGCTACCGCGACCGATACGGCCGTGGCGACGATCACGGTGCAGGATCCCTGCGCGGGGAACCGCCCGCCGGTGGCGAATGCCGGTCCGGACAAGACCGGCTACGTCGGCGAGCTGATCAGCTTCAGCGGGAGCGGGTCGTCGGATCCCGACTCGGGCCAGACGTTGAGCTACGCTTGGAATTTCGGGGACGGCAGCCCGAGCGGGTCGGGCGTGAACGTCTCGCACAGCTATGGCGCGGTCGGCACGTACACGGTGACGCTGACGGTGACGGACCCCTGCGGGGCGACGGCGACGGATACCGCGGTGGTGACCGTTCCGAATCGCCCGCCCGTCGCGAACGCCGGCCCGGACAAGAGCGGCTACGTCGGCCAGGCGATCACCTTCAACGGCAGCGGCAGCGACCCCGACGCGGGCCAGACGCTGACGTACTCGTGGACCTCCGGCCACGGTCAGACCGCGAACACGCCGAATGCGACCTTCACGTACAACACGGCGGGCACGTACACCGTCACGCTGACGATCACGGACAATTGCGGCAGCACGGCGACGGATACCGCGGTCGTGACCGTCACCGTCCCTCCTCCGCTCCAGGCCGCCTTTGTCGTAAAAGCCAAGGAGCTCAACGAGGCTGGCGAACCCGTCTGGCAGGAAATCGACGTCAATGAGCCGGTAGAACTGGGCCGGAACTTGATGTTCGACGCGTCGGGTTCGACTGGGCCGGTGGCGTGCTACATGTGGGCGTTCGGGGATAGCGGACAGGCGTACCGAGAACCGGGACAGGATTGGCCCATACACGCCTACACCAGCTCCGGCACGTTTAACGCGACGCTGACGGTATACGACGCTGCATGGAATAGCTCGTCGGCGGCGTTACAGTTAGAAGTTGACAGTGGTGTTTGCCATGTGAATACCCTGGTCCTGCCTGGGGTAGTCATGTCCAGCACTCAGATCGGCTCATGGGTTGGTTTAATCATCTCGCAGGGTTCCCGGCAGCTACTGCTGTGGGATGTCGGCGATCCGTTTTCTCCCGGGCCGTTCCAGATTGCCAGCGGCGTGGGTCTCTCTGAGACTGCGCGTTCGATCGCTTCCTGGACCAGCCAGTCGCCGGCTCGCTCCTTCGTCTTTGTTCCGAACTCAGCAGGCGGCGTGGGTATTTACGAGCTGGTGGCATGGAATACTTTGTCGTATGTGACTTGTCTTGAGAAAGAAACTGACTTGTTAGGGCACTCCGCAGCATATTTGGGGGTTACCCGGGATCGCCTTTTTGTTGGTGTCCAGTATCCCTCAAAGGTTTTTGTGTTTGAGCTGGCCCCACTCATCCAAGCCCAGCCATCGAAGCCCACCGGCCTCGCACCCTGTGAGGTTCCCTTAGCCCAGTTGAGTGCGATGGCGACCAGCCCGCAGGGATACGTGACTCTGCGGTACCACGGATCCCCCCAAGTTTACATGATCAACGGCCGACTTTCTTCGCCGGTGCTCGAGAATTCACCAATCACTCTGAACGGGACGGCAGTTGTGAGTCTCTCTGTAGACCAGAGTATTTCGGGAACGCTCGACTCAACGGGGACGCGACTGATCACCACTACGTTCACGCAAGATAACGAGATGTCCGCAGTCCTTGCGGGCGGTGCCCCTGGGACCATCGTTCCGGACGGGAGCGACTCCAACGTGGTGACGGATTCACGGCTCTATGCCGTCAACAAGACGCAGTGGCGAGTCATGAAGTACGATATCACGTCTCCCGCTGCCCCTGTTTTCATGCAATCGGCGGCCACTCCCGGTGCGGAACTCGGTTGTGGCTTCCTCTACCGTGATCCGGACCGCGACGGGCTGTTTGAATCAGCCATCTTCCTGGGTTCTTACGGCTCGGCCCTGTACGTCTTCAGGCCGTGAGGACAGCAAATCCGTCGACGGCCCGGCGGGAGGAGCCGACGTCTCTGCTGGTGGACTAGGAGTACCCTCGCCGAACTGCGATCTGTGCCTCCGCGCGCTTCCTTGTTGGGGCTGCCGAGTAGGCATGGTTTGACATATGTGCGTCCGCCCTCGCAGCTGGCGGATCCTCCGCGGATTCCAGTGAGACTCCCTCCGAACTTCGCTTCAGCCTTCTTGGTGACCCCCGTAAATTGACTGGCCGGAGTGACCGGAAAACGGAGCAAACGGCTGCTGCCTTATGGTTTGTTGGTGTTTTAGAGTCGTTAATAAACCATATGCGAATGCTCGAGTCTTCTTGGTGACGAAGCCTGTTCACCGCAGCTCCTGTGCTGTGGCCGCCTCCTGCGGTCTGTTCCTCGCAGGCGAATTTATATTCGATCCGAAAATATGCAGATAATAAGACGCATTAATAATTGATAAAAATGTCCGTCGCCGCATGATACTGATTGACAGGCTCGTCCGAAAACTGTTTAATGCATCACTGTCGCTTGCGTAGATTATGAGCCGCAACATAGCGACTGCATCAAGCGACAAGAGGGAGTAGCGCTCAGTTCTCGTGCGGGGTGGGGTGGGGTGGAAATCGTCTGCCGGGGCTAAGGTTCTCTGGCTTGCTCTGAGTCAGCGGTCGCGGAAAACCATGAGGAGGGCTGTGATGGACCGTGTTTCAGTTTTTAAGACTATTATCATCAGCATTATTATTGGCATCGTTGCGTGTCCGCCAGCACCGGCTGACCCGCCTCCCGTGATACAAGCGGACGGGGATCTCGCCCCTGAACTTCAGACTCTGCTGATTGACGCGAAGGATGCCTTTGGGCAGAACGTTCCCGATGGCATTCCAGACATCTTCCAGGATCCCGTTCAGCGACGAGGGATCGCGGGTCGCTTCATAGACACTCAGTCCGGTGGTCTTCTGCCGCGTTTGGATGGTTTCAGCGATGAGCCCAGCAACGCGCGGGAGGACATCTTCGGAGCGCCCTTCTTCTATCCGTGTTTGGATCGCGACATCAGCAAAATCACGGGGACTCCGGGGACGGACCGGAAGACGATCAAGACTCCGTTCAACCACGGCAAAGTGGCTTTCATCTATCTTCCCGACTCGACCGGTGATCCAACAGACGGCGAAGACGACAGTGTGCTGTATGTCGGCGTCGACATTTGCAATGGAGACGGCGGCACGGACTCGAACGGCCAGTGGCGTCGCAGTGTCTCCGGCTTGTGGCAGGGTTTGCCGACGGTGTGGCGAATCGATTACGAGCTGAACGGCGTCATGCTCGGTGGCATTCCCATTACCGAGGAATGTGACTACGGTTTGCCGGCTCGCAGCGGTCCCCAATACCCGCAGTGCCCGTACAATCCGAATCTCAACAACATGATGGTTCCCTTCGACACTGACGGCGATGGGAATCCGGGCGCCATGACACGGTTCAGTGTTCTCTTGCGGGATGCTCCGGAAAGTGGGGCCCCGGCCGCCGCCGCCGGCCAGGAGGCACCGACGGCGGCTCCCTCGACCGCGGACCCTAGAAGCTTCAATGAGGCCGACTACAAGTATTACACAGTACAGGTGTATACGTGCGGATGGGGCCAGCCCACGGGCAGCCAGACGCCAAACGGCGAAATGGAAAACCGCTACTTGGGCAAACTGGAACTAACCATGAATACGCCGGGCCAGCCGGCCGGGCTGGTTCGGCGATTTGTCGGCGGTACCATCTCGCCGGCACAAGTGGTTTCGCATCCGTTCGACAATATGGATATGGGCCAGATTCAGGCTGCCGGCGCGGCATGCTGTAATGGGCTCTCCAACACGCTCGACGTCGAGTACGTTATCCACGAGATTGACACTGCCCTGAACACGTACGGGCTGACCAACTACGGCACGGGGTGGTCAATCAACAGGCTGCGTTTGAGCGGCGGCTATCTTTGGGTAAAGAGCGGAACGACGGCTGACGACGGCTCCGAAGACTTGTCTCACACGCAGCTTCCGGTGGTCCCGGGCCTGGAAGTGAAGAAAGAAGTCAGGTGTCTCGGTGAAGGTGACGACGCTTGGCGGACGCACGTCGAAGTTCTTCCGGGAGCCACGCTGGAGTTCCGCGTCACCGTGCAGAATGTTGGCAACACCGTCCTCTCCACTTGGCTCACGGATATTCTCGACCAATACACGCCGGGCAACGACACCGTCCTGACCGTGCAGCCGGGCCTGCAGGCGTGGCTCTGTCGGCCGGGGAGCGAGCCGTGTGCGGCTCCGCCGAATCTGGCCTCGTGCATTTCGATCACGCAGGCCAATGCGGAGACATACGGCCTGAATCAGTTCTTCTTTATCCCCACTCCCGCCGCTGCGGGCAGCTTCCTGCACGGCGTGGCCAACAAGCAGCAGCGGTATCTGGGCCGCTTGAACGGCGTTGATATCTGCTCCAACCCCGACGTGCCCACTTTTGGTGACACCGTCGTGTTGATCTTCCGCGCTACCGTCGACGCTGCCGACGACTTCTGCGAGACTCCCCCACGGGACAATCCGGATGCGCAGAACACGATTCTGGCCTATGGCGACGTGGGTCTTCCGGCGGGCGGGAATACCCCTGCCGCACCCAACGGCGACGAAGTGCTGGATGCTCCCGGCCTGGTGCCGCTCGACCCGATCGGCGGCGTCGATACCTTCTGTGAACGGCAGCAAGGCTTTGACGACAACGTCGTCACCATCAACGGCATTTGCCGCTGCGTCGAGTTTGTCAAGGAAGTTCGCATCCTGCCGAACGGCCCGTGGTTCACCGGAGACGACCCGCTCAACATTCCGAACCCGCTACCCGGCCATGAGCAGGATCCGATCGACCTGGAATACCGCTATACGGTCCGGAATTGCGGCGAGGTGAAGGAATCGTTCACGATCGTGGATCAATTCCTTTGTCAGGACGTCGCCGCCCTCGCGCCTTGTACGTCGTTTCTGCCCAACCCTCCCGGCACCTGCGGGGTGTGCCCGCCGGGGGCCGTGGTGCAGGTTGATCCACCTCTGCCGGGCAATCCACCGAACTCCGCTTCGGTGAGTTGCATCGTGCGGTTCCAGCCGGGCGGCGGCCACGCGACCACGATGGACTGCGTGCGGGCGTTCCTCCAGCTTGACGACGGCCGGCCGGACTGCCGCGCGGTCATCCCCGGCACGCCCAATGCGGATCCGGAGTGCTACAAGAACTGCGCCACGGCCACAGCCACGCCGGTCGCGACGCTACTCCTGGTGGCGGGCGACTCTGACGGTGCAGGCGAGCTTCAGGGTCTTAACCGAAGCGGATCCAACCAGACCGGTTCGCGGCGAGACGGCGGGCAAGGCGGCGGATCAGACGCGGTTCCCGGTGTTTACCCAGCCGACGACCCCAGGGCGGTGGATTCCTTCGACGGGCAGCCCCTTCCGCCCGCCGGCGAGGGTGACGACGGTCCGGTCGATGGCGACGGGGCCGACCCGCGGACGCCCGACCTGTGCGGCCCGATCGAGCCGATCCCCCTGACTTCGCACGCGATCATCTGCAACAAGCCATGCGCGATTGCGGTTACGAAGAAGGTCAAGTGCCTGACAAGCTGCGACCTGAACGAACAGCAACAGGCCCTGGAATGTGCGTCCACAACCGGGTGGGAGGAGACCGTCAAGGCCTTCCCCGATACGTGCCTGATGTTCAAGATCGAGATCGAGAACACCAGCCCGCAGTTCGGCATCTGCCGCGTGCGGATCAAGGACGATCTCGAGCATGGTCCGGGCAACTACCTCAATCCTCTCCCGGGAACCGTGAAATTCACTGTCGTTCTGCCTGACAACACGACTTACCCCTGTCCGGTTCCGCTGGGCTTCAACACGCAGAGCACCTGGTTCGAGTGGGATCCGGCATCGTGCAACCCGCCGGGGGTGTTCCCACCGGGGGCGAAGCTGCGAATCTGCTTCGTCGCCAAGGTGCCGACGAACGCCGACCCGGCCGTGGACATCGTGAACCAGGTGGAAGTCCAGGGCGCGAAGGAGGGCGATTGCCAGCCGAGCGGTGAGGCGGCGTTCTCCTGCTTTGCCGGCCCGGACACTGCGACGGTGGACGTGGAGAAGTGCGGCTTCACGGTGGAGAAGGACGTGAAGTGCGGCTGCACGGCAGTGCCCCCGATCCCGCCGGACAGCGACTTCTGTGAAACGCGGAAGGTACTGCCGGGCGAGCAGGTGATGTTCCGTTTTCGGATTTGCAACACCGGCACGATACCGATCAAGAAGTACGTCATCAGGGACTGCATGACCTGTTCGACCACGCCGTGCCCCTGCACGTTCGTGGCCGGCTCGGTGAAGGCTTATATCCTCCGTGGCGGCAGCCCCGTCTTCGTCACCAGCGATTTCGCGGCGTTCCAGCCGGACTGCACCCAGCGGACGTTCACCTTGAGCACGGAACAGGTCAATCCCGGCGAGTGCCTGACCATCCTGTTCTGCATGGACACCGATCCGAACTTCAACACGATCGGCACGCCGACGGATTGCACCAACACGGTCACTGTCTCGATCCCGGCTGACGGGCTGGTCGGCGGTCCCTACTGCGGGCAGGCCAATTGCGGCGAGTACTCGGATAGCTCGTCGATCAACCTGCTCGTACCGAAGCTCGATTTGGATAAGAAAGTCGCGGCGGACTGCGAGAACAACGGTTCGCTCCCGTTTAACCCGGACTACGGCCCGGCGGACTCGATTGAGGTCTGCCCGGACTGCTTCCCGATGGTTCTGCGGTATCAGTTCAAGGTGACTAACTCCGGCGAGACTCGCCTCACGGGCGTAAGCGTCTGCGACCCGGAGATGATCACCGACGCCAAAGCGGCAGGCATCTCACTCGACACTTGCAGCCTGTGTGACGACAACAACGGCTGCGTCGTGGTCGGCGACGGCTGTACGGCGACGGTCAGTCTGGATCCCGGCCAGGAGTTCACGTGGTATTGCAGCCTGATCATTCCGGATGAGGCCACCTTCCTGAACTGGGCCGCTCGCGACAGCACGCCCGTTCCGCCCACCCCGTGTGGGCCGGTGGACACACGAGAGCGATGCTACCAGAACTGCGCCAGAGCGACCTCGACAGCGGCGAATTCCGATCCGCTGCCGCCGTTCTGCGAGCGGATCTGCGGCGTTCCGCGTCCGTTGACGGATGTTTATGACACCGCGGTCGTGTGCGTGTCTGAAAACTGCGACCTCTGCATTAAGAAGTACGTTCGCTGTGTCGAGTGTCTGCCCCCGTACACGCCGCTGATGCCCTGGAAGGACGCCGAAGCGGGCGATCCGCTCATCGTCGTCCCCGGTGCTTGCGTGGAGTACTGCGTCGTTGTGACCAACGAGGGCAACAACGACGTCACGCACCTCCGGTTCACTGACAATCTCACCAACCCCGGCAATCTGACGCTCGTTTCAGACAGCGTTAGCCTCAGAATACTCCCGCCGCCGGTGTCTCCGAATTGCCCGTCGGATTACTGCGATCTGACGACCGGGACCAACTGCCCTCCGCCTGCGTTCAACTGGAACAACATCCCGTTCATCTGGGAGGCCGCTTCTTGTCGGACGGGCCAGCATCTGCACCCCGGTGAAAGCGTGGCTCTGAAATGGAGGGCGACGGTTTCGGCTGGCGCGAATCCAACCTTGGACTCAGTGAACAGCATCTCGGTTGCCGGCCGCCTGGCCTGCGCCCTCGAGCAGCCGCCGAACGGCTTCACCTGCTTCGCCGGGCCGGACGTGGCAATCATTGATTTCGAAACCTGCTCGTTCACTGTCGTCAAGCAGGTGAAGTGCAAGGATGCTTCGGACGGCACTTATGGTGACAACGTGGATGTGGTCGCCGGCGGGGACGCCACCTTCCGCGTCGTCATCGGCAACACCGGCACACTGCCGATCGACGAGATTACGATCAAGGATTGCTTCCGCTGCACGACGACGCCCTGCCCATGTTCGTGGTTGGGCAACTTGGCGGCCAAGATCACGCCCGACCCGGCCCTGCCGGGCACGGACGTCACCGCGGAGCTTATAGGTTATCAGAAGGACTGCGTGGAGCGGACTTTCCCCCTGGTGCCGCCGTTGGGGCCTGGCGAGTACCTGGTCATCACGTACGATGTGCACACTGACGCAAATTATCAGACCCAGGGCGTGGCCGACGAATGTTGCAACGACGTCTTCGTGCGGATCCCGTCTGACGGTCTCCCCGACGACGTCTGCGGCAACAATTGCACCGGGACCCAGACGGACACGGCCTGCATCGACATCACGGTGCCCAAGCTGGCGTGTGAGAAGCTGATCACCGCGACCTGGGCGGGAGGCACCGGCCAGGCCGGTCCCAGCACCAACATCAACCTGACCAACCTGACGTCGGCGGACTTCCCGCTCACGCTGGAGTATCGCATCCGTGTCTGGAACCCGGGCGAGGTGGTGATCCGCGATATTGAAGTCTGCGACGACGAACTGGTCGCCGACCTGGTCGCGTGCGGTCTGGTCCCGTCGGTCTGCGACATTTGCAGCGGGCTGTTTGACGGTTTCGACGACCAGTGTTATCCGGTGCCGCCGGCTCCCAAACCGTCGCTCGACCCCGGGCAGGAATTGCCGCCGATCCTGATCACCGTGTCGATCCCCGATCTTGCTTCGTACAACTGCTTCGCGGAGAAGGACGGCGATGAGAATCCCCGCTGCTACCGCAACATCGCCAAGGTGGTCAGCGCCGTCGCGGACGGCAACTGCCCGCTCGTCGATCGGGTGCTGTATACCCCGGCGAACCCGCTGGTGTGCAACGGGGCGATCATTTGCCTGGACGACCTCCCTTGCTGCATCGAGACGTCGTACAACCTGACGATCATCGGTAAGCAGGGTGCGACCATCTGGTACTGCCCGATCGGCGGTGGTGGCGGCGGTCCGCCGACGGCGCCCCCGCTTCCTGATCTCCCGCCGGCCGCGTACGACTGGCTCACGTTGGCGATCCATGGCGTCGCGGACCTCATGGAGAACGGCCCCTATGCCAACGGGACGCCTCCGCTGCCCGCTGCCGCTGGAGAGCCGCGCGATCCGCCGGAGGTGATCGGGGCCGTGCCCAGCCAGAAGGGCAGTCTGCTCTTCTTCCCGGCCTTGGAGATCAAGTGGAACGCTCAAGGCCAGGTGATCCAGGATAGCTTCGTCAGCATCATCAATGACGCGCCCTGGAACGTTCGCGTGAAGTGGTACTTTGTTCAGGGCGACCCGTACCTCGATGCGGTCTATAGCGAAACCGAACCGCCCGTTCTGTTGGAGCGCATGCACCCCGGCTGTAATCGGTTTGACACCAGCATCTATCTGACCGGCAATCAGCCGACGTACTTCTCGATCCTCGCGGGCGGGCCGCTGGACGACGGCGTCACGCCGCCGCTGTGGTCGAGGCATGTTCCGCCGTTCTGGACGCTCGATCCGGGTTCGCCGGTGCCGGATCCGGTCAATGCTCCATGGGGTGTGAACCCCGGTCGGCCCGACACCGATCCGCTGAACCCCGGCGGCCGCGTGATCCGCGGCTACGCGGTGGCCTGGGCGGTGAACGACAGCGATTGCGAGATCAGTTGGAACCATCTCAGCGGCTCAATCACCAACATCGACTACCGCTGCGAGGAAGCCTGGGAGTACAAGGCCTGGGCCTTCCGCGTGGTGTCCGGCGCCGCGACCGGCCAGCGGACCGACCTGCCGCTCAACCCGCAGCTTTACGTCTGTGGCGAGTTGCGGATGGACGGCGTCGAATACGAGTGGGTGCCGGATATGCTCCTCCTCGATTACTACGCCTGGCCTTCCACGGCGTTCTCCACGCCGCACAAACTGGTCGCGGTTGATACGGATCTGACGCTGTGGCCGCCGGAGATCAACTTCTGCGACGACGTGGACCAGCCCTGCACGCTGGCCAGCTTCCTGGCCTGGAACGAGATGGAGCAGCCGCTTTCCAACAGCAAATGCATCTGCTGCTGGGATCAGGAGTGGTTCAGTCTGTACTTCCCGGCCGGTCCCAACATCTTTGACATCAACATCCTCGGCACCGACAAGGGCAAGACTCGGATCGATTCTCCGGCCTGCCCAGATGTGCCGGGCAGCAAGGATACCCCGCTCCTGGGTGTCCAGATGAAGTGCTTGCAGATGTCGGACCGCCCATAACGCGGGGCGGATCCGTTCCTCTCACGGCTGTTTCGCGGGGCCGATCGGTGGGGAGCCGACGGCCCCGCGGCTTTTATCCACCCGGTGTTGCTTCAGGGCGCGGCGGATGACGGCCAAAGCCTCCCGGCCGGTGCGTCGATGAAGGACTGTCGGGAGACTATAATCCCGGCGGACGGAGTGTTCCGGCCTGGAGCGGCTCGCCATGGATCCGCCACATGTTCCCCTGGTGACGACGATCAAGGAGCGGTGCCGCCTCTGCTACACTTGCGTCCGCGAGTGTCCGGCCAAGGCCATCCGCATTGCCGGCGGGCAGGCGGAAGTGCTGGCCACGCGGTGCATCGGCTGCGGCAACTGCGTCCGCGTGTGCAGCCAGCGGGCCAAGCAGGTCTTCAGCGAGATCGAACGGGTGGAGGGGCTGCTGCGGTCGGGCGACCGGGTCGCGGCGATTCTGGCCCCGAGTTTCCCGGCCGAGTTTCCCGATGTGGATCACGAGTATGTCGTGGGCATGATCCGGGCACTGGGTTTTGCCATCGTGAATGAGGTCGGCTTCGGGGCTGATCTGGTTGCGGCGGAATACTGGCGGCTGCTTTCGGAAAGCCGCGGCAAGCGGTACATCGCCACGACGTGCCCGGCCATTGTCGGCTACATCGAACGTTATCACCCCGATCTGGTGCCGGCCCTGGCGCCGATCGTGTCGCCCATGGTGGCGGCGGCGCGGGCGCTACGGCGACTCTACGGGGCGGCCATACGGATGGTGTTCATCGGCCCCTGCATCGCCAAGAAGGGCGAAGCGGCCAGCGAACGGATTCAGGGCGAAATCGATGCCGTGCTGACCTTCATCGAGTTTCGGGAGTTGTGCGAGCGGCACGCCATCAAGCCGGAGTCCGTCATTCCGGGAGACTTCGACCCGCCCCACGCCAGCACCGGGGTGTTGTTTCCGATCAGCCGGGGCATGCTGGAGGCGGCTCAGCTTCGCGAGGACCTGCTCACCGGCGATGTCGTCGCCGCCGACGGCCGCGCCGAGTTCATCGAGGCCATCCGCGAGTTCGAGGGCGACGACTTGCAGGTCCGGCTTCTGGAGGTACTTTGCTGCAACGGCTGCATCATGGGGCCGGGGATGAGCACCGTGGCTCCGCTCTTCAGTCGCCGCTCCTTGGTCAGCCGCTTCGCCAAGGCCCGCATGTCGGACCTGGACCTGGAACGCTGGCATCGGCATTGGTCCGTGCTGGCCGATCTGGACCTGCGGCGAACTTTCCAGCCGCGGGATCAGCGGATCGCGGTGCCGTCCGCCGACCAGTTGACCGAGATTCTCGCGCGGCTCGGCAAGTACGAGCCGGACGATGAGCTGAACTGCGGCGCCTGCGGCTACGAGACCTGCCGGGAACATGCGGTGGCGATCTACAAGGGTCTCGCCGAGAGCGAGATGTGCCTGCCTTACACCATCGAGCAGCTCAAGCACACCGTGAAGGAACTGGCCATTTCCCACGACCAGTTGGCCAGCACGCAGGAAGCCTTGATGCACTCCGAGAAGCTGGCCAGCATGGGGCAACTGGCGGCCGGCATCGCTCACGAGGTCAACAACCCCTTGGGCACCGTGCTGATGCTTTCGCATATTCTTCTCGATGAGCTGCCGCTGGACAGCGAGATGCGCGAGGACCTCGCGCTCATCGTGCGTGAGGCCGACCGCTGCAAGAAGATCGTCTCCGGGTTGCTGCAATTCGCCCGCAAGAACAAGGTCGATTTCGAAGAAGTCAAGCTCAGCGAGGTGGTGGCCCGCTGCGGCAAAGCCGTTGCCTTGCCGACTACGGTGCGATTCCGGGTGGAGCATCAGGATCCGGCCCTGACGGTCGAACTGGACAGCGATCAGATGGCCCAAGTCCTGACCAACCTCATGACCAACGCGGTGGCGGCCATGCCCGAAGGCGGCACCCTGACCATCCGCACCGGCGGAGATGACGGGCAGGTCTGGTTCGCTGTCGCCGACACGGGCGTCGGCATCCCGCCCGAGAACCGCAAGAAGATCTTTGAACCGTTCTTCACCACCAAGCCGGCCGGTAAAGGGACCGGGCTGGGGCTGGCCGTTACTTACGGCATCGTCAAGATGCATCACGGCGATATCCGGGTGGAGTCCAACGCCGATCCCGCCGCCGGTCCGACCGGCACCACGTTTACCGTCCAGCTCCCGCGTCGCCGACTGATCGCCTAGTCTCTCGTGGACCGAGACATCTCCGAGGCCCTGCTGGTATAGTATCTGCCCGGCTTGACAAAGGCCGAACCGTCGGCGCCTTCCTCTCACTTCGCCACAGTCCGGGAAGGTCGGGCAGCGACGGCGGGTTCGACAGCGGGGTGCCCTGGATATCCGGGTGTGCCCTGGGAGATGACGCTGATGTTGCAGAATTTCCTGCGAGGTTTCCTGGTGCTATCCATCCTGGCTGTGGGGATGAGCTACGTGGAGAGCGGCACCCTGTTGCCGACCTACCGGATGGTGCTGCTGATCGGCGGCCTGGTGCTGGCCCTGGCCACCATCACGATCGAACTGCTGTTGCCGCGGAAGAGCTTGCAAGCCCTGGCCGGGTTGTTCTTCGGTCTGACCACCGGCCTGCTCATTACCTATGCCTTGACGCTGATTCTGGACATGCTGGTGGCGGTGTTCATTCCCGAACTGCCCAAGCAGCCCGTTTACCAGACCGTCACCGAGCAGATCAAGCTGCCCGACGGAACCGTGAAGGTGGACGACCAGGGCAAGCCGCTGGTTTCGGAATCGCAAATCCTGGTCGGGCAGAAGGACCATCCCGCCATCGCCATCAGCAAGGTTCTGCTGGGCATCATCTGCTGCTATTTCTGCGTCAGCTTCGTCATGCAGACCAAGGACGACATCCGCTTCGTCATTCCCTATGTCGAATTCGCCAAGCAGATCAAGGGGCAACATCCGCTGATCCTGGACACGTCGGTCATCATCGATGGGCGGATTGCGGATATCTGTGCCACCGGCATCATCGATCAGCAGATGATCGTGCCGCGTTTCGTGTTACTGGAACTGCAAGCGGTGGCGGATTCCAATGACAAGCTCAAGCGGGCACGGGGTCGCCGCGGGCTGGACATTCTGCACCGCCTCCAGACGATGGAAGGCGTGGATGTCGAGGTTCTGGACGTGCGCCTGCCGCCTACCGAGGCCGGCGAGTCGGTGGATCTCAAGCTGCTGGCCCTGGCCCAGCAGCTAAACGGGTGCGTGGCGACCAACGACTACAACCTGAACAAGGTGGCCAAACTCCGCGGCGTGAAGATCATCAACATTAACGATCTGGCGAACGCCCTCCGCCCGGTGGTGCTGCCGGGCGAACAGCTTGCCGTCAAGGTCATCAAGCCGGGCGAAGAACCGGGGCAGGGCGTCGGCTACCTGGAAGACGGTACCATGGTGGTTGTGGAGCAGGGGAGGACCCGCCTTGGCGATACCGTGGACATCGTCGTCACCAGCGTATTGCAGACATCGGCCGGGCGCATGATCTTCGGACGGATCGAAGGCATGCCTCCGCCTTCACCACGTCGGCCGCAGACTTCCAGGAACGGGTGAGTTCCGCGGTCCTCTTTCCGCCGGGAGGCTCAGACTCTGCCATGCCGGACTACACGCCGCATCAGAAGAAGATCATCAGTCGCTATTACGATCATCAGCAGACCATCATGTTGCAGAAGCTGTCGGAGCTCGTGTCCGAGCTGTATCTGGCCGACAGCGAGGCGAAACGCGGCCGGCTGTGGCGGCGCGCGGAAGCCGCCATGAAGAACCTCAAGGTGCCGGAATCACTGATCGCCCATATCCTGGCCGCCGGCAAACCGGAGTTACTAGCTCGTCATATCAAAGAGTGGATTGCTGCGGCACCGAAGTAGCTGCGAGTTTGGTCCGCAGTCGATTCCGACGATTGCCGCCTTGCCAAACATCCTTCCCGAGGCATGATATGGGACGGTGGCCGGCGGGTCTGGTTGCCCTGAGATCCAATGTTCGGTCCATTCTCGACAGGAGTCACGAAGGTTCGAACGCGGGAGACGCCAATCATGTCGACAAGAAGGGAGTTTATAGGCAGAGTCGGAATGTTGGGTGGTCTGGCGACGTTGGGCGGGCTGTCCTGGGCGGATCATGGATCGCTCTGGGCCGCCGCGCCCGGGCCGGAAGATGGTCAGGCCGGTTCGCCTCCGGAGGCTTATGAACTGCCGCCCTTGCCATACGCTTTTGACGCCTTGGAACCGCACCTCGACGAACAGACGCTCCGCATCCACCATGACCTGCACCACGCGGCTTACACCAAGGGATTGAATGAGACCCTCAAGAAACTGGCCGAGGCCCGCAAGGCCAAGGAGTACGGGAACATTCAGCAACTCTGTCGCCTGTTGGCCTTTCACGGTGCCGGGCACCTGAATCACGTGATGTTCTGGGAGAACATGGCACCGGCCGGGAAGGGGGGCGGGGGCAAGCCGACCGATCGGCTGGCCGATGATCTAGGCCGTGACTTCGGGGGGTTCGATGCCTTCGTTGAGCATTTCTCGGCGGCGGCGGTCTTGGTCGAGGGTAACGGCTGGGCGGTGCTCGGCTATCACCCCGATCTCAAGCGCTTGGTGATCCTGGGCCTGAAGAACCACCAGGATCTCGTGCTGCCCGGAATCGCGCCGTTGTTGATCTGCGACGTGTGGGAACACGCCTATTACCTCAAGTATCAGAATCGCCGCGGCGATTTCGTCAAGGCCTGGTGGAACGTGGTGAACTGGAAGGATGTCGCCCGCCGCCACGCCGCAGCGACCCGGCCTCCCGCGTGAGAGACGCGGTGGAGCGGAGGCTCTCGCGATGGTCTGTCCAAAGTGCATGGTGGAGATCAATGCCGACAGCCTTTTTTGCCGCTTCTGTGGGACCGCGGTGGCGGATCCACCGGATTCGCCTGCTTCCGCGCAGGGTGCTGAGAAGAAAATCACGCCATCATCGGGTGCGGCGAGGGAGCCCAGCACGGATCCCTATCGAGACCCCTCGATGGAGCAGGAGGTTTGGGGCGACCGGCCTTCGTGGCGGTCGGATTACGGTCTGTTTGCGGCTTGGGCGTTGGTCGGTGCGGTGCTCCTCGGCTGGGCGTTGAAGAACTACGAGGCAGGCTCGCCAGCCGTGTCGTTGGCCCTGTTGGCGGTGCTGGGCGGCGGCGTGGTGCTGGTCGTGAGGGAGTTCCTGCTGGTGATGTCGCTCCGCTACCGCCTGACCACGCAACGGCTGTTCATTCATCGGGGCCTCATCACCCGAGAAATCGACCAGATGGAATTGATGCGAGTGGATGATGTTCGGGTACGCCAGGGCGTGGTGGATCGGCTGGTGAATACGGGGGACATCGAAATTATCAGCACCGACGCAACCGACAAGACGGTCACGCTGCGCTCAGTCAGCGACCCCGCTTCGGTGGCCGAGGCTCTTCGCCGCCACGTCCGTGGCACCCGCAGCAAGGGAACCTTGCAGGTCGAACATATCTGATGCGGCTTGCGGCCCCGGCGCAAGCCCCCGACTTCATGCCCGCTCAGCAACCCCGCCTGCCGGACGAATTATCCGGCGGCACCGTATTGGGGTCGGCCGTCATCGGCGCTGGCGAGTCCGGTGTCAGAGCAGCAGCGGCGCGACATCGTAGAGCAGGTTGCTGATGCAGGTGCCGATGCCGACCAGAGAGCCGACGACGACCGTCGCGGCCAGAAGCAGTCTCTTTCGCTGCATGTGATGACCTTCCATGCAAAGGCGGCTCCAATGCCCTTCGAACAAGAAGGGGCCTGGGTTGCCGCTGCTTACCTTGCCCAAGATCGCGGCGGTTTGCCGCGCGATCAACCTCACAGCAGGAACGGCGTGGCGAATCGCAGGATCATGGTCTCGCAGCCGCTCGGCAGGATGCCGAAGACCGCCCCCGCCGTGAGCAGTCCGGCGATCTTGAGCCACTTCGAGGCAAAGATGGAACGCTTCATATGTTCAGTCCTCGCTGCTGTCTTCTGGCGTTGTCGGAAGAATCCTGCGGAACGCCAGAGGAGAAAGCCTGGTCGCCAGAGGGTGGCGCACTGTCCGGCTAGAACGTCAGGATGACGTTGGTTGTGACGCGTTGCTCGAAAATGTCGTTGTTCTGGGGATCCTGGAGGGGGAACTCATAGACGGCACCCCAGGACAGGTGTTCGACGATGGGCACGCGGAACCCGATGCCGCCCCAGTACACGTTGCGGCCGGCAACATCCGCCGAGCCGATGTTGGCGTAATCCAGGCCGCCGACATCCAATGGCAGCCGGTCACCGCTGCTCAGGTAGTGCAATCCGTGGATTTCCAACATCGGGAAGAAGTACTTGCAGACCTCGTAGTCCACGTGGAAGTTCCAGCTCAGCACGTGGTTGCCGCGGTGCTCGTCCATGGCGATCCGTCCCGCGACATCGGCGATGAAGTTCCAGTTGCCCCATCCCTTGTAGGCGCTGATGAACGGGGACAACTCATCCACGTTGCCTTGCAGAACCTTGGCGTGTCCGTTGCTCAGCTTCCACCGCAGGCCCGTCGAGAGCAGGAAGTCGTTCTGGTGGTCCACCAGCAGGGCGTACTTGAGGCCGATGGCGATGTCGTTGTAGCCGGTGGCGTCTTCGATGATCGGGCCGGTCAGGTGCGAGATGTTGTCGCTGGTGGCGATGAATTGCAGGCGATCGGTGATGGCCAGCCGGGCTTGCAGAGCGTACACGTTCAACTCGCCGCCACGAAGCTGGCTGCTCTTGGGGATGTCGTGCCACAGGTAAATGAACCGCAAGTCGCTGTTGATGAAGGGATCCTCGAAGTAGAGCGGCGAGCCAACCGGTCGTGGCTTGTCACGGAAATGCGGGTCGCCGTAGAGGAAGCCCGGCCAAAGGATCGGCGCCGGTTGATCGTAAGTCGTGGTCCGCTCAACCTCGGACAGCGTGGTTGAGCCGCCCTGGTCCTGCTGGTAATTCAGGGCCATCGGTTCGGTCTGCGGCTCGGCAAGGGCCGCCGTTGTGAGCATCAGGCCGGCGAGACATATGACGAGGTAGGTGGGTCGGTTCAACATAGAATCGTTTCCTCCAATACAGGGCAAAACGGCGTATTGCGATCGTACGATAACAGGATCGAAAGCCTTGTCCAGCGGTCCCTCCTCCCAACGCTGGGAAATTTTCACCTGGCTTGGTCCAGTCCCGCGATCAGCAATTTAACATTATTTCTTGCATGAGGTTGCTACTGAATCGGTGGTGCGATTCCTGATACGTTGCCTGCCCGGCTTCGACACCATCCGACCACCCCTGTTCAAGATCATCCGGAGATGCGGGGGCTGACCGGTACAACCGAGGCTACCCCTCGGCAGCTTCCCGCAGCATGGCGTGGTAGTCCGCGGCCGTGTCGACGTCGCGGATCACCGCCGGTGTGTCCGATTCGATCATGCGGACGCGATGGGGGAACGCCTTCGGCAAGGCTCGGAGACCGCGGTCGCATTCCGGCGATTGCACGAAGCTCAGTAGATCAGCCGGGAAGATCAGCGGATGACCGGGGCGGCCCCGCCAGGCCGCGATCACCAGGTCCGTGCAGTGTGCTCTGAACTCGTCGGCGCATCGCCGGATGCACGCCGGGGAGATGCCGGGCTGATCACCGGGGACCACCATGATTCCGTCTCCTGCGGCGAGCGGCATCGACGTCGTCGCGGCCAGCCCCAGGCGAATCGAGTGGATCATCTCCGTGGTCGGGTCATCGTTGCGCATCACGACGGCGAGGCGGGGAAGCACGTCGGCCAGGGCGGCGGCGATCTCAGAACGCGTCACCACGACGACGGCAGAGACGCCGCCGGCGATGATCGATTCCGTCACGGCCGCGAGCATGGGGCGTCCATTCACCGCAAGAAGTTGTTTCGCCCGGCCCATCCGTTGCGCTCTCCCTGCGGCGGGTACGATGGCCACGATGCTGGGGCAATGTGATTCGCGGTCAGGGGACGGCATGGCGGTGGCTCGCGATGTTGACCTGGTTGACGCGCTGAGGATTCAGGACACCCGTTAACAGGCGGAACAGCGTGTGATACCTGCCCAGGTTGACCTGGTGGGCGGTCGGGATGGGTTCGAGGAGTTTCACGCGGGTGACCGCGTGTTTCAGGGCGTCGAAGGCGACCCGCACCGGACCATCCTGGAACCGCAACGAATGCTCGTCGAGCCATTCCAGAACGTAAAGACGGCCGCCACACCGTCCCTCGATGCGCGCTGCACCAGCCGCGACCTGGATGAAGCAACCGTCGCGAGGTGCTGCACGCTGCCACGATTCCGGGCTGCCGAAGATCGCCGGCTTGTCCAGGTAGGGGGCGCCTTGTTCGGGACAGAACGTGCCGCAGTTGCCGCATTCGTTGCAGAAGTCGGCGTACACGGCGATCTGCTGCGGGTTCTCGATACGGAAACGCTGTGTGGTGCCGGCCCGGTGCCACTTCCCGTTCGGAGTCACCAGGATGTCGTCGTACGTGATCTCTCCAGGCGTCGTCGGGTAGGAGAAGATCGCCGCATTCGGGCAGACCGGGATACACCGGTCGCACGCGATGCAGTCGAACGTGGACAGCGACGAATCCAGCCGCCGCTGCTCGCGACAGACGCGGGCAGGGCGGTAACGTTCCTCGGCAACGGTTGCGTCGGCGACGCGGGCGAGGTTTCTTGCGGCCGCCTCGGCAGTCGCCTCAGCGCCCAATTCCGCGCCGGCCCGTGCCCGGATGAAACTCGAGATGTCGGGAGCGTTGGCTACCCGCATGGCCTCCGTCAGCCGTCGCAAGTACTCCGGCAGCCGGCCGTACCCGCCCGGCCGCAGCAGGTCCGTACACACCGTCACCGGCACGAA
The DNA here is from genome assembly GCA_964572385.1 of uncultured Planctomycetaceae bacterium. Lineage (GTDB taxonomy): Bacteria > Planctomycetota > Phycisphaerae > UBA1845 > UTPLA1 > CAZNFM01. The sequence continues at coordinate 76,065 of CAZNFM010000016.1, read as the reverse complement.
GCCGCACGAGACCGCGTCCGCGACGTTGTCGCGGTCGATGCCGCCGCTGAAGGAGAAGGACAGGTCGGGCCCGCACGCCTCGCGGAGCAGTCGGGCCAGGTGCATCGCCAGCACGTACAGCGGCTGGCCCGAAAGGTACATGGTTTGGCACTCCGGCCCGAAGAAGCCGCGGTGGTTGCGCACCTCCAGCGTGTTGCAGAGTTTGACGCCGAAGTGGCGCCCGCGAGCCGCCGCGAACGTGTCCAGCCGACGGCACAGCTCGACCGTTTCCGGCCAGGCCATCCCCGCGGTGTACGCCTGCGGATTCACCTCGATGTCGCGGTAGCCGAGGACCTCGTGCAGCAGGTGCTCCAGCCGATCCCGCCCCAGGAGCGGCGGGTTGAGCTTCACGCACAGGTCGAAGCCCTGCTCCGCCAGCAGGAACTCGCCGATCCGCTCGATCTCCTCGGGCGGGCAGCCGTGGAACGTGGACAGCGTGACGCTGGCGGCCAGCTCACGCGGCCCGTCGCAGGCTTCGGCCACAGCGAATTCCCGCGGGAGCTCCGCCCGCAACCGCCGCACCACCGCTCGGCAGTCGCGGACCGCTTCCAGGAACCGCCGCAGCTTATCGCTGCGGATTCCCGACAGGTCATAGCCGACGCTCACTTCGTAGATCACGTCGCCGGCGGGGCCGTCCAGGCCGGCGTTCCGTCCCCACGCCCCGCGCCGGAACATCTCGATCAGCATGGCCCCGCCGACATACTCGCGCAGGGAATCCTCCAACCGCAGTTCCTGCGACCATTCGACGTTGTAGCCCACGCCGGCCAGGTCGATGCAGGGGCGCGGGATGGTCAATCGGTCGTTCGCCTGCACCGTCTTCAGCTCGATGATGCGCCCGCCCGCCGCGTAGCTCAGCAGGAGGTTCTGGGCCATCTGCGTGTGCGGCCCCGCGGCCGGGCCGACCGGCGTGCCGGCATGTCGGCCGTGGAACATCACGCCGAGGTCGGGGCCGCTTTCGTCCGGGCGGTACCACTTGCGGCGCGGGAGGCCGAACAAGGTATCCTGCACCTCCGGCTCGCGGTGCAGCCGTTGGACGAGGTCGGCGAACGGAGCGGGGATGAGTTCCGCCATGCGGATGCTTCCCTCGACGGAGCAGGGGGGCGGGTTTGCCCCACCTGCCGGGCCATCTTACAATTCTACCCCGATATGGCCATCCGCGGCGAAGAAATGCCCCGGTCCTCCGCGGTCACGGTCTCGTTCACGCTGAACGGAACGCCCGTCACCGTCGTCACCGACCCCGACCGTTCGCTGCTGAGCGTGCTTCGCGAGGAGTTCGGGATCACCTCCCCCAAGAGCGCGTGCGCGCCGCAGGGGCATTGCGGGTGCTGCGCCGTGCTGGTCGAGGGCCGTCCGCTCCTGTCCTGCGCGCTGAAGATCCCCAAGCTGCAAGGGCGGCGAGTCGAGACGCTGGAGGGCTTCCCGGCGGTGGTCCGCGACCGACTGGCCGAGAGCTTCCAGGAGGCGGGCGGCTGCCAGTGCGGGTTCTGCATCCCCGGCATCGCCGTGCGGGCGGTGGCCCTGGTGCGGGACCACCCGCGTCCGACGCGGGGCGAGATCGCCCGCGCCCTCCGCAACCACCTCTGCCGCTGCACGGGCTACACGAAGATCATCGACGCCATCGAGCTGTTTGCCGCGGCCCAGCGCGGGGAGGCCCGGCCCGTGCGGCCGGCGGACGGGCGGATCGGCAGCCGGCTGCATCGCTATCGCGGCCGCGAGCTGGTGCTGGGCGATTTCCCGTTCGTGGACGACCGCCTGCCCCGCGGGGCGCTCTTCGCGGCGCTGCGTTTCAGCGACCACCCGCGGGCGCTGGTGCGGGGTATCGACGTGACGCCCGCCCGGCGGCAGCCCGGCGTTCACCGGGTCCTCACCGCCGCCGACGTGCCCGGCGAGCGCTACGTGGGCCTGATCGTCCGCGACTGGCCGGTGCTGGTCGCGGTGGGCGAGGAAACGCGCTGCGTGGGCGACGTGCTGGCCGTGGTCGTCGCGGACGATCCGCGCGCGGCGCGGCGGGCGGCGGCGGCGATCGACATCGACTACGAGGTCCGCCCGCCGATCACCACGCCGGAGGAGGCGTTGCGGCCGGACGCGCCGCGGATTCACCCCCAGGGGAACCTGCTGGGCCGCTCGGTGGTGCGGCACGGCGACGTGGAGGCCGCTTTCGCCGCTTCGGCGCACGTGGTCGAGGACACCTACGAGACGCAGCGGATCGAGCACCTGTTTCTGGAGCCGGAGGCCTGCCTGGCGGTGCCCGAGGCGCGGGCGTCGGACGGGGCGGCGGCGCTGCGGGTCTTCAGCCAGGGCCAGGGCGTCTTCGACGACCAGCGGCAGATCGCCAGCGTGCTGAACTGGAGCCCGGACCGCGTGCAGGTGGAGCTGGTCTCCACCGGCGGGGCCTTCGGCGGCAAGGAGGACCTGTCCATCCAGGCCCAGACGGCCCTGGCCGCGGCGCTCTGCGGCCGGCCGGTCAAATGCACGCTGACCCGCTGGGAGAGCTTCAACCTCCACCCCAAGCGCCACCCGATGAAGCTGCACCTGAAGCTCGGCTGCGACCGGGACGGCCGCCTCACCGCCCTGCGGGCCCGTATCCTCGGCGACACCGGGGCGTACGCCTCCGTCGGGGCCAAGGTGCTGGAGCGGGCGGCGGGGCACGCCACCGGGCCGTACCGCGTGCCCTGCGTGGACATCGAGTCGATCGCGGCGTACACCAACAACCCGCCCTCCGGGGCGATGCGGGGCTTCGGGGTGAACCAGGCCGCCTTCGCCGTGGAGAGCCTGCTCAACCGGCTGGCGGCGCGGGTGGGCCTCGACGGCTGGGAGATCCGCTGGCGCAACGCCCTGGAGCAGGGCGACCGCTTCGCCACCGGGCAGGTCCTGCACCGGCCGATCGGCCTGAAGCGGACGCTGCTGGCCGTGCGCGACGCCTATCGCGGGGCGAAGCACGCGGGCATCGCCTGCGGGATCAAGAACGTCGGCATCGGCAACGGGATGCCCGACCTGGGCAAGGCGCTGCTGACGGTGGACGCGGCGGACCGGGTGACCATCCGCACCGGCTTCACGGAGATGGGGCAGGGCCTTTTCTCCGTCTGCATCCAGGTCGCCTGCACCGAGACGGGCCTGCCGCCGGAGCGGTTCGCCGCGACGACGGACACGGCGGAGGACCTGGCCTGCGGGCAGACCACGGCCAGTCGGGGGACGACGCTGGCCGCGGCGGCGGTGCGGGAGGCGGCCCGCCGGCTCCGGGCCGATCTGGACGCCGGGCGGAGTCTGGCCGACCTGGTCGGCCGCCGATACCGCGGCGACTTCGCCTGTACGGACACGACGAGGCTCGGGGCCGACGTGCCGAACCCGAAGACGCACCTGACCTACGGCTACGCGACGCAGGTGGTGATCCTCGACGACCAGGGCCGCCTGGCCCGGGTCGTGGCCGCCCACGACGTCGGCCGCGCGGTCAACCCGACGCTGCTGGAGGGGCAGATCCAGGGGGCGATCCACATGGGCCTGGGCTACGCCTTGACCGAGGAGCTGGTGGTCGAGGGCGGGCGGGTGCGGAGCACCACGGTGAATTCGCTGGGCGTGTTGCGGGCGGAGCACATGCCGGAGGTGGAGGTGATCCTGATCGAGGAGCCGGAGCCGGAGACGGCCTACGGCGTGCGGGGCGTCGGCGAGATCGGGCTGGTGCCGACGGCCGCGGCGGTGGCCGGGGCGTTGGAGTCCTTCGACGGGGTGCACCGCCGCCGGCTGCCGATGCGGGACTCGCCCGCGGCCAGGGCGATCTTGGCGACGATGCCGGGGGCCGGGGCGGAGGGCTGAGGGCGGGGGGCGGCGGCCGCGGCGCGGCGGGCGCTCAGCACTGCGCGGGGACTGCTCACCACGGCGCTTGTCCCCTCGTGTGAGAATCCGTTCGCCCCCGTGCGAGAATCCTTTCTCGCACGTCCCCGTCGTTGGCCGCTCGTGCGAGAATCCTTTCTCGCACCAGGGTGCCTTCCGCCGTAGCCGCGCAGGATTTGCGCGATGCCGAGCGGCGTTTCGGCTCCCCTCGTGCGAGAATCCTTTCTCGCACGCCGCCGTCGTCGCGGGAATGGATTCCCCGGAGCGTGGGGGTGCGAGAAGGGATTCTCGCACCAGCAGGCGTTTCGGCGTCGCCGCACGCCGTTCCGCCGCCGCCGCGCAGGATTTGCGCGATGCCGAGCGGCGTTTCGGCGTGGACGGGCGGCGTTTCGCCGTCGCCGGGCGGCGTTTCGCCGTGGACGGGCGGCGTTTCGCCGTCGCCGCACGCCCCTCCGCCGCGGCCGTTTTTACCCGCGCCGCGGCCGTGCCCCGGCGCGTTTGGTGCGCTCCCCGCCGCGTTTGGTGCGCTCCCCGCCGCGTTTGGTGCGCTCCCCGCCGCGTTTGGTGCGCTCCCCGGCGCGTTTGGTGCGCTCCCCGGCGCGCCGCGTGCGCCTTTCGGCGCGCCGCGTGCGCGTTTTGCTCCGCCGCACCCCGAAAAAACCCAGAAAAACGGCGTTTTCAGCCCCGCCCAGGGCCCCCGCCGCCCGACCCCGCCCGCCGGCAGGTTCGCCCGGCAGGTTTTTACGGCGGAACCCCCCAGCTCGTGCGAGATTCCCATCTCGCACGCACGATCGCGGGATTCCGTTCCCGCTCCATGAGGCGCGAATGGGGTCCTGCGCGGGAAAGGATTCCCACAACAGTGGGTGCGAGAAGGGATTTCCAGCTCGTGCGAGATTCCCATCTCGCACGCACGATCGCGGGATTCCGTTCCCGCTCCATGAGGCGCGAATGGGGTCCTGCGCGGGAAAGGATTCCCACAACAGTGGGTGCGAGAAGGGATTTTCGCACCAGCGTGCGGCCGGTCCGCCCGGCCGGTTTTCGCGCCGGACCCCGGCCGCCGGCCGCCTTGACCCGGCGGGACGCCGCCGCTTTCATGTCCGCCGCCGGAAAAAGGGCCGCGCATGAGTCCCGCCGCCGAACTGGTCTTCCTCAACGGGCGGATCGTGCCCGCCGCCGAGGCCCGCGTGTCGGTCTTCGACGCGGGCTTCAGCCACGCCGCCGGGCTGTTCGAGACCATGCGGGCCTACCGCGGCCGCGTGCTGCGGCTGGAACGGCACCTCGACCGCCTGCTGGCCTCGGCCGCGGCCCTGGCGATGCCGGTCCCGGTCCACGCCCGCGGCCTCGAACAGGCCGTCTATCAGGTGCTGGCCGCCAACGAGCGGCCCGACGCCCGCCTGCGGCTGACGGTGACGCCGGGGAACGTCCCCCGCCCGGGCGAGCCGCCGCCCACGGAGGCCGCGCCGACCGTGCTGGTCTCCGCCGGCCCGGTGCAGCCGCCGCCGCCGGAGCTGTACCGCCACGGGATGCGAGTCTGCCTGTGCCCGTACCGGCAGGGCCGCCACGACGCCCTGGCCGGGCACAAGACGCTGGCCTACCTGCCGCGGCTGCTGGCCATGAAGCACGCGGCGGAAAGGAAGTGCCACGAGGCCCTGTGGTTCAACACCGAGAACCAGCTCGCCGAGGCCTCCGTGGCCAACGTCTTCGTGGTCCGCGACGGCGTGCTGCGGACGCCGCCGCTGGATACGCCCGTCCTGCCCGGCGTCACCCGGCAGATCGTGCTGGAACTGGCCGCGGCCGAGGGCCTCGCCGCGGTGGAAGAGGCCATCGACATCCACGGGCTGCTGGCCGGGGCCGAGGTCTTCCTGACCGGCAGCGTGCTGGAGATCATGCCGGTGACGGCGATCGAGCGGCACGTGGTCGGCGACGGCGTCCCCGGCCCGGTGACGACGCGGCTGCGGGAGCGGTATGCCGAGCTGGTGCGGCGGGAGTGCGGGTAGGCCCGGCCCGCCCGCCGCGACGAAGCGGCGCCCGGCCGCGGCGGACCGCGCCGCGGATCAACCCGGCCGGACGGGGAAGGCCCACAGGTTCCGGACCGTGGCGGCCCGGTCCAGCGACCACATCTCCCGCAGCAGGCGGTCCCGCACCCGCGGGGCGACGACGCCCTCGGCCAGCGTGCGGAACTTGCCCTCGACCTGCTCGTCGGTCATCGGGTGGCCCGCGTGCCCGCAGGGGTACTTCACCGTCAACTCGTAGCGGCGGCCGTCCTTCATGGTGATCTTGAGGCGATTGGGGATGCCGTCGGGATAGCCGGCGTTGAGGTCCTCGGCCTCGCGGATGGAGGTGCGGTCGAGGAGGTCGAGGTACTTGGGGCTGCGGAATCTTCGCGGCTCGAAGGTCTCCCGGGTCACGTCGCCGTCGATCAACGCCGCGACGGTGAGGTAGCCCAGGCTGTGATCGGCGGTCTCGCGGCTGGTGGGCCGCCACTTCTCCTTCTCGCTGCCGATGATGGAGACCGCCGCCTCGAAGGACTCGATCTCCACGCGGTCGATGTCCCGCCAGGTGAGGCCGTCGTCCATGAACTCGCCGCGGATCTGCAAGGCGGCGTCGATCGCGCTCTGGGCGTGGTACTCGGCGGGCCAGAACTTGATGTAGGTGCGGTTGATCATGTAGCCGGTCCCCTTCGACCCCAACTCCACGTCGAAGGGCCCGCCGGTCAGTTGGTGAAAGACGCCCCGGGGCCCCTCGAAGATCTCCTGCGGGCCGGTGAAGCCCTGGCGGGCCAGATCGACGGCGAAGAGGGCGTTGCGGCAGACGTTGGAGAAGGCGCAGGCCTTCCACATGGAGATCTGCCCGGTGCGGGTCTGCCGCGTGGCGATGTTGCAGACGCCGGCGAGGCCCTGGGCGTGGACCATCTGGGCGCGGCTGAGGCCGTACAGCTTGGCGGCGGCCAGGGTGGCGCTGAAGGCGCCGTAGACGACGTGGTCCCAGCCGTTGCGGCGGAGGGAGGCGGCGTCGCATAGGCGGCACTGGATCTCGTAGGCGATGACCGCGGCCAGCAGCAGATCCCGGCCCGAACGGCCCGCCGCCTGGGCGGCGGCCAGCACGGCGGCGAGGTTGTCCGAGGGATGGGCCGGCTCCTTGCTGAGATAGGTGTCGTTGTAGTCGAGGTAGCGGATGTGCGCGCCGTTGGCGAAGGCCGCCAGGTCGGGCGTGGTGCGGAGTCGCGTGCCGATCACGACCGCGCCGCCGGACTTGACCGGCACGGCCGCGGCGGTCCTGCGGGCGATGACGGCGGGCTGGGAGTGGTAAGCGCCCAACGCGGTGCCGAGCGAGTCGATGAAGCGGCGTTTGGCCTCATGGATCGCTTCGCGAGTCAGATCGGAGTACTTCAGCCGGTAAGTCCAGTGCGCCAGTTTTTCCGCGAGCAGCATCTTCAGCTTCCTGAGCAGCGGCCCAGGCCGGTGGGCCTTCTTGACCTAGGTTACCAAGGCGATAGAGCGGCATTATAGCGAGCGGTCCGGCTGTTGGCAGGCCGTTGTCGGCGAAGGCTTTCGCGACTAGAACCCACCGTTGCGGAATTGGTCGAACCGCCGATGAAGGACAAGCCCGGCCATGAATGAGAACCCGCGGAAAGCCCGTTGCGGCCCGATCCCCCGCCCGCCGTTCTTCAACCTGGGCGACGCCCGCGTGACGCTTCTGGATGGCGGTCACCTCTGGTTGGATGGCGGGGCCATGTTCGGCATCATCCCCAAGCCGGTCTGGTCGAAACTAACCGAGGTGGATGAGCTGAACCGCATTCCCCTGGCCATGACGTGCCTGCTGGTCGAAACGGCAGGGAAACGGATCCTGGTCGAGACCGGCGCGGGCCAAGCGGACAAGTACAGCGAGAAGGAGCGGGGCTTCTTCCGGTTCGGCTCTCACTGGATCGTCGATTCGCTGCACGCCGCGGGCCTCGAACCCGGGGCCATCGATGTCGTCATCCTCACCCACCTGCACTTCGATCATGCCGGCGGGGGGACCGTGGCCGACGGCCGTGGGGGCTACCGCCCGACGTTCCCGAATGCCCGCTACGTCGTGCAGCGCGGCGAATGGGCAGATGCCTGCGGCGGCCACGCCGTGATGACCGCGACCTACCGCCCGGAGAACCTTGCCCCGTTGGAGGCCGCCGGCGTGCTGTCACTGATGGAGGGCGAGGCGGAGATCGTTCCGGGGGTCCGGGTGCGGCCGATGCCGGGGCACACGCGGCATCAGCAGGGCGTGGTCCTGTTTGGCGGGGGGCAATGCGCGGTCCAGCCGGGCGACCTGATGCCGACCTCGGCTCACGTCGGCCTGCGGTACAACATGGCCTATGACCTGCTGCCGCACGAGAACATGCTGACCAAGGAGGGACTGTTGGAGGCGGGCAGTGACCAAGGCTGGACGCTGCTGCTCGGACAGGATCCACGGCAGGTCGCCTGGAGGGTCTTGCGAGATCCAACCGCTCGGTATGTCTTGTCGCCCGTTTAGCGCCCCTCCCGGCTGCAAGTCGGCCTGCTATTGCTAAGCCCACGTCCCACCGAAAGTTTCGCCATTACCGATCATTCACCCATTTAACTAACGAAAACAGGGCGAGCCTGGTGGGGCGGCGTGGTCGTGACCGCCCTCATCGGAGTGCCAGCGAGGTTGCGCTGGGGCGCGAGGAGGCGGGTCTGATGATCGCCGCGGGGCGGGTTCTCCAACACTGGGACGGGGTCTTCCATTGCTCGGCGGATCCGCGTGTCCGTTTCTGTGATTCGTCCGTCTTCTCTTACGGAGGCACGTTCGATCGGGGAAGCAGCGTCCAGCGTCGGGCGTTTCCACCGGTTCTTGAACTGACCTGTCGTTCCTATCGTGGCGCGGCTGAGGCCGCAGGAGGAAAACACCTATGAGGAAATGTAGAGTGAGATGGTTCATGGTCGCCCTGCTCGCTGTGGGTGGGGCCGGGGCAGCACCGGCCTACGCGATCCAGGCCGGCATCACCTTGGATATTCATCAGGACATCGGACCGAACAACCCGGACATGTGGCCCAACGACTTCCATATCGAAGGGTTGATCTGCTCGCACGACCTGGTACCCACGGTGATCACGCACGTTGACGGGCCGTTCGCAAACTTCACTTACACGGTGACCAAGATGAACCCCGACGATCCGGCGGACTGCTGGTACTGGTTCGAGGCCACTTGGTGGAATCCGCCCGGCGCGGGCTACATCCCGTACTGCACGGTGATCCATCTGGGGTTGTTGTTCGATGTCGGCGAGGCCAACGTGATCATCGATTTGATTGGATGGTGGACGCGTGACGGCGTGCCGGTCGGGCACATCTTCGGCAGACTGGACAACAATGGGTTCGCTCCGGTCCTGGGCTTCAACGTTGCGGACACGGCCAGCCCGCAGGTCGTGACAATCGCCAACGGCTTCCTCCAGCCGCCGAATCTGCCGCCGTGGCTGCCGCCGATCCTGCCGCCGATGCCACCGAATCCTCCGCCGTGGCCGCCGGCCGATTTCCAGTTGACGGTTCTGCGAATGGACGTCGTTCCCTTCCCTCCGGGTACTCCGCCGCCGTTCGAGGAACTCCGCGAGGATGGGCAGCAGGCGAACTGGCCGTGGGTTCCGGTCGTTCACGGCGACGGGGAGCCGATCAGCCCGGCACGCCCGCATGTCATGATGCCGGACAGCTTCTTTGATGTGTTCCTGTCCGCACCGCCGACTCCCGGTGGGAATCAGTTTGGCGTGATGAGTCCTTTCAGCATCGAGCCGGGTGGTTTCCTGGTCATGCGACAACGGGTAGGGTTCTTCAACAATACGACCCGCAGTTATGAGGAACGGTGGTTCTGGGAGATCCATGGTGCCCAAGGCGGACCGGCCGCTTGCTGTTTCCCCGACGGCACCTGTCAGCAGATACCCGAGGATCTGTGCTTGCAGCTTGGCGGCAACCCGCTGCCGGGTATCAACTGCTTCCCGGTGAATCCTTGCCCACAGCCGGATCGGGGTGCGTGCTGCTTCTGGGAGAACGGCATTCAGTGTCTGATTACGGACTCGCTGACGTGCCAGCAGCAGCTCATGGGGCAGTGGATGGGGCCGGGTACGACCTGCGCCGACCTGAACGGCAATGGCGTGGCCGACGTCTGCGAGCAGAACCCTGAACTGGGCGCCTGCTGCTATGGAAACGTGGCCATCTTCTGCATCGTGACCGATCAGATTACTTGCGAACAGCAGTACTTCGGCGTGTGGAAGGGTCCGGGCACGACCTGCGCCGATCTGAACGGCAACGGCGTGGCCGACATCTGCGAGCAGCAGCCCAACGAGCACGACTACGGCGACGCTCCTGAGCAGGCACTCGCGTATTCCACCGGCGTGGTTGGGCAATTCCCGACGTGCATCAACGTTGGACCTCCGGGCAGCTACATCCAGCACGGCCTCGGCTGGGCTCGCTTCGGTCCCGGCTGGGATGCCGAACCTGACGGCAACGGCGGCCTTTGTCCCTTCTTCGCCCCGTATGACAACGACGAGTGCTTCATGGACGGCGACGCCGGACTGATTTTCCCGCCGCCGTACACCATACAAGGTGGCGTGGAGGTCCCCTGTCCGAGCAGTCCCGGTGGGCCGCCGCTTGGCTCCGTCTGCCAGCCCGCCGCCTGGGGGCCGAACGTGGATATCATGGTGACCAACAACATGCCGGTCATGGGCTTTGTGAATGTGCTGATTGATTGGAATCGGGACGGGCAATGGGGCGGCGGGTCCCAGTGTCCGATGGGGGTGGCGATGGAGCATGTTCTGGTGGACTTCCCTGTGCCGGTGGGCTTCAGCGGCCCGCTGTCGGCCCTGGGTCCGCCCGGCTTCCTGATCGGCCCCAACGCCGGCTACGTCTGGGCTCGCTTCACGATTACCGAGCGGCGAATCAACATGCCCGGCCAGTGGGACGGCCGGGGCGTCTTCGAGGACGGCGAGACAGAGGACTACCTCTTCAAGGTCGAAGGCGAGCAGCCGCAGTGGTATGACTACGGGGACGCGCCGGAGCAAGTCTTGGCGTACCCCGCGACGGGCATCGTCGGGCAGTTCCCCACCTGTCTCACCGTCGGCCCGGCGGCCAGCTTCATCCGGCACGGTCTCGGCCAGGCCCGGTTCGGTCCCTCCTGGGACGCGGAACTGGAGGGCAACGGCGGCCTGTGCCCCGGCTTCAACCCCTACGATGCAGACGAGTGCATGAACGACGGCGATGCCGGCCTCATCATGCCGGGCGCTTTCACGATCCAAGGCCCGCCGGGCGGCGAGCAGGTTGTGCCGTGTCCGCAGTCGCCGGCCGCACCCCTGGGCCGAACCTGCCTGATGGCGGTCTGGGGCGGCAGCGTGGACATCCAGGTCACCAACAACATGCCGTCGAACGGTTATGTCAATGTGTTGATCGATTGGAATCAGGATGGTCTGTGGGGCGGTTTCTCGACTTGTGCGGACGGCACGTCGACGCCGGAGCATGTGCTGGTGGACTTCCCCGTGCCGATGGGCTTCAGCGGCCCGCTGTCGGCTCTGGGCCCGCCCAACTTCCTGATCGGCCCGAACCCCGGTTACGTCTGGTCCCGCTTCACGATCACAGAGCGGCCCATCGCCCAGGCGCCGGGTCAGTGGGACGGCAGCGGCATCTTCGAGGACGGTGAGACCGAGGATTACCTGCTGCGAATCCTGTGCAAGTGCCGGGCCGACGTGAACGGTGACCTGATTCGCAACGGTCTGGATGTGCAATGCTTCGTGGACTGCCTGCTCGGCGTGGCGATTCCGCCCTGCGTGTGCGAGTGTGCAGACATGAACACCGACGGCGTCGTGGATCTGCTCGATGTTCCGATGTTCGTGAATTCGCTGCTCAACCAGACGGGCCCGTGCCCGTGAGGTTTGACTGAACCGGATCGAAACCCTGCCGGCCGGTGCGATCCGCCGGCCGGCAGGGGGGGGGTGAAAGGGAACGACTCACCCGATTCACAGGGTCGAGATAAATCTTCAGAGCGTAACGGGCCGGGCGGTTTTGGCGACCGCCCGGCTTGTTTCTTCTCTATTGGAGGATTTTCCGACCGCTGAAGGCTGCTTTACTGGCCTTCTTCCTCTGCCGCCGCCGGCGCGGCCAGCCCCGCCGCCCGGAGGCTCTCGATCCATTGGACGGCCGCGTGGCGGGCCTCCTGGTCGAACGGTTCGTCAGTCAGCGTCCAGGTGCCCAACAGCGGGATCTGCACGTCCTGCCGCAACACGCGGCCTTCGTCGTCGGCCCAGGCCACGGTGCCGTCGGTTTCGATGCGGAAGCAGAGTACGTCCTGCCCGCCGTGCTGGATGGTTTCCCGCGAAGTGACCTTGACCAGTTGCGTCTTTAACTCGGGAGCCTGGCCTTGCAGGAGCGACAGGGGGTCCAGCAGCCGTATCCGCCAGGTCTGCCCGACGTGCAGATCGCGAAGATGCGTGAACGGACGAAGTGTCTCCGCGAGGCATTGCGAAAGTCGGCCATCCAGCACCACCGTCTGCCGGACGCCGCCGTAGGTCATGGTGCAGGCGAAATCAGCGCCGCACCGCTCGCCGCGGAGTGAGACGACCATGGGCGCTCCGTCCAGGCGGATCTTAAAATCCTGCAACGTGTCCGCCGGGTGATAGGTGAGCGTCGTGACGATCATGAGCGGGCCGTCGAGGGGGAGCAGCGAACTGACGGTGCGAAGGTCGATCAGAGTCTGGCTGCGGATCGTGGTGATCGTTTCCGTCGGGGTGGAGATGACCCAGGTGGTGCCCACCCGCGTGCCCGCTGAGTTGCGGATGGCCACTTGAAAGGAGTTGCTGGGGGCCATGACCGTGGGGGCCTCCTGGGCGCTCCAGAACGGCACCACGTCGCGCTGCACCAGGATCACCATGAGCGTGATCCAGCAGAGACCGGCCACGATTCCAAACACGCGATTCACGGTGTTGACTCCGAGACTCACCCTGGGCGGGATTCCGGTTGTCCGGCTTCCCCGCCGATTCTATGAACAGGCTCCACACGCGGTCAAACGAGGCGGCGACGGCCATCGTTCGCGGCGTCGCCTTGACAGTGACGGCGGTTGCCCGTCTGCTGGAGCCTCCGCGCGGCGGGGCTTCGGCAATGCGGCCACCGGCAAGATCGCAGCATGGGTTTCGTACGTTTCGACATGTCCCGCTTCGCCGCAAAAAGTCGGGCTGTTCTCCGGCGAGCAGTCACCCGGCGTGGTCTTCGCGGTTTCGATCGGCGGCCGTGCCGAAGGGTCTTCGGTCGCGGTCGGCGAAGACAGGTCCTGGGGCTGGCGGCCCTGGCGCTGGCGGGCGGTTTGATGGGAGTCGGCCTCGCGGCTTGGCGCGAGCCGAGCTGGTACACGCCGCCGGTCGTCCCGCCGACCCAGCGACAACAGGTGCGCAACAGCCTGATCGCGGCGGAGCAGGCCTTCACCGAGCGGCTCCGGGCGGGCGGGCCGCCTTTCGTTTATCACCTCCACCAAGATGACCTCAACCGCTGGATCGCCATGCGGCGGGAGATCTACCCGCTGATCGACGAACTGCTCCCGGCGCAACTTGGCGATCCGTTCATCCTCTTCGACACGAACCGCATCTTGGTTGCGGGCCGCTATCGGCTGGGCCCGATCGAGGTCGTGGCCTCGATGGAGATCACGGCGGCCATCCGCGACGAGGCCCTGGTCCTCACGGCGTCGGGCCTTCGCTGCGGCTCGGTCGGCCTGCCGCTCGGCCTGCTGGATGCGGAGTTGAGCCGACCGGCCTGCCGGCGGCCCGGCGAGACCTGGCCGGGCAGCCCGGGGATGGACGGCGACCTGAGGAGCGGCCTGCGGGTGGGGACCGAAGCCTGGTGGAAGAACGGGGGGATCGACTACCGCGTGCTGGAGGTGCAGGTGGCGCCGGGGCGGCTGTCGTTCACCATTCAGCCGCTGGGCCGGCATCATGAGGCAGCGGGGCCGAAGGACCAATCTTCCGCCCGCCGCTCCAGGCGGTAACGGCCGCGGAGCCGCTCGCCGCGGAATTCGACTTCCCACGTCCGCTCGTCCGGCCGCTGGACCGTGCAGATCCCGGCATCCCGCCGGGACACTCGGCCACGGTCCCCGGAGATCGGCCCCTCGTAGTCCAGATAGACGCGGCGGTGGTCGGCCAGGCGGGCACAGCTCAGGCCGTCGGCCGGGGATTCGTCCGGCGGGCGGGCAAACTGCCAGGTCGCCAGCGTTTCGCCCGCGTCGATCATCAGGTCGAAGTGCGCCCCGGCACTCGTGACGTGCTCCAGGGTGACGAACCGCACGGCGGGTGGGGCCGGGGGAGGGGCGTCGGGTTGACGGTCGGGGCGGGTCATGCGGTCTTGCCTGCCGCGGGCCGGCGGCGTAGCATCCGGGCGATGATAGCCATGTTGTCTCGGAACCAACAGCGCGCGTGGCGGCGGCTCCTCGTCGAGGGGCGGGGGCCGATCCTCGCCGTCGCCGTGTGCATCTTCACCGGATTGACCATCGGCTGCCAGCCGCAGCCTTCCTACGACGAATTGATCCAGGAGGGCCTCAACGAGCACATCGCCGGGCGGCAGTTCGACGCCATCGCCATGTTCGAAAAGGCCGCCGCCTTCGACCGCGAGCGGCCCGAGCCGAGCTATTACCTCGGCCGCTGCTACATGGCCCTGGCCATCGAGCAGTACAAACGGGAGGACGTCGCCGGGGGGATGCGGTATTGCGACCGGGCCATCTATTATTTCGACAAGGCCGTCGGGGCCTTTCCCGGCTTCACCCGTGCCGTGCAGGGCAAGGCCGACGCGCTGAAGCTGAAGGGGCAGAACGACGCGGCGATGGAGGTCGCTCGCTGGGCGGCGAAGATCTCCGGCCCGCAGGCCAAGAAGCTGATCCTGAAAGGGCACCTGCTGGCCCGCAACGGCGATTGGGACGGCGCCCAGCTCGCCTTCCAGCAGGCCACCTCGGTGGAGCCGGACAACGCCGCCGCCCACGCCGAGCTGGGGTTCTTCTACCTCCGCTGCAACAACGAGGCGGAGGCGATTCGTTCGCTTCGCCGGGCCTACGCCCTGAACCCGGAGGCCCCTGAAGTGGAGAAAAGCCTGCGTCAGCTCGACGCCCTGCCGCGTCCGGCCGGCGCCGAGCGCTATTGAGCGACGTTTCGCCGCGGGGCCGGTCGCCACGGGCCGCCGCGGGCCGGGCCTGATCGCCCTGCTTGGACCTTCGGCCTTCTTCCCTTAGGCTACCTTCCTCTACGCCCCGCCCCGCCGTGCGTCTGGGCGGATCCCGTCCACGATGGAGGACGCCATGAGCGACGCCGCCGCGCCGCCCCGGCTGGGGTGGAGCTTCCCCAGGACCTTCTGGTACGCCAACGGGGCCGAGCTGCTGGAACGGGCCGCGTACTACGGCATGTTCATCGCCCTGGTCGTGTACCTCACCCAGCGGATCGGCTTCTCCGACATCGAGGCCGGGTATCTGGCGGCGGCTTTCTCCTCCATCCTCTACCTGCTGCCGACCTTCATGGGGCTGATGGCCGACCGGATCGGTTTTCGCCGCGCTTTGATCCTGGCCTTCGCCCTTCTGACGGTCGGCTACGCCGTGCTGGGCCTGGCGGGCTGGCTCGGCCCGGGTCGGCTGGGGACCAAGCTGTGCGCTTCCTTCGCGTTGCTGGTGGTCATGCTCGGCGGGGCGATCGTGAAGCCGGTGATCTCCGCCACGGTGGCCCGGTGCAGCGACGAACTCCACCGGGCCCGGGCCTTCTCCATCTTCTACCAGGTGGTCAACATCGGCTCCTTCACCGGCAAGAGCCTCGCCAAGCCGCTTCGCACCGGTTTCACGCTCGGCGGGGTGGAGTGGACCCTCGGGCTGGAGTACATCAACTTCTACGCCGCGTTCATGGCCGGCTGCGCCCTGGTTCTCGTGCTCCTCCGCTATCAGGATCTCGACACGCAGGCCCAGCGGACCCGCACGCTGGGGCAGATCCTCGACGGCTTCCGCAGGGTGCTGAGTAATGTCCGCTTCATGGCCCTGATTCTGATCGTCGCGGGCTTCTGGGCCATTCAAGGGCAGCTTTACGCCACCATGCCGAAGTACACGCTTCGGCTCATCGGCGAGGGGGCCTCGCCGGAGTGGCTGGCCAACGTGAATCCGCTGGTCGTGGTGGTGTGCGTCGTGCCCATCACCCACCTCATCCGCCGCGTGCAGCCGGCCACGGCCATCGGCCTCGGGTTGTTCATCATCCCCTGGACGGCCATGATCATCGCGGCCAGCCCGCGGATCGCCCGCTGGACCGGCGGGCCGATCGCGGCGCTGGGGGACATGCATCCCATCACGTTGGCGGTGATCCTGGGCGTGGGTTTGCAAGGGCTGGCCGAGTGTTTTCTCTCGCCGAAGTTCTTGGAGTTCGCCTCGCGGCAGGCCCCGCGGGGCGAGGAGGGGTTGTACCTGGGCTACCAGCACCTGACCACGTTCTTCGCCTGGGCCTTGGGCTTCGCCCTTTCCGGGCATCTGCTGGACCGCTACTGCCCGAACCCCGAGACGCTGGACGCGGCGGCGGCGGCCCAGTGGCGGGAGGCCGTCACCACCGGCGGCGCGGCCCTGCCCGAGGCGTATGCCCGCGCCCATTACATCTGGTACGTCTTCGCGGGGATCGGCTTCGCCGCGTTCCTGGCGATCGTGGTGTACCACGGCGTGACGCGGGCCATCGACCGCCGCCGGGCGGCGGGGGCGTAGCGTCGGTCGCTCGTGGTCGAGCGCGCTGGTGCGAGAATCCCTTCGCGCCCCGGCGTTCCGGGGGCTGCTGGTGCGAGAATCCCTTCTCGCCCCGGCGTTCCGGGGGCTACTGGTGCGAGAATCCCTTCTCGCACCGACGTTCCGGGGAATCCCTTCCCGCAACCACGCGGGCGGGCGAGAAAGGATTCTCGCCCGAGCGGCGTGCGGCGGCGGCGTCCGAGAAAGGATCCGCGCCCGAGCGATGCGGAGTCCTTTTCCGCGGTGGCGGCGGCGGGCGTGCCGGGGTTCGCGCCCGGGCGGGCCGGCGGGCGGCCCGGTTCGGCGATATTTGCCCGAGAAAGGATTCGCGCACGAGGGGATTCGGCAATATTCGCCTGACGTACCCCGCCATTTGCCCGCTGCACGACGATGTTTCATCGATGCACAACGATATTTCATCCATGCACAACGATATTTCATGGATGCACAACGATGTTTCATGGATGCACAACGATGTTTCATGGATGCACAACGATGTTTCATCCATGCACAACGATATTTCATGGATGCACAACGATGTTTCATCCATGCACAACGATGTTTCATGGATGCACAATCGTAAAAAATGACCCGATAACCGCCGTGAACGGCGTTCTCAGCATGAAAAACGCGGGTTCGGCGGCTTTTGCGCCCTTCGCGGCCGGCGCACAGTGGTTATCGGTCCGCGCGCATTGGCGAGCAGCCAGCGCGCCGCGGTGCGCAGCTTGTGCGCAGTGATGAGCGCCCGCCGCGCCGCGGTGCGCAGCTTGTGCGCACTGTGGAGCGCCGCCCGCGCCGCCTTCTCCGCCCGACGCCCTCAGCCCGCCGCCCCGGCCCCCGGCATCGTCGCCGGGATGGCCCTGGCCGTGGGCGAGTCCCGCATCGGCAGCCGGCGGCGGTGCACCCCGTCGAAGGACTCCAACGCCCCGGCCACCGCCGCGGCCGGCCCGCGCCGGGGCGGCCGAACGCTCCCGGCGCCGGGCGGACGGGCGAACGATCAAGCCCGGCGGCAGCAGACGCCGCGGACCAGCCTCCCGGCCCCCCCGGCTTGATCCGCGGGCCGAAAACGCCCCGCCCGCCGGCTCCAGCGCGGGGCCGTTTCGTGGTATGATCGCCGCCGGCCGATACGCCGCGCCGTGAGCCGCGACCCGCATGACCGCCAGGAAGCCATCCCACCGCCGTCATCCCCCGGCCCCCGCCGTCCCGCCGGACCCGCCCGCGGTCCCGCCGGCGGAGCACGGCCCGCCGCCGCCCGTACGGCCCGCCGCGGACCCGTCGGACGGGCCGGCCGAGACGCCGTCGGCCCCGCCGGGGGGGATGCCGCCGCCCGCCCCCGTCGTCGGCCCGCCGCCGGGACCGCCGCCGGGCGAGGAGGACGACGTCCTGCCGGACGCGGTCGCCGCCGACGAGGTGCCCGCGTCGGACGACGAGGTGGCCGTCAAGCGGACGGACCCGCAGGATGACGGCCGCACCCGCATCCAGCTCTCGATCCGCCGCCGCCTGCCCGGCCGCCGGTTGGACAAGTACCTGCACGGGCGCTTCCAGAAGCTGTCCCGCACCATGATCCAGAAAATGATCCGGCGCGGCGACATTCTGGTGAACGGCCTGCCGACCAAGAACAGCTACGAGATGGAAGGCGGCGACCGCATCGACCTCGTCCTGCCGCCGCCCGAGCCGTACGACGTCACGCCGGAGGACCTCCCGCTGGACATCGTCTACGAGGACGACCACCTGCTGGCGGTCAACAAGCCGGTGGGGATGATCGTCCACCCGGCCACGCGGACGCAGGGCGGCACGGTGGCCAACGCCCTGGCCTTCTACGGCACCGCCCTGGCCCGCACCGACGACCCCTTCCGGCCGGGCATCGTGCACCGCCTGGACAAGAACACCAGCGGGATCATGGTGGTGGCCAAGACCGAGGAGGCCCACTGGCGGCTGTCGCGGCAGTTCGAGGAGCGGCAGACGGAGAAGATCTACGTCGCCGTCGTGCATGGAACGCCGGAGTTCGACGAGGACGTCATCGACGTGCCCATCGGGCAGCACCCCACGGTGCACGACCGCTACGTGGCCACCGGCTTCGCCGAGCGGATGGGCGGCAAGTTCGCCAAGAAGCTGGTCAAGGAGGCGGTGACGCGCTACCGCGTCGTGGAGCGCTTTCGCAACTTCAGCTTCGTGCACCTCTTCCCCAAGACCGGGCGGACGCATCAGCTCCGCATCCATATGTCGCACATCCGGCACCCGCTGGTGGGCGACCCGTTCTACGGCGGGCGACACATCAGCGTCCGCGACGTGACCGGGCGGCCGGAAGACCCCGCCGAACCGCGGTGGACCCGGCAGATGCTGCACGCCCACCGGCTGATCGTCACGCATCCGGTCACGCGGCGGCCGCTGGAGCTGGTGGCCCCGCTGCCGGCGGACCTGACGGAACTGCTGGAGCTGCTCCGGGCCTCGGCGGTGCCCCGCGGCCCGGCGCCGGGGCGAACGCGGCGGTAGCGGAGCGGCGAGGCGATGCCGATGGGCCGATCACGGAAGCACGTCGCGGCCGAGACGCCGGAGGGGCCGCCGCCGTCGTCGGCGACGGGGCCGGGTGGGGTGCGGTGGCTGCCCGCCCTCGGACTGGGGGCCCTCTTCCTCGCCCTGACCGTGCAGCAGATCGGCGATGCGGACCTGTGGTGGCAGCTCCGCACCGGGCAATGGATCGCGGAGCACCGCGCCGTCCCCACGCACGACGTGCTCTCCTACACGGTCAACGATCACGCCTGGATCGAGATGCGTTGGCTGTTCTGCCTGCTGCTGTATCTGGGGTGGCAGGCGGGCGGGCCGGCCCTGCTGATCCTGGCCAAGACGGCGGTCCTGGCGGCCACGTTCGCCCTCGTGCTGCGAACGCCGCGGTGGCGGCCGGACCGGCCGACGGGCGTGGTCCTGGCGGCGCTGGGCGTGGCGGCGATGGAGTGCCGCTTCGGCGTGCGGCCGGAATTGGTCACCTACCTGATGATGGCGATCTTCCTGACGGTCCTGGAGGGCCGGCGGCAAGGCGGCTGCCGCCGTGCCGTGTGGGCGTTGCCGGCGTTGCAGGTGGTGTGGACCAACAGCCACGGGTTGTTCGTCTTCGGGCCGGTGATCGCCGGGGCCTTCCTGCTGGAGGCCGCGGCCGAGCGGCGGTCGAATCGTCAGGAAGGGCCGGGCCGCGCTGCGGACGCGGCCGGCGGCGGGGTCCGGACGCCGGCGGTGCTGACGCTGCTGCTCCTGACGGCCTGCCTGGTCAACCCGTACGGCCCGGCGGGCGCGCTGTTCCCGCTGACGCTGTTTCGCGAACTGCACGCGGGCAGCATCTTCTCCGCGGTGATCGCCGAGGTGCTCAGCCCCTTCACGCCGGGCGTCCGCTGGTCGTACGGGTTCTGGGCCGCACCGGCCCTGGCGGCGGCGGGGGCCGCTTCCTTCATCCTGCGGCGACGGGGCCTGCGGTGGTCGCGGATATGGTTGTGGCTGGGGACGCTGTACCTGGCGGCGACCTCGGCCCGGAACGTGGGGCTGTTCGCCCTGGTCGGCCTGTGGGTGACGCTGCGGAACCTGGAAGACCATCGCGCGGCCGACGCCGTCCGGCCGTCGCCGACGGCGCGGCGGGCACGACTGACGGCGGTCTCCTCGGCGGTCGGCGGACTGCTCCTGTCGGCCGCGGCGTGGTACGTGGCGAGCGATCGGTACGCCGCCGACATGGAGGCCCCGCGGGCGTTCGGCCTGGGCGTGGTGGAGTCGGAGGTGCCGCGGGCGGCGGTCGACTTCCTGCGGGAGGCGGCCCCGCGGGGCGAGCTGTTCCACTCCATGGCCGACGGGTCGTACCTCAGTTGGGCGGTGCCGGACCGCTATCGGGTGCATATCGACGGGCGGCTGGAGGTCTACGGTGAGGCCTTCTACGCGCCCTACGCGGACCGCGATGCGCTGGCGCGGGACTGGGAGGCCTACGCCGACCGTTTCGGCATCCGCACGGCGGTGCTGCTCCGCACGGAGTTCCAGCGTCTGGCCGAGAAGCTGATGACCTCGCCGGATTGGATCCTGGTGCATCTCGACGCCCGCAACCTGGTGTTCGTGCGGAACCTGCCGGAGCACGGCGAACTGATCGCCCGCTATCGAATCGATCCCGCGCAGCCTTGGACGGCCCGCGGGCCGGAGCCGTCGGAGACGCCTCGGGGCTGGCGGCGGTGGATCGGCTCCGTGCAACGCCCGTGGTATTCGTTCGGCATGGCCAAGAGCTTCCTCACCGTCGGCGGGGTGGACAACGCCGAGCGCTATCTTCGTCAAGCCGTGGCGCGGTCTCCAAGAGACCGTGCGATGCGGTTGATGCTGGCGGCGATCTGCCGCAGTCGCGGCGCTTACTCCGAGGCGGAGCAGTGGTTGGCGGACGCCGTGGTTACGGTGGAGGAAACTCGACGGCTGAACCTGATGGTGGCCAGTATGCTCAAGATGCGGGGACAACCGGCCGCGGCAGCGGAGGTGCTGGAACGGGTGCTGCGCGACGGCCCACGGCCTGTGGAGGCCCTGCGCGAACTGGGGGCGCTGCGTGCGGCCGCCGGAGACTATCCTGCGGCGATCCGGGCCTATGAAGCGGCGATCCGGATGGAACCGGCCGAATTGGGGGACTGGCTTGAGCTGGGTCGGCTGGCGGAGGCCACGGGGGATCTGCCTGCGGCCGAAGGCCACTACCGCCGCGCGTTGGAGTTGGATCCGCGTTGTCGACCGGCGCGGGAAGGACTGGCCAGGGTCGGCTCCGGGCTGAAGTAGCCGTCAATGGGTTGTTGGTATCGTCAGGGGGCGGGGGCGGACGTGGTGGCCGGCGTCTCGGGTGCCGCCGCGGCCTGGGCGGCGAGGATTCCCTCGAACCGGCCGCGGAATACTTCGTGTCCGTTCCAGGCGGCGGAGACCGGCTCGCCGATCCTCAGCGGATCCGTCTCGCTGCGGATGGCCCAGGCCAGAATGCGTTCGGACTGCACCTCGACCCGGCCGCTCTCCCCGATCGTGACGCGAATGTGGGCCGGCTCCGCCGATTCCGCCGACGCCTTGGCCAGTAGCCACCATACCTGCTGGGTGCTGCCGGGCGGTAGGCGATAGTCCACCTCGCGGGGAGGCGGGGCGCGCTTTTGTTCGAGCAGCCATTTCCACAATTCGGGCGTGCTGTAGGCCTTGTCCCAGCAGAAGTGGTCTCCATCGGGGTATTCGGTGTAGCGGGGCGCGGCACCCAGCCGCCGCAATTCCGCGATGGCTTCGCGGGAACCCTGCACCGGGACGTTCTTGTCCAGCGCCCCGTGGAATGCCCACACCGGCAGATTCACCAGATTGGCAATGTACGGCCTCGGCGCGACGCCGCAGATGGGCACGATGGCCGCGAAGACGTCGGGCCGCGCGGCGGCCATTTCCCAGGTGCCGAACCCACCCATGGACAGCCCCGTCAGGTAGATCCGGTTCGGGTCGGTACGGTACTTGTTGAGGGTCGTTTCGAGGGCAATCCAGGCAGCTTGCAGGTTTTCGCCGCGGAACCACAGGGTCCGGGCCTGCGGCATCACGACGATGAAGGGGTGGTCCTTGGGCGAGGCGGCAAGCAGCCTAGGAAGGCCGACAGTCGTGTGCTTGACGCCGTCCGTGCCGCACTCGCCGCTGCCGTGGAGAAACAGAACCACCGGAAACCGACGGTCCTTGTGCAACGCATACTGCGGCGGGATGAACACGACGTACTTGCTCTTTGTTCCGTTGGGCAACTCGATCTCGCGGGCCACGAAGCCTTTGGGCAGCCTGGGCTTCTTCGGCTGCGTCGTAGGGCGTTGCTGGCTGGTGGGCTGCGGGTCGGATCGGGTCTGGGGCAGCTCCTGGGATTGAGCCGAGGACGGCACCGCCACCTGCGGCAGGGCCAAGGTCGAAATCAGCAGCCGAACGAGGTGAAATTGGCGTCGCTCACGTCGTGTACCCGCCATGTGTCTGATCATATGGTTACTATACGGACCTCGAT
The DNA here is from genome assembly GCA_964572385.1 of uncultured Planctomycetaceae bacterium. Classification (GTDB taxonomy): domain Bacteria; phylum Planctomycetota; class Phycisphaerae; order UBA1845; family UTPLA1; genus CAZNFM01. The sequence goes on along the minus strand of CAZNFM010000016.1, from coordinate 53,459 downwards.
CGTTCGAGTTCCAGCGGCCGGCGGTGGTGATTTGAGCGTAATTGCAGGGCCACGGCCGGCGGTCGGCCGGATGAGGGTTGCCGCCGTGGTTGCGGCTCGGACTGGAGTATCCGGAGCAGGAGGGCGTATAATCTGGTTGAGTGCATGCCTCCGGCGCGGTATGCTGAAGTTCGCAACCTGCCGGCGAGCGCCAGGCGCGCCATGCTTCCCGCCAGGAAGGAGATGTCCCATGTCAGGTACAGTGGATTGCCGTCTTGGTCGTGCGTTCCTTCAGGTCAGTTCCGTTTTGTCCGTTCTGCTCTTGGTCGCGGCCGTGGCCGAGGCCCAGACTGGCGGCGTAACGCGGCGCGGTGGAACCGGCGGAGGAAGTGACCGGGGCCGGGGCGGCGGAGCCGTCCAGCGCGACGACACCAAATGGACGGACACCGGCAGCGGACGGGTGAAGGTTCTCAAACTTGAGCCGGTCAAGGAAGGCGACGACACGTATTTTGCTGAGATCAAGGTGAAACCCGACGGTAAGGGCGCCAAGATCCTGACCCTGAAGATTCGCAAAGGCGAGGATCTGCCGATCGAGCTGGGCGGCGTGAAGTTGACCGAAGAGCAACTCCTCGACCTGCCATGGAAGGGCCTGGCCTGCAACGCGGAGTGGGGGTATGCGTCTCGGCAGCGCAAGAGCGAGGAGAAGGAGAACAAGAAAGAGCGGCCTCGCGAGCTGAAGATGCTGACTCTGGAGACCTTCGAGGTGCAGGGTACCATCGAGAGCATCGAGGGGGAGACGATCGTGCTCAAGGCGACGCCCATGGGCGGCAAGGAGTGGCCCGACGTGGAGGAACGGCGGGCGGCGATGCCCGACAACAAGAAGGGGACCACCACCAAGAAGCCCCCTCCCATCGTGGCCCGCAAATTGAAGCTGAGGCTCTTGGGGGATGTGACCAAACTCGTCGGCGGCGATGAGGGAACCCTGGAGTTGGGCGACTTCGAGGTTGGGCAGGAGGTGGAGGCGACGATCGCCTGTTCGATCAATACCGGGCTGGTGGCCAAGCTTCGCGCACCCGACCTGGAGGGCACCAAGGAAGACCAGGGGGTCTCGCCACCGCCTCCGGACGGCGGCGGCGGGGATGGAGGTGGCCCGCCGGCGGGCGGTGACGGCGGTCGCCGCGGGACCCGTCGAGGCGGTCGCAGCGGTTGATCGCAACGGGTTAGTCAGAACCATCGAAAGCCGAGGCCGAAGGCGGTCGCTGCCTTCGGCCTTTTTCTTGGCGTGCTCTTGCAAAGATAGACGAGAACGGGCACGATGCGTGGGCAGAGGTCCGGATGGCGGCCAGGGCACGCGACGGCGGCAAGGATGTCCGACCGTGCGGCACCGCCGGCGAGTCGCCGTCCGGCACGAAGGATTTCCAGGCTTTGCCTCTCGCGATTCCTCGCTCCCGCTTCCGCTTCCTGCCGACGGCCGCCGCCGTCTGGCTGGCTACCGCTGCCTCAGTCCTGGGGCAGATGGAACTCGGCCCGACTTCTGATGAGGCGTTCCTTTCTCGCCGGCGGGCGCTTGAGCGAGAGAATGATCGCAAGATGCAGGAGAACCTGCCGTTGGCCCAGAAGTTCCGGGTCGATTACGGCGGCTGGTACGACTTTTACTTCTTCCTGTTCGATGACGGCCTGAACAGCAGCCGCACCTTGCGGCAGCATGACCTGAGCTTCTGGACCTACTTCAACGCCGATCGCGGCATTCACGAAGGCTACGTTCGCGTGCGGACGGCCTACACGGACTGGAATCACGGGGACAGCTACACCCGCAACGAGGACGACCTGTTTGGCCCGAACCTGGACCGCGGCTGGTATCAGTTCGACCTGACCCGGGCGTTGCGTGGCTACGAGAAGTCCGACCCGCCGTTCGAGCTGCGGGCCAAGTTCGGCCGGGATCTCGTCCAGCCCGGCACGGGTTATGCGATCGATCTCCCGCTCGACCACGTGCGTTTGCAGGGAGAGTGGTTGAATTTCGAGACATCCTTGATTTACGGCCGTACGCCGTCCAGCACGGAGAATATCGACCGCAGTCGGCCCGTGGCCGACCACAGCAACCGTTATCTCCTGATCGTGGAGGAGCGCTACAAGGGCTTTGACAAGCATGAGCCGTTCGCGTACGTGGCCATCCAGGATGACCGCACCCGCGAGGATCCCATCGACCTGCTGCAAAACTACCGGTATGACTCGCGGTATGTCGGGTTCGGTTCGAGCGGGGAGCTGATCGATAATCTCAAGTACAGCACCGAGTGGGTGATCGAACGCGGCCGCAGCTACGGTCACGAGCGCTTCATGCGTCAGGACCGCATCAAGGCTTGGGCCTTCGACCAGCGGCTGGATTACTACTTCCGCCACAAGATGAAGCCGGTTCTGTCCTGCGAGTACATGTTCGCCAGCGGCGACAGCGATCGGCTGGACAGCCCGACCAACGCGCTCGGCGGCAATCGCAACGATCACATTGATCGCGGGTTCGTGGGTTTCGGTTTTCGCGACACGGGTATTTCGTTCTCTCCACGGCTGAGCAACATCCACGTCTGGCGGCTGGGCGGGGCCTTTCGTCCGCTGGCCGAGGTGGAAGCCTTGAAGGACCTGGAGCTGGGCACGGATTGGTTCCTCTACGCCAAGCATCATTCCGATGCTGCCGTCAGCGACGTCTTCGCTGACCGTCAGTCCGGTTATCTCGGCTGGGAGATGGACTACTTCGCAAACTACAGAATCACTAGCGATCTATCGTGGACGGTCCGGTTCGGCAGCTTCTTCCCCGGCCGCTCCTTCAGCGATCAAACCACCCGGACCTTCCTTTTGACGGGCGTGACATGGTCATTCTGAAGCTGCGCAATCTCCGCTGGATACGCGGCTGTCACCGGGGGCGGGTGGCGGCGATCCTGGCCGTGTCGTGTGCTGTCCTGCCTCTGGCTATCGGCTGTGGGGGGCCGCGAATGACCACGCCCTCGGTCGATCCCGCCACGCTCTCAGATGTGGCCTTTCAAGCCTATTTGGCGGAGCTCGACGTGGTGACCGTCGATGAGGCCTGCCGCGCCATGCTGATTCTTGCGGACGGCGAGGATACGTCGCGGACCTTCGAGGAACGGAAGCGGAAGCTGGAGTCTCGCGGCATCCTCCGCGCGGAGTGGGGCCTCCAGCCGGAGCACGTCATCGATGCCGGTTCGTTGTCTTATATGGTTTGTCAGATTTGTCGGATCCGAGGCGGCGTCAACCTGAATGTATTTGGGCGTCTGGGGCTGGGCGACCGCCGCTACGCCCTTCGCGAGCTCATGTATCATGGGCTGTTGGATGACCGCGTGGATTATCAGTACATGACCGGCGCGGCTGTGGTGTCGGTTCTGGCGAAGGCCGATGCACTGATGGAGAAACGCGGGCTTTATGAGACCCAGATCATTCAACTGGACGATGCGACTGATCGTGATCAGTTCGGGAATCTGATCGTGCCCGCAGCACCCTGAAACCGGGCTTGGTCCGGCACGGGACTTGTTCAGATGACCTCTGGCCGCTGTCACACTGCGGAAATTCAGCCGGGTGGGCACTATTGCCCAGGCGTGGGGAACCGAAGTGCGGCAAGGTTGCTCGGAGGCTCGCACATGATTCGCAGCAGTAAATCGAAAGTCGCGGGCAGTATGTTCCTGCTGGCGGGTTGGTTGGGTTTGTCCGCCCACCTGTGGGCTCAGCCGGCCGGCCCGGCCGCCACCGCCCCGGCGGCCAAGCCGTCGGATGGCGCCTTGGTCTACCGCGTTGTGGAGGTGAAGGGCGGAGTCCGCGTCGCTGCCAGCGGGGTGTCGCTGACGAGTGAATCCGGCTGGTCACCAGTGCGTCCGGGAGACGAGTTGCGAGGAGGGCAGCAGGTGCACGTGCCCATTCGCGCGGCGGTCAAACTGGTCGCGGTGCCCTGCGAGCCGCCAACGGTCCTTCTGATCGAACGGTCGTCGCTGGTCAACATTTCGGAACTGGCGATCCGAAACGGCACGGCGCGAAGCCGGATGGAACTCGGATTTGGAGCGATTCGCGCCGGCGTCGCCGAGGGCACGGTGCGGAGCGACATGGAAATCAAGTGCCCGGTGGCGACGCTCAGCAAACGCGGAACCGACATCTTTCGATTCGAGTATTTCGAAGGCCGGTTCATGATGTCGCTGTCCGAGCGGGGCCGCGGCATGATCCAGGCGATCCAAATGGAATCCACCGCCTTCGGCAGCATGACGCAGATGCGGTCGCGGACCATCACGCCTGGCCAGTTCGTCACCCAGCAGATGTTCAAGGCGATCGACCATGTGCAGTTCGATCGCAAGATCACCGTCAACGACCTGTTCGGCCTGCAGGGGACCGATGAACTCTTCACCATGATGCAGGAGCGGGGTCTGGGCTTCTTGTTGCCGCAGGGAACCAATCTGGCGGGTTACCTGGACGCCCCCGTGTCTTTGCAGGTCGGTCCCCGATTGCACATGGACTCCGCCTTTCAGCAGTTCACGGCGGAGCGGTTGTTCGAGTCTTTCCTGCGCACGGGCCGGCGGCCCCCAGACGGTGATTTCAGCATCGGCCAGGGTTCGATACCGGGGATACTCAATGGGGCCTCGCGTTCGCAGAAGGCCCATGAGGCTCTCAAGGAGTGGCGGTTTCATCGCGCCAGAGATTGTGCCGGCGGCGGTTCCTGACGCCATCCGGGGCGGCGCCGCGGCATGCTGGCGGCCGTCCGCCGCTCTTCTGGCGGACGGCTTCGGTTTGCGGGGGACTTACTGGGCCGTCAACTGCCGCACGAACGATTGCGCCGATAAGGGCTTTCCCGTCGCTCGCTGGGTCAGGTCATTCCAACGATAGAGGTTGCCGAGGCTCAGGATCTCCCGTCGCAGGTAGTCCCCGACCTCGGGCCGGCCGCAGAAGCTGGTGGCCCAGGGATGGTCGATGCGGAGGACCTCGCGGGCGATGTGCTCCTGCACCTGGCTGGCGAATAGATCCCCCAGCATGTAATTGTGATAGTAAACCGGCGTCGTGACGATGTGGTTCTTGGCGGCGTAATCGGGGCGGTTGACGTCCTCCGGCCGGTTCAGCAGTTGGTAGCGGTTCTTCAGGTTCCACCAGAGTTGTCCCAGGTTCGGGTCCGGATCCCCGTACATCCCTTTCTCGAACCGCACCATGACCTGTGCCCAGCGGGCGAAAATCAGTTTCTCGCCGCGGGTTGCCCGACGGGCGGCGGCGACCAAAGCGGCGGCTCGCTGTGGGTCGGCCTTTACCACCTTGGTGAGAAACTCTTCATTCTTGGACATTCCCCCGAACATCAGGGCGATGCCTTCGGTGGTGATGCTGTGTGAGGGCGTTCGCAGAATGAACGGGATGCTTCGGTCGATGTGATCGTCGTAAACCGCATGGCCCAGTTCGTGGAGCAGCGTGTCCGCCCAGGCGGCATTCGGCCGGAGGTTGCAAAGGATGCGGATGTCCGAGACGCGATCGAGATTGGCCTGGAACGCATGGGGGGACTTGCCGGTTTTCTCGTACAGGTCGCTGCGGGCCAGGATGTGTTCGACCGGCAGCCCGATGCCGGCGTAGTAGCTCTTGGCCAGAGCCAGCAGATCGTGGTCCTTGTAGAGGTCGGTCAGGGTTTGGGTCTCGGTGACCGGCGGTTCCTGGAAGAACAGGTCGCCGAAATGCCAGGGCCGCAGCTCTGCCTGAGGAAGGCCGAACCGCGCGGACATGGCCTGGTCAATTTCCCGTTTCAGCTCGGCAAACGGACCCGCCGTCAGCGCGTCCAGTTCGTCGAAGATGCGGAACAACTCGGCTTCGTCGATTTCGTCCAGTTCCAGCCGCATCGCGTAGAAATCGCGAAAGCCCAACTGGCGGGCAAGCTGGTTGCGGAGTCTCACGGCTTCACGGAGTTGCCCGTCCACCTTGGTTCCGACCGCCATGTAGGCCTTCCAGGCCTTTTCGGCCTGCGCGGAGTCTCGAGTCTCGGCTATGATCTTGCGGACGTCGTTTTCAGTGAGCAGCCGACCGTCGACCTCGCTGCGATGGGTGTTGAAGGTCTGTTCGAGATCGGCCTCCAGTTCCACCAGCCGTTTCTGGATGGACGGGTCGCCTTGACCCGCCAAAAAAGTTCTATGCAGCACGTCCAACTGACGGGCCAGGACCGGCTGCCGAACATGGCCGCTCTCTTTCAAGGCCTTGAGTCTGGCGAAAGTGGCTTGATCGTGATGCAGGTCGACGATGGCCGACTCGGCTGCTTTTCGTCGCGCCACCGCCTCGTCGCTGCCGGTCGTGTTGGCGTCCCACCAGGCCTGGGCCGACTGCCTGAAGAGCGGTTCGTAACGGGCGGCGTACTTCTCGTAGAGTTCGGTGAATTCCTTCTCGCTGGGGTTCATGGCCTTCTCCGGAGCAGTGGGCGTGGTCTGCGGCGATTTCTGGCCGCAGCCGGCGGCGGCTGCCATCATGACGCATCCGATCAACGTGGCACGATTGATTCCGGTCATGGTCCTCTCCCGGCAATTCGCGGCGGCGGCTCTTCAGCATGGTCATGCCGACCAGGTCCGCTCACCGGCGAAGCCTCGGCGATATCCTATGCTAAACCTGCGTTTCGGGGCCACGCCGGTGCGGACGGCGGGAGGGCGGCTGGGCCTTGGCGTGCCGCCGCGGTGTGATTGAGCCGTCCTCCCTGGTCGGTAACGAGTGGCAAGCACCTGGCCGGACTGTGCCAAGGTCGGCTTGGCGGAGAATGACCCGGTCGGCTCCGCGGACACGGGGCCGCCGATCCTTCACCGGCCCGGCAGGTTGGAGCGAGGAATATGCTGTCACATAACTCGTTGTCTTAAAGTATTTTATGTATTCCATACGGAACCTCTCCCGTGTACGGCTGTTCCTGCGGGACGAACCGGTCGAGCTCGGCATCATCAATTCTGGCAAACGGGCAGATTTTTTGTGCACTGCGGCGGATTTCCTCTGGCGATGCCGGGGTGGCGCGTTATACTGCTGAATTCGTCGCGCTAGGGGCGGAAATGGGCCGGCGGGTGTGGGACTGACCGGCTTGAACCGCAGATGGCCCCTCGGTGCGACAGTCCCCTGTGGAATCCCGGTTTCTGTCAGAGTTGAGGTTCGTCGTCAACCGCTGTGTTTTCAGGCGACACAGGCACGCGTGAGTCGGCGAGACGGTCGGCCGTCGATGGGGGAGAGTCCCCGTTTTGGCGAAGGCACCGTCCAGGTGGATCGGTTGGCGTCGGCGCATGGAAAGGGTCGTGAGCGTGAGCACCAGGGAGATTCGCAGTTTCGCCAAGGTCGGGGACGCGATGCCGATCCCGAACCTGATTGAAATCCAAGTCGGTTCGTACAAGCGTTTCTTGCAGGCCGATGTTCCGCCTTCGGAGCGGACTCCGACCGGCCTGGAGGGGCTTCTCCGCGAGGTGTTCCCGATTGCCAGCTATGACGAGAACATCACGCTGGAGTACCTGGACTACACGCTGGGCAAGCCGCGTTATACGCCCGACGAGTGCCGCCAGCTCCGCTTGACGTACGGCATGCCGCTGCGGATCCGCTGCCGCCTGCACCGCAAGGATACCGACGAGATCATCGAAGATCGCATCTATCTCGGGGAGATGCCGATCATGATCGGCGGGGGGGAGTTCATCATCAACGGTGCCGAGCGAGTCATCGTTTCGCAGCTCCACCGTTCGCCGGGCGTGGACTTCATCAAGGAGACTCTGGCGACGGATCGGCCCCTGCACGCCTGCCGAATCATTCCCGAGCGGGGCAGTTGGATCGAGATCAACATCACGCGCCGCGACGTGCTGGTGGTGCGGATCGACCAATCGAGCAAGATTCCGGCGACCTGCTTCCTGCGGGCGATGGACCCGAAGTTCGGCCGCGACGAGGACATCATCAAGGCCTTCTACAAGACCAAGAAGGTGAAAGTGGGCAATTTGCAGCCGGACATGTACGTCGTGTCGGATGTTCCGAATCCCGACGCCGAGACCGACCTCGATGCCGAGCCGCTGGTGCGCGCCGGCTGCCAGATCGGGGACGCGGTCGGGCGGATCCAGGCGACGAGCCTCCGCGAGCTGCTGGTCATCGAGCATGTCAGCGATCCGCTGCTGCTGAACACTCTCGCCGAAGACAGCAGCCACAGCCACGAAGAAGCCTTGATGCGGATCTACAAGAGCCTGCGGCCGGGCAACCCCGCCCAGCTCGACAAGGCCGTCAAGCTCTTCCACGAGAAATTCTATGATGAGAACCGCTATCGCCTGGGCAAGGTCGGCCGCTTCCGCATCAACCGCAAGTTCGGGATGTCGTTGCCGGCGACGCTGAACACCCTGACCGTGGCGGACTTTGTGGCCTGCCTGCGGCACCTGCTCGACCTGCGGAGTCAGGAGCGGATCGGCTATTCGGTTCCGCGGCGGATGCCGTTCGAGCTTTGCGCGCTGCAATGGACCGCCGAGCTGGCCGCGCAGGTCAATGCATACCTGCTGCCGGGCCACGAGTTGAAGGATCCCAAGACCGGCGTCGCGTTGGGCGATCCGGCCCCGGCCCGCGAAGGCCGCAAGAAGCTGACTCCGGAAGCCGTGGTGGAGGAGCTGCGGCGACAGTTGCGCTCGCTGTGCGACACGCCGACGGAATGGGCGCCCGCTTCGGCCATTCACCTCGACCTGATGCGGCCGCTGGTGGGTCGGTCGAAGACGGATCGCGATTCCGAAACGATCAAGGCGGCCAAGGACTTCATCGTGGCCACGATCCGAACGCGGGCGGGGCGGATCCTGGAGGGTCTGGATCGCTATCGCGACCTACAGAACACGCAGCCGCTGGAAAAAGTGCAGCTCGAGTTCATGAATTACTACCCCTTGCCGGGCGTGGTCTACACCTTCAGCGAGAGCGAATCCAAGAAACTGGCTGCCGCCCAGGAGAGCGAGGTGGAGGCCCGCTGGCGGGAGCTGTTCGGGGCATCGGCGCCTCATATGGTCTTCCGCCCGCTGGAGGATGTGGCCAAGTACAGCCGCGACAGCCAGCAGGATGAAGCGCTGTCCATTGGCAACATTTACGAATGCGCCTGGCAGGTCGGGCGGGTGATTGTCGCCGAGGACGACATCGACCACCTGGGCAACCGCCGCCTGCGCACGATCGACGAACTGGCCACCGATGAGATCCGCAAGGGCTTTCTCAAGCTTCGCCGCACCGTGCAGGAGCGGATGAGCATGAAAGACCCCGACGAGTTGGGCAAGATCGCGGAACTGATCAACTCCAAGGCCATTTCCAGCGCCATCGAGTTCTTCTTCGGCCGAGGGGAGCTGTCGCAGGTCGTGGACCAGACCAACCCGCTCAGCCAGTTGACCCACGAGCGGCGTTTGTCGGCCCTCGGACCCGGCGGCCTTAATCGTAAGCGGGCCGGCTTCGAGGTTCGCGACGTGCACATCAGCCACTACGGCCGCATCTGCCCCATCGAGACCCCGGAAGGCACCAATATCGGTCTGATCGCGTCGCTCAGCATCTACTCGACGGTGGACGAGTACGGCTTCCTGATTACCCCGTACCGTCGCGTGGACAAGAGCGGCAAGGTGAACGGCGAGGTCGAGTACCTCCGGGCCGACGAGGAGATGAAGACCATCCTGTCTCCCCCCGACGCGGTGGATCCGAAGACCGGCAAGGTCACCGGCGAGCACATCATCGCCCGGGCCCGAGGCGATCTGGCGACGGTCGGCCCCAAGGAGGTGGAGTACGTCGATATTTCCCCGAAGCAGACCGTCGGGGTGTCCGCATCGCTGATCCCCTTCCTTGAGCACGACGACGCCAACCGGGCCTTGATGGGTTCCAACATGCAGCGGCAGGCGGTACCGCTCTTGGTGACGGAGCCGCCGATGGTGGCCACCGGAATGGAGCGGGAAGTCGCCGTCAACAGCGGCATGACCGTGCTGTCGCGGCAGGCGGGCACGGTGACCTACGTGGATGCCGAGCGGATCATCATCGACAACACCGACGAGTACGAACTGCGGAAATTCCAGGGGCTGAATGAGCGGACCTGCCTGAACCAGAAACCGGTCGTGCGTCTGGGCCAGAAGGTCAAGAAAGGCCAGGTCCTCGCCGACGGCCCCGCCTGCCGCAACGGGGAGCTCGCCCTGGGCCGGAACGTGCTGGTCGCCTTCATGACCTACGACGGTTACAACTTTGAGGACGCGATTCTGGTCTCCGAGCGTCTGGTGCAGGCGGACACCTTTACCAGCATCCATATCGAGGAATACGACGTCGAGGTCCGCGAGACCAAGCTGGGTCGCGAGGAGTTCACCCGGGATATCCCGAACGTTTCCGAGAAGGCCCTGGCTCACCTGGACGAGAACGGGGTGGTGCAGATCGGTACGGAGGTGCGGCCCGGCGATATCCTGGTGGGCAAGGTGTCGCCCAAGAGCAAGAGCGAGCTGAGCCCGGAAGAGAAACTGCTGCACGCCATCTTCGGTCGGGCCGGCGAGGACGTGAAGAACGACTCGTTGGAGGTGCCCAGCGGCGTGTCGGGTATCGTCATCGACACCAAGCGGTTCAGTCGGCGGACTCACCAGAGCGAGGAGCAGAAGAAACAGCTCAAGAAGCGGATCAAGGAGTACGTCGACAGCGTCAACGCCCGGGTGATCAAGGTGTTCCGGCAGATGATCAAGGAGATGGAAGAGGCGATCGGCGGCCCGATCGTCGATCCCAACACCAAGCAGGTGGTCGGCCGGAGCGAGCTGAAGGAAGTCATCATGGAGCAGATCGGAGAGCCTCCCAACTGGGCCTTCGATCTGAAGTGGATCAAGCCGGCCTCCAAACGTCCGGATGCGGAACCGATTTACAACCGGTACTGGCCTCGCGTGCTCGAGTACATCGAGGAGCGGGAGCGGAAGGTCGCCCAGATGAAGCGGGGTGACGAGCTGCCCTCCGGCGTTCTGGAGATGGTCAAGGTGTACATCGCGACCAAGCGGGCTCTGTCGGTCGGCGACAAGATGGCCGGTCGTCATGGCAACAAGGGCGTGATCGCCAAGATCCTGCCCGTGGAGGATATGCCATTCCTGGAGGACGGCACGCCGATCGACATCCTGTTGAATCCGCTGGGCGTTCCCTCGCGCATGAACGTGGGGCAGATTCTGGAGACGCACCTCGGTTGGGCGGCGAAGATCCTCGGCTTCCAGGCGATCACGCCGGTCTTCGACGGGTGCAAGGAGCACGAGCTACATCAGGCGGTGGAGGAAGCGAATCGCCGGGTGGACGAGCTGGTTGCGGATGAGCGGGTCATTCAGAACGCGGACCGCGAAGGCACGATCCTGTGCCGGATGCCGTACGGCGGCAAGATTCGCCTTCTGGACGGCCGCACGGGCGAACCTTTCGATCAGCCGGTGACGGTGGGCTACATTTACATGATGAAGCTGCACCACCTGGTGGACGACAAGATCCACGCCCGCGCAACCGGACCTTATTCGCTGATCACCCAGCAGCCTCTCGGCGGCAAGGCCCGTACCGGCGGCCAGCGGTTCGGAGAGATGGAGGTCTGGGGCCTGGAGGCTTATGGCAGCGCCTACATCCTTCAGGAACTGCTGACGGTCAAGTCGGACGACGTGGAAGGCCGCACCAAGATCTACGAAGCGATGGTCAAGGGCGAGAACACCCTGGAAGCCGGCACGCCCGTTTCCTTTGACGTCTTGTGCAACGAGATTCGCGGGCTGGGCATGAATATCCAGCTCGAAAAGGGCCGGTTGATCTGACCCTTGCGTTTGTCGGCTCAGGAGTCCCAGGCGATGAATGAGGACATTAAGGTCGAGGTGGTCGACAAGATCGACGTGAACGAATTGAAGGCCTTCTACGATGCGCAGGGCTGCATCATGCCGCAGTCGGTGGACAAGCTGTCGCGCATGGTGGACAACTCGGTGTGTTTCGTGACGGCCCGTGACGCCTCCGGCGAGGTGATCGGCATCGCCCGAGGCCTGGCCGACGGCGTTCGTGGCTACCTCACGGAGTGCAAGCTGGATCCCTCGCGGCAAGGCCCGGGCGCGGTGACGCACATCGACGGCCGGATCGAGCACGACCAGTACGGCATTGCCCGAGCCATGGCGGAGCGGGTCATCCAGGCCCTGGCCGACCTGGGCTGCGAGCGGATCGACGCGTACGCCTACGGAACCGAGGTCGATTTCTGCGAGGAACTGGGTTTCAAACGGGCCGCGGGCATCGTGCCCATGCTGCTGGATGTGAGCAAGCTGCGGAAGAGCCGCGACGAGAACTCCCCGGCTGGCAGATGACGACGGACCGCCGGTTGCCCCGGGCGGGCATTCCACCGCCATGGCGATCGGCCTGAGGACGAGCATACATGGCTGAGAGCATTTACGACCGCATCAACGACTACGGCTCGGTGAAGATTTCCCTGGCCTCTCCCAACGACATCCGCTCCTGGTCCTATGGCGAGGTCCGCAAGCCGGAGACGATCAACTACCGCACCTATCGGGCGGAGAAGGACGGCTTGTTCTGTGAACGGATCTTCGGGCCGGAGCGAGACTGGGAGTGTGCCTGCGGCAAGTACAAGGGCACCAAGCACAAGGGGATGATCTGCGACCGCTGCGGCGTCAAGGTGACGCACAGCCGGGTCCGCCGCAAGCGGATGGGGCACATCAATCTGGCGGCACCCGTGGTGCATATCTGGTTTTTCAAGGCGATGCCGTCCCGGCTGGGCACGCTGCTCAACATGCGAACCTCCGACCTGGAGAAGGTCATCTACTTCCAGGATAGCGTGGTGATCGATCCGGCGGACACACCGCTCAAGGTCGGGCAGGTGCTGTCCGAGGAGGAGTACCGCAACGCCGTCGAGAAATACGGCGACAAGTTCGTCGCCCAGATCGGCGCCGAGGCGATCAAGAGTCTTTTGAACCGCATGGATCTGAAGACTCTCAGCGAGGAATTGCGGGACGCCATCACCAAGACGAACAGCAAGCAGAAGATCAAGGACCTCTCCAAGCGTCTGAAACTCGTGGAGAGCCTGCGCCACAGCTCCAACGACCCGACCTGGATGATCATGGATGTCATCCCGGTGATCCCGCCCGACCTGCGGCCGCTGGTGCTGCTGGAGAGCGGCAACTTCGCCACCAGCGACCTGAACGACCTTTATCGGCGCATCATCAATCGCAACAACCGGCTCAAGAAGCTGATCGACCTCAACGCTCCGGACGTCATCATCCGCAATGAGAAGCGGATGTTGCAACAGGCGGTGGACGCCCTCTTCGACAACGGCCGTTGCCGGCGGCCGGTGGTGGGGTCCTCCAACCGTCCGCTCAAGTCCCTGACCGACATGATCAAGGGCAAGCAGGGCCGCTTCCGCGAGAACTTGCTGGGCAAGCGCGTGGACTACTCGGCCCGCAGCGTCATCGTCGTCGGGCCGGAACTGAAACTGCACCAGTGCGGCCTGCCCAAGAAGATCGCCCTGGAGCTGTACCAGCCGTTCATCATTCGCTGCCTGAAGGAGCGGGGTCTTGCGGATACCATCAAGAGCGCCAAGAAGATGCTGGAGCGCCGCGACCAGGCGATCTGGGACATTCTGGAAGAGGTGATCTATCAGCATCCGGTCCTGTTGAATCGCGCCCCGACCTTGCACCGCATGGGCATCCAGGCGTTCGAGCCGGTGCTGGTGGAGGGCAATGCGATCAAGATCCACCCGCTGGTCTGCAAGGGCTTCAACGCCGACTTCGACGGCGATCAGATGGCCGTGCACCTGCCGTTGTCCGTGGAGGCCCAGGCCGAGGCCCATGTGCTGATGATGGCCACCAACAACATCTTCAGCCCGGCCAGCGGCGCGCCCATCATGTCCCCGAGCCAGGATATCGTGATGGGCATCTTTTACCTGACCTGCGACTTCAGCCCGGACAGTCGGGAGGAGGTTGGCGCTGCCTTCGCCTCGCCGATGGAGGCTCTGTACGCGTACAGCCTCGGCAAGGTCGGCGTTCACGAACGGATCCGCGTGCGCGTTCCTCAGAATCGGATGGTCGAGGGATTGAAGGAGCAGCCTCGCGAGGTTCCTGCCAACCACGTGATCGTCACCACCGTCGGCCGGTTGATCTTCAACGACATCCTGCCCGAGGGCATGCCCTACTACAACTTCCCGGTCAGTCAGAAAGGCTCCGCCCGGGTTATCGCCGACTGCTACGAGTTGAACGGCCGCAGCGTGACCATCGACTTCCTCGACCGCATCAAGGAGCTGGGCTTCAAGCGCAGCACCCTGGCCGGCCTGTCCTTCGGCCTGACCGACATGCGGGTGCCGGAGCGGAAGAAAGCCATCATCGACGAGGCCCAGAAGAAGGTGGACCGCATCACCCGGGCCTATCAGCAAGGCGCCATCACCGACATGGAACGCTACAACCAGTTGATCGACATCTGGGTTCACGTTCGCGAGGCGGTGACCGAGGCGATGATGGCGGACCTCAAGAACGACCATCGCGACGAAAACCGCCGCTACGTCGCACCGGGCACACCGGGCGCACGGCGGTACCTCAACCCGATCTTTCTGATGACCGACTCCGGGGCCCGCGGCAGCGTTGATCAGATTCGCCAGTTGGCCGGTATGCGGGCGCTGATGGCCAAGCCTTCCGGCGAGATCATCGAGACGCCGATCAAGGCCAACTTCCGCGAGGGGCTGAGCGTGCTGGAGTACTTCAGCTCGACGCACGGTGCCCGCAAGGGTCTGGCCGATACCGCGCTCAAGACCGCCGATTCGGGTTACCTGACTCGCAAGCTGGCCGACGTGGCTCAAAACCTGATTATCGACAGGCTCGATTGCGGCACGATCCAGGGGGTGACCAAGGGCGTGCTCTACAAAGGCGAGGAAGTCGACATCTCCCTGTCCGAGTCCATCGTGGGCCGCGTGGCCCGCGACACCATTCGCCACCCGGTGACGGACGAGATCATCGTGCGTGAAAACGAGATCATCACCACGGAGATCGCGCGCCGCATCGAAGGCTCTCCGGCCGAGGGCGGCCTGGGCCTGGAGACGATCCGGGTTCGCAGCCCGCTGACCTGCGAGTCGCATCGGGGCGTTTGCAGCCGATGCTACGGCGTGGATATGGCCACCGGGCAGCTGGTCGAGCAGGGTATGGCCGTCGGCATCATTGCCGCCCAGTCGATCGGCGAGCCGGGCACGCAGTTGACGATGCGGACCTTCCACACCGGCGGCGTGGCCAGTCGCGCCATCATCGAGAGCGACATCAAGAGCGGCGTCGGCGGCACCGTGGTGTTCAAGGACCTGAACGCGGTCGAACTGGAGGACGCCGAGACCGGCCGGGTGCTGCTGGTCTGTCTGAAGCGGAACGGAGAAGTGGCCATTCACGACGAGAAGGGCCGCGAGCTGGAACTCTACAAGATCCCCTACGGCGCCAGGGTCCACGTGCGCGACGGCGACGTCATCAAGCCGCGGGCGATGCTCTGTTCCTGGGATCCGCACCTGACGCCGATCCTTGCCGAAGCCGGTGGTTTCATCCGCTTCCAGGATGTGGTCGAAGGCGAGACCGTGCGGGCCGAGACCGAGGGCCAGGCTTCCAAGTATGTGGTCGTCGAGCATCGCGGTGACAAGAATCCGCAGATCATCATCGAAGACGCCCAAGGCAAGATCCTCGAATACCACTACCTCCCGGCCAAAGCCCGCATCGAGGTCTCCGAGGGCCAGCAGGTCAAGCCCGGCTGGTTGCTGGCCCGCCGTCCGCGCGAGTTGGCGGGCACGCAGGACATCACCGGCGGTTTGCCGCGCGTCACGGAGATCTTCGAGGCCCGCAAGCCCAAGGAGCCGGCGGTCATGGCGGAGATCTCCGGAACGGTGGAGATCCGCAGCGACAAGCGGCGCGGCAAGATGACCATCGTCATCCACCCCGACAGCAAGGACTTGGAGCCGCGGGACCACCATGTTCCGCAGGACAAGCACCTGCTGGTGCATTCCGGCGACCATGTCGACGCCGGCGATGCGTTGTGCGATGGGCCGCTGGTGCCGCACGACATCCTGTCCATCAAGGGCGAAGAGGCCTTGCAACGCTACCTGCTCGGCGAAGTGCAGGCGGTCTATCGCGCTCAGAACGTGCGGATCAACGATAAGCACATCGAAGTCATCCTCAGCCAGATGTTGCGCAAGGTCCGGGTTGAACAGCCGGGCGATACGCCGTTCCTGCCCAACGAGCTGGTGGACAAGTTCCGCTTCCGCGCCGAGAACGCCACGTTGGCCAAGAGCGTTAAGATCAGCGACGCCGGCGACTCGGAATACACGATCGGGCAGATCGTCTCGAAGGAGGCCTATACCGCCACCAACGATGCCCTCGAAGCCGCCGGCAAGCAGCCGGCCAAGGGACGGCGGCCCAAGCCGGCTACAGCCTCCACCGTCCTGCTCGGCATCACCAAGGCCGCTCTCCAGAGCGAGTCCTTCATTTCCGCCGCCAGTTTCCAGGAGACCACCAAGGTCCTCACCGAAGCCGCCCTCAGCAGTGCGGTCGATACGCTCGCCGGCCTCAAGGAAAACGTTATTCTCGGCCACCTGATTCCGGCGGGCACCGCGTTCAAGCCGTATCAGGAGATGGATGTGGAGCGGCTGGGCGAGCCGATCGCGGAGGAACCCGCCGAGATGCGAGTTCCGGAGTACCCGGTCGGGCCGGTGCCGGCGCCCACGCTGGGCTTGCACCCTCACGCTGGCCCCATGCCGACGTTGGCCGCCAGTGGCGGAGTATCGGATCAACCCACTCTTGATGAGGGTCCGCGCGGAGACGCTGCCCCGACGGCGGCGGACCAGCCGGTGGCCACGGAGTAGGGGGGCTGGGTCGGTTGACGCCGGAGGGGCGCTGCCGTAGCATATGTGGCTCGTTTGCGGTCGTCAGAGAAGTCGGCCGCCCAGATGACCGAGGTTTGCATGCCAACGATCAATCAGCTCTGCAAGCGGCCGCGGCGCTCGGTGCCCGGCAAGTCGAAGTCCCGCGATCTGGATCTCTGCCCGCAGAAGCGGGGCGTCTGTCTGATCGTGAAGACCATGACCCCGAAGAAGCCGAACTCGGCCTTGCGCAAGGTCACCCGTGTTCGCCTCTCCAACAAGAAGGAGGTGACGGCGTATATTCCCGGGATCGGGCACAACTTGCAGGAGCACTCGATCGTGCTGATCCGCGGCGGCCGTGTCCGCGATCTGCCGGGTATTCGCTATCATGTGATCCGCGGCGTGCTGGATTCGGCGGCCGTGGAGGATCAGGACAAGTTCGGCGTTCGGCGGGCCAAAGGTCGCAGCAAGTACGGCACGAAGCGCAAGAAGTAGCCGCGGTATATCGTCACGGCCGCGTGGTGCGGCCGAGTATGGGGACCGGTGAGCGAATTCACCGGCGCTGCGTCGCCCGAACGGCGGCGCCCCAGAAGGGAGCAGCGATATGGGTTTCAAGAAGTGGACGCTCTCGGCTGAGCAACTCCGGGCTGATCCTCGTTACAACAGCCTGCTCGCCGCCAAGTTCATCAACTGCATGATGTGGCGAGGTAAGAAGACCGTGTCCCAGCGGATCTTCTACGACGCTTTGGAACAGATTGCCGCCAAGGTCAAGGACGTGCCTCCGGTGGAGGTCTTCGAGACCGCGGTCAACAACTGCAAGCCGCGGATTCAGATCCGCAGTCGCCGCGTCGGCGGCAGCAACTATCAGGTGCCGATGCCGGTGAGCGGGCGGCGTGCCCAGGCCTTGGCCATCCGTTGGATCCTGGAGGCTGCTCGGGCCAAGAA
Organism: uncultured Planctomycetaceae bacterium; assembly: GCA_964572385.1. Lineage (GTDB taxonomy): Bacteria > Planctomycetota > Phycisphaerae > UBA1845 > UTPLA1 > CAZNFM01. Next base: position 35,734 of record CAZNFM010000016.1, on the reverse strand, counting down.
GGGCCGTCCCATGGCCCAGCGATTGGCTTCTGAGTTGCTCGATGCCTATCAGAACCAGGGTGCCGCGGTGACGACCAAGGAAAACGTCCATCGCATGGCCGATGCCAACAAGGCCTTTGCCCACTTCGCGTTCTGAGTCTCTCCCTCGCCAGTTATTCCCGCGACGGCCATCGGTTTGCAAACCGGTGCTTTCCGGGGATGATTCCCGGCATGGGTTTTCGTTCGACACCGTCCCGCCCCGTGTTCGATCGACTGGCGGCGCGGCTGGCCGCTTGGCACGCCCGCCGGGTCATGGCCCGGTTCTTCTCCGCCACGGAGCAGGCCACGGCGGAGCAGGACGATCTGCTCCGCAGACTGCTCCGCGATGGTGCCGAGTCCGATTTCGGCCGGGAACACCATTTCGACCGCATCCGCAGCTACCAGGAATATCGGACTGCCGTGCCGATCAGCGGCTATGAGCGGTTCGCCCCGTACATCGAACGGGTCAAAGCCGGTGAGACCGCAGCGCTCTTCTCTCCGCGTGAGCGGATCCTGATGTTCGCGCTGACCAGCGGCACGACGGCGTCGGCAAAGTACATCCCCATCACACGGCGGGTGCTGGCGGACTGCCGTCGCGGCTGGAACGTCTGGGGGCTTCGGGCACTGCTGGATCACCAGGATTGCATCCTGCGCCACATCGTGCAGGTCACGAGTCCGATGCGGGATCACGAGACGCCTTCGGGCGTGCCCTGCGGAGCAATCACGGGCTTGCTGGCGGCGACCCAGAAGCGGCTCGTACGGCGGTACTACACGTCGCCCGCCGCCGTGGCCGACATCAAGGACCCGACGGCCAAGTATTACACGATCATGAGGCTGGCTGTTCCGCGCGATGTGGCCTGGCTGGTGACCGCCAACCCGGCGACGCTGATTCTGCTGGCCCGCACGGCCGATGAGCACCGCGAGCGGCTGATTCGCGATATTCACGACGGTTCGTTGAACCCTGATTTTCCAATACCCGGGGCCATTCGCAACGCGCTGCGACCCAGGCTGCGGCCCGATCCCTCCTGCGCCGCCAGGCTGGAGGCCGCCTGCCGATGCCACGGTCACCTGTTTCCTTGTCACTATTGGACGCTGGGCTTCCTGGCTCACTGGACCGGCGGCACGATGGGTTTGTATCAATCACTCCTTCCTCGATACTACGGGAACATTCCCTCTCGCGACATCGGCCTGATTGCCAGCGAAGGACGGATGAGCATCCCCGTGGCGGATGGTTCGGCTTCCGGCGTGCTGTCGGTGACCAGCCAGTTCTTCGAATTCATCCCGGCCGAGGAATACGGCAGCGCCCAACCGGTGGTACTGCGGAGCCACGAGGTGGAGATCGGCGGCGAGTACTTCCTGCTACTGACCAATGCCAGCGGGCTTTACCGCTACGATATCGGGGACTGCGTGCGGGTGACCGGTTTTCATGGGCAGGCGCCGCTGGTGGAGTTCCTGAGCCGCGATGCCCACACATCGTCCATGACCGGCGAGAAGCTGACGGAACACCAGGTGGTACTGGCGATGCAGCAGGTTTGCGGGCGGGAAGGCGGCGGCATGGTGGAGTTCGTGCTGGCCCCGCAGTGGGGCGAGACTCCGTGGTATCGCTTGTATCTGGAGGCCCCGGAGATGAAGCGTCTGCCCGATCTCGCGGAGCAGATGGATTCGGCCCTCGGCCGAGTCAGCCTGGAGTATGCCGCCAAGCGCGACAGTCTTCGGCTCGGCCGCGTGGAAGTCGTGCCGCTTCCGCCGGGCGCGTTGGCAGCCCGAGACCAGGCCTTGCGGGCCCGGCGGTCTCGGACCTCAGAACAGTTCAAACACCAATATCTGCTGCCGCGTCCGGGTCTGGATGCAGACTTGCGGGGCGGCGGCTGAGGCCCACCAGGTCGCCCGCCAAGCCCAGCGCATCAAGCGGGCGTGGCCCAGTTGCCGATGAGTCGTGCATGGAACCCGTGCGGACGGATCCGGGCGTGTTGGTCGGCGGCCGCCGGGTCGGGCCCGGTCAGCCTCTTTACATCGTCGCCGAGGCCGGGGTCAATCATGGCGGGGACGTCAAGCTCGCCTATCAATTGATTGAGGCTGCCCGCGAGGCTGGCGCGGACGCTGTGAAGTTCCAGGTCTTCTCCGCCGAACGGCTCGCGGCGGCAGATGCTCCCGCGTGCGGCTACCAGCAGGCGGCGGAAGGCCAGCGGGCGATGCTGCGCCGGTTGGAGTTGGACCAACGGATTTTCCGAGATCTCAAGCGCCGCGCGGAGCATGTCGGGCTGGATTTCCTGGCCACCCCCTTCGGCTTGCCGGAGTTGCAGTTCCTGATTGACCTGGGGCTTACGGCCATCAAGATTGCCTCGCCAGATGTGGTGAACATTCCCCTTCTGCGGGCTGCGGCTGTCTCCGGCCGAACACTGATCGTGTCCACGGGCGCGGCGGAAGAAGCGGAAATCGATTCCGCGGTAGCTCTGGTCTCCACGACGCCGCCCGCCGGGCGATTGGTGCTGCTGCATTGCGTCTCAGCCTACCCGACTCCACCCTCCGAGGCCCGCCTGGCTTGCATCGGAACGATGAGTCGCCGGTATGGTGTTCCAGTCGGCTTCAGCGACCACACGTCCGAGATTCACTTCGGGGGGCTGGCTGCGGCCGCAGGGGCCGTCATGCTGGAGAAACACCTTACGCTGGATCGCCGCCTGACCGGGCCGGACCATTTTTTTTCCCTGGAGCCTTCGGCCTTTGCCGACTACGTGCGCATCGCCCGTGAAGCAGCCACCGCGCTGGGCGACGGCCGGATTCGAGTGTCCGAAGTGGAACGTGAGGTCCGAGAAAAGTCGCGGGGCAGCATCATCGCCGTCCAGCCGATACCGGCGGGTGTTCGTCTCCGGCCCGACATGCTCGCCGTGCAGCGTCCCGGTGGCGGATTGCCCGCTTCCGTATGGGACCAGGTCATCGGCCGGGAGGCGGCCGTCGCCATCACCGCGGGAACTCGGTTGGCCTGGTCGATGCTCCGCCCAATACCTTCCTAGGCCCGACTTTGTGCTGTTGTCGATTCGCCTTTGTGCCGAATAAAGCCGCAGAAGGGGCGCCGGCGAGATCGACCGGTCAGATTTGCGGAGTGCCGCGGGAAGGGTATATGGTCGGAACGCAAACGAAAAGCGACTCGGATCGGCTGGTCGAATCCGCCATCTCCAAAGTGGGGGAAATCGCCACCCTGCCGGAAGTCACGGTGAAGATCATCCAGATCGTGGAGAATCCGCGGTCCACCGCTCGCGATCTGCACGAAGTGATCAAGAACGACCCGGCTCTGTCCGCCCGGCTGCTGAAAGTCGTCAATTCCGCTTTCTACGGGCTGCCGGGGCAGATCTCCAGCATCGACCGCGCGATCGTCCTCCTGGGCCTCTCCGCGGTGAAGAACATCGCCATTGCCGCGTCCATGACGCACCTGTTCAACACGGGGGCGGCCATTGACGGCTTCAGCGGCGTGGAGTTGTGGCGACACTCCATTGCCGCCGGTGTGGCCGCCCGACTGCTGACCGCCGCCCAGGGTCGGCCGACGGTGGAGGAGAGCTTCCTCGCCGGCTTGATCCACGACATCGGGCTGCTGGTGCAACGGCAGGTTTATCCTCGAGAAATCGCGGAACTGGTTGCTCGCCGACAGGCGGACAATCGTCAGTTCTGCGAATTGGAGCGGGAGATCATCGGGGCCGATCATCAGGCTTTGGGTATGGCCCTGGCCGGCAAGTGGCGGTTTCCCCGAACGCTCTGCACGACGATCGGCTATCACCATCAGCCGATGGAGCTGGCTCCGGCCAATCGCGAGTTGCCGGCTTTGGTCTTCCTCGCCGATACCCTGGCCTGCCGAGCAGGCATCGGTTTCTCGCTCACGGGTTCGGAAGAGGAGCCCAGTGAGGAGGTCTTGCAGGTTGTGGGCCTCAGTTCAGAGCAAGTGGCGGAAGTCTCCCGGAGTCTGCCGGAGCAGGTGGCCTTGACCGAGGCGATCTTCTCTGAGTAGCGAACTCATTTTCGCGCTCATCACCCGAATTCCCACCACGCAGTTGTCGCTTTCCCTCGGCTGTTTGTGCCAGAGCGGTCGGGTGGCCGGTTCTCAATTCGCCGGTATACTGGGTCCGCGTCGCTGGGCAAAGTCCAACAGAACGAATGTCCAGCGGCGAAAGGAGCCGTGCCGGTGCTACTCGATATGTGTCCGGGCAAGGCGCCAGCCGTGCTGGCCCTGCATGCCCCAGACCGTCTCTTCAGCGGATCAGTGGTGTTGGTCTTCTCTCTTGTCGTCGCGGCGGCTTTGGCAGTCGCCTTGCGGCGATTGGCGCGGCAGGCGGATCATCGCCTTCCCGCATTGATGGGTGTTACCGCCGCCTTCATCTTCGCCGCCCAGATGGTGAATTTCCCGGTCGCGATGGGCATCACCGGACATCTGCTGGGCGGGACGCTCGCGGCCATTCTGCTGGGCCCGTGGGCGGCTTCCGTGGTGATGGCCTCCGTGATTCTGTTTCAGGCGTTGCTGGGGGATGGCGGACTCACGGCCCTCGGCCCCAATATCTTCAACATGGGCCTGGTGGGGACGCTCATCGCCTGGCTGGTGTATCGTGCCGCGGCCGGGACCGCCCCTTCCTCGGCCCGGCAGGTGGGCGCCGCGTTCTTTGCGGCGTGGTTCGCCGTGGTGCTGGCCAGCGTGTTCGCCTCGGTGCAACTGGCGGTCTCCGGCTCGGTGAGCCTGTTCCGCATCCTGCCCGCCATGGTCGGCTGCCATATGGCGATCGGGGTGGGGGAAGCGGCCATCACTGCCGCCGTTCTGGCCTTCGTGTTGCGAACCAGGCCGGAAGTGGCGGGGGCTGCGGCTGGGCACGTCGGCGGACAACGGGGTGTGGTACTCGGCGGTTTGGCCCTGTCGATGGTGGTGGCGCTGGGTCTTTCGCTGTTGCCGACCCTGTGGGACTACCCTGACGGACTGGAGTATGTCGGCATCGAGAAAGGGTTGCTGGTCGAGGAGCCGGAGGAATCGCCGGACGGCGAGCTGCTCAGTCTGCCGGCCTATCCCTTGGGGGTTCGCCTGAGGTTCGTGGAGGGCCGCCCAACCGCCGTGCATCGCTACGAGATGCAAGGCAGGGAATTGCAGGTCGGCGACCGCATTGAAGCGATCGAGGGAAGGCCCGTTTCGGATCTCAGGTCCGCCGCTGCGGCTTTGCGGCTGGGCGAGGGCGAGCCTTCACGCGCGTTGATGCCCGGCCACTCCATCGCGGTTACCGTCCGCCGCGGAGATCAGTTGCTGGATCTGCACGTCTCCCCAGCGGCGGCTCCCGTCGCCGGCTCGATAGCTCCCTTGGTTGCCTTGCTTCCTGACTATACCTTCCCCGGTGTGGACGGTTTGACAAGCACCAGTCTGGCCGGTGGCCTCGGCACCTTGGTCGTATTCCTCCTGTCGTTTGCCGTTGGACGTGCGTTGGTTCGGCCCGGGCGGCTGGAAGCGGCCTATCTGGCCCAGACCGCGGCCCGCGGCGACGGGGGCGACTGAATGCACGAGAAGCCGCTTACGCTGGCGTTCCCCCCGCAAGGCTTCCTCGAACACACCGACCCGCGGTTGAAGGTCTTGTGCCTTCTCGTCTGGGTGATCTGCGTGGTGACTTCCCCCATGGAGCACTGGCTGTTGCCGGTTGCTTACGCGGCGGTATTGCTCCTGCTGTTGGCTGGGAATCCGCGTCTGGCGGGAAAGTTTATCCGTCACCTTGGTTCGGCGATTCCCTTCATCCTCGCCGTCGTCCTGCTAATTCCCTTATTCAAAGAGGGCGTGGTGGTCTGGCGGTGGGGGCCGCTGACGGTCACTCGCGAAGGCTGGCACGTCGCCCGACAGGTCGGCGCCACGGCTATGCTCTGCGTCGGGGCGGTCGCCCTCCTCTGGGCGAGCACATCGGAGGCCGGCTTGCTCCGGGGCCTTCGCGGCGTCAGGTTGCCCGTCGGCTTCGTGGCGGTGTTCGGCTTCATGCTCCGCTATCTGCACGTGCTTCGCCCGGAGTTGCACGGGCTGACGGATGCCCGCTCGGTGCGGACTATTGGCACGGCCGGGCCGGGGCCGCTGCGGAGCGCGGCGAACGTCGTGGGCACGCTGTTTCTTCGCGCCCACGGCCGCGCCGAGCAAGTGGCCGACGCGATGGCCCTGCGCGGCTTCGACGGCCGGTGGCGGACCCTGGGCGACCACCACTGGCACATGGTCGAGGTGGCTGGGGCGATGGGCTTCATGGTCATGGTGATCGCGGCCCGCTGGCTCTTGGGAAGGTCGTGATGTCCCCGGTCGAAGCCACCGCCGTGCTGCTGGAGGGCGTTCGGTTCACCTATCCGGACGGCGTGGAGGCCCTCCGCGGATTGGATTGTCGGGTGGGGGTCGGCGAGCGGGTGGCCCTGGTAGGCCCGAATGGCTCGGGCAAGAGCACGTTGCTGAGGCTTCTGACCGGTTTGTTGACACCGGCTGCCGGTTGTGTGACGGTCATGGGTCGGCCGGTGACTCGGGAGAATCTCATCGACATCCGCCGCATGATCGGCTACGTCTTTCAAGATCCCGACGACCAGTTGTTCTCGCCGACCGTTCTGGAGGACGTGGCTTTCGGCCCTCTCCATCTGGGTCTCGACACCGCCGAAGTGCTGACCCGGGTGCGGCGCGCCTTGGAGATGGTCGGCCTGTCCCGCTACGAGCAGCGGGTTCCTCATCGTTTGTCCGCGGGCGAGAAGTCCCTGGTGGCGTTGGCCACGGTGTTGAGTTACTCGCCAGACGTACTGGCGCTGGACGAGCCGTCGGCGGCGCTGGATCCGCGGAACCGTCGCCGCGTGATGGGCGTGCTGGCCGGGCTGGGCGGCACGCAGCTCATCGCCACTCATGATCTGGACCTGGCGTGGGAGTTATGCGGGCGGACGGTGCTCCTTTCGCAGGGTCGAATCGTGGCGGACGGCCCAACGCGGACGCTCCTGTCCGATTCCGCCATGCTGGAGCGACACGGGCTGGAGTTGCCGTTGATGTTGCAGGGCAGGACCGGAGCGGTCTGATGATCGCCTCAATCCGGAAGCAATCCGACGTGCAACTAACCCGGCGGCGTCCGGCGTGTCGAAGGTTGAAGACGGGTGCGGCGTGTCCGGGCGGGCGGTAGAATGGCCATGCCCCGCGCGACCCTCCGGTGAGGAGAAGACGATCATGCGAAGTTCCCTGCGACGCTGGACCTTTTGGGTAGTGCCGATCTGTCTGCCGCTGCTGCTGGCCTCGAGCTGCGACGACGATCACTCCGCCGACGCCATCGACATCATCTATGCGATCGGCGACGTGATCCTGGCCATCCTGAGCGTCTTCTTCTGATTCCGACGCCGAGGGGAGAGTGATCGCCTCGCCCTCTCGTCGCCCACGAACCAACGGGCCGAACCGCCGGTCGTTTGCCACCCGTGCGGTCAAACCTTGCTTAACACTCTTCGCAGGTATCGTCCAGTGTGGCTGGCGGGATGGGCTGCCACTTGCTCCGGCGTGCCTTCGGCCACGATCCGTCCGCCGGCGTCGCCGCCCTCCGGCCCGAGGTCGATGATCCAGTCGGCCTGCTTGATGACGTCCAGATTGTGCTCGATGACCAGGATGCTGTGGCCGAGGTTGCACAGGCGGTTCAATACGTCCAGCAGACGGTGGATGTCGGCGAAGTGCAGGCCGGTGGTCGGCTCGTCGAGGACGTAGAGCGTGCGGCCGGCGGCGGGGCGGCCGAGTTCCGCCGCCAGTTTCACACGTTGGGCCTCGCCGCCCGAGACGGTTACCGATGACTGCCCCAGGGTGATATAGCCGAGACCCACATCGCACAACGCTTGCAGAAGTTGGCGGATGTTGGCGAAGCTGTCAAAAAACGCGAGGGCCTCTTCCGCCTGCATCGCCAGCACGTCAGCGATAGACCGCCCCCGATAGCGAATCTCCAGCGTCTCACGGTTGTACCGCGTTCCGCGGCACTCCGGGCACTCCACGAAGAGGTCGGGCAGAAAGTGCATCTCGATCCGCTGCGTGCCCTGGCCCTGGCAGGTCTCGCAGCGGCCGCCTTTGACGTTGAAGCTGAACCGCGCCGCCGTGTAGCCTCGTAGTCGGGCCTCGCGGGTCTTGGCGAACAATTCTCGGATCGGGTCGAAGACGCCGGTATACGTTGCGGGGTTGCTCCGCGGCGTGCGGCCGATCGGGGATTGGTCGATCTCGATCACCTTGTCGATGCGGCCCGCGCCGATGAGGCGTTCGTGGGCCCCCGGGCGCAGGCGGGCCCCGTGCAGGCGGCGCTGCAACGCCGGCAGCAGAATCTGGTTGACCAGGGTGGACTTCCCCGAGCCGGATACGCCGGTCACGCAGCAGAACACGTCCAGCGGAAATCGCACGTCGATGGACTTCAGGTTGTTTTCCGCGGCGGCCTTCACCTCGATCGACCGCGGCCACCGCACCGGCCGCCGCTGCTCGGGCAGGCTCACCCCCAGCTCCCCGCGGAGGTACTTCGCCGTGACGGATTCCGTCGAGGCCAGCAGCTCCTCTCGTGGGCCGCAGACCAGCACCCGCCCGCCGTGCGCCCCAGCCCCCGGACCGACATCCACGACCCATTCCGCCGCCGCGATCATGTCCACGTCGTGCTCGACCACCAGCACCGTGTTTCCCAGATCGGTCAATTGTCGCAGCGAAGCGATCAGCCGGGCATTATCCCGCTGGTGCAAACCGATGGTCGGCTCGTCCAGAACGTAGCACACGCCGACCAGCCCGCTGCCGACCTGGGTGGCCAGCCGTATCCGCTGGGCCTCGCCACCGGAGAGCGTGCCGCTGGCCCGGTTCAGTGTCAGGTAGCCGATGCCGACATCAATCATGAACCGCAGCCGCTGGCGGATTTCCCTCAGGATCGCGTCGGCGACGGTCCGCAGGGCATCCGGCACGGCCAGCGTGTCCATTGCCTCCGCCGCTGCCGCGATGCTCATTCGCACGAGGTCGTGGATGCCGTGCCCGCCGACCCGCACGGCTAGGCTTTCCGGCCGCAGGCGGGCCCCGCCGCAGGCCGGGCACGGCCGCTCGGAGAGGAAGGCGTGCAGGCGGGTCTGGACGGACTCGCTCTCGGTGGAGGTCCACCGCCGTTGCAGGTTGGGAATCACGCCCTCGAACGGCCCGCCGAATTCCTGCTCGTCTTCCGGCGCGGTCCCGTGCAGCAGGATCCGCCGCAGCCGTTCCGGGATCGACTGGAACGGGGTGGCCGGCGATACGCCGAACCGGGCGCAGAACTCCCGCAGCATCTTGGAGTGCGCCGCCGTCAGGCTTCGGCCGCCACCCTGCCACGCCTCGATCGCCCCGCCTTCCAGCGACCGCGTCGGATCGGGCGCGATCAGCTCCGGGTCGAACTCCAGCACCACGCCCAGCCCCTCGCACTTCGGGCAGGCCCCGTGCGGCGAGTTGAACGAGAAGATCCGCGGCTCCAGCTCCGGCAGGCTGACGCCGCACTCGATGCAAGCGTACCGCTCGCTGAACACGGTCTCGGCCCAGGCTGACTCGGCGGCGGCGCCGGCCTCCGGCGGCTGATGACAGACGACCACCAGCCCCGCAGCCGTCTTTAGCGCGGTTTCGACTGACTCCGTAAGCCGCCCGCGGACCTCCGGCCGTAGGACCAGGCGGTCCACCACGGCCTCGATGGTATGGCGTCGGCCCTTCTCCAGCGGCGGGGGGCTTTTCACCTCGCTGACCACGCCGTCCACGCGGACCCGCACGAACCCCTCGCGAAGGATGCGGCTGAACACCTCCTGGTGCTCGCCCTTCTGCCCGCGGACCAGCGGCGCCAGCACCATCACGCGGCTTTCCGGGGGCAGTTCATTGACCCGGTCCACGATCTGTGTCACGGTCTGCCGCTGCACCGCGCGGCCGCACGTTGGGCAGTGCGGAATGCCGACGCGAGCGAACAGCAGCCGCAGGTAGTCGTACACCTCCGTCGTCGTCGCCACGGTTGAGCGGGGGTTGCCGCGGCCTGCCTGCTGGGCGATGGCGATGGTCGGCGGCAGGCCGGAGATCTGGTCCACGTCCGGCTTGGTCATCTGCCCGAGGAACTGGCGGGCATAAGCGGAGAGCGACTCGACATACTTGCGCTGCCCCTCGGCGTAGATGGTGTCGAAGGCCAGGCTGCTCTTGCCGGAGCCGCTCAGCCCGGTGACCACGATGAGCCGGTCGCGCGGCAGGCGGAGGGAAACGTTGCGGAGGTTGTGCGTGCGTGCGCCGCGGATCTCGATGTACTTGCGGTCTGGCTCGCCCATGTCCGCCACACTCCACGGGGCCGGTGGCGGCGTTGCCCCTCGCGAACCCACTCGGCCTGAGGCGGCCATTGTACGCGGGCGCGGGCGGTCCGAGAACCCGTCCCCGCGGGTGGGGATTCGTTCTCGCGGCGACGAAGGCGGGATTAGGTACTTCGCAACGGCCGCGTGCGAGGAGGGATTCGCGTGCGCGGTGGGGATTTCGCCCTCTTCGTGTCCTGCCCAGTCGTCATCGGCTGTGGCCGGGCGGGCGCCGCTCGCGGGGCGTTTGGCCGGTCTCTCATCCGGCTTAACTCATCTGGGATCCCGGTTCCATGCTCCTCTCCGACCGCCGCAGGGCGCAAGTGATTCCAGCCAGAATCAGCGCACCGCCGACGGCTTGCGCCGGATCCGGAGGCTCGTGCAGGGCCAAGCCAGCAATCAGTCCCGCGCCGACCGGCTCGCCGAGTATCAGCACCGTGACCATCGTAGCGGTGAGGTGCTTGAGGGCCCAATTCAGGATGCTGTGCCCGATGACTTGCGGGACCACTGCCAGCAGAATGAGGCAGAGCCAGGTTCGCGGGGTGAATCCGCTCAAGGGCACGCCGCGGAGCAGGGCGGCGCCGAGGAGCAGCACGGCGGCGACGGCATAAACGCCCGTGTTGTAAGAGAGGGCGTCCAGCCGCCGTCGCAGGTACCGGCCCGTGAGCAGGTAGCACGAGGCCATCAGGCCGCCCGCCAGGGCCAGCAGGTCGCCGTACAGGGCGTGGGGCTGTGCCGCGGTACCGTGATCGCCAAGGGCGATCAGGCCGGCCCCGCACGCCGCGAGAGCGATCCCGACGATCATCCACCGCGACGGCCGCTCGCCGAACAGCCGCCACGACGCCAGCCCGACGAAGATCGGATTCATGGTCACGATGACGACGGAGCTGACTACCGAGGTGTGCTTCAGCGAGGCGATCCAGCAGAGAAAGTGTGCGGCCAGGAAGAAGCCGGCCAGCAGGAGGCCGGGCAGGCTGCCGGCGGCAAGCCGCAGCGGCCGGCCGCGGAGGACTGTCGAGGCCGTCAGCAGGATCGCCGCGGCCACGCCGAGCCGTACAGCGGCGATGGTGAGCGTGGGAGCGTCGGCGGCGAGCTTGATGAGCGGGGCGGCCGTGGCCAAGGCGGCGACGCCGGTCAGCAATAATAACCACGTCCACAAGGTGGGGGGCATCGCCGCGTCCGCTGGTTTCGCGAACCCGCCGCCGGGTTCGGGCGTATAGGGACACCGACGCCGCCCGGCAGCCCGCCCTGCGGTCGAGCCGTCAGCCGGTGCGGCGTCGCGAAGATCGGACTATGATACCGTCGAGGCCCGCCCAGTGGCGAGTCTCGCGTGCGATGCAAGGCAAGGCTTGGACCGTCTGGAGGACCGTATCATGGACATGCTGGCCATCTACATGTTCGACCCGATGTACTTCATCTATGTCGGCCCGGCCATTCTGCTGGCCCTGTACGCGCAGATGCGGGTGAATGCCGCGTTCAAGCGCGGCGCGGCGGCCCGTCCACGGAGCGGAATGAGCGGGGCTGAGACCGCCCAGGCAATCCTCGACCAGTACGGTATTCACGATGTCGGGATCGAGCCGGTGAATTCGTTTCTCGGCGACCACTACGACCCGTCGAAGAAGATGCTGCGGCTCAGCCCGGACGTGTACCACGGGCGGTCGCTGTCGGCCATGGGCATCGCCGCCCACGAGGTGGGGCACGCCTTGCAGCACGCCCACCGCTATGGCCCGCTGGTGGTCCGCGGGGCCATCGTGCCGCTGGCATCGGTGGGCAGCAATCTGTCGTTCCTGCTGATCCTGGCGGGGCTGTTCATCGCGGCGCTGAGGCCGCTGGCCATCGTGGGGCTGATCCTGTTCGGCGTGGTGGTGGTGTTTCAGATCGTGAACCTGCCGGTGGAGTTCAATGCGTCGCGACGGGCGCGGGCGGTACTGCTCGACGGCGGGCTGATCACGCCGGAAGAGGACCGCGTGGTCGCCGACGTGCTCAACGCCGCCGCATTGACCTACGTCGCGGCGACGATCACGGCCGCATTGCAGTTGCTGTACTTCGCCTCGTTGGTGTTCGGTCGGCGGAACTGACGCGCCCGGTGCCGGAAGGCCGGTGTGCCCGCCGCCCGCCGGCGGTATGATCCCGCTGCGGCCCTTTGGAGAGCGGCGGCGAAGATGGATTACCCCGTCACGCCCAACGAGAGCGTCCCATTCGAGATCGTCCACGAGGACGAGGCCCTGCTGGTGGTCAGCAAACCGGCGGGCGTGGTGACGCAGCCCGGCAAGAAGCATGAGCGGGACAGCCTGCTGAACGGTCTGTTCGCGTCGTACGGCGCTCTGCTCCGCAATCTGGGGGCGGCGCGGGATTACGGCCTGCTGCATCGGCTCGATCGCGAGACCAGCGGCTTGGTGCTGGTGGCCCTGCGGAACCGTGCTTACGACGCACTGCGGTCGCAATTTGAGAATCGGCAGGTCCGCAAGACGTATTGGGCATTGGTGCTGGGTTGCCCGCGTCCGGCCCAGGCGGTGTTGCAGGATCCGATCGCCGAGGTAGTTGCGTCGCGGAAGAAGGCCGTCATTCGCCGGGACGGTCAGCAGGCCGTCACGGCATACCGGGTGTTGGAGAGCACTGGAGAGGTATCGTGGGTGGAGGCTCGACCGAAGACGGGCCGCTTGCACCAGATTCGGGTCCACATGGCCCATCGCGGCCACCCGCTGTTGGGCGAAGACCTGTATGCGGCGGGGTTCCGGATGCCTCGTGTCCCCCGCTTGTGTCTGCACGCCTGCGAGTTGTCGTTTGTTCATCCCGTATCGGGACACCGCCTGACGATTGCCTGCCCTTGGCCTCGGGATCTGGCCAAGGTGGCAGAGCGTCTCGGCCTGCGGTCGCGATAGCTGGCCTGAACCGATGGTTGATTTGGCCACGATTCCTATTCGCAGACATAAACACATTTTAGAAATTAATTTATAGTTTTTTCCAGCGGCAGTTGACTTTCATCCCGCGTGTGCCATAATTTAGCTGACGGACTTGTCCGTCACTTAAATTGAGTGTTGGAAAGCGCAAAGATGGAAACTCCCAGCAAACGCCCCCGAGGCCGGCCGCGGAATGAAGAACTGACCAGCCAGAGGAAGGAAGAAATCCTTGCCTGTGCCGCGAGGTTGTTCGCCCAGCGTGGCTATCGCGGACTCGATGTTCAACTGATCGCCGACACGCTCGGTGTCGGCAAGGGGACGATCTATCGCTACTTCCCGACCAAGCAGGATCTGTTCTTTGCCGCGGTCGATCGAGGGATGCGCCAATTGACGGCCCGCGTGGACGAGGCCACGGCCGGGCTGGATGATCCAGCCGAGGTCATTCGCGCCGGGGTCCGGACTTACCTGCGGTTCTTCAATGAGCATCCGGAGTTGACCGAGCTTCTGGTGCAGGAGCGGGCAGAGTTTCGCGACCGCGAGAAACCGACCTACTTCGTCCATCGCGATCGCAACATCGGCCGCTGGGAATCGTTACTGCGACGCATGATGGAAGACGGTCGCATCCGCCGGATGCCGGTCGAGCGGATCCTGCATGTCTTCGGCGACACGCTCTACGGGACGATGTTCACCAACTACTTCATCCAACGGCGAATCCCGCCGGAGGAGCAGGCCGAGGAGGTCATCGACGTTCTCTTCCGCGGGATCATGGCTTCGGCTGAACTCGAAACTGCCGGACCTCAGCCGAGTCCATCGCCGGCGGGAGGCGGCGGTTCCCAGTCTTCGCAGCGGGGACTCGTGACCGGGCTGTGCCTAATGCTGGCGGCGGTGCTTTCCCTCGCCGCCGGATGCGATCGGCCTTCGCAGGGTGCACGACTCGACCGTCAGGTGACGACTTCCGCAGCGACGACCACGATCTCGGCGGAGACTGAGCGGGTGCTAGTCGTGCGTCGCGGGTCGCTGCGAGTATATACCCCGACCATTGGTTCTATCCGGGCCCGCCAGACGACCAGGCTGGGCCCGCAGGTCTCCGGCCGCGTGAAGGAGGTGCTGGTCGATGTGGGGCACTATGTGACCAAGGGACAGGTTCTGGTGCGGCTGGATCCGGCGTTTTTCGAGATCGACATTCAGCAGCGGGAGGCGGCGGTGAAATCTGCAAAAGGCGCCTTGGCTGCCGCCGAAGCCGATCTGGTTTTTCGGCAACGAGAACTGGATCGCCAGAAGGACCTGCATGATCGAGGTGCCGGGAGCACGAAGGAATACGACGATGCCCGCACCGCATTCGATCGGGCCTTGGCGAGCCGCGATGAACAGCGCGGCAAGCTCGCCGAGGCCGAGCAGCGGCTCCGCTACGCGAAGCAGAGCCTGGCCGAGACGGAAATCCTCGCTCCGTACGACGGCGTGATCACTGCCCGCCTCGTGGACGTTGGGGAGCCGGCTCCGACGATGCCACCCACCCAGGTTCTCGAGATCCAGGAAGTCAACACGCTATATCTGGAGTTTTCGCTGCCGCAGGAGACGCGGGAGCGAGTGAAAGAAGGAACACCGCTCGAATTCGAGGTCGAGGGCGTGCCAGGCGGAGTGGGAATCGCCACCGTGGACACCGTGTTTCCTGCCATCGACGCGGCGACCCGGTCTTTTCGATGTCGGGCAGTGATTTCCAACACGACACGGCGATATCAGCCGGGCATGCTGGCCAAGGTCCGGGTGCTGACCGGAGAGGCCGTCGGCGCGCTGCTGGTGCCGCGCCAGGCGCTGGTCTCAACGGCGTCCGGCTGGCAGGTGACGGTGCTGGAGGGCGAACATCCCCGCCAGCGGACCGTCTCGGTCGGGCTGATGACGGACGAGGCGGCGGAGATCCTTGAAGGATTAGAGGAAGGGGAGGCGGTGCTTACGGCCGAGGCGGTGGGCCTCTAGCGGCTTGTCTCGCGGAAGTCTGCGGTTGCAGGACTGCGTCGCCTGGTCAATCAGGAATCCAACCCATGATTCTCTCGGATACGGCCATACGCCGACCGGTGCTGACCACCATGGTGATCAGTGCGATCATCGTGTTCGGCGCGGTTTCCTTCCGGCGGATCGGAATCGATCTTTTTCCTCGGGTCGAGTTTCCGGTCATCACCATTGTGACGGAGCTGCGGGGCGCGGACCCGGCCACGATCGAGACCACCGTGACCGACCCCATTGAAGAGGCGGTGTCCACGATCAGCATGATCAAGCATCTGCGGTCGACCAGCGCGGAGGGCTTCTCCCAGGTGGTGATCGAGTTCGAGTTGGAGAAGGACGTTGATGTGGCCTACCAGGAGGTACAGGCCAAGCTGGGGACTATTCGTTCGGAACTGCCCACGGACATCGAGGATCCCGTCGTCGAGAAGTTTGACGTCGATTCCGCCCCGATCATGACGGTGGTCGTCTCCGGCGACTTGCCCGTTGGGCGCCTGACGCGGCTCGCGGACAAGCTGGTCAAAGAGCGGTTGCAGCGGGTTCGCAATGTCGGGCAGGTCAAGCTGGTCGGCGGCCGGGACCGGGAGATCTGGTTATGGCTGGACCGTGACCGGATGGAGGGTCACCAACTGGCCGTGCAGGACGTGATCGCGGCCCTGCAATCGGAGCATGTGGAGTATCCCGGCGGCCGCGTGGAGACCGGCCTTCTGGAATACGTGGTCAAGACCAAAGCGGAGTACGAATCCGCCGAGGAAATCGCCCGGATGACCGTGGCCTACCGCAACGGGGCGGCCGTTCGTGTCGCGGACCTCGGTCGCGTGGAGGACGGCATTCAGGAAGAACGGTCGCTGGCCCAGCTTAATGAGCGACAAGCCGTCGCCCTACAGATCCGGCGGCAATCGGGCACCAACACGGTGGAGGTCGCCGACGCGGTGATGGCCGAGGTCGAGAGGCTTCGCGCGGAACTGGGCCCGGCGGGGATTCGCCTGGAAATCGCCCAAGACCTGTCCAAGTTCATCCGGGAATCCGTGCATGAGGTGCAGTTCCACATCGTTTTCGGCGGCGGACTGGCGGTCGTCATCGTTTTTCTCTTCCTGCGCAATGTGCGGAGCACACTCATCAGCTCCCTGGTCATTCCGACCTGTATTATCGGCACGTTTGCCCTCATGAACGCGCTGGGCTTCACGCAGAACATGATGACGCTGCTGGCTCTTTCGCTGGCCATCGGCCTGTTGATCGACGACTCCATCGTGGTGCAGGAGAACACCATGCGCCACGTCGAGGAAGGCAAGCCGCCGCGCGAGGCCGCGTCGTTCGCGACGAATGAGATCGCCCTGGCCGTGCTGGCGACGACCATGTCGGTGGTGGCGGTGTTCGTGCCGGTGGCCTTCATGGAGGGCATCGTCGGCCGCTTCTTCTATCAGTTCGGGCTGACGGTGACTTTCGCTGTTTTGATCTCGCTGTTGGTGGCGTTCACGCTGGATCCCATGCTGTCTTCGCGGATTCTCCGCCCGCCGAGACAGGGCCGCCTCTGGCAGGCCTCCGAACGTCTGCTGAGCCGGATAGATCGGGCCTACGAAGGGTTGTTGGCGGGAGCGCTGCGGCGTCGGGGGCTGGTCGTGGCTTCGGCTTTAGCCGTCTTCGCCGGGACGGGGCTGCTGGGCCGCCACCTTCGCAGCGAGTTCATTCCGCTGGAAGACCAGAGCGAGTTCAACGTTCGAGTCAAGGCCCCGCTGGGTTCTTCGGTACGCGCCACCGCGGCGGTCTTCGAGCAGGTCCGCCAGAAGTTGGCCGGGCAGCCGTGGCTGGAGTACACCTTCACCACGATTGCGGCGGATGAGCTTCAGCGTGCGAATGAAGGCGTGATGTACGTGCGACTGACCCCAAGGGCGAACCGGGCCGTGGGGCAACAGGCGGTCATGGCCTGGACTCGTGAGCAGGTCGCCGACATCACCGGGGCGAAGATCAGCATCGAAGCCGTGCCGCGGGTTTCCGGCGGCGGGATGCGGGAGACCGATATTCAGCTCGAACTGCGGGGCCGCGATCTCGCGGTCCTGGACGCCGCGGCATCCCGCGTCCTGGAGCGGATGAGGTCCACGCCCGGTTACGTCGACCTGGACACCACCTATGATCAGAGCAAACCGGAGGTCAACGTCTATGTGAAGCGCGATCGCGCGGCGGATCTCGGGGTCAGTCCGCGGGCCGTGGCGACCACGATCCGCGCCATGATCGGCGGAGTCCGCGTCAGCAAGTTCAAGGCGGAAGGAGACCGCTTCGACGTCAGTGTCCGTTTGCAGGAGCCGTATCGCCGTCGGCCTCAGGATCTGGAGCAACTGTCGGTTCGCAGTCTGTCCGGCGCACTGGTGAACCTCCGCAACGTCGCGGCGGTCCGGACCGAGGCCGGTCCGGTCCAGATCAACCGCTACAACCGTGCTCGGCAGATCACCGTCCTGGCCAATCTCGACCGCGACCACAAGGTTTTGGGCGAGGCCATGACCGAGCTTCGCGAGGTCATGGCCGCGCTGGGTCTGCCCGCGGGCTACAGCTACGATTTCGCCGGTCGGGCGGATGTGATGCGGGAGTCGTTCGCGAATCTCTTCTTCGCCTTGTTCCTGGCGGTCATCATGATCTACATGGTGCTGGCGGCGCAGTTCGAGAGCTTCATCCACCCCTTCACGATCATGCTGTCGGTGCCGCTCTCCATCACCGGCGCGCTGGCCGCCCTGATTCTGACCGGCATGACCCTGAGCATCTTCACCATGATCGGGATTATCATGCTCATGGGTCTCGTCACCAAGAACGGTATCTTGCTGGTGGATTACACGAACACGCTCCAGCGTCGTGACGGCCTGGCGCGTAACGCCGCCCTGCTCAAGGCCGGTCCCACCCGGTTGCGGCCCATCCTCATGACGACGCTGGCCATGATTTTCGGCATGGCCCCCATCGCCCTGTTCGGGTCGGAGTCGCGGGCTCCAATGGCGGTGACCGTCATCGGCGGGTTGACCACTTCCACGCTGTTGACTCTTGTCGTCGTGCCGGTCGTTTACACGCTGCTGGATGATGCCTTGCATCCGTCACGCTGGCGGATCGCGGAGCGCTGGCGCGCCCGCCGGGTGGAACCGACCGCCTGATGCCGATGCCGCCGCGTCCTCGGCCCGCGGCGGTCGGGTTTGGGACCGGGCCATCTCGCCGCTATACTCGGACCTTTTCTTTTGCGAGCTGTCGCGGCGGATCGAACGAGGAGCTGGGCGAATGTCGAGAAGAACGATTCTGGTGACCGGTGGGGCGGGCTTCATTGGTTCGCATCTGTGTCTGCGTCTATTCGACGAGGGCCATCACGTCTTGTGCCTGGACAACTGCTACACCGGCACGCTGGACAACTTCGGTAGCCGGCTCCGAGAGATGCAAGGCAGTGGGCGTTTCGAGTTCATCCGCCATGATGTGACCGAGCCGATCCGGCTTGAAGTCGGCGAGATCTACCACCTGGCCTGCCCGGCCAGCCCGGTCCACTATCAACACGACCCGATCCAGACCATCAAGACCAATTTCCTGGGGACGTGGCACATGCTGGGGCTGGCCCGCCGTTGCCGGGCCAGGTTCCTGCTGGCCAGCACGTCCGAAGTCTATGGCGATCCGCAGGTGCATCCGCAAGCGGAGCAGTATTGGGGCAACGTCAACCCCATCGGCGTTCGAAGTTGCTACGACGAGGGCAAGCGCATCGCCGAGACGCTGGCCTGCGACTATCATCGCCAGCATGGCGTTGTCGTGCGGATCGCCCGCATCTTCAACACCTACGGTCCCCACATGTCCGTGAACGATGGGCGGGTGATGAGCAACTTCATCTGCCAGGCCCTGCGCGGCGAGCCGGTGACCGTGTATGGCGACGGCTCGCAGACCCGTAGTTTCTGTTACGTGTCGGACCTGGTGGATGGGCTGTGCCGTCTGATGGCGGGCGAGCACCGCGGGCCGATCAACCTGGGCAACGATGGCGAACTGACCATGCTGGAGCTGGTGAGTGCGATCGAGGCCACGCTGGGCCGCAAGCTGGCAGTAGTGCACCGCCCGCTGCCGCAGGACGATCCGACGCGGCGGCGTCCCGACCTGACTCTGGCGCGGACGCTTCTGGGTTACGAGCCGCGGGTGCCGCTGGAGGAGGGTGTCAGGCGAACGATCGAGTACTTCCGCAAGGTCTTGCAGCTCGGGTGAGTCGACCGCGGCCGTTATGGCAACAGCCGGTCCACCAGCGCCTGGATGTCGCGGCCGTCGACGCCGCAATCTCCGTTGAGGTTCGCCCTGATGAAGGCATCCAGCGTCGGATAGGCGGTCGCATAGGCGTCCGGGTCGGTCAAGGCCAGCACGAACGCCGGCACGTCATCGAGGTCGACCACGGTGTCGCCATTCAAATCGCCCACGCCGCGTGGAATGATCTTGAACACCTCGCCGCCGTTCAGGTCGCAGAGGTACAACTCACCCTGGGCGTCTTCGCCGAAGGACGAGATCGAGGCGATGGACAGGCCCCCGCCGGGGGCCAGTTCCGCGGTTCGAGAGGTGACGGCGCCTCCGCCCGCGGGCATGGACCAGATTTCGTTGCTGCAATAATCGGCGAAGAAGTACGTTCCATGCAGGCTCGGCATCCGGCAGCCGCGATAGACGTATCCGCCGGTGACCGCGCAGCGTGTGCCGATGGTCTGGTCGTAGGCATGGATCGGGTCGTCGAAGCCCGTCGCACAGGAGCTGGCGCAGCCGCTGACGGTGGCGCAAGCCAGGCCCTCGCGGATGTCCCACCCGTAGTTGCGGGCGGCGATGCCCGCGGGTTCGTAATCGATTTCTTCATAGACGCCTTGCCCCACGTCGCCCAGGTAAAGAGCGCCGGTGCTTCGATCGAAGCTACAGCGGAAAGGATTCCGCAGCCCGCTGTTCCAGATTTCGTCGAGGCCGGGCGTGGGGCCGAAGAAGGGATTATCCGAGGGGATGACGTATCCCGTGGCCCCGCTGACATCGATTCGTAGCGTCTTGCCCAAGAGGTCGTTGAGGTTCTGGGCACGGCCGCCGGGGTCGCAGCCGCTGCCGCCGTCACCCAGAGGGATGTAGAGATAGCCGTCGACAGGGCTGAAGCCCAACCATCCGGCGTTGTGATTGGCGAAGGGCTGGGCAATGGACAGGATGGTTTCCGGGCTGCCGGGCGCGTCCGTATGGACATCATCCAGGGGGTTTGCGTCGATTCGGCGTTGGATGATGGTGGTGCCCGACGAATTGGTGAAGTTCAGGTAGAAGCGGCCGTTGGCAAGGTAGTCGGGGTCGAAGGCCATGCCCAAAAGGCCCTGCTCGCTTCCGGTGGCCACGCCGGTCAGGGTCAGGAATGGAGCAGCGCGCAAGGTCGGCGGGTCGGTCGTTAGGTCGAGGACGCGAACGTCCGCGCGATTGGCGGTACCGCCGCTGCCGCGCTGTTCCACGATGAACAGCCGCGAGGGGTCGTTGGCGGGGGCGGTGACGAAGACCGGCCGCGAGAGCCCGACCGCGACGCGAACCGTGGTGAGCGACGGACCTTGGGCCAGGGTTGTCGAACCAATCAGGAGCGGCGCGACGGCGAGGCCGAAACAGAGGGAACGTGTCGGACGGATGATCTCCATGCGGTATTCCTTTCCGTGTGCTCTTCGAGCGGTGAAGACTCCGGGCGGATTTTCTTCCCAGACATTCGGGACGATACCCGCGTGATCATAGCGCCGGATCCGTCGGCCGAACCAGGTTTAACCGCCTAGGATCTGCCGATGATGGCATTCGAGTGAGATCGCGGGGAACATCGGATCGGTAGTTCGTCTGGTGGGGGAGCGGATTGCCTGCGTTCTTTGAAAGGAGCTGGGTCATGCGAAGTGTCGGATCTAACGAAAGGGCTGGTTGTGGTCTGGTGATTACGGGTTGGAGCCGCGGGATGCGCCGCGCTGGGCCAAGCCGTTGGGCGCGAAGGGTGCTGGGTGGCTTGATCGGGCTGTGGCCCGTGGTAGCCGGTTGCGGCTACGAGCTGTTGTTTCCTCCTCTGGCTGTGGTCGAAAATGTCGATCTGAGTCGGTATGTTGGCAAGTGGTACGAGATTGCCAGATATCCGAACTTCTTCCAGCAGCAGTGCTTCGGCGGAACCACCGCAGAGTACGCGCTGCGGGAGGACGGCTCGATTCGGGTGATCAATGTTTGTAGAGAAGGCGCGCTGGAC
This sequence comes from uncultured Planctomycetaceae bacterium, assembly GCA_964572385.1. Lineage (GTDB taxonomy): Bacteria > Planctomycetota > Phycisphaerae > UBA1845 > UTPLA1 > CAZNFM01. The sequence goes on along the minus strand of CAZNFM010000016.1, from coordinate 14,320 downwards.
GGCCCGGAGTCGCGGATCGAAGGTGTGGCCACGATTGCCGACCCTTCGGTTCCGGCCAAGCTGACCGTGAGCTTCTTCCCGCCTTTCGGCGCCCCGTACTGGATCATCGACCTCGACCCCGACTATCAATGGGCGGTCGTCGGCGAGCCGAGTCGCAGCACGCTCTGGATCCTGAGCCGCACTGCGAGCCTCCCGGACGCCGTCTATCAGGACATCCTCGGCCGCCTGCCGGAGAAGGGTTATGATCCTGCTCGCCTGATCCTCACCCCGCAGTCCTGACGCCGCCGGTCACCCGGGCGTGGGGCGGGCATGTTGAAAAGAAAGACGGGCGACCTCCCCGCATGGGAGAGGCCGCCCGTTTCATCATTCAACGCCGGCTGTCTCGTGCGACAGCGGTTTTCCGCCGCCTAGCGGCGGCGGATCAGGCCGACGAGGCCCAGACCGAGCAGGGCCAGCGTGGCCGGCTCCGGAATGCCCGTGAGCTGGAACGCGGCGTCGTACTCGCCCTGAGCCGGATCGCTCCAGTACGGCAGGCCCAGCAGCGGGAAGCCCTGGACGGCCTCATGGAGCAGGATGCCTTCATGGACCGCCCAGCCCCACTGCGGCGGGAAGTTGTTGACGGACTGGATGGTGATCCAGTGCTTCACGCCGGGGGCGAGGGCCAGCGGGGTCGGCAGCACGACATCGTAGCTGTAGAGTCCGCCGCCGGTGTCGAACTCGTTCACGCTGGCGAACGGGAACGTGTAGGAGGCGATCTCCGTGCCGGGCTGGGTGGGGGCGTTGCCGGTCCCGTCATCGGCGTAGAAGTAGATGTTGAACGCCGTGGCGTTGCCCGGAGGGCCGGGGTTCCAATAGACGCCGAGCCAATGCACATCGGTGATGATGTTGGCGTTGGGCTGGAGGATGAAGTCATCCGCCACGCGGGACTCGAACGGGTACGCCGTGTCCAACTGCGAGGAATACCCCGAGCTGTAGGTCATGCCGTTGTCCCAGATCACCGGGTCGGCCAGCGCCGGTGATGCCGCCAAGACTGCAACCAGAACAAACACTTTCTTCATACCATTCTCCTTCCTGAAACAAAGCCCAAACTGATCTGAGCCACAAGCCCAAACCGAACTTGCCCTCCGGCTTCCGGAGAGGCAAGAAGACAAACGCGGATATCCGGCCATCCTTGCCGAGCCCGCCGACGGGCATCCCGGTGTCGTCGGGCTGAAGTCGATTGCGGATGATCGGGCAGTGCGGGAAACCGCCAGACAGGCCCTCTCGCTCTCCTCCTCGAAACCTCTCCCTCCACTTGCGTCTGGCCTATGTTACCACGGCCCGGTCGGGAGTTCAAGCTTTTCGGCGGTCGCCCAGCCGTCGATTTGTTGGATTCTGCAACGTGGGATAAACCGCTATAATTGCATATTGCGACCTCGTGATCCGGTGAACGAGGGGTCTCAAAATCAGGCCGATGCGGGCCGAGCGGTCGGGCCTTCGCCTCGCCCGCTCTTCGCGCTGCCCGCGCAAAAGGACGGGGCGGCCGCCCCGGACGAACTGGAGCGCCGCCCCGTGAAAGCAGGTCTTGCTGTCGAGGGAGCGGGGGTCGCCGCGGCTCAGGCCGCACCCGCCTCCCTCGGGCGAGCCGGCGTCGCCTCAGCGGCGGCGCCGGAGGGCCAGGCCGCCCAACGCCAGCAGCGCCAGGGTGGCCGGCTCGGGGATCACGCCGATCTCCCAGTAGAAGTTGGCGACGGGATTGCCGCCGAACCAGTACCAGGAGCCCTCGCGGAAGAAGTCGTCCGTGCTGGAGCCGATGGCCGGCGGGTTGGCCAGCACCTGGCCGACGCGGTTGGCCCCGCCGGTCAGGTCGCTGATGGTCAGCGTGGCCAGGATGTCGTCGGTCAGGTTGATCGGGTTGTTCGGATCGTACAGCCCGGTCACCGAATACGTCGTGTAGTAGTTCGGGGCCAGACCGAAGCCGGCGCCCTGGCCGCCGGAGAAGTCCACGTTGTCGTAGAACAGCGTGCCGGCCAGGACGAACGTGCCGCCGATATTATCCCAGTTGTAGAACTTCAGCGTCAGGTCGGCGGTGAGCAGTTCGCCGCCGCCGGAGCTGCCGCTGTTGAACACCGAGAACTTGACTGAATCCAGCGGGCCGCCGCCGATCATGAGCAGTTCATCGCCGATCTCCTCGGCGGGCGGGTTCGGCCGCGAGTAGGCCGCGGTGACGGTGTCCACGTTGGAATAGACCACCGTGGTTCGCGGCTGGGCCACGCCGAACAGATCCATGTAGTTCAGCTTGCTGATCGGCTCGAGGTTGGCCAGCTCGGCGAAGGCCGGCGACGCCGCCAGCCCCAGCAGAGCCAATATCAGAACCAGTTTCCTCATCTGCTGTACCTCCATCCTCAATATGCTTCGAGCAGCCGGTGGGGCCTCCTCGCCGATCCTCCGGACGATCCGCCGGCGGCCGGCCACCGCTGCTCCCCTTCTCCTTCTCCGTTTCATCACGCTCTATGTCAGATCGGGGGGACTTCCGCTGCAAGAGAGGAGCGTACCGCTTCCGGAACGGCGGCGAGCACTCCGCGGAGCTTCCCGTATTCCCCTGGCCTTCTGGACTCCACCGTGGGCGGTTGCGAGATGACCGGCCGCCGGGTTCCCGACTCGCCGGCTGGGAGCCCGACCGCCTCAAGACGCAATGGATTGTACCCTTTCGGCGCGCGGGGATCAAGCCCTGCGCCGCTGGAAGCGGCCCCGCCCGATCGCCGGGGGCGGGGGAACGGGGGGCCGCCAGACGCCGACGGCGCTGCACGGGGTCGTCGACCGGCCGCCGGGTCAGCGGATGGGGCTGGCCCGCCGAGGCGGGCGGGCGGCGCGACCGGAGCGGCCGGAGGTCGGTCCCCGGCCCATCCTTGGGCGGTCGTCGGCGGGCCTGGATCGGCCGTAAAACATCCATGAACAGCCGCTGTGCATGGCTCGACGCCCGGCGTCGCGGACGCCGCACCCGCCGCCGGGGCCGCGGGGCCGAACGCTGGGGCCGCGGGGCCGGACGCCGGGGCCGCGAGCCGGGTCGCCCGGGCCGCTCACGGGGCTGCCGGGGCCGCGTCGGTCGCATCCGCGCGCACGGCGATGACCGCCGGTTCGTACTCGGACGTTGCCGATCGCGCAGATTCCGCCGCTCATGGCCGCCGCGAGGCCGATTTCAGCCCCGCCAGGGCCGCTGCGGCCTCGGCGGGGGCGTCAGGCGGCTCGGCGGCGGCGGAAAACGCCCCGGCGGGGGCGTCAGACGGCTCGGCGGCGGCGGAAATCGGCTCGGCGGCGGCGGCAGGCGCCTCGGCGGCGGCGGGAATCGGCTCGGCGAGAGCGGAAAACGGCTTGGCGGCGGCGGCAGACGCCTCGCCGGCGGCGGAAAACGCCCCGGCGGGGGCGGAAAACGCCTCGGCGGCGGCCCCAGCGGCGTTGCCGACCCCAGACCGCCGACCACGCCCGGCTGCCGACCGGCCGCCGGCGGCCGGACCCGCCCGCCCCGCCGCCGTACCCGGCGGGCGCCTCCCCGCGGCTAGGCGGCGTTCGGCCGCGGCTCGGCGTACGTCGTCCCCCGCCAGGTGATGGCCCCGCCCCGCCGGATCTGCCGGATGGCCCGGCCGCAGATGTACATCAGGACCAGGGCCCCCAGCGGGTGCAGGACCGCGTAGCGGGCCGAAACCCCGGCCTCGCGGTAGATCAGCCCGGCGAGGGCCAGGCCCAGCCCGGCATGCAGCCCGGCCAGGGCCAGCCAGCCCGCCGCCAGCGGGACCGTCACCCCCGCCGCCGTCAACCCGCCCAGCAGCGCGACGATCGGCCCCGGCAGCACGGAGACGAAGTTCAGGGCGAAGATGGTGAACAGCAGGCGGGGCAGGGTCTTGATCCCGCCGATGCAGGTCCGCGTCAGCCCGTGCACCGTGCGGGCCAGCGTGCCGTAATGCCGCTGCGTGAACAGCTCCGAGGCCAGCACGAACGACACCCGCTGCCCGGCCCGCTTGGCGAGGCGGATCAGCTCGCTGTCCTCGTCGTAGATCCGCAGCACCGCGCCGTGCCCGCCGATGGCCGCGTAGGCGTCGCGGCGGCAGACCATCAAGGCGCTGCCGATGGCGTCCGGCCACCGCGGATCGCTGATCTTCCGCGGGTCGTACCAGGCGAAGGCCACCGCCCCGAACAGCGGCATGAGCAGCCGTTCCCAAAAGCGCCGCAGCTCCGGCCCGCCCATGGTCGCCACCCAGTCCAGCCGGTTCGCGCGGAGGTGGGCGATCAGCGTCCGCAGGCAATGCGGCCGGAGGTGGAGGTCGCTGTCCACGAAGGCCAGGCATTCGCCGGTCAGCCCGCCGGTGACCTGGTGGAGGGCGTGCGGCTTGCCGTAATAGCCCGCGGGCAGTTCGTGGATGTCCACGCGGCGGAGTTCGGGGCAGCGGTCCTGGAGGGCCTGCACGACCTGCTCGGTGCCGTCGGTGGAGCGATCGTTCACCACGGTCACCCGCAGCCCGGGATAGTCCTGGGCCAGGACGGATTCGAGGCAGCGGGCGATGTGGGCGGCCTCGTCCTTGACGGGGACCAGCACGTCGAGGCTGGGCCACGGCCCCGCCGGGTCGATGGCGGGCGGCGGGGCCCGCTGGTCGCGGAGCAGCCGCACGGTGCGCCAGAGGCTCACCGCCAGCGCGGCGACGCCGCCCGCATAGGCGGCCAGCAGCACCCACGAGATCAATTCGTTCAACGGAGGATCTCCCGCCGGCCCGGCGGCGTCCGGCACGGAACCGACCTCGCGGACCGCCTCGCCCCGGGCGGGGCGAAGCTATCCCGACCGGCTGTCGGCGTCAACCGACCCGCGACAGGCGTCAGCCGACCCGCGACGGGCGTCAACCGACCGGCGACGGGCGTCAGCCGACCCGCGACAGGCGTCAGCCTGCTGGCGACAGGCGTCAACCGACCGGCGACGGGCGTCAACCGACCGGCGACGGGCGTCAGCCGACCGGCGACGGGGCTCGTTTGACAACCGGCCCGGATTCGGCTCTAATCGACCGCGAACGAATCGCCGCGACCGGGGCGTAGCTCAGCCTGGTTTAGAGCGTCTGCATGGGGTGCAGAAGGTCGCACGTTCGAATCGTGTCGCCCCGATTGGCTGCTGTCACCTGCCTCCTGCGGTGCGGTCCGGACCCGGCAAAAAAGGGCGTCGGTTCCGGAGGTCAATCCACTCTTTCCGGCGGTCGTTCCCCGCCTTCTGGCAATCGTTCCCCGCCTTCCGGCGGTCGTTCCCCGCCTTCTGGCGGTCATTCCCCGCCTTCTGGCGGTCATTCCCCGCCTTCCGGCGGTCGTTCCCCGCCTTCTGGCGGTCATTCCCCGCCTTCTGGCGATCGTTCCCCGCCCTCCGGCGGTGAATCTCCCCGATCCCGCTCAACGACCGCCCGCCTTCCGTTCATGGGTTCCCGCGTTTCCGGTATCCGCAGGTTTTTCCTGAAAATAGGGCAAATACCCGATTGAAGCGGACATGCCGGATAGGCTAAGAGTGAGATTGCCGGCTGTGGTGATCGCTTCGCATGTCGTCGCCCACGGGCCGAGGAGGGTGCGGCAGCGGGCCGGAAGACGAACTGGGCCGCAGACGGAGACGAAGGGAGCCGCAGCCCGGCGAGTGTCGCGGGTTGCCAACGCCGGATGGAGCCGGCGTCCTCTGTGGGGGAATACGCCGAAGAGCATCGCTCCGCGTGGGGAGCTTGGTCGGCCGGTGACCGGCAGGGCGGGCTGGCCGATGAGCCTCGCCGCGAGGCCGCGCCCGGCGATGTTCGCGTTAACGAAGAGTCGGGCCGGGCCGACGCCGGGATGAGGAATCGCACGTTCGGCAGGGCCTGCCGCAGGTGAGGAGCGGGTACTCATGCGCTGGATCACCTCTCTGCTCGTCGTGGTTGGGGGCTACCTGTCGCCGGCGGTGCTGGAGGCCGCCGTGAACCTGTCGCTGCAACCCCAGGCGAATCCGGTTCAGGTCGGACAAACCGCCCGGATCGATCTGATCGCCGCGAACACGCTCGGCACGCCGCAGGAAGTCGCCGCGGTCGATGCCATCGTCCAGTGGGATCCTGCGGTTCTACAGCTTCTCGGCTACACCAACCCCACGCCGGATCCCTGGATGTTCCACGGTTTCCTGCCCGACCCCTGCGGCCTGAACGATGTGCTGGCAGACGGGGAAGCGCTCTACACGGCGCTGGCTCCGCCGCCGCCGGATTCGGCCGTCGTCCCGGCTTTCGGGTCAATCGTGGTGACCACCTTCGAATTCACCGCTTTGCAGACCGCCACGGGTGCGCCGATCGATCTGGTGATTCAGCAGGCAGACTGCACGACCCGGGTGTTTGCTCCGTCCCCGCCGCAAACCAACCTCCTGGGGGCGGCCGCCGGCACCGCGATCGACATCGTCGATGTCCTTCCCTTGGGGCGGCTCGCGCTGGAAGCGGATTTTTGCCAGCTTGATGCTTTTCCCGGCTGGCCGGGCGATCAGATCGTCATCCAACTGCACATGCGAAACCTGCAACAGCCGGTGACCGGCTTCCAGGCCTTCTTGGAATATGACCATGACCGGCTGGCATACTGCGGATCGCTCAGCGCCTACACGGCGTCGCCTTTCGGCGTGCACGTCCAGCCCGTATTGACCGCGGAGGTCAGCCCCGGCTGGCTTCGCCTCGACGGTTCCACTTTCGGCCCGGGAACCAGCAGCGAGGCAATGCTGGCCGCACTCGTCTTCACGGTTTACCCCGTCGGCGAATGCACGATCTGCTGCTCCGTGGTTTTCGATCTTAATCAACCGTTTCCTTCCGAGCTGAGCTACCAGGGTGTACCGGTCCCGACCGCGCTGTCCAACTCCGCGGTGGTGTTCCTGGATGGTGACGGGCCGGTCTTCACCGATCATCCCGACAGCCTGGAGGTCTGCGCGCCGGCGGCGACGCGATCTTCACGGCGACGGCTACGGACAACTGCGGAGCAGTAGGCTACCAGTGGCAGAAGTACAACCAGGACCTCGGCACTTGGGAGAACCTGCCTGACGCCGTCGGGCCGACGTTGGTCCTGAGCCCGGCCCAGGCGTCCGATGCGGGTCTCTATCGGGCGGTCGCGACGGATGAATGCCACGCGGCATACAGTGATCCCGCCGTTCTGGTGGTGCGGGCCCTGCCGCCTTGCGACATCGATGTCGCGGAAGGCGTTTGCGCCGGGGTCGGCGGATACGTCGCCGCCGTGCCGGACGCGGGCGACGAGGCCGCTTACGTTTGGACGATCGAGGGAGGGCAGATCGAGTCCGGGCAGGGCACCCCGACGATCGTTTTCACCTCGGGCGGTGTCGGCACGCTGGTCGTCGGGGTGTCCATCACCGACCGCCACGGCTGCTCCTGCGAAGGAACCAGGGAGATCACCGTCTACGCGAACCCGGTGGCCGCCGCCGGCAACACCGGCCCCGTTTGCGATGGCCAGGCCGTCAGCCTGTTGGGTGGGCCGGCGGGCATGGCTGCCTACGAGTGGATCGGCCCCGGCGACTTCAGCTCGAACGAGCAAAACCCCGTCGTCGTGCCCGCCGTGCCCGGGGAGTACTGCCTCACCGTCACCGACGACCAAGGCTGCACCAGCACGGCCTGTACGAACGTCGAGGTCTTCGCCGACCCCGCGCCGGTGATCACCGCCACGCCCGGCGAGATCGTCTGCGAAGGCACGCCGGTCTTGCTGGACGCCGGGGCGGGCTACGTGGGTTACCTGTGGTCCACCGGAGCCGCCACCCAGACCATCGTGGTGACGGCCTCGGGCACCTACAGCGTCACGGTGATTGACGACCACGGCTGCTCCGGCACGGACGACATCCGCATCACGGCGGCCGCAACCGCGAATGTAGAGGTCGAGGCTGAGCTTGTCGGTGTGCACCTTGCCGGTGTGCAGCGCTGCATCCGCTTCATCGTGGACGACTGCTCCGCCGTCGGCGACCACGTGCTCACCTTCCTCGACCACGACGGCGACGACGCGGACGGCGACGGCTATCAGGATCCCGGTCAGACCCTGCCGGCCACGCCGGTCCGCTTTGTCGGCACGGTTGCGGTCCCCTGCGGCGACTGGACCCTTCTCTGTGCGAAGGACGAGCAACACACGCTCTTCGCCTCGACCACTCTGACCGACCACGGGACGCATTTCACCGCGAACAGCCTGCTGAGCTTGATCGGCGGCGACACCGACAACGACAGCGACGTCGATATTCACGACGTGACCTTCTTCATGGCGGTCTATGGCGGCCCCGCCGTGGCGGGCGGCTGTCCGTGGGCCGGTGGGCGCGATGCGGACTTCAGCAACGACGGCACGATCAACGCCGTCGATTGGACTTTCCTTACAGCCGGTTGGCTCACGTGGGCGCCGTGCGGCTGTTGGGGAACGGACGGCACAGCCCCGGACAAGATACCCGCCGGTCCGGCGGTCGTCGCGGCGACGGCAGTGCCCGCCTGGGTCGCGGCGCGCGCGGACCTGAACCACGACGGTCTATTGGATTATCGCGACGTCCGTACCTTTGAGCGCAGGCATGGTTTGGGTAATGCCCTGTCGACGGCGTTAGGGCAGGCTGGCGCCGCGCAACCGGCCTCAGCCCCACAGACGAAGGCCTTGCCGCAGTCCGGCGGCGTGCTCGGCATCTAGCACGGACCCGGGACGGTCGGTGCATTTTAGGAAAGGAGCGAACCACAGCCAACCACCACAGCAAGGGGACGAGGGCCCGGCACCTCCGCAGGACGATGGCTCTCCGGGAATGGGTTGACCACAGCGTGGATTCAACAGACGGCGGCCCCCGCCGCGGCGCGAACACGTGGTTTGCGGTGCGGCGCGTGGCAGAGCGAAAAGAAGGAGAGTCAGACATCATGAACGCATGGAGAATCCAGTTATTCGCTGCGGCGGTGGCAATCTTCTGCGGCACTGCCCTCGCGCAACCTCCACAGCCCAGCAACGAACCGGGCTGGGCGCCAAGCAAGCCGCAAGCGGTCGCCCAGCTCGACGGACCGCGGTCGGAGTACTACGTCAAGACCGACGGAAACGATGCGGCAACCGGCACGAGCTGGGAAACGGCTTGGCGGACCTTACAGCACGCAGTGCAGACCGCCCCGGACGGCAGCACGATCAATATGGCTGCCGGCACCTATGTCGAAACCGGCCAGCTCGTCATCAATCGACGTTTGGCCATCGTCGGGTGGGGCGACGAACCGACCGACGTCGTCATCAAGCCGGCGCAAGACACCACCTTGAGCGGCGACAATCGCGGCTGGTTCCTGGTCACTGCGCCGGTTGCGGCCGACCTGGCACTCGACTTCGGCCTCGAACTGTTCTGGGTAACCCTGGACGGGGTCGGGCGCAACGTCGCCATCGGCGTCTTGTCGACGACCAGCCGCATCCTCATTCATGATTGTACCATTCGCAACATCGCCTGGGGCGCAGGCGGTCCACCCAATTACTACGGCCGCGGCGTCTGCGCTTATGCCAAGCAGAACAACACAATTGAGCGGTGCTCGTTTTCCGGCATTGGGCGCATCGGCGTATTTACCTTCGGCGCAGGCGTCCACACCCAGGTGACCAGTTGCACCTACGCCGGCAAGGGGGAGGGCGACTGGCTCGATTACGCATTCGAGACCGGCGGTGGGGCCGAGCTGGACGTCTACTGGAGTACGGTGTCGGGTTGCACAGGGGTGGCCTCTTCCGATGGTTCAACGTCGGCAGGCATTCTGGCCACAACCTACTACGGAGCGGGCACCGTGCTGGGCGCGGAGTGGAATTTCATTAATGAATGCACGACGGGCGTTGCGATTGGCTATGACAGCAGTGACACAACAATCGCACCGGCGATTCGCAACAATGACCTTGGTGAAAATGATGAGTTGGCTATCGGCAACAGCAATCCGGACAACATCGTCAATGCCGCCCTGAATTGGTATGGCACCGCGGACCTCGACGATATCCTCAGCTTAGTTGATCCGGGGGTTGACTACAGCCCCTGGCTGGCCTCTGGGACGGATACTGATGTGGATCCCCTGGATCCGACGTGGACGACGGGCTTTCAGCCTGATCTATCCACGCTCTGGGTCGACGACTGCCCCCGCTATGATCCAGCGTACGGGGCGATACAGGAAAGCGTGGATTCCGTGTCGGGCAGCACGATCTATCTGTCCCCCGGCACTTACGAGGAGCAGGTCGAGATCAGTAGTGACGACCTGAGCCTGATCGGCTCTGGCTCCGGCGATGACCCCGCTGTCGACAGCATCATCCGCTCGCCGGTCGGGCCGCTGCCGTACAGGTTCGAGACCAGCACCAACGTATTTAACTATCCGGTCATCGGAGTCCACGACGCCACCGGCGTGACCATTCAGAACCTCCGCGTGGACGGCTACGGCCGGGGCAACAGCAACTACCGATTTGTCGGCATTGGCTTCTGGAAGGCCGGCGGCAGCGTGCAGGATTGCTATATCCTCAACATCCAAAATACACCCTTCAGCGGGACCCAGCACGGGGTATGCATTTATGCCTACAACGCCAACTCCGGCACATACACCGTGAATGTCGCCGGCACGACGGTGACGGAGTATCAGAAGAACGGCATGGCCCTGCTGGGCACGGGTCTCACGGCGACAGTCACCGGGTGCACGGCCATTGGCAAGGGGGCAATCTCCACGACGGCTCAGAACGGCATCCAGATCAGCTACGGGGCTGCCGGAACAATCTCCGACTGCGTGGTGTCCGGGCATATGTACACCGGCGGCAGTTGGGCTTCCACCGGCCTCCTGGTGGATACCGCTGCCGGCCTCACCGTCAGCGGAGGCCAGTTCGAGAATAACCTGCCTTCGGTGTACCTCATCAACACGCCCGCTGCGAGCTTCTCCAATCTGACGGTCCTCCACGACGTCGCAACGGCCGGTGACGGCTTTTATGTTTACAACAGCACTTCATCACTCCGCAACGGCGACGCCGGACGTCCTCTGCCTTCTCCCATTGATCCGAGCGATAGTCCGGACAAGGGGGGACGAGGCGACATGACCGTGACCGTGACCAACTCCACGTTCGCCGGGAGTGATGCCGCGGATTCATGGGGCATCGGCGCGTTTGGGACCGGAACGAAAGCCGTGAACCTGACGCTGACGCATTCCACGGTGAAGGACTGGGACTATGGCATCGTCGCCTACTACAGTGGTAGCTACGTCGCGCCGGTCGTCATTACGGCAAGTCTCAACTCCATCGTCAGCAACGTGTCGGCAGGCCTTTACGCGATGGACCCCGGCCGCGATGTGAACGCAAAGAACAACTGGTGGGGACATGGCTCGGGTCCGTATGACGGGTCGGGCGACGACGAGGCCGACAACCCGCCGTGTCACGACCCCGCCACGATGACGAACGAGGATGGGAACGGCAACGCGGTGAGCGACTACGTCGACTACTGCCCCTGGCTGGGCGGCGCGGGGACACTGGTTCTGGAGGCCGCCGACTGCCAGGACGACACGCATGCGGGCGAGGCCGGGCATCAGGTCACGGTTGAGCTCTGGATGCGAAACCTCACCCAGAACGTGACTGGATACACGGCCTACGTGCAATACGACCCAGCGAAACTGACGTACCGCGGCATCCTGAGTAGTTATTGCACCTTCCTTCTGCCGCTATATTCGATCGATCAGTCCAACGACGGCACTCTCGAGTTGGCCGCCAATGACACGTTCGGCAGCTCCGGCACCCATGCCGACTCGCTGCTGGCCACACTGGTGTTCGATGTAGTCGACGAGTGTGCTACCGAGCAACTCGAGATCCTGGCCGGCTCCGGCGGATTCCCATCGGAACTCAGCTACCAGGGCAACCCGGTCACGCCGACCAATCTCGTCAACTCGCCGCACATTCGCCTCGATGACACGGCACCCGTGATCAGCTCCTCGGCTGCCGACCAGATCGTCGAGTGCGACGGCGCCGGAAATGTCGTTGCTTTGGCGGCCTGGCTCGACGACCACGGCGGGGCCAGCGCCACCGACAATTGCGGAAGTCTCACCTGGTCCTACACTCCCGACCCGGCCACGCTTTCTGACTTGTGCGGTGCAACCGGTGCGGTCACGGTGACATTCCGGGCGACCGACCCGTGCGGGGACTACGCCGAGACAACCGCCACCTTCACCGTGACAGATACCACGCCTCCCAGCATCGACCCGGCAGCGGCAAACCTGACGGTCGAATGCGACGGAGCCGGCAACATTGCCGCGCTGGATGCCTGGCTTGGGGGTAATGGTGGCGCCGCCGCCATGGATGTCTGTGGCGGAGTGACGTGGAGCAACAACTTCGGCGGCCTGTCAGACCTCTGCTGTGCGACCGGTGCAGCGACGGTCACCTTCCGGGCCACGGATGCTTGCGGTAACTATGCGGAGACCACCGCCACGTTCACCATCGTGGATACCACCCCGCCGACCATAACCGGCTGCCCCGGCAGCATCATGGTGGACGCCGATGCGGGCAGTTGCACGGCAAGCGTCACCTGGACGGAGCCGACGGCGACGGATGCGTGCTGTGGCGCTGTTCCCTGGACCACGCGGTCGCATCAGCCGGGGTCCGCGTTCCCGACGGGCACAACAACCGTGACCTACACGTTTGTGGACGATTGCCTCAATACGTCGACATGCTCGTTCACCGTCACCGTCAACCCGGTCAATATTGTCAACGCCACGGTGACGTTGATCGGGGTGGACGCTGCCTCCTGGCCGAATCCTCCCGGCGGGTCCATGACGCGGTGTATCAAGTTCCGCGCCCGAAACTCTGGGACGGGAGCCTGCGCCCCGGCGGTGTCGGTGCCGGTGACGTTCACCGGCAACCCGGCGACCGGCACCGTGACTTTCGCGGTGGCGTGCGGCGACTGGAATGAATTGTGCGCCAAGGATGAACAGCACACCAAGTGGAGCACGGTCGGCCTCGGCGTGACTGAAACGACGTACACCGCCGCTCCGATGTCTCTGGCCGGCGGCGACACCGACAACGATGGAGACATCGACATCCACGACGTGACGCTGTTTATCTATCAGTACAACACATTTAGCGCCCCGCGCTGGGGAAGCTGCCCCTGGAGCGGCATTCGGGATACGGACTTCAGTCTCAACGGCTTGGTGTCCATCGAGGACTACACGTTCCTCACTACCGGCTGGCACACCAACAGTTCCTGCGCCTGCACGTCGCTCGCCGACGGCGGTATGAATGAGCTGCCGAAAGCGTTGCTGGCGAAACAAGTCAGCGCCCTGATCACCGAGCTGGATCCGGAGGTCGGCGGCAGCGTGGACTTCAACGGCGACGGCGTGATGGACTATAAGGACGTGCAGCTCTTCGAGCAGGCCAACGGACTGCCCAACACGTTGTCCAAGGCCATGAAGGGCACAGTTCGAAAACAGGCGGCAATGTCCGCCGGCGGGCTGGTGCCGCTCTTGGCTGAATGAGCAGGTCCCGCCCGTCCGCAGCGCTGCGGCGCTGCGGGCCAGGCGAGGTGGGTGAATTGTCGCCCGGGGTCATGTGGGTCCGACTGGCTCGCGTCACGCCGAGGCGATCTGCGGAAAAACCGGTCCCGTGCGGCGGCGGTGGAGGCGGCTCCCAAACCGTCGCCTCCGCCGACCGCCCGCGGGCTGCATGGGAGTGCACAAACCGGACGACCGCGGCGCAGCCGGTGCGGAGCGTCGCTTTACCCTTCGGGCGACCCACGGCGCGGCCGTGTCCGCCCGCAACACGCGGCGTTGCCCGGGGGGCGGTGGCGCCGTTGCGGGCCTTTGGCAGCCGTGCCTGCCCCGCATACGCGGCCCGGTCGTCCGGCTTCGCGCCGTTGTGCGGCGGCATGAAGCCGGACGACCCTGGAGACACGGGGACACTGCGCGCGGTTGTCGGTTACGTGCGGCGTGCGCTAAGAAGGTGAGTTAAACGGAATGTATAAGCGTCGGCGATGACATTTTTAAAACACAAGCCTTGCTAAGCGACTAGAACCTATCCCTAAACTTGCATTTTGTATATCCATGATGTATACTACACAACATGCTGAAGCTCACGGATGACATTCGCGATTGGTTGCTGGAACGGATCCCCGATGCGCCGGTCAACCCGAAGGGCGGGCGGCCCCCGCTGGACAAGGCCCGGGTGCTGGGCGGCATCTTCTGGATCCTGGACAACGGGGCCAAGTGGAAGGACCTCCCGCCGGAGTTCGGCTCCAAGAGCGCCGTCCACCGGCACTTCCAACGCTGGGTTCGGCAGGGCGTCTTCGAGCGGATCCTGCGCGACGCGGGGCGCGTGGTCGAGGAGCGTGGCGGCTTTCGGCTGTACG